>CBIHPH010000084.1:0-18726 GCA_966212105.1 uncultured Rhizobacter sp.
CCCGCACGACCACTGTCTCCAGCTCCACCGTGACCGTACGAGACACCGCCGTGCCCGCGCGCCTCAGCTCGCTTCGCATCGTTCTCCCTTCGTCATCCCGGCGAAAGCCGGGACCCACCGCCTCCGGTGGGCTCCGCCTGATGGGATTCGGCGCCTGACAGTTTGAAGACTTGAACGGTCTCGATCAGGTCGCCTACCGCTTGCTGCAACAGCTGGGTGGCGGCGGTGGATTGTTCGGCCAGGCTGGCGTTCTGCTGGGTGGCCTGATCCATTTGCACCAGTGCCTGGTTGACTTGTTCTATGCCGTTGCCTTGCTCGTGGCTGGCCGATGCGATCTCGGCCACGATGCCGGATACGTTGCGCACGCGGGTGACGACGTCGCGCATCGTCGTGCCGGCCTGGTCGGCACGCTGCGAACCGGCTTGCACCGTGGTGGCGGAATCGAGGATCAGGCGCTTGATGTCTTTCGCGGCGGATGCGCTGCGTTGGGCCAGGGTGCGCACTTCGGCGGCGACCACGGCGAATCCGCGTCCGTTTTCGCCGGCACGTGCGGCTTCCACCGCGGCGTTGAGCGCGAGCAGGTTGGTCTGGACGGCGATGGCGTCGATGACGCCGATGATGTCGGCAATCTTTCGGGACGATGCGTCGATTTCGCGCATCGTGTCCACGACCTGCTGGACGACGTTGCCGCCTTGTTCGGCGATCGAGGAGGCCGAAGCGGCCAGGTCGCTGACTTGCCGGGCGTGCTCGGCATTCTGTTTGACCGTGGCAGTCAGCTCTTCCATGGATGCGGCGGTCTGTTGCAGGGAACTCGCCTGTGCTTCGGTGCGGGACGACAGATCCAGGCTGCCGCCGGCGATCTCGCGCACGGATCCCGTGATCGATCGGGCGGATGCGTGAATGCGCGCGACGAGGGCCTCCAGTTGCTGGCGCATCTGTTCAATGGCATGCAGCACGCTGCCTTGCGCACTCGGGGGACGGTCGCCCGCAGGGCATGTCAAGTCGCCCGCGGCGATGCGCCGGGCGATGTCGGCGGCTTCCTCCGGCTCGCCACCGATGGTGCGCAGCACGTTGCGGGTCACGGCACCGGCAATCACCGTGATCAGCAGGCCGAGCACGGCGAGCGCCACCGACGACTTGATGAGCGCCGCATGGAAGTTGTGCTCGATGTCGTCCACGTAGTCGCCCGCGACGAGGTCCCATCCCCAGGGGGCGTAGCGCTTGACATACGACATCTTGGCGCTTGGCACTTCTGCACCGGGCCGCGGCCACCAGTACCGGATGAAGCCCGCGCCGGAGGAGGACCCCCCCGCGGCCGCGATGTCGCGGTAGATGAAGTTTCCCTTGGCGTCCTTGAAGTCGGCCATGTTCTTGCCGTTGACCTTCGGACTGGCCGGGTTGTTGAGCACCACGGAGTTGGTGAGCACGATGGTCACGTAGCCGGCACCGGCGGAGTATTTGAGCGACCCCACCCGCGCGACCGCCTGGGCCTGTCCGGCCTCCTGTGTCAGCCGTCCGGCCTGAACTTCGGCCTGGACGCCGGCGATCAGGCTGTGCGCCATGTCGATGACGTCGGCCAGCGCCTGTTGGCGGGCGTCGAATGCGGCCGACCTGGCCGACCAGGCATTGAACAACGTGAGCGCCAGCAACGCGACCCAGCACACGACCAGCGGAGCCCAGAGTTTGGTTCGGAGAGACAGGGAGGTCATCTTGGCCCTCGGAAGGCAGAGGCGCGATGCTGGCCAGAACGCCCAGCGCTCAACGACTCGATCAAAGTTTCGAGCTTATCGAGCATCAAGGGCTTGAGCAGCACGTCGTCGATGCCGGATGTGACGAAAACCTCAACTTCGTCCGGCATGGCGCAGGCCGTCAACGCCACCAGCGGGGTGCATGCCAGGCCCTCGGCAATCTCGTGCCAACGCATCAGGCGTGCCACGGTCGGGCCGGGCAAACCGGGCATGCGGTGGTCGAGGAATACGACGTCGAACCGCTCCTGGCGAAAGAGCTTGAACGCGTCCCGGCCATTCATGACGGGCACGACCGCGCAACCGAGGATTTCCAGCGCGGTCGTGGCCACCAGCAGGCTGGTGGCATCGTCATCGGCCAACAAGGCTTTCACGGTGCGCTCTTTCACTGCATGAGCGTCTGTGCCGATTTGCTCAGTTGGCCCGGCCGTACCCTCCGCCCCCCGGGGTTTCGATGACGAACACATCGCCGGCGCCCATGTCGACCTGCCCGATGTGGCCAAGCTGTTCATGGCTGCCGTCCGCCCGTTCGACCCGGTTGACCCCGACCGCACCCGACTGGCCGCCGGCCATCCCGAACGCCCCGTTGAGGCGGCCGTTGCTCAGGATCGACGCTGTCATGGGTTGGAGGAACCGCACCCGCCGCACGCCGCCGTTGCCGCCGTTCCAGCGACCTTTGCCGCCCGAGTCGGCGCGGATCTCGTAGCTGTCGAGGCGGACGGGGTAGCGGAACTCCAGGATCTCGGGATCGGTGAGCCGCGAGTTGGTCATGTGGGTCTGCACGAGGCTCGTTCCGGCAAAGCCAGCCCCGGCGCCGGAGCCGCCGGAGATGGTTTCGTAGTACTGGTATTCATCGTTGCCGAACGTGAAGTTGTTCATCGTGCACTGGCTGGCGGCCATGACGCCGAGGGCACCGTACAGCGCATTCGTGACGCAGCTCGACGTCTCCACGTTGCCGGCGACGACGGCAGCGGGGGGCAGCGGATTGAGCATGCAACCCTCGGGCACCACGACATGGATGGGCTTGAGGCATCCGGCGTTGAGCGGGATGTCGTCATCCACGAGGGTGCGGAAGACGTACAGCACGGCCGCCATGGTGATGGCTCTGGGCGCATTGAAGTTGTTGTCCAGCTGTGCGCTCGTGCCGGTGAAGTCGACGGTGGCGCTGCGTGCCTTCTGGTCGACGTGCACGCGCACCTGGATCTTCGCGCCGTTGTCGAGCGGCAAGGTGAACTCGCCATCGTTGAGCGCGGTGATGACGCGGCGCACCGATTCTTCGGCGTTGTCCTGCACATGGCGCATGTAGGCCGCCACGGTCGCCCGGCCGAACTGGGCCACCATGGCCTTGAGTTCCTGCACGCCCTTCTCGTTCGCCGCGATCTGCGCGCGCAGGTCGGCCAGGTTCTGCTCCGGGTTGCGCGACGGGTAAGGGCCGCTGGCCAGCAGCTCTCGCAGTTCATCCTCGCGCAGGCGCCCCTCGGCCACGAGTTTGAAGTTGTCGATCAGCACGCCTTCTTCGACGATGGACTTGGAGAACGGAGGCATCGAGCCCGGCGTGATGCCGCCGATGTCGGCATGGTGGCCTCGCGAGGCCACGTAGAAGGAGGGGCGCGAATCCTGGGCGTCGAGGTACACGGGCGTGACGACGGTGATGTCCGGCAGGTGCGTGCCCCCGTGGTACGGGTCGTTGAGCACGAAGACGTCTCCCGGCCGCATTTGCGGGTTGCCGTCGATGACCGTCTTGATCGACTCGCTCATCGACCCGAGGTGCACGGGCATGTGCGGCGCGTTGGCGATCAGGTTGCCGTCCACATCGAACAGCGCGCAGGAGAAGTCGAGCCGCTCCTTGATGTTGACCGAGTAGGCTGTGTTCTGCAGCCGAAGTCCCATTTGTTCGGCGATGTTCATGAAGAGGTTGTTGAACACCTCGAGCATCACCGGATCGGCCTGCGTGCCGACGGCATGCACCGCGACGCGCGGCTTGACGCGGCGCAGCTCGACCCCATGCGCCAGCACGCGCGCCTGCCATCCGGCTTCGACGACCGTGGTGGCGTTGCGCTCGGCCAGCACGGCGGGCCCGTCGATGGTGGCACCTCGCTCGAGCTCCTCCACGCGGTACAGCGAGGCATCACGCCACCCGGCGGGCTGGTCGTCGGCCTGGCAGTACATCCGGATGGTGTCCAGCGGCGCCGGCACGTGATGGCGACCTTCACGCACATCGGCCAGGGCATGCGGGCGTTCCCCCGTGCCGATCGACTCGACCGACACCACTTCGATGATCAGCGAACGGTCCGGCATCAGGAACGCGAAGCGCTGGCGGTACCCGGTCTCGAACTGGTCGCGGATGGCGGCGAGCGCCTCGGATGTCTTCTGCATGATGTGCAGGTCGCAGGCCAGCGCGGTGTCGGTGCCGTCGTAGCGCACCTGCACCTTGTGGAGGGTGCGGATGAGGGCGGCATCGACGCCTTGAGCGCGCAGCGAGGCCTCGGCCTCGCACTGCAGACGCATGGCGACCTGCACGGCCGCGAGGAAGCCGTCCTCGTCCAGCAGGCGCTCCACGGCCGCCTCGCGCATGACGGTCTGGTCGGCCAGCCCCATGCCGAACGCGGACAGCACGCCGGCGAAGGGGTGCGCATAGACCGTGCTCATGCCGAGTGCATCCGCGACGAGGCAGGCATGCTGGCCGCCCGCGCCGCCGAAACACTGCAGCGTGTACTGCGTCACGTCGTAGCCGCGGGCGACCGAGATGCGCTTGATGGCATTGGCCATGCTGGCCACCGCGATCTGGAGCGCGCCGCTGGCCACGTCTTCAGGGGTGGTGGCGCGGCCGGTGGCTTCGGTCATCTGGCGCGCCAGGTCCAGGAAGCGTTGTTGCACCTCATTGCGGTCCAGGGGCTGATCGGCGCGCGGGCCGAAGACCTTCGGGAAGTAGTCCGGCTGGATCTTGCCGAGCATCACGTTGGCGTCGGTGGTGGCCAGCGGGCCGCCACGCCGGTAGCTCGCCGGGCCTGGATTGGCGCCGGCCGATTCGGGCCCCACCCGCAGGCGTGCACCGTCGAAGCGGATCACCGATCCGCCCCCTGCGGCCACGGTGTGAATGCTCATCATCGGCGCACGCATGCGCACCCCGGCCACCTGGGTTTCGAAGGCACGCTCGAATTCGCCCGCGTAGTGGGACACGTCCGTGGAGGTGCCGCCCATGTCGAAGCCGATCACCTTGTGGTGGCCGGCCTCCACCGCGGTGCGCACCATGCCGACAATGCCGCCGGCCGGGCCCGACAGGATGGCGTCCTTGCCCTGGAACGCTTCGGCTTGTGTCAACCCGCCGGAGCTCTGCATGAAAAAGAGCCTCACGCCCGGCATCTGCGCGGCCACCTGGTCGACATAGCGGCGCAGGATGGGGCTCAGATAGGCATCGACCACCGTCGTGTCGCCTCGGGGCACGAGCTTCATCAGCGGGCTGACCTGGTGCGACACGGAGATCTGCGTGAAGCCGATTTCCTGGGCGATGGTTTGCGCGGCCAGCTCGTGCTGGGTGTGCCGCCAGCCATGCATGAACACGATGGCGCATGCCCGGATGCCGTCGTCGTACGCCTGCTGCAATCGTGTGCGCAGTTGGGCCTCGTCGAGCGCCTGCACGACCGTGCCGTCCGCGCCGATGCGTTCATCGGCCTCGACCACGCGGTCATACAGCAGTTCGGGCAAGACGATGTGCCGGTCGAACAGCCGGGGGCGGGCCTGGGTGGCGATGCGCAGCGCGTCCCGGAAGCCCACCGTGGTGACCAGCACCGTGCGGTCGCCCTTGCGCTCGAGCAGTGCGTTGGTGGCCACCGTGGTGCCCATCTTCACGCACTCGACCCGTTCGGGCGTGATGAGTTCATGGGCTTCCAGGCCCAGCAGCCGCCGGATGCCTTCGACCGCAGCGTCGCGGTACTGCTCAGGGTTTTCCGAGAGCATCTTCAGAGTGTGCAGGCTGCCGTCGGGCGCGCGGCCCACGAGGTCGGTGAACGTGCCGCCGCGGTCGATCCAGAACTGCCAGCGTGCGTCGGGATGGTGGTCGATCGGTTGTGACATGGGGTCCTCAATCGTGTTGGGTTGAAGCGGAGTAATAGGGAACGAAAATCTGGTTGGCATCGGAGCCCGCGGTGCGGACCCACTCTCTGGAAAAACGCTCCCCCAGGCGCCGCAACGCGGTGGACAGGGAAGCAGACGGAAAGTCGATGGTCATGCCGCGTGACCGCAGGGTGGCGAGGGACAGCTTCGCGGCGTCGGCGCTGGCCTCCCATCCGCGAACCTCCGCCCGTGCAGCGACCTGGGCCAGCGCCGCCTGCAGATCGGGCCCGAGTTCGTGCCATGCGGCCGCGTTCATGAACACGAGGTTCTTGGGCGACCAGGCATTGATGAGGTACAGGTACTTCATGCGTGTCCAGAGCGCCTGATCGACGCCCGTCACGGCCGAGGTGATCAAGGTGTCGATCCGGCCCTCGGCCACGGCTTGCTTCACATCGGCCGTGGCCACGTCGACCGCCACGGCGCCGAGCAGCTTGGCGATGGCCTCGGAACTCGGGTTGTAGGTGCGCATGCGCAAGCCGGCCAGGTCCTGCGGATGTGCCAGCGGGACGGATGAATAAAGGCACTGGGGTGGCCAGGGCACCGCATAGAGCGCCTTGAGCCCGATGCGGGCCAGCTGACGGTCCAGCACCGGCCGCTGGCAAGTCCACAACCGCTTCACGTCGCCGTCGCTGCGGGTGAGGAAGGGCACGGCATCCGCCCCGGCCGCGGTGATCTCCTTGGGCAGGGCGCTGCTGAGCAGTACCTCGCCGAATTCGACGCGCCGCTCGCGCACGGCCTGAGCGATGTCGGCCATGCGCACGAGCGTGTTGTTGTCGTGCACCTGGACCGTGATCGCTCCGGCCGTCTCCCTCGCCAATTCGTCCGTGAACGACTTGACGTTGCGGGTCTGGAACGCGTCCGATGCGTAGCCGGTGGCCATCTGCCATGTGCGGGCCCCGCGCGCTTGCCCCAGAAGGAGCCCCAGGCCGACGCCGGCGATCCAACTTCTTCGCTGCATATACCTGCTCCTTCAAAAAAAAGCGTGCGTTGCCCCACCGACGGCCCGCTGACGCGGGGTCGGAATGCCATGAGGCCGGTGTCCGTCAGAGGCCGAGGTATGCCTTCTTCACGTCCTCGTTGTGCAAGAGATCCTGGCCGGCGCCTTCGAGAACGATGCGACCCGTCTGGATGACGTAGGCGTGGTGTGCGATGGACAGGGCCTTGTGGAGGTTCTGTTCCACCAGCAGCACCGACACCCCGGTCTCGTTCACGCGCTGGATCACGTCGAGCACCTTGCTGACGAACTTGGGCGCGATGCCCCAGGACGGCTCGTCGAGCATCAGCAGCTTGGGCCGTGCCATCAGGCCGCGGGCGATGGCCAGCATCTGCTGCTCGCCACCGCTCATCGTGCCCGCCAGCTGTTCGGAACGCTCTTTCAGGATGGGGAACAGCGTGAGCATCCGCTCGATGCCTTCGCGCACCTCGTCCTGGTCATCACGCGTGTAGGCACCCAGCTCGAGGTTGCGCAACACCGTGAGGCGCGGAAACAGCCTGCGCCCTTCCGGCACCAGGGACAGGCCCAGCGGTACCCGCTTGTGGGCCGGAAGGGCCTTCACCGGCTTGCCTTCGAAATGGATGTCCCCGGCATCGACGGCATTCAGCCCGGCCACCGCGCGAAGCGTGGTGGACTTGCCGTTGCCGTTGCCGCCGACCAGCGCGACGATCTTCCCCGGTTCCACCCGCAGGTTCACGGCCTGCAAGGCCTGCACGCCGCTGTAGCTGACGCTCAGGTTGGACACGCGCAGGATGGGTTCTTTCAACATGGCGTTCATCAGGCGTCCCCCAGGTAGGCGGAGATCACGGCCGGGTTGGCCGACACCGCGGCCGGCGTGCCGTCGGCGATCTTCACGCCCCGGTCCAGCACCACGATCTTGTCGGCGATGGGCATGATGCCCTCGAGCACGTGTTCGACGATCAGGCAGGCAATGCCTTTCTGCCGGATCTGCATGACGACGTCCACCATCTCGCGCACCTCCGACGGGGTGAGCCCGGCCATCACCTCGTCCATCAGCAGCAGCTGCGGTTCGGTGGCCAGCGCGCGTGCCACCGCCAGGCGCCGCTGTTCGCTGATGGTGAGGCTGCCGGACGGGCGATCCGCCAGGGCCTGGAGCCGGACGAACGACAGCCACGCCTGCGCGCACTCGCGGGCCGCACGCACCTGCTTGTGCCGCAGCAGTGCGCCGGTGAGCACGTTTTCGCAGGCGGTCATGCTCGTGAAGGTGCGGGCCACCTGGAAGGTGCGACCGATGCCGGCCCGGGCACAGGCCTCGGGCGACAGGCCGGAGATCTTCCGCCCGTTGAACACGATGTCGCCGGTCGTGGGCGCGCAAAAACCCGCCACGCAGTTGAAGGAAGTCGTCTTGCCGGCGCCATTGGGACCGATGAGGCCCACGATCTGTGCGGCATCGACGGTGAAGGACACGTCCTGGTTGGCGACCAGGCCGCCGAACCGTTTGGTCACACCGTGAAGTTCGAGCAGGCTCACAGCGCACCTCCTTGAGACGATGAACGGGGCAGCATCGCTTTGGCGTCCGTTTCCTTCAGCCCGGCCGATGTGCCGCGGGACAGGCCCCGCCGGCGCACCCGCTCGCGCCACCAGCCCACCATGCCGGTCGGATAGAAGACCGCGATGGCCACGATCAGTGCCGCGTAGATGATGGTGTCGGTGCCCCGGCCCGTGCCGCCGAAGAAGATGCGAGTGAACTCTTCGATCAGGGTCAGGATCACCGAGCCGACGACCGGTCCGAAGAGGGTGCCCACGCCGCCGAGGATGGACACCAGCGCCATCTTGATTGACAAGGCCGTGGACAACACCGAACCCGGATCGATGTACAGCTCCTTCTGGGCGTACAGGCTGCCGCCCATGGCCGTGAAGAAGGCGCTGATCGACAGGGCGATCTGCTTGTACCGGCTGATGTTGATGCCGATGCTGCGGGCCGCATCAGGCTCGTCCTTGACGGCGCGGAGGTAGTAGCCCACGTGGCTTCGTTCGATCCACCAGGTGGCCCCCAGCGTGGCGGCCAGCAGGCCGAGCGCGAGCCAGTAGTAGGGCAGCTTGTCGGAAAACACCATGAACTTCCAGCCCTGTTCGGACATGGGGATGTACAGGCCCACCGCCGTGCCCGCGAATTCCCAGTTGGTGAAGAGGATCTGCACCAGTTCGGCGACGGCGATGGTCGCCATCGCGAAATAGTGACCCTTGAGCCGGAAGCACGACCAGCCGAATGCCAGGCTGCTGACGGCCGCCACCAGCCCGCCGGCCACCATGCCGAGCCAGGGGTTCACGCCGAAGTTCAGCAGCAGCATCGTGGAGGTGTACGCGCCGAGCCCGTAGAACGCGGCATGCCCCAGCGAGACCTGCCCGGCATAGCCGCCCAGAAGGTTCCAGGCGACGCCCAGCTGCGCGGCCATCAGCACGAGGATGGCGAAGTTGAGGTGGGCCGGGCTGTCCACGAAAACAGGCACCGCCGCGGCGGCTGCGATTCCGGCCAACAGCCAGGGGGACACGCGCCCGAAGGCGGCGCGTCGGAGTGAAGGGAATGTTCTCATGTGCGGTTCCTCAGGCTTTGCCCATCAGGCCCTGCGGCCGGAACATCAGCACTGCCAGGAACAGCACCAACACCACGGCCAACTTGTATTGCGGGCCCAGCAGCAGGCCCCCCATCACCTCGATCACGCCGATGAGGATGCCCGCGATGAACGCCCCGGCCACGCTACCGAACCCACCCAGGTTGACCACCACGAAGGCGATCAGGATGAAGGTGGCCCCCACTTCCGGAAAAATCGGGAAGAAGGTCGACAACAGCGCACCGGCCGCACCAGCGCAGGCGGCCCCGATGCCCCAGGCGAGTGCGAACATCTTGTGGGAATCGATGCCCATCAGCCGGGCGGCTTCCTTGTCGGCCGCGGTGGCCTCCAGCGCCGCACCGAGCTTGGTGCGGTGCAGGAACCAGTAGACAGTCCCCGTGACCACCACCGCGCCCAGGCCGGCCACCAACTGAGGCAGGCCGAGCTGGATGCCGAGGAGGTTGACGCCACCGTTCACGATCGAGTTTTCGATCGACCGGAAATCCGGTTTCCACAGGAACTGGGCGATGCCACGGAGCAGGAACATCAGGCCGAACGTGGCGAAGATCTGGCTCAACATCGGTGCGTCGATGATGCGGCGGATCACGGTCTTGTAGATGAGCACACCGACGCCGAACAGCATCAGTACGGTGAGTGGCAGCGTGAACATCGGGTCGAGCGCATACAGCGAGAACAGCCAGAAGCTCGCGTACATGCCGAGCATCAGGAATTCGCCGTGGGCAAAATTCACGATGTCCATCACGCCGAAGATCATGGTCAGGCCGATCGCGACAAGCGCATAGATCAGCCCGATCAGCACGCCGGAGGCCAGCGTCTGCAGCAGGATTTCAAAGGTCATGACAGTCTTTCGCGCGTTGCGGGCAGGGGCCCGGCCCATGAGGCCGGGCCGAGAAAGCGGCGGAGCGCGCGCATCACTTGCGCTTGTCCCAGCCGGGCATCGGCCAGACGACCTCGCGCGAGGCCATGGCGAACGGCCACACGGTGTTGTACTTGCCGTCGACGATCTGCACGAGGATGCCGCGCCCCAGCGTGTTCTGGCCGGTGGCGTCGAACTTCACGCCCTTCCACGGCATGATCAGGTCCTCTGCGCGGAGGTTGGTCTCAGTGAGGGCCTTGCGGATCGCCTCGGGGTCTGTGCTCTTCGCACGGTTGATGGCGTCGGCGAGCACCATCACGCCCGTGAAGCTGCGCGACGAGTTGCCGGTGAAGTTCGCCTTCGTGCGGCTGAAGTACAGGTTGTTGACTTCCTTGATCAGCGGGTTGCGGTTGGTCAAGTCCAGCGCCCACACCTCGCGCGTGATGACGTACTCGGCGTCCTTGCCCAGTGTGCGGATGAATTCGGTGTCCGTGAAGCCTGCGTTGTTGGCCAGGATCATGTCGGGCATGAATCCCAGTTCCTTGTACGTCTTCATCGACAGGATTGCATCGCCGAGGTACGACGATTGCAGCACCACCTTCGGGTTGGCCACCTTGAGCGACTGCACCTCGGACGTCAGCTGCGTGCTCTTGGCCGGGTAGGTGATTTGCTTGAGGAGGTTGAAGCCGAACTCTGGAACCAGCTTGGCCTGGAGTTTCGTGGTCTCGTTGCCCCACAGCGTGTTCTCGTTGAAGCTGGCAATGCCGCCCACCTTGAAGCCCTTCTTCGCTTCGAGGTCCTTCATGAATTCGAAGGCGTTGTGCACGAAGAGGTCATCGTGCGGCGTGGTGCGGAAGAAATACTTGAAGCCGCGCTGCGTCAGGGAGGCCGAGGACGACTCTGCCGTCACGAACGGAATCTTGTAGCGCTCGGCCACCTGGCTCGCGGTGGCCGTCACGTTGCTGCTGTAGGCACCGATCAGGGCCACCACCTTCTCTTGCGTGATCAGGCGTTCGGCTTCGGTCGCGCCGGTCTGCGGGTTGCCCTGGTGGTCCGCGAAGATGAGCTTGATCTTCGCGCCCTTCAGGCCGGGCAGGCCGCCGCCTTGGGCGAAGGGCAGGTCGGGCACGCTCTTGGCGCCGTTGTTGATGATGTCCGCGGCCAGCTCCATCGCCTGGCGCATCTCGGCGCCTGCCGATGCGGCGGCGCCCGTGAGCGGATAGATCGCGCCGATGCGGATCTCCTGTTGCTGGGCATGGACCGATACGCCCAGGCACGACATCACGGCAGTTCCCACGATGGTGCGAATGAAGTTTCTACGCATGTTCACTTCTCCTTGGTTGATCAGAAATCAAAGCGATCTCAGGGGAGCGGCACGGCCGCCCTCGGGTGGTTCTCAGGCACTCAATTCGCGATTGAGCAGGTCGGTGACCAGCATGGCGCCGGGCGCGTGGGTGATGCAGAACGCCGGCTTGGCCAGGGCGATGGCCGCCTGCGGCGTGACACCGCACGCCCAGAAGACCGGGACTTCCCCGGGGAGCACATCCACCGGATCACCATAGTCGGGTTGCGCGAGGTCGTGAATGCCAATGTGCCCGGGGTCGCCGAAATGCACCGGTGCGCCGTGCACCTTCGGCAGCCGCGATGTGATCTGCACGGCGCGAATGGCGTCGACAGTGCTCATGGGGCGCATCGATACCACCATCGGGCCGCGGAAGGCGCCGACCGCCGTGGTCTCGATGTTGGTGCGGTACATGGCGACATTGCGACCCTGTGCCACGTGACGGAGCGGGATGCCTCCGGCGAGCAGCGCATGCTCGAAGGAGAATGAGCAACCGATGACGAAGCTCATGAGGTCGTCGCGCCACAACGAGCGGATGTCGGTGGGCTCATCGACGAGTTCACCGTGTTCCCATACGCGGTAGCGAGGCACGTCGGTGCGGATGTCGAGGTCGGCCCCGAGGGACGCAATCATCGGCTCGCCGGGTTCGCCCACCGCCAGCAGCGGGCACGGCTTCGGGTTGTTCTGGCAGTAGCTGAGAAAATCCGCGCCCAGCGACTTCGGCAGGATGACGACATTGCCCTGGACGTATTCGCCGGCGAGGCCGCCGGTGTGCCCGTTCAACTGGCCGTTGCGGGCGGCCAGCCGAACGCTTCGTCCGGTGGATGCGGCGTCACAGAGTGCCTCACGAGGGTCTGTGAAACACGCCTCAGGGTTTGCACCTAGCATCATTTCCATCTTCCTTCCAGTTCCCGCGCTTTACGCATGAGGGCATTGTGGGAATTTGGACAGCGTGCCGCCAACGCAAAATTTCTCGCTCAGGTCATCGATTTTTCTTGTGAGCGGAGACGGTGCACAGGGCGGTGCGCTTCGCGGTTCGTGACGAAATCCTCAATGCCTACAACCACTCGACGCCTCATCGCGTGGCGGCATGTCAATGGAGGCCCTGAGCCTACACTTGGAGCATGTCTCTCAAAATCACCGTTTACTCGAAGTCCGCATGCCCTCAGTGCGATATCGTCAAGAACCTGCTCAAGTCCCGCAATCTGGGGTTCGAGGAGGTGAAGATCGATGACGAGGAGCAGCGAAAGGCTTTCTACGAAAAGTGCGGCCCCTCCGTGCGGCAGATGCCCCAGGTCTTCATCAACGACCAGCGCGTCGGGGGCGTGGCCGGGCTGCAGGCCGCGCTCGCTCAGCTGAAGCTTTGATGCCTGTTCACGCCCGGCTTCGCGGGCAACTGCGAATCAGGTGGCAGTGCGCCGTGTTCCAGCCCGGCGCTGCGTTGCATGCGCCACTGCGGAGGCCAGGGCCGCTTCGGTGAGGTGCGACGTGGGGTCTTCCCGATAGCTCGCATGCATCGGCAGCGGCTCGAGCACCACATCCGTCTGAAGAACGCGCAGCGGCAAGCGCAGCGACAAATGATCGACCGCCGCCCGGGGCAGCGTGGCGATGCCGAAGCCTGCCTCGACGAGCTGCGCCATGGCCGAGACCGACTGGATGGCATGCACGCGCGGCGTCTCGCTGCCTGCATTGCGAAAGAGTTCCAGCAAGGTCACATGAGGTTGCGATCCCCGCTGGAAGGTCAGCAGATCGAAGCCGAGCAGGTCCCGCATCTTGTAGAGGCGCCGCGGGTGCAACACCTGATGGCCCACGAAGTTCATCGTCATCGGCGGCAGCGCGCGGGTCCGGATCCCTTCACCGGATGCCGGCAGTGCCGCGAACACCATGTCTTGCTTGCCGCGCTGGAGCTGGTCCACGAGGATGGGGCTCGTTTCGACCGTCAGTTCGAGTTCGAAGTCGCTGTGTTCGGCCTGCATGTGCTTGAGCCATGGGGCGAGCCAGCTGTGCACCACGGATTCGATGGCGCCGATGCGCAGCACCCGTGAACGCATCAAGCCCGCGCCCATTTCCTCCTTGATCTGCATCTGCATCACGAGCAGGTTCTGCGACAGGTCATGGAACCGTTGCCCTGCGACGGTGAGGCGAAACAGCTTGTCCCGGCGATCCAGCAGCAGCACCCCCAGCTCCGTTTCGAGTGCGGCGATGCGGCTGGACAATGCGGACTGGGTGATGCTGAGCTTCTCGGCCGCGCGGGTGACGCTCTTGAGCATCACGGCCCAGTGAAATGCTTCGACAAAGCGCAGGTTCATCGTGTGATTTCCGTGATCGCCACCGTTCCCTGGCGACAGGGCGTCATCGAAAAAATCGATGGATGGCCTGCATTGTGCCGCCGATGGCTGCTCGAACGCCTGGGGCTATTTCGGCACGATGTCGGACGGTCCGCTGAGCCAGCGCCACTGTCCGGGCGCCAGATCGGGCGGCAGGGCCAGTGCGCCGAACCCGCTGCGATGCAAACCTTCGACCCGATTGCTCACCGCTGCCAGCATGCGCTTGACCTGGTGGTACTTGCCGTCCACGAGGGTCATGCGCAGCGTCAGCTCGCCTGTGGGCTCGCAGGCCACGGCCTTGACTGTGGCCGGGTCGTCGATGAGCTTCACGCCTTCGAGCAGGCGGGCGATCTGGTCTGCCGTCACCGGGTGCTTGCAGGTCACTTCGTAGACCTTCGGCACATGCTTCTTGGGCGACGTGAGCCGATGGATCAGCGCGCCGTCGTCCGTGAAGAGCAGCAGGCCCGTCGTGTCCTCGTCGAGCCGCCCGATGCTTTGCACATCCCTGCGGCGCAACGGGGCTGGCAGCAGGCTGTAGATGCTCGGATGGTGCTTCGGCTTCTGCGAGCACTCCACGCCCTGTGGCTTGTTCATCACGAGCAGCGCCTTCTCATGGTAGGCCCATGGTTCGCCGCGCACCGTGAAGGCCAGGCCGGTGGGATCGACATCGGCGAATGGGTCGGTCACCCGCGTGCCGGCCACGGTCACATGGCCGGCCACGATCAAGCCTTCGCATTCCCGGCGCGCGCCGAAACCTTGAGAAAAAAGCAGCTGGGAGAGTTTCATGTCAATGGTGCAGTTCGAGCGTGACGACATGGCCCTCGGCCAGCGGCCATGCACGTCCCGCGATGTGTTCACCATTGAATTGTCCCGCGACCGTGCGGTGGCATCGGTCCGTGATGCGAGCGACGGCTGAAGAGACCCCGGCCACGCCGGCCGGCACGTCGGGCGGGGGGCTTGCGCCGTCGAGCCCGATGCGGTCTCGGGCGCGGTCGAAGTAGCCGCGCGGGCGACTCATCGTGACGAGGGCCAGGGCGTCCGTGCCCGGCTGCGGCAGGCGCTCGACCCTCAGGTGAACGATCCCGGAAGATCTGAGGAAAGGCGAACGGTACAGGTGCGTCGTGGCATAGCCCTCGGCGCTCAGCACGAATTCGTAAGGCTGTCCGCCCTGTGCATCGAACGGACCCCAGCGGCCGTCGGGCCCCACGGTGCGCTGGTGCACGGCTGCACCCAACCGCTCGCCGGTGGCGGGGTGCGTGGCGTACACCACCACCCGTGCACCCACGAGCGGGAGGTTCGAGGGATCGACACCATGGCGGTTGTCCATGCCATAGCCGGACACCTTCCCGTCGAGCCGCAACCGAGGCTCGGGCGTGATGTCCAGCGACATGGGGGGCGTGCCGGTCAGGAACTCCCAGGTGTGCGCGAAGGCCTGCGGGCCGAAGGACGTCTCCCGGTGATCGGCGCTTGGCAACACCACATTGGTCGCACCGCGCAGCTCGGGGCTGTCCGCCTGGACACCAGTGGCCAGGTGAGGCGCGCCGAGCCACCCGCCATGAGGCTGGCAATACTTGTCGTTGCCGTCCGAGCGCAGCGTGAGCCAGGCCACGCCGGGCGTGACCTCACGACCGTCCGGCCCTGGCGCATTCAATGCCGTGAGCAGCGGCCCGGCGCCGTTGAACTCGCTGCCGGGGGCGTGGACCAGGGACGTCCAGACGCCATGGTTGGGCGTGCCCCCCAGCACCGCGTGAGACACCTTGCGTGCGCCGCCGTTCGCCACGTATCGGCGCACGGCGAATCCGCCGCGAGAATTGGCGACCAGCACGACCTGTCCTGCGCCCGAGGCCGCGAGCACCCGCTCCACCTCTGCCGAGAGACAGACCACATGGTCATCGCTCGAGCTGCGCCCCGCCTGCGCGAGCCGGTCATCGTCGCGGGCCATCGGATAAGGCAGATCGATGGCGTGCAGCCGATCCCGTGGCCAGTGATTCGATTCAAAGCGCCACATCGTGGTAATCCAGAGCCCGGCGGTATCACCGTTTCCATGGACGAACACGATGGGCGGTCGATCGGGCACGGCATGTCCCAGGATGAAGACGTAGGCATTTTCCAGCAAAGCGTCCGGCGACAAGCAGCTTCGAGCGAGAACTTCGACACGGACGTAGGCCCCCCAGTCGGCTTCGCCTCCTGCCCCCGAGGGGCGCCACGGGTCGCCCGGCAGGATTGGGCCCTCTACGGCGCTGGCGCGCCGGTCCCCCCAAGGGGGAGCCACGGGTCGCCCGGGAGACCCGGGCTCGCGTGTGGCTTGATGTGCGGCTTCGCTTCGCTTGCCTGCCTGTCGTGCGCGCCTCGGGGCGTTGCTCGCTTTGCTCGCTCGCCCCTCACTCTCCTGTCACACCGGCGAAAGCCGGTGCCCACTGGGGCGGTGGGTCCCGGCTTTCGCCGGGATGACGAGGTTGGAGCGATGCGAAGCGAGCTGACAAAGCCCGTGACCGAGGCAGAGCGGTCAGAAACGGCGCTCCAACGTCAACACATCGTTCTTGCGGGTCATCTGGAAGCGCGACAGAAAGCTGTTGCCAAGCAGCACATGGCTCATGTTGCCGGGTATGACGGATGCCTCGATGTTGTGCAGCTCGACGTCGCCGATGCGCACCGAGCTCAGCATCACGTCATAGACGATCACGTTGCCGTTTGCCGTACTGGCCATCGAGCGCTTGCCGTCGCGGTACCGGAGGCCGATGCGCGTGGCATCGGCTTCGCTCATCGCGATGACGGTGGCGCCGGTGTCGACCATGAACTGCACGGCCCCGCCATTGATGGCACCGATGGTGGTGAAATGCCCGCCGAGGCCTGCCGTGAGGACGATGCGGGTTCCATTGCCGCCTTCGCTGCCACCCCCGCCCAGATTCACCTGTGCCGCGCCGAGCTGCAGCACCACGCGCTTGCCACCCACCTCGACCAGGGACTCCTGGGGGCCGGTGCTGATGAGCCGCACGCCCTGCACCGTGCTGCCCACGGCGACGGTCTGCGGCTTGCCGTTGATCACCAAAAGCGCCTTGGTGGAGCCAAGGCTGCCGCTCATCGACACGGTCTGGGCAGCGGCGCTGCCGGCCCAGAGAAGGACCGCCAGGCCGGCCGCCGTCATGCGCACCGGTCAGTCCCGGAAATTGTTGAACGAGAGGGGGGCGTCGGCCACCTCGCTGCGGATCAGGGCCATGGCGGCTTGCAGATCGTCGCGCTTGGCGCCTGTGACCCGCACCGTGTCGCCCTGGATCGAGGCCTGAACCTTGAGCTTGCTGCCCTTGACGACGGTCTGGATCTTCTTGGCGGTGTCCGAATCGATGCCGCTCTTGACGGTGATGACCTGCTTGACCTTGTCACCGCCGATTTTTTCGATCTTCGCCGTGCGGTCCATGAAGCGGATGTCGACGTTGCGCTTGGTGAGCTTGGCCAACAGGATGTCCATCACCTGGTTGATCTGGAAATCACTGTCGGCGAACAAGGTGAGCTCCTTGTCCTTGAGTTCCACCTTCGCCGAGGAACCTTTGAAATCAAATCGCGTGCCGATTTCCTTCGCGGTGTTGTCGACGGCATTGCGAACCTCCACGAGGTTGGGATCGAGGACGGCATCGAAGCTGGGCATTGTTCTGTTCCGGGTGCGCTGAATCAGCGAAAATTCTGCCATGCAAATCGAGTCCGGCGTCAGCTTGAAACCCTATAACAGCTTCGGCCTGCCGGCCGTGGCGCAAACCCTCGTCCGTGTGACGGACGACGCCAGCGTGCGCCAGGTGGTCGCTCATCCCGAGCTGGGGCGCTCGCCCAAGTTCATTCTCGGCGGCGGCAGCAACATCGTCTTGACGAAAGACATGCCCCAGCTCGTGCTGAAGGTCGAGGTGCGCGGGCGCCGCCTGGTCGAGGAGCGGGCCGACGCCTGGATCGTCGAGGCGGGTGCCGGCGAATCCTGGCATGAATTCGTCGCCTGGACGCTCGACCAGGGACTGCCCGGCCTGGAGAACCTGGCGTTGATCCCGGGCACCGTGGGCGCCTCTCCCGTGCAGAACATTGGAGCCTATGGCCTGGAAGTGAAGGATCGCTTCGAATCGCTGGATGGGGTCGATCTGCTGACCGGCCGCACGGTGACCTTGGGCCCGGACCTCTGCGCCTTCGGCTACCGCGACAGCGTGTTCAAGCATTCGCTGGCAGGCCGGGTGGTGATCACACGGGTGCGGTTTCGCCTGCCCAAGCCGTGGCGCCCCGTGCTCGGCTACCTGGAGATCGAACGAAAGATGGCCGAGAGCGGTGTGGCCCAACCTGAGGCGAAGCAGGTGTTCGACTGGATTTGCGCCATCCGGCGGGCCAAGCTCCCCGACCCGTCCGTGCTTGGCAACGCCGGCAGCTTCTTCAAGAACCCGGTGGTCACGCCCGAACAGTGTCGCGACATCATCGGCCGCGATCCCGAAATCGTGCATTACCCGATGCCCGACGGCAGCATGAAGCTCGCTGCTGGCTGGATGATCGACGCCTGCGGCTGGAAGGGCAAATCCATGGGCAAGGCCGCCGTGTACGAGAAACAGGCGCTGGTGCTCATCAACCGCGGCGGGGCCATCGGCTCGGAAGTCATGTTGCTGGCCAGGGCGATCCAGGAAAGCGTCTACGGCCGCTTCGGCATTCGCCTCGAGCCCGAGCCCGTAGTTGTATAGGGCCCCCCAGTCGCTTCGCTCCTGCCCCCGAGGGGCGCCACGGGTCGCCCGGCGG
>CBIHPH010000085.1:0-18416 GCA_966212105.1 uncultured Rhizobacter sp.
TGACGGTGGATCCGAAGGAGGCGCGCCGGCTCAGGCATGGCCAGAGAGCGCGGGTGCGTCAGCGCCAGAGAGCCTGACGCCACCGGCTCACTTGCATTCGGATGCGATGATGTCGCGGGTGCGCTTGCTTTCCTCGGCCCGGATCTTGTCGTCGAAGACTTCTCGCTCACCCTGGGCGTTCGTGCGCGACATGCGCTGGCCTTCTTCGATGGCCTTCAGGTTGGACTTGGCCCGCGTGCAGTTCTCCGCCTTGGCGGCCTTGTGCTTGTCTTCTTCGGCCTTTCGGGCAGCAGCCTGATCTTGTTCGGCCTTCTTGCGCCTGGCTTCCAGTTCGGGGTCGACCGTGCGGGCCGGGCCGCTGGCGGTCTCCTGGGCGCCGGAGGCCGCCGATGCGGCCGGCGCAAGCGCCGGGGCCGTGGTGCGGCGTGCGCCTGCAGGGCGCTGGAGGATGGCCGAGTCCGGGACGGTGCTCGGCGGTGGCAGGTCGCTGTACTGGACGCGGTTGTTGGTGTCGCGCCACTTCCACTGGGCCTGTGCCGCGGTGCAGACTCCGAGCGCCAGGCCCGCGACGGCCATCGACAGGCCGAGCTGCAGCGAAAGGCGTGAACGACTGATTGTCATGGGCGAAAGTGTAGTGCGCCATCATCGTGCAGTGCCGCTGACCCTGTCACGGTTTGTGTGGCGCGGGGCAGGGACTGCCCTCCGTTCGTGATGTTTTCACGGTATGGAGCAGCAAGCGCGGTGCAAGACCGCCTGAGGCACGGGTGCAGCGTCTCTCCTGGACAACGGCATGGCACGCAACCGTGCGGGTTTCGCAACTTGCGTTCAGTCCGGGGCATGAGGGGCGTTCCGGAGTCCGTATAATTCGCTTTTGCGTCAGGAGCTTCCCTCATGCGCCTTCTTGGCAAAGCGCTCACCTTCGACGACGTGTTGTTGGTGCCCGCGTTCTCGCAAGTGTTGCCGCGCGACACTTCGCTCTCCACCCAACTGTCTCGAAACATCCGCCTGAACCTCCCCCTGGTTTCGGCTGCGATGGACACCGTCACCGAAGCGCGTCTTGCGATCGCCATCGCCCAGGAAGGCGGCATCGGCATCGTTCACAAGAACCTGACGGCCAAGCAGCAGGCGGCCGAGGTGGCCCGCGTGAAGCGCTATGAGTCCGGGCTGCTCCGCGACCCGATCACCATCTCTCCTGGCGTCCCGGTCAGCGACGTCATCAACCTGTCGCGCCAGCACGGCATCTCCGGTTTCCCGGTCATCGAGAACGGCCATGTCGTGGGCATCGTCACCGGCCGCGACCTGCGGTTCGAGACCCGCATGCAGATTCCGGTGCGCGAGATCATGACGCCGCGCGAGCGCCTCGTCACCGTGCGCGAAGGCGCCACGCTCGAGGAAGCCAAGGCGCTCATGCACAAGCACAAGCTCGAACGGGTGCTCGTCGTCAACGACGCCTTCGAGCTGCGCGGCCTGTTCACGGTCAAGGACATCACCAAGCAGACCAACTTCCCCAATGCCGCGCGTGACGCGCACGGAAAGCTGCGCGTGGGCGCTGCAGTCGGTGTGGGCGATGGCACGGAAGAGCGCGTGGAGCTGCTGGTCAAGGCCGGTGTCGACGTGCTCGTGGTCGACACGGCCCACGGCCACAGCGCCGGCGTGATCGACCGCGTGCGCTGGGTCAAGCAGAACTTCCCGCAGGTCGATGTCATCGGTGGCAACATCGCCACCGGCGCCGCGGCACTGGCGCTGGCCGAGGCGGGCGCCGATGGTGTGAAGGTCGGCATCGGCCCTGGCTCCATCTGCACCACGCGCATCGTCGCGGGGGTGGGGGTGCCGCAGATCACCGCGATCGACAACGTGGCCAAGGCCCTGGAGGGCAGCGGCGTGCCGCTGATCGCCGACGGTGGCATCCGCTATTCCGGAGACATCGCCAAGGCCATCGCCGCCGGTGCGCACACCGTCATGATGGGCGGCATGTTCGCCGGCACCGAGGAGGCCCCCGGCGAAATCGTGCTGTTCCAGGGGCGCAGCTACAAGAGCTACCGTGGCATGGGCTCCATCGGGGCCATGCAGCAAGGCAGCGCCGACCGCTACTTCCAGGACAACACCGGCGCCAACCCGAACGCGGACAAGCTCGTGCCGGAGGGCATCGAGGGCCGCGTGCCTTACAAGGGTTCCATGATCAGCATCGTGTTCCAGATGGCCGGCGGCCTGCGGGCTTCGATGGGCTACTGCGGCGCAGCGACCATCGAGGACATGCGCAGCAAGGCGGAGTTCGTCGAGATCACCTCGGCCGGCATCCGCGAGAGCCATGTCCACGATGTGCAAATCACCAAGGAAGCGCCCAACTACCGCATGGAGTGACCGGGCCGGATGCCCGCGTCGAACGTTCCGTTGACCACGACTGCTACCGTCACCCCGCCGCCGGCCGCCGGCCGGTCGGCGGCGATGCGCTTCATCTTGTTCACCGTGTTGCTCGACATGGTGGCGATCGGCCTCATCATCCCCGTGTTGCCGGTGCTGGTGGGGCAGTTCACCGCGGACAAGGCGAGCCAGGCGTTCTGGTACGGTGCCATCATGGCCACGTTCGGCACGGCCAACTTCATCTGCTCCCCCATCCTTGGCGCGCTCTCCGACCGCTTCGGGCGCCGGCCGGTGCTGCTGATCGGGTTTTGCGGCTTCGCGTTCAGCTTCTTCGGCACCGCGCTCGCCACCGAGCTGTGGATGCTGGTGGCCATCCGCATCGTCAGTGGTGCGCTGCAATCCAACGTGGCCGTGGCCCATGCCTACGTGGCCGACATCTCGCAGCCGGAGAACCGTGCCAAGCGGTTCGGCCAGGTGGGCGCCATGTTCGGCATCGGCTACATCGTCGGGCCGGTGATGGGTGGCTTGCTGGGCGACATGGACATCCGCTTGCCCTTCTATCTGGCGGGCAGCCTGGCCATTGCCAACCTCATCTACGGCTACTTCGTGTTGCCTGAGTCGCTGGATGCCAGCAAGCGCCGACCGCTCTCATGGCGCTCGGCCAACCCCATCGCCTCGTTCCGGCACCTCGCCGACCTGAAGAGTGTGGGCGGGCTCGTGGTCGTCATCGCATTGGGCAACCTCGCCCAGTTCATGCTCCACAGCTCATGGGTGCTCTACACCACCTTCCGCTTCGGCTGGTCGCCGGAGCAGAACGGGTGGTCGCTGTTTGCCGTGGGTGTCATGTCGGTGTTCGTTCAGGGCGTTTTGCTGCAGCGTCTGCTCAAGCGGTTCGGCGCGCCCTGGCTCGCGCGCGTCGGACTCGTGTCGGCCGCCACGGCCAATGCGTTGTGGGGCTTGGCATCCCAGGGCTGGATGATGTACGCCATCATTGGATTGAACCTGCTTGGCTTCACGGTGGCAGCGGTCATGCAAGGCATCGTCTCCAACGCCGCGGACCCGCGCACGCAGGGTCAGGCGATGGGGGCCCTGGCCTCGCTGTCGAGCCTCATGGCCGTGGTGGCACCGATGATTGCCACGCCGCTCCTCGGCATCGTCTCGCACCTGCCGGCCGGTGACTGGCGGGTGGGGGCACCATTCTTCTTCTCTGCGGCGTTGCTGGGTGTCTCCGCGCTCATCGCATTCCGCCATTTCAGGCACCACGCGCAGCGGGCTTTCCAACCTGCTGCCGGTGCCGCCCATTGACTGTTTTTTTCCCGGCACCAGCATGCACGACAAGATCCTGATCCTCGACTTCGGCTCCCAGGTCACCCAGCTAATCGCACGCCGCGTGCGGGAAGCCCACGTCTACTGCGAAATTCATCCGAACGATGTCGGCGACGCATTCATTCGCGAGTTCGCGCCGAAGGGCATCATCCTGTCCGGAAGCCACGGCAGCACCTACGAGGACCATCAACTGCGCGCCCCGCAGGCCGTGTGGGATGCGGGCGTGCCGGTGCTGGGCATCTGCTACGGCATGCAAACCATGGCCGCGCAGCTCGGCGGCAAGGTCGAATGGAGCGACCACCGCGAGTTCGGCTACGCCGAGGTGCGTGCGCACGGCCACACCCAGCTGCTGCAATCGATCGAGGATTTCAGCACCGCCGAGGGCCACGGCATGCTCAAGGTGTGGATGAGCCATGGCGACAAGGTCACCGCACTCCCGCCGGGTTTCAAGGTGATGGCCTCCACGCCGAGCTGCCCCATTGCCGGCATGGCCGACGAGGCGCGGGGCTACTACGGCGTGCAGTTCCACCCCGAGGTCACCCACACCCTGCAGGGGGAGGCGCTGCTGCGCCGCTTCGTGCTCGACATCGCGAAGGCCAGGCCCGACTGGGTCATGCGCGACTACATCGCCGAAGCCGTCGAGCGCATCCGCGAGCAGGTGGGTGACGAAGAGGTGATCCTCGGCCTGTCCGGCGGGGTTGATTCCAGCGTCGCGGCCGCACTCATCCACCGCGCGATCGGCGACCAGCTGACCTGCGTCTTTGTCGACCATGGCCTGCTGCGCCTGAACGAAGGCCAGCTCGTGATGGACATGTTCGTGGGCCGCCTGCATGCCAAGGTCATCCATGTGGATGCGAGCGAGCAGTTCCTCGGCCACCTGGCCGGCGTGAGCGACCCGGAGCAAAAGCGCAAGATCATCGGCCGCGAATTCGTCGAAGTGTTCCAGGCCGAGGCCAAGAAGCTCACGAACGCGCGCTGGCTCGCGCAGGGCACGATTTATCCGGATGTGGTGGAGTCCGGGGGCCCGAAGAGCAAGAAGGCCACCATCAAGAGCCACCACAACGTGGGCGGCCTGCCCGAAACACTGGGCCTGAAGCTGCTGGAGCCGCTGCGCGAACTCTTCAAGGATGAAGTGCGCGAGCTGGGCGTGGCGCTCGGCCTGCCGCCCGAGATGGTGTATCGCCATCCGTTCCCCGGACCAGGCCTTGGGGTGCGCATCCTCGGTGAAGTCAAGCGCGAGTACGCCGATCTGCTGCGCCGTGCAGACGCCATCTTCATCGAGGAACTGCGCAACACCCGCGACACGGTGTCCGGCAAGACCTGGTATGAGCTGACGAGCCAGGCCTTCGTCGTCTTCCTGCCCGTCAAGAGCGTGGGCGTGATGGGAGACGGCCGCACGTACGACCACGTCGTCGCCCTGCGCGCCGTGCAGACCACCGACTTCATGACCGCGGACTGGGCCGAGCTGCCCTACAGCCTGCTGAAGAAGGTGTCGGGCCGCATCATCAACGAGGTGCGCGGCATCAACCGGGTGGCCTATGACGTGTCGAGCAAGCCGCCGGCGACGATCGAGTGGGAGTGATCCCGAGGAACCGAGAAGACGTGTTCTATACAGGGTATGGCGTTCTTGTGCCAGTCATCTGGCTGCTGGCCATCCTGGGCTGCAGCACGAGGCTGACCTTCCCGGTTCGTCTTCCGCTTGAAACCGTCTACACCGAAACGCGCATCGGGATGGGAGTCCTGGTCAGCTCGCTGTTGATCTTCGCTGCAGGCAAGTGGCTCAATCGAGACAAGACGCCTTACGAGCGCAACTTTTTTGGCACGAAGAAAGTCGTCTCGGGTGGACGGCACTCTTTCCAATTCATCGCGTTTGAGTATTGGGGCTTGATCACACTTGTCCTTGGGCTGGGTGGCATGGTGATCTATCGCTTGAAGTAAAGCCTTCTTCGGCTGCCGCGCCAGCGAGGCTCTTGATGCCTTGGTGCCGCGGCGACATGCCGCGAAGACGCATTGCACAGTCGCCACATGGAACGATTCGACGTTCAATTCAAGAAAAAAACTCCATTAGTGCATTTGACGTAACTGATGCATGAAATGCACCATTGCCACTCCTTTTACAAAAGTTGGAGTGGCCTGTGGCATATGTGATTCATGGAGCAACCGGTGCACAAGGCGGTCCTCTCAAGGAGCGCTTGATTGGGGCGGGACAGAGGGTTCTCGGTTCACGCGGAGGCGCAAATCCCCGCTTTGACAATGACTCGGTGGAGTCCTTGGAGAATGCTTACCGCGAAGCTGACGGCGTTTTCGTTCATCTGCCAATGGCGCCCGAACCAGTTCGCTTGCAACACGCCAGGAACATCGTCTCCGCCATCACGACAGCACGACCAAAGCGCGTGGTGGTCTCGACCAGTGGCACGATCATTGATGACACCTCTCCAGGCGCCGGATGACAGTGCGATGGCGACCTTGATTCGCGGAATTGAGGCAACGGGTGTGTCGCACGCCATCATCGCTCCGCGGCTGTATCTGGAAAACCTGTTCCTGCCGATTGTTCTCCATCCCGTGAAGCACGAGGGCGTGTTGCGCTACCCGCTCCGAGCCGACTACCCGGTCTCGTGGAGTTCTCACCTTGACGTTGCCGAAGTGGCCGAGCGCCTGTTGCATGACCATTCGATCGGCGGAGTGGTTGGGGTCGGCCACCTGCCTGGCCTTCAAGGCAAAGACCTGGCCGATGGATTTGCGCAACAGCTGGGACACCCAGTGGTGTTTGAGGCAGCGACGCCCGAGGCATTCGGCGCATTGCTCAGGCCGATGTTCGGGCCTGCAGCTGACCCCGTCGTCGGCCTGTATCAGGCGTTGGCGCAAGTTCCGGCGAATGTGATCGATGAGCGTACCAGCGCTCAGCGACTGCTCGGACTCATCCCGCGAAGTGTTCAAACCTGGCTTGCCGATGTGAAGGGGTGAGGTCGGGCAAGAGTCAGCGTTCAGGGCATCTATTCCAGATGGGGAACGCAGGCGATACTGATTGCCTCATTCTCAGGATTCACATGGCCCGCAAAAATTTGCCATCTTGTGGCGTGGAGAGGTTTCTTCTCCTGCTCGACGGACCTTGGGCCACTCTGATCGTGAGAGAACTGTTGCATGGCCCGCAGCGGTTCACCGAGCTCCGGAGCGCGCTGCCAGGTATCAGCGCGCACACGCTCACCCATCGGCTGCGTCGCTTTGAGGAAAGTGGCTTGGTGACGCGGACGGCATTTGCCGAAACGCCTCCACGGGTGATGTACGAGCTGACACCGTTGGGCACATCCCTCGAATCGATTTTGCTCAGCATGAATACCTGGGGCCAAGGGCTACCCGAGGAGGTTCTTGTTCATGCTGTCCAGGCGCAGGGAGAATGAACCGTGTGACAGCCCCGGTCCAGCCGACGGGACGGTCACTCTTCCCGCTGCCCGCCACAGCACTCCAGGCGCATCAGAAGAGCGGGCGTGAGTTCGCTGCAACGCCCCACGCCGAGCATCGCCATGTTCCGGTCGATTTCATCGCGCATGAGGCCGATGGCATGGGCGACGCCCGACTCGCCGGCAACGGCTGCGGCATAGAGGAGGGGGCGGCCCAGGAAAACGAACTTCGCACCCAGGGCCAGCGCCTTGAGCACATCGGTGCCGCGCCGCACGCCGCCATCGAGCATCACGGGCATCGGCCCGGCGGCTGCGACCACCTCGGGTAGCACACGCAGCGGCGCCACGGCGCCGTCCAGCTGGCGGCCTCCGTGGTTCGAAACGACGATGCCATCGACCCCATGCGCTCGTGCCAGCATGGTGTCTTCGGCGCTCAAAATGCCTTTCAAGACGAGCGTGCCTTTCCAGCGCGCCCGGATGCGTGCGACATGAGCCCACGTCAAATGATCACGGGCCGAGAAGTCGCGGAGCACCTTGGACGACAGGATGGGGGCGCCGCGTTCGGCGAACGAGTTTTCGAAGTGGGGCATGCCGTGGCGCAGCAGGGTGCGGGCAAAGGTGCCGACGAGCCATCGTGGCCGGGTCAAGCCGTCCCACGCGAGGCGGAGCGATGGCCGCAGCGGCGTGGAAAAGCCGCTGCGCACGTTGTTCTCCCGGTTGCCGGCCACGGCCAGGTCGACGGTGACGACGAGCGTGCGGTAGCCAGCGGCGGCCACGCGATCGAGCAGGGCATCGATTCGCTTCTCATCCCCGGGCAGGTACGCCTGGAACCAGGTGTCAGGGGCGGCAGCGATAACGTCTTCCAGGCGAATCAGCGAGGAGCCGCTCAGCACCATCGGAATGCCGGCCGCCCGGGCGGCGAGGGCCTGGACGATGTCGCCTCGGTAGGCCGACAGCGCGCTGAGGCCCATCGGGGCAATGCCGAATGGCGAGGCGTATGCCCTGCCGAATAGTTCGACTTGTTGAGTGCGTGCCGACACGTCGATCAGGACCCGGGTCTTGAAGGCCCACTCCGCAAAGGAAAGGGCGTTGTCGTCCAGCGAGCGGTTGTCTTCCGCTGCACCACGTATGTAGCCGAATATGGGGCGCGGCAGACGCTTGCGGGCGGCGCGTTCAAAGTCGTCGAGCGAAAGCATGTGCCGCAGGATGCCCCCCGGTTTCCTGGCGCCCGGGTTCAAATAGCTGTTGGCGCCCGAAAACGTGTTCGATGGGGTGGCGACGGTCATGGCGTGAAGCTTAACGTCTGCGATGGGCGCTGGGTTCGTTCAAGCGTCCGTATTCGCGGCAAGCCACTGTCGCGGCGAGCACCCCGTCTTGTGAGTGAACAGCCGGGCGAAGGCCGACGGATTGGCGTAGCCGAGGTCGGTGGCGATGGCCTTCAGCGGCCGCCCATTGCGCAGCTCGGCCTGGGCCAGGCTGAGCCGCCAGCCGGCCAGGTAGTCGGCCGGGGTCTGACCCACCACCTCCCTGAAGCAGCCCGCGAACGCGCTGCGCGACATGCCGGCCTGTTGTGCCATGCGCTCAAGGGTCCAGGCTTCGCCGGGCTGCTCGTGCATCGCCACGAGCGCAGCCGCGAGGCGTGGATGTGACAGCCCCGTGAACAGGCCCCCAGGAACTCCGGCTTGCTGGGGATGGTCGAGGACCCATCGAAGCAGCTGGATCAGAACCACCTCGAACAGCCGGTCGGCGAGAAGCCGGGACCCGCAGCGCAGCTGATCCGTCTCGGCAAAGAGCAAGGCCAGTGACTGGCCCAGTCCCGGCACCTGGTCCAACGGGAGAATCACCAGGGGCGGAAGCGCCCGCACCAGCGGATTGCTTTGTCCACCGTCGAAATCAATCGACGCACAGGTGAAATCGGAGCCTTCGGCCGGTGCATGGTGGAAATCGTGTGAGAGCGGCCGCGGATAGAAAAGCAGGCTCGGTTCGCTCACCTGGATGCGTCGGCGAACGCCGCTGCGGCTGCCGTGCGTGACCGCCATCTCGCCCCGCCGAAGCACATGCAGAAAGCCACGCCCCGGTTCGGCAGCGAAATGCGTGACGCCACACAGGGGCCCGGTATGGAACAAATGGGCGCGCGCATGGAAGCGCTCGAGCAGCGAAGTCAGTCGGTCGAGAGGGGGGCGCATGCCATGGACGAATGGGATGGTATTGAAGACGAATTGTATTTTTCCGTCCAGGGATGCGCCAGACACTGGTGGCGTGCAGATCCCGCACGCATCTCATCGACTGACAAGGAATCCCATGTCCTCCCCCATCTCGCCATCCACCGCTGTTGCTGTTCGGCCGCCGCGCAACAGTGGCGTTTGCAGTGCCGGTGCTCGCCGTCTGTTCTCCTCGGCCGCCTGCGCACTCGCATGCGCCTCCGCCGGGGCCCACGACGGGCACACCGGTGGTATTCAGACCGCACCGTCGGCCACCGTCGCGCCGGCCTTCGACATCGTCCACACGAAGATCACGACGATCGGCAACGTGGCGGTGTTCCATATCGCTGTCTCGGGCGAGGGAGGTGGCAGCAAGCCCGCGAAGTCCGGCAAGCTGGCCGGCAGTTCGGTGTTCTCGTACGTGTGGCCGACCACGATCGATCCATCCGCGGTGGGCTTCGAACCCAAGAGCGGCATTCTGGCCCTGGCCGTCACATCGCACCCGGACTTCGATGACACGCCGCTCTTCGATGAAAACGGCGACGGCGACCGGGGCAACGATGGCAACGTGTGGCATTCGCATTGGGTGGTGCTGCAGCCAGACAACGCCTGCGGCAAGAATGCGCTGAAGGTTGCGGACATTGCGCCCGGTGCCAAGCCGCGCCTGCCCAAGACCTGGCCGGGCCTGCCCATCTTGATCGACAGCCCTGGGTGGAGTCCGAGCTTCCAGGGCCGTTCGCTGGAGGTGCGCGTGCCGTTCGACGACATTGGCGTGGTCGGTGGTGCGCGCTTCGACGGCGTGACGGCCGCGCTGCGTGTGCATGAGAGCGTGCACAACCCGCTGTTGTGCGTTGTTGATGTGTTCAAGACCGCATCCGGCGACCTCTCGTTGCCGGGCAAGCCGAACCGGTAGCGCGTTGGCGGCGATGGCGGAGACCCCGCCATCTCCTCCGACGGTCAGGGGGGCGTCGCCTTGGCGGAATAGCGCGTGGCCGACCAGGCTGGCGAAACAGCACACGTCTTCGTGTCGATGTACCCGCGCGCGCGACAGGTCTCGCGGACCGCGGAATCGCCCGGGTGGTTGCCCAGGTTCTTGCCCTTGCGATGCACCATCCACACCGGGCGGGATCGCATGTGGGCATGCTGCGCCAGTGCCGCGTCCAGGTCATCGGCACTTCGCAAGACCGCGACCAGCAAGTCGGCCTGTGCCGCATCGGGCGTGGTGGCGCCGTCCAATGCACTGCGCAGCGCCTCGTCGTCGACGATGCCCAGGACGAGTGCGCGCATGCCGGCCTTGAGCCCCAGCTTGTGGGCGAGCGTGGGCGGCGGTTCCATCATTTTTTGGGCCCAGGCCATGGCCCGCTTGCTCCCGAGTTGCAATGCCACGTCCTGCCCATCGGCCGTGAAGCACAGGGCCTCTCCCAGCGGTGCGACGTTCTTCAAAGCGTTGATCGGCCAACGGTGGCGAATGGCGGTACCACGCAGTATCAGTTCCGTGGGTTCGAGCAGCACCTTCAGAACTTCCTGCCGGGGACCGACGGTGCAGCTGATGACGGCTTCCCGGCCCATGTCAGTCCGACGAGCCTGCGACCCGCGGGTGATGCCGCCATGCCGGCATGCGGGCCATGTACGCCAGTGTCCGGGCCTCCGCCTGTTCTCGGGACAACTGCGGATCCTCCCGAAGGGCCCAGCCCACCATGCGAGCGAAGCGTGTGTCGAAGTCCTGCAATTGGCCCTGTGCATCCACGCAGTGCGGGCAATACGGGCCCACTTCGATCGGCATGCCGCAGCTTTGGCACGGATGGGTCATGTCAGGTGTCTCCTTCAGGTTCGGGTGATCGGTGCAGTGCCAGGGCCTCATGGAGTTCCCGAAGCGCGCCGGCGATGCGCGACCGCTGGGTTGCTGAAAGCCGGCGAGCGGCTTCCCTGAGGCGAGTGTGGTCGAGGACGTGCATGGCCTCGTCGAGCGCCTCGCGGCCCTTCGGGGTCAGCCACACCAGGGCGCGCCGTGCGTCATCGGAATCTTGCTGGCGGGTCAGCAGACCTTGTGTTTCCAGCGATGCCACCTTGACACTGAGCGTCGACGGCGCGCGTTGCAGGTGCCGCGACATTTCAGAGAGCGTGAGCGGGCCCGATTGAGCCAGGTGCCACAGCAGGCCCACGGCTTCGGGCGAGGGCAGCATGCGTGGATCCGCGACACGCCGGGCCCCCAGCAGATACACCGCCCGGTAAGCCTCGTTCACTTCGGCGGCAAACAACGTTTCGTCCATGGTTCATTGTGGGCTGCCGTGCATGCTTCGGACAGTCCGAAGCATCGCATGTCTGCGGTTTCCGGCGTTGTCGCCGCTTGACTGTGCCCGACAAGAGAGGTTCAATTCGATCCGCTTGCGGTGCCGACGGACCGGCTGATCCACCGCTTCTCACATTTGTCGACCATGCCTCTCTTGATTCGAATCGGTGGAATCCTCATTGCCATGATCGTGGTGGCCGCCCTGGCTCGCCATGTGCTGCTGCCGCTGCTGCGCAGCAGCGGCGCCGTTCCGGCCACGGTCACCGTGACCACGCCGGCCGAGGCACAAGTCACCATCGACAAGGCGCGGCAGGATATTGAAGCTGCTGCCAAGCTCGCCGCCGAACGGGCGGCCGCGGCGGACCGCTGATCTCTGTCGCCTCTCACCAGGCGCGTCAGAACCTGAGCGTTCCCGACACGCCGGTGAGCCAGGTGCGCCCGGGGGCGGGCTCGAAGTAGCGGCCGTTGCCCTCGTTGACGATCACAGAGCCGGCGTGGCGGCGGTCCAACAGGTTGTCGACCCGGATGAAGCCGTTGACTTCCCAGGGGCCGGCCTGCATCACATGGCCGGCGTGAAGGGCCACGACGGCATGGCTGCCTGCGGCTTGCGTGTTCGCATCGTTGGCGAAGACCCGCGTCACGTAGCGGGCCTCGATGCCGCCTCGCCACCCGAGCGGCGGCAGCCAGCCGAGCGATGCGAACCATGAGCCTTGCGCGAGGCCGGGGATTCGATTGCCGGCCGGAATGGTCAGGTTGGGCGTGGCGCACGGCGTGCCGCTGCAGGTGGCGAAGCCATCCTGGTACCGAGCGCGCAGCAGCGTGGCGGCCACCTGCGCCTGCAAATGCCGATGCCAGGCGTTCGACCAGCCCAGCTCGACACCGGTGCGCCGTGTGGCGCCTGCGTTCTGGAACGTGGCGCGGCCGCCGCTGTTCGTCTGGGTGACGATCTCGTTCGACGTTCTCGTCTGGAACACCGCCGCGGTCACCGCGCCCCAGTCGGCCAGCCTGGCTTTGATGCCAGCCTCGGCGTTGCTGCTGCGCGAAGCCTGCAGGCCGAAATTCATGCCGCTTTCACCGCCGGGCCGGTAGGCGAGCTCGTTCAGCGTGGGCGTCTCGAAGCCACGCCCCGCGGTGACGTACAGGTGGAGGGATTCGGCCGGTGTGTACATCAGGCCGGCCGCTGGCAGTGTGGCACGGTAGTCGGCGTGTCCCGTGTCGTCCGGGTTGGTGCCGGTGACGTACGCATCGGTCGAGCTGAACCGCACACGGCTGTGCCGAACGCCCGCATTCAATGCCCAGCGGGGGGCGAACTGCCATGCCGCCTGCAGGTACTGATCGACGTTCGAGACTTCATTGTGCTCGTCGCGCCGCAACGCGCCGCGCACACCGAGGGTGGTGCCGGAGAAGTTCTCGAACCCCTGGCGGTGCTCGTCGAGGTCGTCCCATGCCACGCCGCCCACCCATTCGATCGGGCCGCCGACGAGCTGGCTTTTCCAGGTCCATCGGGCATCTGCGCCACGGTAGTCGCGTGACAACCCGATGACGCCGCCCGGGTGCATCGGGTTGGCTTGCGCCGAGGTGGGAATCGCCTGGAATTGTTCGGTGCCGCGGTGCCCGGCGTAGGTCAGCAGGCGAACGGTGTGGTCGGCGGCGATGCGCCGCTCATACACCACGCCGCCCTGGGTCTGGTTCATGCGCTTGCGGGTGTCGAACGCCTCGGCGGCCGCATCTGCGCCGCGCGGGTTGGCGTCGAACTGGGCGCGGTTCAGACCGAGCGGGTCCTGGGCGCGGGGCAGGGCAACGCTGTTGACCACCAGTGTCCACCGGCTCTCCAGGTCGGGTTGCCAAGTGAGTTTGGCATTGCCGAGCCTGCGTTCGGCCGCGCTGTGGTCACGGTAGCCTCCGGTGCTGAAGTGGCTCGCGCCGAGCACGTACCCGAAGCCACCGTCGGTGCCACTCGCCTGGGCCGCGAACCGCAGCAGGTCGTCGCGGCCGGCCGAGGCGCCGAAGCGCACACGCGGTGGGCCGGCCGGCTCCTCGGTGAACACCTGGATCACACCGCCGGAGGAGTTGCCGTACAGCGCCGAGAAGGGGCCTCGCAGCACCTCGATGTGGCCCACGGTGCCGAGGTCCACGTGCGTGATCTGCCCCTGGCCGTCGGGCAGCGTGGCGGGGATGCCGTCGACGTACAGGCGCACGCCCCGGATCCCGAAGGTCGACCGCGCGCCGAACCCGCGGACGGAGATTTGAACGTCCTGGGCGTAGTTTTGCCGGTCGCGTGCGAAGACGCCGGGCACGGTGCCGAGGGATTCGGAGAGGTTGACCTGGGCGCGACCGGCGCGCATGGCCTCCCCGTCGAGCCGGTCGATGGAGGCGGGCACGTCGTCGGAGCGGGTGTCCGTTCGCGTGGCGGTGACGACCACGGGGGGAAGCTGAACGATGTCGGGCTGCGCGAAAGCGGCGGCCGGGAGCAAGGTGGCGCCACAGGCGAGCAGGCAATGGTGGAAAGAACGAGCGGACATGGCGGCGGCGTTGAAGGTGGGGAGTGTGCCTCCGATGGCTTGGGGGTCCGGTGTCGCGGCTCAATGCCCGGGCGAATGCCTGTCGAATCACACCATGTCATACCATTGCGAACGCCCGCACCGACTGGCCGCAGTGGGCCCCGGCTTTCGCCGGGGTGACGTGCTGGTTCAAGCGCCGCGCACTCTCGGGATGACGTGCCAGTCCAAGCGCCGCAGCTTCCCTCCATGTCATACCGGCGAACGCCGGTACCCACTGGGTGCGTGGTTCACTCAGTCTGAAAGTGCGCTGCGCCCACCCCCGGCCCTTCAGGCTCTAATACCGCATTCGCCTCCATCAGTGCCTTTCCCGAGCCATGTCGCCTTCCGATTCCGCCGCTGTGCCGTTCTCTGAAACCGACACTTCCATCCTGTTGGCGTTTGCACGGTCCGGCGAAAACATCGGTGTGACAGCGCCTCATTGCCTCGCCCGAGGCCAATTGCTGGGCACTGGTGCAGGGTTGCTGACGATCGACGACGAGGCAGGGCAATGGGTGGTGCCGCCGAACCATGCGGTGTGGATACCGCCTTGCCGGGAACGTCAAGTGCGCTCGCACGGCGCCTTTTCGGGCTGGGGTGTGTACGTGGCCGCGGGCGCCTGTGTCACCTTGCCCGAAATGCCGAGGGTCATGCGCACCTCCGGTTTGCTGCATGAGGCCGTGGCCCGGGCGGCCAGCTGGGGCGCCGGTCCGCGTGACTCGGCGCAGCGTCGGATCACCGAAGTCATCTTCGATGAGATCCGGGCGCTGCCGCAGGAGCCGTTCGGACTGCCCATGCCGCAAGACGCACGCTTGCAGCGGGTGGCACGCAGCCTGCTGGCCGATCTCGCCGATTCGCGCGGGCTCGATGCGTGGGCCGCGGCAGCCGAGATGGCGTCACGCACGCTGACGCGGCGCTTTGCCGCTGAAACGGGTTTCAGCCTGGCGGATTGGCGGCAGCGCGCGCGACTGATGCAGGCGATGGCAGGGCTTGCTTCAGGCGCGCCGGTGAACACGATCGCGCTCCATCTGGGCTACGAAAACGTCAGCGCATTCATCGCGATGTTCCGGCGCGCCGTGGGCACCACGCCTGCCCGCTTTTTCGGCATGGCACGCCCCCCAAGAGCGACGGGTTGAACGCCAGCCGCCCGAGGTGTATAAGGTTTGCAACGGCTCGTTCGCACGGTTGGTATCGCGAATCAAGGAGCACCTCATGCGCAGACGGATCTATTGGCTGTTGCCTGACTTGGCCAGTGCCCGGCGGACCATGAATGATCTGCTGCTCGACCGCATCGCGGAGCAGCACATCCATTTCGTGGCGAAGGAGGGGGCCGACATGACGGGCCTTCATGCGGCCAACCTGCTTCAGACGTCCGACGTGGTCCGCGCGGCCCAGGCCGGGCTCGTCATCGGGGGCGGCGCAGGCGTGGTGGCGGGTGTGCTGGCCGCAGTGTTCTTTCCCATCGTGGGGGATGAACCCCAGTGGGGCATCGCCGCGGTGCTCGCCATGGCGGGCGCCGCCATCGGGGCCTGGGCATCGAGCATGATTGGGGTATCCACGCCGAGCAACCGGCTGGTCCGTTTCCAGCCGGCGATCGAAGAGGGGCAGATTCTCCTGATGGTGGACGTGCCGAGTTCGCGCGTGGAGGAACTGGAAGCGCGGCTGCGTGCGACCCATCCGGAAGCACGCCACGAAGGCGTCGAACCGAACATTCCCGCGTTCCCCTGAGGCACTGGAGCTTCTCCTTGCAGGAGGCCACCATGGAACTTCCTCTTCAACTGCACCTGCATCGGTGGGAGCGGCGAACGCCCGACTGGACTGCGGCCGCGGTGGCCGGCTTTGCGGGTGGCGCGGTGTTGATGATGCTCGAACTCGTCTGGTCGGGCGTCTCCCAAGGCGATGCCGGCCTGTGGCGCACGTCGCACCTCGTGGCGGCGTTGCTGCTGGGGCCCGAGGCGATGTGGAGCGCATCCCCCGGCTTCGATGCCGGCCTGGTCATTGCGGCCCTGATCACGCACTACCTGCTGGGCATCGCGTTCGGAATGGTGCTGGGCTTTGTCGCCACCGGCTTCCACTATGAAGACAACGCCGGTGCGATGACGGGCATTGGTGCGGCGTTCGGCGCCTTGTTGTACGGGATCAACTTCCACGTGATGGTGCGGTGGTTCCCGTGGTTCATGGAATTGCAAGGCTGGCCTACCTTTGCAGCGCATGTGATTTTCGGTGTCACCGCCGCGCTGCTGTACTGGAAGCTCGCCCGAAGCGGACCCGCGCGGCGGCGTTTCGTTCAATGACCGGGGCGCGGAACCGCACAACAGGCCCCCCACCATGGCGATCGCCGTCGTCCTGTTCATCGTTGTTCTCGCGTCGCTGCTGTTCCATTGGCTGACCCCGTGGTGGGTCACCCCGCTGGCGTCCAACTGGGGGCGGATGGACCAGACGCTGTGGATCACCTTCCTGATCACCGGCATCTTCTTCGCCGTGGTGTCGCTGGTGCTCGTGTGGACGCTCTGGCGTTACCGGCACCGCGCCGGTCACAAGGCCGCCTATGAACCTGACAACCCGCGGCTCGAACGCTGGCTGATCGGCATCACCACCGTGGGCATCGTGGGGCTGCTCGCACCAGGCCTCGTCGTCTATGCCGACTATGTGCGGCCGCCCAAAGATGCGCTCGTGCTCGAGGTGGTGGGAGAGCAGTGGCAATGGCGGTTCCGCTTCGAGGGCGCCGATGGCCGGCTCGGCGGCACGGATGCACGCTTCGTCTCCGCCGAGAATCCGTTCGGGCTCGATCCCACCGATGCGCGCGGGCTGGACGACATCCTCGTGTCGGGCAACGAGGTGCACATGCCGCTGAACCGGCCCGTCCATGTGCTCGCGCGCTCCAACGATGTGCTGCACGATTTCTACGTGCCACCGTTCCGGGCGCGCATGAACATCGTGCCGGGCCAGGTGAGCAGCTTCTGGTTCACGCCCACGGTGGCCGGTCGCTACGAATCGATGTGCGCCCAATTGTGCGGTGTGGGGCATCCCAACATGCGCGGCATCGTGGTGGTCGAGCCTGAACCGGCATTTCGCGCGTGGCTGGGCCAACAGGGCACATTCACGGCCGCGCTCGCCGCAGCCGCTGCCGTCAAGGCGAAGGCCCCGGCGGGCGGCAATCCGCTGGTGGACCAGGGCAGGGCGCTCGCCGGTGCGAAGGGCTGCGCCGCCTGCCACAGCATCGATGGCCGCACGATCGTGGGGCCGACCTGGAAGGGCCTGTTCGGCAAGATGGAAACCATGGACGATGGCACCACGGCCCGCGTCGACGAGGACTACCTGCGCAACTTCATACGCAACCCCACGGCACGGTCGGTCAAGGGGTATCCACCGGTGATGCCGAAGGTGGAGCTGACCGACCCCGAGCTCGATGCGCTGATCGCCTACATCAAGGCGCTCGCGCAGCAATGAGGGAACGACATGGCCTACGTCATCCCCACCCGTCCCGACGATGAATCGCACCACGCGCCGCAGAGCTTCTGGACGCGGTACGTATGGAGCCAGGACCACAAGGTGATTGCCGTGCAGTACGGCTGCACGGCCATCGCCGTGGGTCTGGTGGGGCTCGTGCTGTCGAACCTCATGCGGCTGCAGTTGGGTTTTCCGGGGCAGTTCGCATTCATCAATGCCGAGCGCTACTACCAGTTCGTCACGATGCACGGAATGATCATGGTGATCTACCTGCTGACGGCGCTCTTCCTCGGCGGCTTCGGCAACTACCTGATCCCGCTCATGGTGGGGGCGCGCGACATGGTGTTCCCCTACATGAACATGCTGAGCTTCTGGGTCTACCTGCTGTCGGTGATCGTGCTCATGGCCAGCTTCTTCGTGCCCGGCGGCCCCACCGGCGCAGGCTGGACGCTCTATCCGCCGCAGGCCATCCTGGCCGGCACGCCTGGGCATGACTGGGGAATCATCCTCATGCTGGTGTCGCTCCTGATCTTCATCGTGGCGACGACCATGGGCGGCCTGAACTACGTGACCACCGTGCTGCAGGCGCGTTGCGAAGGCATGACACTGCTGCGCATGCCGCTGGCGGTGTGGGGCATCTTCGTGGCCACCATCCTCGCGCTGCTCGCGTTTCCTGCGCTCTTCGTGAGCGGCGTGATGATGCTGCTCGACAAGACGCTGGGCACGAGCTTCTTCATGCCAGCGCTGGTGTCCATGGGCTCGGTGACGCAATACCAGGGCGGCAGCCCGCTGCTCTTTCAGCACCTGTTCTGGTTCTTCGGCCACCCCGAGGTCTACATCGTCGCGCTGCCGG
>CBIHPH010000086.1:0-18079 GCA_966212105.1 uncultured Rhizobacter sp.
AACAGCATACGGGGCTAATTGCCCAACCGGGTCAGTATTTCAGCAGCCTGCTAGGGCCTGTCATCAATTCCGCCTGGACGAGCGTTCAGTTCGGATCACGATGACAAATGAGAGCCGATGGTACGCAGGTATGCACTGAGGGACGATCAATGGGAGCGCATCCAGGGTTTGCTGCCTGGACGCGAGGGCCATGTTGGCGTGACAGCACGGGACAACCGGTTGTTTGTCGAGGCAGTGCTGTACCGGTATCGTGCAGGCATTCCTTGGCGAGACTTGACCGAGCGTTTCGGTGATTTTCGGGTGGTGCATACGCGCCATTCGCGCTGGAGCAAGACGGGAGTGTGGAAGCGCGTCTTCGAAGCTCTGTCGCAAGATGCGGACAACGAGTACGTGATGATCGATTCGACCATCGTTCGAGCCCACCAGCACAGCTCAGGCGCGAAAGGGGGGCACCGGAAACGCAAGCCATAGGCCGCAGTAGAGGAGGCTTGAGCACCAAGATCCACACGACAGTCGATGCGCTGGGCAACCCCACCGGCTTTCACCTCACACCCGGACAGGCCCATGATCTCGACGGGGTGGACGTCTTGCTCAAAGATTGCCAAGCGGAGGCCGTCATCGCCGACAAGGCCTACGACGCGCAAGCCCGAGTTATCGAGCCGCTGCTTGAGGGAGGCAAGAAAGTCGTGATTCCCCCGCGCGGCACGCGCAAGGAACAACGCGACTATGACCGGCATCTGTACAAGGCCCGCCACCTCATCGAAAACTTCTTCGCCAGGCTCAAGCAGTACCGCGGCATCGCCACCCGCTATGACAAGACAGCGCGCAACTTCCTCGGCGCCATCCACCTCGTCGCTGCGATCGTCTGGCTGAATTGATGACAGGCCCTAGAACAAAGCGCTGCAGGTGCTTTGAGGAAGCACGGATGTTCACATTCCAATCGTCTGAACGATCGTGGTGACGCTGCTAATGGCCACACTGCTGTACCTCAACTACCTGTAAGCGCTGAGTGACAATGACCCATCTACCTCACGTTCTGCGGACGTTGGGTCTAGACACCGAGGTCTGCCTGCACCTTCATGGCTTCCATCTTGTGCACCGGACGGTGCTTCGGGCAGAACCGCCTGCCGCGCCGGTACGGGTTCGTGCAGGGCATCATGGGCACGCCCGCGGGTGTCCCCCCTGCGGCGGTCAGTTCCCCCAGCCGGACAACAAGCCGTCAGGCAGCCGCTTGCCGCCGGCATGGTGCGTGATGGCACCGCTGGCCGCCGGTCGCACAAGCACCGTCGGAAAGCTCACGGGCAGTGTGAGAGGGAAATCGCGGCTGTAGTGCAGCCCGCGGCTTTCATGGCGCATCAGTGCGGAGCGCACGATGAGTTCGGCGCAGTCGACGAGGTTGCGCAGCTCCAGCAGGTCGCGGCTGACGCGGAAGTTCGCGTAGTAGTCCTGGATCTCGCCGCGCAGCAGCAGGATGCGGTGCAAGGCCCGCTCCAGGCGTTTCGTGGTGCGCACGATGCCCACGTAGTTCCACATGAGCAGGCGCAGCTCGTCCCAGTTGTGGGCGATGACCACCTGCTCATCGGCGTTTTCCACCTTGCTTTCGTCCCACGCCGGCAAAGCGGGGTGCGGGCCGTTGCGACGCGACAGGATGTCGCTGGCGCAAGTGCGCCCGAACACGACGCATTCGAGCAGCGAATTGCTGGCCAGCCGGTTGGCCCCGTGCAGCCCGGTGTAGGTGGTCTCGCCCACGGCATACAGGCCTGGAAGATCGGTGCGGCCCAGCAGGTCGGTGACGACGCCGCCGCAGGTGTAGTGCGCGGCGGGCACCACGGGAATGGGCTGGCGGGCGATGTCGATGCCGAGTTGCAGGCAGCGCGCATGGATGGTGGGGAAATGTTCCTTGAGGAACGCTTCGCCGAGGTGGGTGGCATCGAGCAGCACGTAGTCGACGCCATGCTTCTTCATCTCGAAGTCGATGGCACGGGCGACGATGTCGCGAGGGGCCAGTTCGCCGCGCGCATCGTGCTCCGGCATGAAGCGCGTGCCGTCGGGCAGCAACAAGCGCCCGCCCTCGCCCCGGAGCGCCTCGGTGATCAGGAAGCTGCGCTCTTGGGGGTGGTACAGGCAGGTGGGATGGAATTGGATGAACTCCATGTTCCCCACCCTGCAGCCGGCACGCCAGGCCATCGCAATGCCGTCGCCCGTGGATGTTTCGGGGTTCGTCGTGTAGCGGTACACCTTGCCCGCCCCACCGGTGGCCATCACGACGGCCGATGCCGCCAGCGTCTCGACACGCTGGGTTTCGATGTCCAGTGCGTAGATGCCGTAGCACCGGGCAGGCTCATCGCGCTTCAGATGGCGCGATGTGATGACGTCGAGCGCCATCCAGCGCTCAAGCAGGCGAATGTTCGGATGGCGAGCCACTTCTTCGAGCAGCACGTCGTGAATGGCCTTGCCTGTGGCGTCCGCAGCATGCGCGATGCGGCGCACCGCATGGCCGCCTTCGCGGGTCAAGTGCAGGCCGAGCGGGCCGTCGGGGTCGGGCGAGAACGGCACGCCGCGGGCGACCAGCCATTCGATCACCTCGGCGCTGTGCTGGGCGATGAAGCGGGCCGCCTGTTCATCGACCAGGCCGGCCCCGGCTTCGCGCGTGTCGCGCACATGCGATTCGATGCTGTCGTCGGTGCCAAGCACGCCGACGATGCCCCCCTGCGCCCATGCGGTGGCCGCCTCATGAAGGTTTCGCTTGGCCAGCACCACCACGGGACGGTGGTCAGCGAGGTGGAGGGCCACGGTCAGACCGGCCAATCCGGCACCGACGATCACCACGGGAAGAGCAGACGGATCGACGGCTTCGTTCGCAGACATGGCAAGGAAGCCGCCCGGTAAGCCGCTTCGGAGGGTTGGGGAACCGTCGATTGTATCGACGTGCCTGATTTGTGACAGCGCCTGAGCCCGCTCGAAGGCTTTTTGCGCGAGGAAACGCAAGAAGCGCTGAAAGCGCGGTCACATCCTGAAACATTGAGCGATACTGCCGGCGTGGGGTGGTGTGCGAAGGCAGCCGTGGAAGCGCGAATGCAACGCGGCGCGACAACAAGGGGGTGCATCCATGGCAGGGAGTTCCGCTGGAAACACCAGCTTGCCGGTGGCCCGGGAGCCCGAGGCGTGGCAGGCGACCCGGTCGCAGACCCACATCGCGACGCAAATTGCGCGCGACGAGAACGACTATCTCGCCGCCCGGGGTGATGCCATCAACATCGGCCGGCATGTCGGCGGCAATCAGCACGAATTGTTCGTCTCGTGCGGCGCGGCCGAGGCCCTGCAACAGCAGCTCGATCACCTGCGGCCCGCCTACATCGCGCTGCACGACCTGGGCACGGTTTCCACCCTCAAGCTGCTCGCTGGTGTGGCCGCGGCCAGCCAGCGTTCCCTCCAAAAGCTCGTGATTCGCCGCCAGGGCTACGGTACGCCGCTGGCCGCCCTGGAGTTCCTGGACCTGCCCACAGGCGACGGCACGTCGCTTCGGCTCTACACCACCGAACTGGACGCCGACGGCCACACCCGCCAGGGCATCGTCAAGGCACTGCTCGCCTACAGCCGGCTCGGCGTGCTGATGGTGGGCGACATGCCGGCACATCTGCTGAAGACGTCCCTCCAACCCCTGCACGACGCGATGCTGGCGGGCCCGTGGATCAATCGCCATCTGTTGCTGTTGCCGCTCGCCTCGTCGGCGATGCTGGCGCGCGAAGGGCAGTCGCTCGGCAGTGGCTCGGGTGTGCAGGTGCGCACGACGCCCCAGGTGACAAGGCCTGCGGAGGCCTGGTCGTTCATCAGCGGCGCCTGGAACAAGCTCCGTGAGCCGTCGAAGCCCATGTCCAACGGTGCGCACCCGGCGCAACCGCAGCCCGTCGCATCGGAAAGCGCTCCAACGACGGCCCCCATGCCCGAGCCGGGCCGGCCGGACACGCGGCCACGTGTGGAATCAAGGCTCGGCCGCTATGTGCGCCTGCTGGCCGACCTGCCGGGCATGGTGAGCTGCTCGGTGTTCGACGTGTCCAACGGCCGCCCGCTGGTGCATGCGGGCGCTCGGCCCGGCCCCGAGGAACTGGCCAGGCACGGCTGCGCCATGCTCGTGGCGCTGGCCGCCGCCAGCCGCGCCATGGGCCTTGGACACACCATGCCCGAAGCCGCCATCACGCTCGGCACCCACCACCTGGTGCTGCGCTTCGTGCCGAAGCATCCGGGTGTTGCGTTGCATGCCGTGCTCGACAAGACACGGGCGGACCTCGCGCTCGCCCATGCGCAGATCGTCCGGATGGATGCCCTGTTCACAGAACCATCCGGCTGACCCGCGCAGCGAAGGGTCAGTGCACCACCCGGCTGAACGTGAACTGCCCTTCTTCCACATCGACCGGGATCACGTCCTTCGGCCCGAAGCGCCCTTCCAGGATCAGCGTGGCCACCGGGTTCTCGATGTGCTGCTGGATGGCTCGCTTGAGCGGGCGCGCGCCGAACACTGGGTCGAAGCCGGCCTTGGCCAGTTCGGCCAGTGCACCGGGTGACACATCGAGCTTCATGTCCATCTTCTCCAGGCGCTGCTCCAGCGTCCTGAGCTGGATCTTCGCGATGGCCTCGATGTTGGCGCGGTCGAGCGCATGGAACACCACGGTCTCGTCGATGCGGTTCAGGAACTCAGGGCGGAAATGCTGTTTGAGCTCCACCCACACGGCGTCGCGAATGGCTTCGCTCGGCTCGCCGGCCATCTGCATGATGTGGTGCGAGCCCAGGTTCGATGTCATCACGATCACCGTGTTCTTGAAGTCCACGGTACGACCCTGGCCATCGGTCAGGCGGCCATCGTCGAGCACCTGGAGCAGCACGTTGAACACATCCTGGTGGGCTTTCTCGATCTCGTCGAGCAACACGACGCTGTAGGGCTTGCGGCGCACCGCCTCGGTGAGCTGGCCGCCTTCGTCGTAGCCCACGTAGCCGGGCGGCGCGCCGATCAGCCGGCTCACCGAATGCTTTTCCATGTACTCGCTCATGTCGACGCGGATGAGGTGGTCTTCGCTGTCGAACAGGAACCCCGCCAGCGCCTTGCACAGTTCGGTCTTGCCCACGCCCGTGGGGCCGAGGAAGAGGAAGGAGCCGGTGGGCCGGTTGGGATCGGCCAGGCCCGAGCGTGTACGCCGGATGGCGTTCGACACGGCGGCAATGGCCTCGTCCTGCCCCACCACGCGTTCATGCAGCCTGGTTTCCATCTGCAGCAGTTTCTCGCGTTCGCCTTGCATCAGCTTGGCCACCGGAATGCCAGTGGCCCGCGCGACCACCTCGGCGATCTCCTCGGCGCCGACCATCGTGCGCAAGAGCTGCGGACGGCCATCGGCCGACGCGCCCTTCTTCACCTCCGTGGCCTGCGCCTCCTTGAGCGTGCGCTCGAGTTCGGGCAGCCGGCCATACTGAAGCTCGGCCACCTTGTTGAAGTCGCCCTTGCGCTTGAGGTCTTCGATCTGCGTGCGGATGCGTTCGATCTCTTCCTTCACATGCGCCGAGCCTTGGGCAGCGGCCTTCTCGGCCTTCCAGATTTCATCGAGGTCGGCGGCCTCGCGCTGCAGCTTCGCGATTTCCTCTTCGAGCAGCGCGAAGCGCTTTTGCGAGGATTCGTCTTTCTCGCGGCGCACGGCCTCGCGTTCGATCTGCAGCTGGATCAGGCGGCGGTCCAGCCGGTCCATCAGCTCGGGCTTGGAATCGATTTCGATCTTGATCTTGGCCGCGGCCTCATCGATCAGGTCGATGGCCTTGTCGGGCAGGAAGCGGTCGGTGATGTAGCGGTGGCTCAGCTCGGCCGCGGCGACGATGGCCGGGTCGGTGATCTCGACGCCATGGTGCACTTCGTATTTTTCCTGCAGACCGCGAAGGATGGCGATGGTGGCCTCCACCGTGGGCTCGCCCACGAGTACCTTCTGGAAGCGGCGTTCCAGCGCGGCATCCTTCTCCACGTACTTGCGGTATTCATCGAGCGTGGTGGCCCCGATGCAGTGGAGTTCGCCGCGAGCCAGCGCGGGCTTGAGCATGTTGCCGGCATCGATGGCGCCCTCGGCCTTGCCGGCGCCCACCATGGTGTGGATCTCATCGATAAAGACGATGGTGCGGCCTTCGTCCTGCGCCACCTCCTTCAGCACGGATTTCAGGCGCTCTTCGAAATCGCCCCGGTACTTGGCGCCGGCCAGCAGCAGGGCCATGTCGAGCGCCAGCACCCGCTTGTTCTTGAGCGAATCGGGCACCTCGCCGGCCACGATGCGCTGGGCCAGTCCTTCGACGATCGCGGTCTTGCCGACGCCTGGTTCGCCGATCAGCACGGGGTTGTTCTTCGAACGGCGCTGCAGCACCTGGATGGCACGGCGGATCTCGTCGTCGCGGCCGATGACGGGGTCGAGCTTGCCCTGGCGCGCCCGTTCCGTCAGATCGAGCGTGTACTTCTTCAGCGCTTCGCGCTGGCCCTCGGCCTCCGCGCTGTCGACCTTCTGGCCCCCGCGCACGGCATCGATCGCGCCCTCGAGCGATTTGCGGGTCAGCCCATGCTCCTTGAGCAGGGAGGCGATCGCGTTCTTGCTGTCGGTCGCCACGAGCAGGAACATCTCGCTGGCGATGAACTGGTCGCCGCGCCGGGTGGCCTCCTTCTCGGCGGCCTGCAGCAGCGCGCCGGTATCGCGGCTCGCCTGCACCGGTTCACCGCCCTGCACCTGGGGCAGCTTGCGGATCTCGGCATCGACGGCGGATTGCAATGCGCCGGTGTTGACACCGGCGCGTTGCAGCAAGGCCTTGGGGCCGTCGGCCTCGGCGAGCATGGCCGACAGCACGTGAACGGGTTCGATGTAGGGGTTGTCGCGCGCCACAGCGAGGCTCTGTGCCTCCGAAAGCGCGGTCTGGAATTGCGTGGTGAGCTTGTCGAGTCGCATGGCATCCTCCGATAGCTCATCATGTGAGGAGACCGTGGCTCTTTTCAAGCCTGGACCGCCCTCGCCTCTCGCGTGGAGGGCTTTCAGGCCCCCGTGCCCCAAAGCGCCCGGGCCGCGGCGGCGCCGAGCGCGGCGCAACCGAGCGCGCCCAGCACATGGGCCAGCGTGTGAACGAACGCCCAACCGAATGCACCGCGCTGCAGCAAGGCCAGCGATTCACCGGAAAATGCGGAAAATGTCGTCAAGCCGCCCAGGAACCCGGTGACGAGCAGCAGTCGGAGCACTTCATGGGGCACCCGGCCGAAGCCCACGAGCGCGATGCCGATGAGCAGGCCTCCCACGCAATTGACCAGCAAGGTGCCGAGCGGCAGGGCGGCCCCGGGAATGTTGAACCACACGCCTGCCTGCCAGCGTGCCACGGCACCCACCGCGGAACCCGACGCCACGGCCAGCATCTGCCACCACGGGAATCCGCCGCTCATCGCGCGGCGTTTCCGCTGTCGAGGCCCCAGCGCCGCAGGGCCTCATCGTCGTCGGCCCGGGCGTCCACCCAGTGGGCGCCCTCGGACGTGTGTTCCTTTTTCCAGAACGGGGCCTGGGTCTTCAGATAGTCCATCAGGAATTCGCAAGCCTCGAAGCACGGGCCTCGGTGGGCGGACGACACCGCCACCAGCACGATCTGGTCACCGGCCTCGAGCACGCCCACCCGGTGGATGACACGCGCTGCACGGATGTCGAACCGGGCGTGCGCTGCGTCGATCATCGCCTCGATCGACGCCTCCGTCATGCCGGGGTAGTGTTCCAGCTCCATGCGCAGCACGCCCTGCCCCGCGCTGAGATCGCGCACGGTGCCAATGAAGGTCACCACGGCGCCCACCCCGCCATCGCCGTGCCGCAAGGCGGCGACTTCGGTGGACAGGTCGAAGTCGGCCGTCTGGATGCTGACGCGGGGGACGACCACGGTTCAGCCCCCCGTCACCGGCGGGAAGAACGCCAGCTCGGCGCCATCGGGCACCACCGCGGATTCCGCGCACAGCACCTGGTTCAGCGCGCACCGGAGCGCGCGGCCGTTGGCCAGGGCCTGGGCATGGGCGGCATCGCGGCCCTGAAGCAGCCGCCGCACCTCGGCCACCGTGGTGCCATCGGGCACGTCCAGCGCACCGCCGGCGCCCAGCGCCTCGCGCAAAGACGCGAAGAACTTCAAGGTAACCTTCATGCGAGCCACTCCGAGAACGGAACGTAGCGCACCGTGTCGCCGCGGCGGATCGGGGTCTGCGGCGGGTTGTCCACCAGGCCGTCGCCCCACACGGCCGAGGTCAGCACGCCGGAACCCTGGTTCGGGAACAGGTCCAGCCCACCCTCCGCATTGCGCCGAACTCGCAGGAACTCCCGCCGGCGGTCGGCGGGCCAGTCGAAGTCGGCGCGCATGGGCAACGGCGCCGGCATCGCGGCGCAGGCGCCCTGCAGCCGGCGAAGCACCGGCCGAGCGGCCACCAGGAAGGTGACGAAGCTCGACACCGGGTTGCCCGGCAGCCCGATGAACCACACGCTGCCGCCGCCGGCCCGGCGAACGCTGCCGAATGCGAGTGGCTTGCCGGGCTTGATGGCCAGGTGCCAGAGGTCGAGCGAGCCTTCTGCGAGCACGGCCGGACGCAGGTGGTCTTCCTCGCCCACTGACACGCCGCCGCTCGTGATGATCAGGTCGTGCCCCTCGGCCGCGCGGCGCAGGGCATCGCGGGTCGCGTCAAGCCGGTCAGGCACGATGCCGAGGTCGGTGCAATCGGCGCCCATCGCCTCGATCAGCGCCCGCAGCGTGAACCGGTTCGAGTTGTAGATGGCACCGGGCTTGAGGGGCTCGCCGGGCATCGCCAGTTCGTCCCCGGTGGAAAAGAGGGCCACGCGGGGGCGGCGCACCACCTGCAGCGTTGCCGCGCCCACCGAGGCGGCCAGGCCGAGCGCCTGGGGCGTGAGCTTCGCGCCGGCCGGCAGCACCACGCTCTCGCGCCGGACATCTTCGCCGCGGCGGCGGACGGCCAGACCCGGCGTGGGCATGATGCCGATCCGCACCGCCCCCTCGACCGCTTCGCACTGCTCCTGCATCACCACCGCATCTGCGCCGTCCGGCACTGGGGCACCCGTGAAGATGCGCGCCGCAGTGCCCGGTTGCAGGGAGGCAGCCACCTGGCCGGCGGCAATGCGCTGGCCCACTGGCAGCACGGCGCCGGCCGCCGGCACATCGGCGCAGCGCACGGCGTACCCGTCCATCGCGCTGTTGTCCGCCGGAGGCACGTCCACTTGTGCGATCACACCGCGGGCCAGCACACGGCCGAGTGCGTCGAACGTGGGGATGGCCTGGGCCTCGCTGGCAGGCAGCGGCGACACGGCGGCGAGCAGCCGCTCCAGCGCGTCATCCAGCGGCAGCAGCGCCGGGCGGGAAGTCGGGGAAGGTGTACTCATAGCGGTCGGGATCGCTCAACAGGAAAGTGGCCACCGCGGCTGCATCATCGATGTCCAGCAGCGGCAGGCCGGTGCGTTCGGGCAAGCGGGCCGGATCGTCGGTGGCAACGGCCACGATGAACGGATCCACCGGATATTGCACCGGATGACCGGTCTGCGCTCGCCACACTTCGATTTTGGGGAGATCGGCATGCTTGAAGCCCTCGACCAGCGCCCAATCGCAGATCGACAGTTCGGCGAGCATCTGGTGCACGCTGGTGTCCGTCTCCACCTCGTACTCGCGCACGAAGGCCAGGCGCCTGCTGGACGCGATCACGGTTTCGAACGCCCCGGCCTGGCGATGGCGGTAGGAATCCTTGCCGGGGTGGTCGATGTCGAACGCATGGTGCGCATGCTTGAGCACGGACACCCGCAGGCCCGCGGCCCGCAGGACCGGAATCAAGCGCTCGATGAGCGTCGTTTTTCCGGAGCCCGAGCGGCCACAGAAACCAATGACCTTCACGCGTGCTGCGCGATGAATCGTTTGACGCGTTCCGCGTCGGCCGGCATGGCCTCGAAACGCTTGGGCAGTTGCTCGATGCCCTCGAGCGCGGCCGGCCGCTCGGGCAGGCGTCCCAGGGCCTCGAACAGCGTGTCGGAAAACTTCACCGGCAGTGCCGTTTCGAGCACGATCATCGGCACGCCAGGCTCGATGAACTCCTGCGCCACCTTCAGGCCGTCGGCCGTGTGGGTGTCGATCATGGTGCCATACCGGTGGAACGTGTCGCGGATGGTGGCCAGGCGGTCCGCATGCGTGCTGTGGCCAGACCGGAATCCGTACGCAGCGATGCGCTCGAACAATTCCGGCGACAGCGTGAAGTGCCCTTGCGCCTCCAGCCGGGTCTTGAAGAGGTCGCGGGTGGCCTCACCGTTGCGGCCCAGCAGGTCGAACACGAAACGCTCGAAGTTTGATGCCTTCGAGATGTCCATCGAGGGGCTGGAAGTCTCGAATGTTTCGGCGCTGGCGCGCGGACGGTACGTGCCGGTGCGGAAGAATTCGTCGAGCACGCGGTTCTCGTTGGTGGCGAGCACGAGGCGCTTGATGGGCAGGCCCATCATGCGGGCCACGTGGCCGGCGCAGATGTTGCCGAAGTTGCCCGACGGCACCGCGAACGAGACACGCTCGTCCTCGCTTTTCGTGGCCTGGAAATAACCGGCGAAGTAGTACACCACCTGGGCGAGCAGCCGCGCCCAGTTGATGGAGTTGACCGTGCCGATCTTGTGCTGGCGCTTGAATGCGAGGTCGTTGGAGACGGCCTTGACGATGTCCTGGCAGTCATCGAAAACACCTTCGACCGCCAGGTTGTGGATGTTCGGATCCTGCAGGCTGAACATTTGGGCCTGCTGGAACGGGCTCATGCGCCCGAGCGGCGACAGCATGAAGACGTTGACGCCCTTCTTGCCGCGCATCGCATGCTCGGCCGCGCTGCCCGTGTCGCCCGACGTGGCGCCGAGGATGTTGAGCGTCTCGCCGCGGCGGCCCAGTTCGTATTCGAACAGGTTGCCGAGCAGCTGCATCGCCATGTCCTTGAAGGCGAGCGTGGGGCCGTTCGACAGCGCCTCCAGATGCAGGCCCGGCCGCAGCGTCTTGAGCGGCACGATGGCATCGGTGCCGAACACTTCGCGGGTGTAGGTCTTTTGGACGATGGCACGCAGGTCCGGCGCCGGAATGTCGTCAATGAAGCGCGACAGGATCTCGAACGCCAGATCCGGGTACGACAGGCCGCGCCACTGCGCGAGCGTGGCCTTGCCGACGATCGGGTAATGCGTGGGCAGGTACAGCCCGCCGTCCGGTGCCAGGCCCTCGAGCAGGATGTCGGAGAAACCGCGTGGCGTCTGTTGGGCAGCGGGGCTGCGGGTGCTGATGTATTTCATGTCAGCTCAGCTCTTCCTTGCGGATGCGGACGATGGGGGCCAGCACCGTGGGCAGCGCCTGCATTTCGGCGATGGCGCGGTTCATGTCCCCTTCGCGGGTGTCGTGCGTCAGGATGATGACGTCGGTCTTGGCTTCGCCCTCGGCCGATTCTCGCTGCAGCAGTGCGTCGATGGAGATGTTGCTGTTGGCCAGGATGCCGGTGATGCGGGCCAGCACGCCGGCCTGGTCGGCCACCTGCAGGCGCAGGTAGAACGACGTGATGACATCCTCGATCGGCAGGATCGGCGTGTTGGCGAGTTCGTCCGGCTGGAAGGCCAGATGCGGCACGCGATGGTCGGGGTCGGCCGTGTGCAGCCGCGTGATGTCGACCAGGTCGGCCACGACGGCCGACGCCGTGGGCTCGCTGCCCGCGCCCTTGCCGTAATACAGCGTGGTGCCGACGGCATCGCCATGCACCACCACCGCGTTCATCGCGCCTTCCACGTTGGCGATCAGGCGCTTGGCCGGCACCAGCGTGGGATGCACGCGCAGTTCGAACCCGGCCTCGCGGCGCTTCGTGATGCCCAACAGCTTGATGCGGTAGCCGAGTTGTTCGGCGTAGGTGATGTCGGCCGCCGCCAGCTTCGTGATGCCTTCCACGTGGGCGCGGTCGAACTGCACGGGAATGCCGAACGCGATGGCGCTCATCAGCGTCACCTTGTGGGCCGCGTCGACGCCTTCGATGTCGAACGTGGGATCGGCTTCGGCATAACCGAGGCGTTGCGCCTCCTTGAGCACGACATCGAAGTCGAGGCCCTTGTCACGCATCTCCGAGAGGATGAAATTGGTGGTGCCGTTGATGATGCCCGCCAGCCACTGGATGCGGTTGGCCGTGAGCCCCTCGCGCAGCGCCTTGATGATCGGGATGCCACCGGCCACGGCAGCCTCGAATGCCACCATGACGCCCTTGGCCTGCGCCGCGGCGAAGATCTCGGTGCCATGGACGGCGAGCAGCGCCTTGTTCGCAGTCACCACATGCTTGCCGGCCGCGATGGCTTCCATCACGAGCGTCTTGGCGATGCCATAGCCGCCGATCAGCTCGACGACGATGTCGATCTCGGGGTTGGCGATCACCTGACGGGCGTCCGACACCACCTCCACGTCGTTGCCGACCACGGCACGCGCACGGGCGGCGTCCAGGTCTGCCACCATCGCGATGCGAATGCTCCGGCCCGCACGGCGGCGGATCTCTTCCTCGTTGCGACGCAGCACGTTGTACGTGCCGCTGCCGACGGTGCCAATGCCCAACAGGCCGACTTGGATGGGTTTCATGGTCAAACGGGCCTCGTGGGCCGCAGTAAAAAGCTCGACGTGGAGCGGGAAATCAGGATGCCAGACGTTTGCGGTAGCCGTGCAGGAACCTGGCGATGCGGCCGACGGCCTCGGTGAGATCGTCCGAGTTCGGCAGGAACACCAGGCGGAAGTGATCGTGGTTGATCCAGTTGAAGCCGGTGCCCTGCACGATGAGCACCTTTTCTTCGGCGAGCAGGTCGAACGCGAACTGCTGGTCGTCGGTGATCGGGTACACCTTCGGATCGAGCCTCGGGAACATGTACAGGGCGCCCTTCGGCTTGACGCAGGTGACGCCGGGGATGTCGGTCAGCAGCTGGTACGCCAGATCGCGCTGGCGCCGCAGCCGGCCGCCGGGGGCGACCAGGTCGTCGATGCTCTGGTAGCCGCCGAGCGCGGTCTGGATGGCCAGCTGCCCGGGCGTGTTGGCGCACAGGCGCAACGACGCCAGCATGTTCAGGCCCTCGATGTAGTCGCGGGCATGGCGCTTGTCGCCGGAGACCACCATCCAGCCGGCGCGATAACCGCAGGCCCGGTAGTTCTTCGACAGGCCGTTGAAGGTGACGAACAGCACATCGTCGGCAAGCGAAGCAATGCTAGTGTGCGCATGGCCGTCGTACAGCGTCTTGTCGTAGATCTCGTCGGCGAACACGATCAGCTGATGCTCGCGCGCGACCTGTACGATCTCCCGCAGCAGGCTGTCGGGATAGACGGCACCGGTGGGATTGTTCGGGTTGATGACCACGATGCCCTTGGTGCGCGGCGTGATCTTCGCGCGGATGTCGGCGATGTCGGGCATCCAGTCGGATTGCTCATCGCAGATGTAATGCACCGGCGTGCCGCCGGACAAGCCCACCACGGCCGTGTGCAGCGGATAGTCGGGCGATGGGATCAGCAGCTCGTCGCCATCGTTGAGCAGCGCGTTCATGCTCATCGCGATCAGCTCGGAGGCCCCGTTGCCGAGGTACACATCATCGACACCGACGCCGGCGATGTTCTTTTGCTGCGTGTAGTGCACCACCGCCTTGCGCGGGGCGAACAGCCCCTTGCTGTCGGTGTAGCCGGCAGCCACCTGCGACGGCAGGTTGCGGATCATGTCCTGCACGATTTCATCGGGCGGTTCGAGGCCGAAGGCGGCCACGTTGCCGATGTTGAGCTTGATGATCTTGTGCCCCTCCTCCTCCATCAGCCGGGCCTTGTCGAGCACGGGCCCGCGGATGTCGTACGCGACGTTGGCGAGCTTGCCGGACTTGAGAATGGGCTTCAACGGAGTCTCCCGGAGGGGTGTATGGTGCACGAGAACTGCCGCGCACCCGCGAAAAACCTACAATTTAACCATATGAAACTGCATGCCGACCGCCTCGAGGGCGTCAACGCCGTATTCGGGCACGGCCCGGGCGAGATTTCCATCAACAAGACGGTGTACCGCCACAGCGTGATCGTGCCCTGGCAGGGCGACATCCGTGTGTGGGACGTCACTTCGTTCGAGTCGCTCACGGCCGAGCATTTCCAGCAGGTGGCCGACATCCGGCCCGAGCTGGTGATCTTCGGCAGCGGGGCGCGCATCCGGTTTCCCGCGGCGGCCCTCTTGAGGCCGCTGATCGAACGCGGCATCGGCGTGGAAACGATGGACACGGGCGCGGCGTGCCGCACGTACAACGTGCTGGCGGCCGAGGGCCGGTCGGTCGTGCTGGCGGCCGTGCTCACACCGGTCGGCTGAACCGCTGGCTATCCCCCTAACAGAGGACCGGATTGGGGCGGATCGGCGGGGTGCAGGGCCTATAATGTCCGGCTACGCCTCTGCACCAAGGCGCAACTTTCCCGACATTCTTCATGACGCCAGCCCTCAACAAACCCCTCCCGGAATTTGAAGCGCTTGCAACCGGTGGCGTGAAGTTCACGCCGCAGGCGTTCGCCGGTCAAACCGTGGTCTTGTACTTCTACCCGAAGGACAATACTCCGGGATGCACGACAGAAGCCATGCAATTCCGTGAGCGCCACAAGGAGTTCGTGAAAGCCGGTGCAATTGTCTTCGGCGTGTCTCGCGACAACATGAGCTCGCACGAGAAATTCAAGCAAAACCTCGAACTGCCGTTCGAACTCATTGCCGATACCGAAGAGAAACTGTGCCACATGTTCGGCGTGGTCAAGAACAAGATCATGTACGGCAAGAAAGTCAAGGGCATCGAGCGCAGCACGTTCCTGATCGACGGCACCGGGGTGCTGCGGGCCGAATGGCGCGGCCTGAAGGTGGCCGGGCATGTCGATGAAGTGCTCAAGGAAGTCAAGGCGCTCAAGAAAGCCGCTTGATTGCCTCCTCCAGGTGCTCCCCCACGAAAAGCCGGCTCTGCCGGCTTTTTTCATGGCTTGCCGGTTCTTCGGATGCGGCCCGCTCCAGCACGCTTGAGCGGTCATCCAACTTGTGCATAATCAAATCATGTTTGTGAGCCGTGAGACCACGCCACCCCCTTCGAAGCCGCACGGGCGACTGTGCGGCTTTTTTGTTTCCCAGCCCGCCTGAACACCCATGCCACTGCCCAAGCCGCCTGCCAAACGCGCCAGTCTCCTGACCCCCGCCGACTTCGAATCGCAGGCCGCGCCCAAACCGGGCAAACGGACCACCCAGAAACACCCCGCGGCCGAACCCACGCCCGACACGCTCAATTTGTATGAGCCGCCCCGCGAGGCCGCGCCGGTGGTTGCGCCTGCGCCGGCCCGCGCTCCCGCGGTCGCCCAGCGTCCCGCGGCAAGCCCCAAGCCGCGCAAGACGCGCGGCACCGGCCCGTCCAAGCTGTTCGTGCTCGACACCAACGTGCTGATGCACGATCCGATGTGCGTGTTCCGCTTCGAGGAACACGATGTGTACCTGCCGATGATCACGCTCGAGGAACTCGACGATCACAAGAAAGGCATGTCGGAAGTCGCGCGAAACGCCCGTCAGGTGAGCCGCGACCTCGATGCGCTGGCCGCCAGCGCAGACAAATCCAACGGCGACATGGCCGAGGGTGTGCCGCTCTCGCACACCGGGCACCGCGAAGCCGGGGGCAAGCTGTTCTTCCAGACCACGCTGCTCGACGTCGACCTGCCCCGCGGCCTGCCCCAGGGCAAGGCCGACAACCAGATCCTCGGCGTGGTGAAGGCCCTGCGCGACCAGCACGCCGGGCGCGAGGTGGTGCTGGTGTCCAAGGACATCAACATGCGCATCAAGGCTCGCGCGCTGGGCCTGAACGCGGAAGACTATTTCAACGACAAGACCCTCGACGACGGCGATCTGCTCTACACCGGCGTGCAGGCCTTGCCGCCCGACTTCTGGGACCTGCACGGCAAGACCATGGAAAGCTGGAACCAGGGCGGCCTCACGTACTACCGCATCAGCGGGCCGCTCGTGCCGTCCCTCTTGATCAACCAGTTCGTGTTCCTGGAAGCGCCGGGGGCCACGCCGCTTTATGCCAAGGTGACCGAAATCACCGGCAAGACGGCGGTGCTGCGCACGCTGCGCGAATACACCCACCAGAAGAATGCCGTGTGGGGCGTGACCGCGCGCAACCGCGAGCAGAACTTCGGCCTGAACCTGCTGATGGACCCGGAATGCGACTTCATCACGCTGACCGGCACGGCCGGCACGGGCAAGACGCTCATGACGCTGGCGGCGGCCTTGTCTCAAGTCATGGACGACCGCCGCTACACCGAAATCATCGTCACCCGGGTGACGGTGCCGGTGGGCGAGGACATCGGCTTCCTGCCCGGCACCGAAGAGGAGAAGATGTCGCCGTGGATGGGTGCCCTCGACGACAACCTGGAGGTGCTGGCCAAGAGCGACGGCGCCGCCGGTGAATGGGGCCGTGCTGCGACCAACGATCTGGTGCGCAGCAAGATCAAGATCAAGAGCTTGAACTTCATGCGCGGGCGCACCTTCCTCAACAAGTTCGTCATCATCGACGAAGCCCAGAACCTGACGCCCAAGCAGATGAAGACGCTGATCACCCGCGCCGGCCCGGGCACCAAGATCGTGTGCCTGGGCAACCTGGCTCAGATCGACACGCCCTACCTCACCGAAGGCAGCTCCGGGCTCACGTACGCGGTGGACCGGTTCAAGGGCTGGCCGCACAGCGGGCACGTTACGCTGGCCCGAGGCGAACGCTCACGCCTGGCCGACTTCGCCTCGGAAGTGCTTTGACAGACAAGCTACGGCGAGCGCTGGAACGCCCGGCTTGACCGGGCGTTTGCCAACGCTAGTCTTTGGCGAATCTGTCTTCGGCGATCTGAATCGAGTCGCCGTCGATGAAAAAGAACATGCGGCCGCCCGGAGCGCCTGGCAAGGTCATCGTGATGGCGTGGCCTTCGATCCTGTAAGTGCCCACCTGATCGGCTGCGCCGCCACCACCGCCCACGAACGAGTCGCCAATGGTGTTGGCATAGGTGTTGGACCGCGAGGCGGTGAAGGTGCCGTCGGGCCGGAATACAAAGGTTGCCCGAGTGCAGAGCACGCGATAGCAGGTGCGCGAGGTGTATGAGCCGTCGAGCTTGAAATCGTGCAGAGGCAGCAAGGGCCTGTGCAGATAACCATCGATGGTCCAGCCGTCGGTGCTCTGCTGCAGCGGGACGGCCGATTCGCCATCGATGCTGATCTGACTGTTGCTGACCGCGTAAGGCACGCACAGACCGTTGCCGTCGGCGTCCTGGCTTCGCGCAACGCATGTCAATTTGTCAAAGTCGGGTGTCGGCGGACCGATGTAGACCAGACCGTTATCGAAGTACTTGACGTGGGTGTACTTGAACACACGGTAGTACTGAGTGAAGCCTGTAGCCGGGTTGGTAAACGGCACCATGTCGTAACCCCAACTCCAGTACAGACCGCTGGGATGGTTCGTCGGAGCAGGGTCAGCATTCGGTGCCTCTCCAATTGGCATCTGTCCGCTCGTCGAGTTCTCGCCGGCGGTGCTCGCCGTGGCCCCTTCTCCACCATTGCCTCCCCCGCCCCCGCAAGCGGTCAGAAATGCCAGCAAAGACACCGTCGCCGAATGCCGCAGACCAACCCACACTTTCCTCATGCCTTGCTCCATCTGGACAGAATGAGACGCGATTGTTGGCGTGCTGCCGGAAAGAAGGCCCCCCGCGATTAAGTGCATATGTAACTATTTGCGCAACAAATTAATCACTTAAGTCATCTGCGGTACGGGAGGTCAATGAACATGGAGGGGGCTTCGCGCGACTTTCTGTTTGCGACGCTTAATTTGCGTGCCGCATCGGCCGCCTTGTGAGGTGGAGGGCAACGAAGCAGTCGATGCCCTGAAACCAACCCCCAGGAGCGTTCTCATGCTGAGCCTTCACACCAACGCCGCCGCACTGTCCGCACAGAACTCCGTCGGCAGCACCCAGAAATCGCTGTCCGCATCGATGTCCCGCCTGGGCACGGGCC
>CBIHPH010000087.1:0-18012 GCA_966212105.1 uncultured Rhizobacter sp.
GGGGCCCACTGCGGCGAGTGGTACCGGCGTTCGCCGGTATGACGTGCGGGGCGTGCGGTGCTTGAACAAAATGTCACCCCGGCGAAAGCCGGGGCCCACTGCGGCGAGTGGGTACCGGCGTTCGCCGGTATGACATGAGAGGCGATCAGAGCCCGGTGGCAAGCCCCTGCAGCGCACGGTTCAACTGCGTGCGCAATTCTTCCGCGAGCAGCGGCTTGGTCAAATGGCCGTCGAGGCCGCGTTCCATCGACCGCGCCAGCGTGCCGGCCGCGGTGGCCGCAATGATGGGAAACGGCGGGATGCCTCCGAGCTGCTGCAGCCGTTTCAGCGCCGCGGTGGTTTCGTAGCCGTCGCGGCCTGGCATGTTGATGTCCATCAGCACGGCATCGGGGGCGACCTGTTGGCAGATCGCGATGGCTTCGTCCCCGCTGCCGACGGACAAGGCCTCGTAGCCGATCATCTGCAAGAGCCCCGAGGCGATCACGCGGTTGACCTCGTCGTCATCGACCACGAGCACCCGAGGGCGGTGCGATGCAGGCAGCGGCGTGGGACGCGAATGTTCGTGGACGTCATCCCCGTCGGGGTCCGCACGCCGCGTGAAGTCCCACAGTTCGGACGGCAGGAAGGGCATGGTGTGCAAGACCCAGCCCGGTGGCACCTGGGCCCCTGCGGCAGCGGACCCCGTGGCCACCGCATAGACGTACATGCATGACGAGGGGTCGTCGGCGTCAGACAGCGTGGCACTGATGCGCGCAAGTTCCGCGAGGTTCAGTTGTCCCGATTCGATGACAATGACCAGGCGGCAACTGCCGTCGTCCTGCGCCCAGGCCTCCTGGAAGGCGGCCTCCGTATCGAACAGGCTGACCTGCCAGCCGAGGCGCAGCAAGCGCCGGTTCAGACCCTGGACGGGGATGCGCGCGTTGTGCAGCACGAGCGCCCGGCTGCCGCGCGCATTCGGCAGCCGCAGATCGTTTCGAAGCACACCTGGATGGCGCAGGCTGAAGTCCAGAAGGATGCCGGCGCTCGGAACGCATCGATACCGCAAGTCGGCGCCGATCACAGGGCAGGTACCGCGGGCCGACACCACTTGGTTGCCGTCCGGGGATTCCTGTACCTTGGTCAGGTGGAGCTCGGCCAGCAGTTCGTCGATGCTCGCGGTGGATTTGCGTTCGCCCGACACGGCGGCGTGGATGCGAAGGTCGATGAACCCGTCGGCCGGGCTTTCGACAACGTCGCCCGCGACGATCAACGCGCCACGGCGCAAGGTGCGGCTTGCGGCAGACACCACGCGATAGATGCTGCGCTGGAACCCTTGCGCATCTCCATGGACGCACGTGGGTGCGCCGGGGTAGTCGAAATAGAAAGAAAGCCCGCGCTTGACTGCCGCCCCGACGACGGGGCGAACGCTCAACGTGAACAGCTCTCCAAAATCGAAAACGGACACAGTCACGGTTGACTCCCGAGTAGACGAGTACGGAGACGGCGAGGACCCCGTCCCCACCGCGACACCGCTCGCGTCAACTGCAGCGAGGTGCCCTATCGTCCCGCATGCACCGTCGGATGCGTGTAGGACGACCCCGGAATCTACCCTGGACCATCACTTCGTGCCAGTGGCCGCCTCGATGCGCCCGCACAGCACACGGGCACCCGAGTTGCCGGCGGGGTTGGTGGTGTAGTCGTCCGGGTCCGCGTGCACGACCAGCGAGCGGCCCATCACCGAGCGCTCACCTGCGGTCAGCGTCACATGCGCATGGGTGTATTGCAGGGTGGCGCGTCCGTTGGCGTCGGCCACCAGGTTGGGCAATTCGCCGGCGTGCGATTGCGTCGGCGCGTCACCCGGTGCGCCGTGATGTTTGGTGGCGTGTGGATCGAAATGGCTGCCAGCCGCGCCAAAGGCCACCGCCTTGCCGGTGTTGGCATCGGTCGTGGATTCGCAGACGCCGTTCGCGTGGATATGAAAACCGTGCTGTCCAGGCGTGAGCCCGCTCACATCGGCCTGCAAGCGAACGCCGGCCTGTGTCTGGGTCAGTGCAACGCGGCCGGCTTCGCGGCCATCGGCCGAGCGGAGCACGGCCACTGCACTCGGGGGCTGTTCGGCCTTCGGGCCGGATTCGGCACAGCCGATCAACAAGGTCAAGGGCAAGGCTGCCGCAAGAAAAGTACGCATCGACGAAATCTCCAGTTCGCGGAAAAAATCACAGTGGCGAGCGTACGGATCTGGCCGCGCTTTGCTTGTGGGTGGCGGTAACGTTTGTAAACGGAATTGCCGCGAGGGGAGGGCCCGAGCTTGCCGAAGGCGCAAGTCGGCCCGGGCTGCCGACCATGGAGGCGAGGTGACGGACCGCTGCGGGGCCGGCAAGTCAAACGAAAACGGCGGCCCACCCCCATCGGCCGAAGCCGCGCCGAGGGTGTGCCCGCCGAAAGGGGTGGCAGGCACGGGCGCCATGCGCCGGCCTGCCCTCTATCAAACGACCGCTTCGGACCGCTTGCGCGCTGCAGGGACCGGTTGGGGCGTTGCTTGTCCGACCGTTGGTTCCACCTCGGACACCATTGGGCCCAACTTGCCTTCCCACTTGGCCACGACGGCGGTCGCGATGCTGTTGCCGATGACGTTGGTGGCGGAGCGGCCCATGTCGAGGAAGACGTCGATGCCCATGATCAGCAACAAGCCGGCTTCCGGCAGGCCGAACATGGGGAGCGTGGCGGCGATCACCACGAGCGAGGCGCGCGACACGCCAGCCATGCCCTTGCTGCTCACCATCAGCACCAGCAGCATCGACAGCTGCGTGGCGAACGACATTTCCACGCCGTACGCTTGCGCGATGAAGAGGATGGCAAAGGTCATGTACATCATCGAGCCGTCCAGGTTGAAGGCATAGCCCATCGGCAGCACAAAGCCGGAGACCTCGTCCTTGACACCGAACTTCTCAAGCTGCTCTATCGTCTTCGGATAGGCGGCTTCGCTGCTCGAGGTGGAGAAGGCAATCATGGTCGGCTCTTTCACCAGCCCCAGCAGCGTGAAAATGCGGCCCTTCAGGAAGAGGTAGCCCACAGCGGCCAGCACCAGCCACAGCGACGCCAAACCCAGGTAAAAGCTGCTCATGAACTTGCCGTACGTGACCAGCACGCCCAACCCTTGCGCGGTGATGGCGGCTGCCACTGCGGCGAACACACCCACCGGCGCGAAGAGCATGACGTAGTCGGTGACCTTGATCATCACGTGCACCAGTTCTTCGATAGAGGTGATGATCGTCTTGCCGGTCTTGTTCTTGATGGCGTTGAGGGCAAAGCCGAAGAACAGCGAGAACACCACGATCTGCAACACCGAGTTGCCGGCCATCGCATCGAAAATGCTCTTCGGGAAGACGTTGACGATGAAGTCCTTGAAGTTCAGGGACGACACCTTGAGGTTGGTGGCCGCACCAGCCTCGGGCAACGGCAGTTGCAGGCCGTGGCCAGGTTGCAGCACGTTGGCCCAGAACAGGCCCAGCGCCAGCGACACGAGCGACGCCGTCAGGAACCACCCCATGGCCTTGGCGCCAATGCGGCCCACCGTCTTGGTGTCACCGAGGCTCGCAATGCCCGACACCAGTGTTGCGAACACGAGCGGGGCGATGATCATCTTCACCAGCCGAAGGAAGATGTCGGTCACGGCCGAGAAGTAGCCGGCGATTTCCTTGGCGGCAGCCGGGGTGGGCGCCATGGTGTTGCACAGGTAGCCGACGGTGATGCCGAGTACCAGTGCGATCAGAATCCACGTGGTCAGTTTGTTGAGTTTCATGTTTTGTCTCCAGGCTCACCGGGGAACGGTGGGCGTTGCCGGGCGTCGTTGCGCACTGGCTCTGACGAGCCGAATCCGCGCAATCGACAATTCGATGGCGGCGGATTGTCCTCGATTTTTTTGTGTGATGGATTTACTGAAGGCTCACCAGCTCGCGCGGCTGCGTGAGCACTTCGGGCCTCAGGATCTCGTCGAGCTGGGCCTTCGTGAGCAGTCCCTTGTCCAGGACGAGGTTGTAGACGCTCTGGCCGCTCGTCAGCGCTTCCTGTGCGATCTGGGTCGCATTGGCGTAGCCAACGTACGGATTGAGCGCGGTGACCAGGCCGATCGAGTTGCGCACGCTCTCGCGCAGCGCTTCCCGATTGACCGTGATGCCCTTGACGCAGCGCTCGGCCAGGGTCAGGCAGCCCGCACGCAGGTGGGTGACGCTCTTGAACAGGCTGTGCGCGATGATGGGCTCGAAAGCGTTGAGCTGCAGCTGACCGGCTTCGGCTGCGAAGGTGATGGTCAGGTCATTGCCGATCACCTCGTAGGCGATCTGGTTGACGACTTCCGGGATCACCGGGTTCACCTTGCCGGGCATGATCGATGAGCCCGCCTGCATGGGGGGCAGGTTGATTTCGCCCAGGCCGGCACGCGGCCCGGAGGCGAGCAGGCGCAGGTCGTTGCAGACCTTGGACAACTTCACCGCGACGCGCTTGAGCACGCCCGACAGCTGCACGAAAGCGCCACAGTCTTGCGTTGCTTCCACCAGGTTGGGGGCCGTGAGCAGCGGAATGCCGGTGATGTCGGCCAGGTGCTGGCATACCAGGCGGGCATAGTCCGGATGCGCATTGATGCCCGTGCCGATGGCCGTGGCGCCCAGGTTGATCTCTCGGATGAGCAGCACCGCTTCCTTCAGGCGTGCGATGTCTTCCTCGAGCATCACCACGTAGGTCGAGAATTCTTGCCCCACGGTCATGGGCACTGCGTCTTGCAGCTGAGTGCGGCCCATCTTCAGCACATCTGCGAATTCGACGGCCTTCTCGTGGAAAGCCTTGCGCAACACTTCCATGGCATCGATCAGCTGGAAGATGCCGAAGTAGCCGGCCAACTTCAACGACGTGGGGTACACGTCGTTGGTGCTCTGGCTCATGTTCACGTGCTCGTTGGGATGGAGCTCGGCGTAGTCGCCCTTCTCGTGCCCGAGGATCTCCAGCGCGCGGTTCGCGATCACCTCGTTGGCGTTCATGTTCGTGGACGTGCCCGCGCCACCCTGGATGACGTCGACCACGAACTGCTCGTGCAGGCGGCCTTCGCGGACTTCAATGCAGGCCTTGACGATGGCGTCGGTCCGGCGGGCATCGAGCAGTCCCAGGTCGCGGTTGGTCAGTGCCGCGGCCTGCTTGATGGAGGCCAGGGCGTTCACCAGTTCAGGGTAGATCGAGATCGGCAAGCCGGTGATCGGGAAGTTCTCGACGGCTCGCAGCGTGTGCACGCCGTAGTAGGCGTCGGCGGGGACGCTGCGGTCGCCCAGGAGGTCATGCTCGTTGCGTTCGGTCTTGAGGGTCATGGTGGCTTGCCAATCGGAAGGTTGCCGGAGTGCGGTCGGGGCGGATCGTACGGGGGGTGCCCCAGATCCCGGCCACTTGATTCATAAATCGCATAACATCCCCACGGAAACCGAAACGGGGCGGCAAGTCATGCAAATCAGATGGGTCGAAGACTTTCTCACCCTTGCCGATGCGCGGGCTTTCTCGCGCGCTGCCGAACGGCGCAACGTCTCGCAGCCCACCTTCAGCCGGCACATCCAGTCCCTGGAAGAGTGGCTGGGCGTCGAACTCATCGACCGCCGGGTGCAGGGCGTTCAACTGACTCCGGCAGGTCGCATTTTTCGTGGCTTTGCTGCCGATGTGTTGCACCGCACGTACGAGATGCGCACCATTCTTCGCGGGCAGGCACCACGCACCGAAGACGCTGTGCGCTTTTCCGTGGCGCACACCCTTTCCGTGACGTTCTTCCCGCAGTGGCTGAGCGGTCTCAAGCAAACGCTGGGCAATGTGGTGGCCCACGTGGGCGCGGTGAACGCGGCAGAAGGTGCGGGCGCGCTGATGGAAGGTGCGACCGACCTGCTCATCGTGTACCACCATCCTCACCTGCCGGTGCTGCTCGACCCCAGTCGCTTCCCCCATCTCACCCTCACCACCGAGGCGATGCGCCCTTTCTCGGCCACGCGCGATGACGGGCGGCCGATGCACCGGCTGCCTGGCCGTGCGGACGCGGAGGTGCCGTTCCTGTCCTATGCCTCCGGCACCTATCTCGGGCCGGTGGTGGAGATGATTCTGCTCAGCGCAGGCGAGCGTTGCCACCTGGCGCGCTCATTCGACACCCACATGGCCGAATCGCTCAAAGCCATGGTGCTCGAAGGTCACGGGCTCGGATGGCTTCCGGAGAGCTGTGTTCGCCGCGAAGTCGCCGAAGGGCGTGTGGTCGCGGCGGGCCCTGCCCGGTGGAACTGCACGCTGGAGATCCGCCTTCACCGGTCGGCCGACAACAGCAACGCCATGGTCGAACGCATCTGGCAATTGCTCAGCAAGAAACGGCGTGCTGACGGCGCCTGAGGCACACCAGTAAGGCGTTCAGGCCTGGGCCAGCAGATGCTGCAATGCCTGCGGATCGGCCGGCTTGACGAGGTGATGATCGAAGCCTGCGGCGGCGGACCGTTCCAGGTCCGCAGCCTGCCCGTAGCCGCTGAGGGCGATCAGCAGCGAATGCGATGTGTCGGGCCGGGCCCGAAGCCGCCGGGCGACCTCGCGCCCATCCATGCCGGGCAGGCCGATGTCGAGCACGAACGCGTCGATGTGATCGGGCGCCTCGAAGTCGAGAGCGCTCGGGCCATCGAAGAAGACGTACACGGTGTGGCCCTCGAGCTTGAGCCAGTCGGCCAGGGTGCGGGCGGCGTCCACGTTGTCATCGACCACGAGGATGCGGCGCGGCGGCACTTTGACCGTGCGTGGAGGAGTGGGTAGCGTTGACAGCGGTTGTTCGGCAATGCGCGGCAGCCGCACAGTGAACGTGGCGCCGCGCCCTTCGCCGGCGCTGTCGGCGCGCACGGTGCCGCCGTGGAGCTCGACCAGGTTTTTCACGAGCGCCAGGCCCAAGCCGAGGCCACCTTGCACACGATCGGCGCCACGCGAGCCCTGCGTGAAGAGTTCGAAGATCTCGGGCATCAGCTCGGGGGTGATCCCCATGCCGTCGTCGGTCACCTCGAGCACGGCCTCTTTGGGCGTCCCTCCGAACCGGACGACGATGTGGCCGCCATTGGGCGTGTACTTGGCCGCGTTTGTCAGCAGGTTGCTCAGTACCTGCACCAGCCGGGCATGGTCACCGGTCACGCGCACCGCTTCGATGGGCGGCATGACGGTCAGCGTGTGGCCGTGTGTTTCGATCAGCGGCTTGACCTGCTCCACGGCGGCGGCCACCACATCGGCCACATCGAGCGGCACACGCTCGAGCGTGATCAGGCCGCGGTTCACGCGTGACACGTCGAGCAAGTCGTTGACGATCTTGGTCATCTGGCCCACCTGACGCGAGATCACCTGGCTCGTGCGCACAATGCGGGGGTCGGTCCCGGGCAGTTTGTTGAGCAGCTGGGCACCGGCGCTGATGGGGGCGAGCGGGTTGCGCAACTCATGTCCCAGCATCGCAAGGAAATCGTCCTTGCGCCGGTCAGCGGCCTGCAGTTCGCTGGTCAGGCGCGTGAGCTTGGCCTGTTCGCTGAGCAGGGTGATGTGCTGCAGGTTGAGGCGGTCCAGCATGCCATTGATGGCACGGGCCAGCGCGGCCACTTCGGCACTGCTGCCCTCGGGCGCGCGTTCCGTGCCGAGGTCCCCCTCGAACAGCCGGGCGGTGAAGGACTCCAGCTGCCGCAGGTCGCGTGTGAGAACGCGGGCGAGGTTCAGGCCGGCAATCACGATGACCGTGAAAAGCCCGACGGTGACGAGCACGATGTGGGCATAGGGCAACCCCGGTGAGGGCGAGGTGGCTTGCGTGCCCTCGCGCGCCTTCACGCGGAAATGCAGGTGTTGGAACACGGCGGGCACGGGCACCGGGGAGGTGTCCGCTGCGGCCTCGTCCTCCCTCGGGCCCCATTCGAGCTGCACCGACGGGCCGGCGTTCAGGTCCCGCAGTGCCACCTTGTACAGCACCGCCCCTTCGGGCGATGCGGTGCGGGCGTACAGCATGGGCTCGACGGCCACGAGTTCGTCGCCCTTCGGTGACGCGAAGATGGTGGCTGCCGCCTGCGCCTGTTCGAGGTTCGCGCGCAACCAGGCGATCTGCTCGGGCGTGAACGAACTGGCGTCGTTGCTGGCGATCTCGGTTCCCCGGTAGTCGGTGAAGGTGAGCTGCACGGGGATGCCGTTGATCTGCCGGATCCCGTTGAGGAATGGCGCCAGATAGGTCTCGCGGCCGGCGCTGTCGACGAGACCCGTGGCCAGAAGGGTGCTCGCGGACACCTCTGCCATGCGAGCGGACAACGCGCGCAAATCGTTGCCGACCGCCTCGGCCCGGTATTGCCGCTCCCGCTGTGCGAGTTGTTCGATGGCGCTCTCGTTCTGCTGACGAATCAACCACCAGGAACCAAGGGACGTGAGCAGCAGCGCCGCCGCGGCGAGACCGGCCGTGGCGAGTGCGTAGCGGCGAACAAGGCTGGCGGGCCACCAGCTGCGGTGATTCATGTCAGTCGTTTGCGGGCACGAGCACGCCATCGTCCCGGTAGCGAGCCATCAACAATTGCGCCGGACCGAGCGCCTCATGGCGCGTGGGCGTGAACGGCGGCGAATAGCGCCGCACGATGCCTTGGTGAAATCGCACCTGCTCCAGTGCGTCGCGAATGGCAGGGCGATCGGTGCTTTTCGCAAGGTCGATCGCTTTCGCGAGGATGTGGGTCATGTCGTATGCGTGTGCCGTGCCCACGGGGCTTTCGATGTCTTCGATGCGCGTGATGCCGTAGGCCTTGGCGGTTGCGAGGAAACTCGCAAGTTCGGGCTTGGCGGCGTTGAAGAAACTGAAGGTCTGGATCACGCTGAAATCCACATCCTTCAGCCCCGGGCCGGCCAATTGGAAAAACCGCCCCCCCGTCACCCCCCAGTGACTCAGGATGGGCACGCGCTCCCCTGGCATGAGCGCGGCCACTTCGCGGACCAGGGTGGCCGCTTCATCGTCGTTGGCCACGAGCAGGATGGCTTGTGCACCGAGCTTCACGAGGCGCTTGTATTTGTCGACGAGCGTTTGCTCCTGCCAGTTGTACCAGGCGGTGCTGACCACCCGTGGGGTCTGGTGGTCGGCCTCATAAGCGCGCACTGCCGCAAGGTTGCTGCGGCCCCATGCGGTGTTCGTGAGCAGCAGCCCCACGCGTTCGATGCCGCGCTTGCGCGCCGCTTCCATCATGAACGGCATGGCCAGGCTGTCGCGTAACGACAGGCGGAAGGCGTAATTGGGCGTGCTGCCGTTGTCGACGATGGCATCGGCCGCGGACCACACGGCCAGGAACGGCACCTTGGCGGCCTTGAGCGCGGGCAGCTGCTCGATCACGACCGGGCTGAAGCGCCCGCCGAAGAGGGCCACCAAATTGGGCATCTCGGCAAATTCGGCAATGTTCTGGATGCCGCGCGCGGGGATGGAACGGTGGTCGCGCGTGACGATGGAAAGCGGCCTCCCGTCGAGCACGCCCCCGCGCGCGTTGATCTGATCGACGGCCACGCGCACGCCGAGCTCGATCGCCTGCGCCGAGGTGCTGTTTTGCAGCCCGAACTCACCGTCGATGCCCAGCAGTACCGGCTTGCCATCGGCGGACCGTACGCCAAAGGGGGCGGCGAGCAGCGCAGCCTGGAAGGCGCGGCGTGACACTGTGGTCAAAGGTGTGGCCATGGCAGTGTCACCGTGTCCCAGAAATCGCAATGTGCATCGTCGTCGCGGGTCAATTGCCGGTGATCGGAGATGCGCATATACGCATCTCCACCGGGAAGCCATGATGTTAGCGTGCCCTCACGCGCAAGCCTTGTCCAGTGCCCCACGAGCACACGCTGAATCGCCAGATCCGCCTCGGTGGGGCGGTACTGGCCCTGCCAGGCGAAGAAGAAGGGGTGCTCGATGGTGTGCGTCACGCCAAGCGCACGCTGCTCGGGGTCGTTCTCGAGGCGATGGTCGAAGAGGTAGCGGTAGACCGGTTGCGGCTGCGAGCCGGCCAGTACGCGGGCCACGCGCCGCGACTGGCAAGTGAAGAAGCCGTCGGTGGTGGCGCGAACGAGCGCATCGCGGGCCGTCGGATAGGCCGTGACCGGGTAACGGGCCAGGATGCGATCGGCCGATGCACCGAACACCTTGCGCACTGCTGCCTCGTAGCTTCGCCCGTCCGGCACCGGTCCGAGGCCGCCCACGAACTGCATCGTTTCTTCTGACGTGTTTCCCACGATCACGGGCATCGCCGAATAGGCCCCACGCTGGATGGCCGCCAGCGGCTGCTCGGGAAACACGATGCCGTCGACATGGGGTCCGTAGAGGCGCGGAAAAACCCCGAACGTGCCTGGCACCGCTCGCACGATGTCGGCCATGGGTTTGCCGCGCAGACACGACGCTGCGTCGGGACCCTTGCAACCGAGCTCCTGTGCCACGCGTGCGCCCGCCCTGGTCTGCACGTCGGCGAGCGTGGGAAGTTCGCATCCCGTGGGCACACTCGATTGCATCGCCGCACCCTGGAAGAGTCCGCGCGCAGCCGGGGCCGTCATCAGGGCGCACAAGTTGGCACCGCCCGCTGACGTGCCGAAGAGAAAAACCCGTTGCGGATCGCCACCGAAGGCTGCGATGTTTTTCTGAACCCAGCGCAGCATCGCGATCTGGTCCAGGCTGCCGTAGTTGCCCGTGAGGGCGTTCGGGCCGGTGTCCTCGTGCGCCAGAAAGCCAAGTGCACCCAGACGATAGTTGAAGCTGACGAACACGACGCCTTCGGGTACGAGCCGGTCGCCGTTGTACTGCACGCCGCCGAACACGCCGGCGCCCTGTCCCGAGAACGCATGGTTGCCGCCGCCGGTGAAGAACACCATCACCGGCAAGGGTTGTGCGGGGGCCGGGCGGGGGGACCACACGTTGACGGTGAGGCAGTCTTCGTCGCCGGCCACGTCGGCGCCGGCGAGTTGCGGGCAGATGGCTCCGAAGCGACTGCCGTCGCGCACGGAGGTCCAGCGCGATGGAGGGGCAGGGGCTTGCCAGCGGCGCGGCCCCGTGGGTGGCGCGGCGTAGGGGATGCCTTTGACCGCCAACACACCCTGGTCCAGGATGCCGCGCACCGGACCTTCGGCCGTGCAAACCACAGTGGGCTCATTGTCCCGACAGCCAGTGACGTCCGGTGACGCGCAGCCGGCCGCTGCAAGCAGCACCATTGACGCGGTTCCTGCGACGATGGTCTTGAAGGCCATCCGAGTCGGCATAGGCTCCCCCTGAGTCCGGTCTTGCCCATTATGTCGATGCGCGCCAATCGGGCAATGCATTCCGACATCTCACGTCGTCCTACGCCGTGTCGCGGACACCGCTGCTCCCCCCGGCGGTCATCGCGACTTACGCTGTGCGCGCAAACCGAACACGACGCCGACCATGAACGCTCCGCATTCCATTGAGGAGGTCGCCGCTTTCATGCGCGAGCGGTCACTCCGGCTCGTCACGGCGGAATCGTGCACAGCCGGCTTGATCGCCGCGACGCTGGCCGACGTCAAAGGCGCAGGCGACCTCCTCGAGTGCGCGTTCGTGACTTACAGCCCTGAGGCCAAGCAGCGTTGCCTGGATGTCCGTGCCGAAACGATCGACATGTTCAACCTGACGAGCGAAGAGGTGGCCCGCGAGATGGCCCTCGGGGCCCTGCGCCGCAGCACGGCCAACGTGGCCGTGGCCAACACCGGCGTCACCGACAACACCGACGATCGCATCCCGGCTGGCACGCAGTGTTTTGCCTGGGCGTTTCGCGTTGCATCGGAGGACGCCCCGGCGCTCTACAGCGAGACATGCCGTTTCGATGGCGACAGGCGCACCATCCGCGAACGCAGCGCAGACCATGCCCTGCGGCGCATCGTCACGCTGGCCCCGCTTCCGGGCCGCTGAAGCTTCTGGCTTGCAGACAGTGCATGATGCGCCCTCGGCGCACACTGCGCCGCATTCTCAGAAGGACACCCGACCCGTGAAGACCAAACCCGTGCTGACCCAGACCGAAGTCGCCCGCATGCTCGATGCTGCCCGCCAGGAGGCGGTCCGCAATCAGTGGGCCGTCACCATCGCGATCACGGACGATGGTGGCCACTTGCTTGCACTCGAACGGCTCGATGGCTGCCAGCCTTCGGCCGCGTACATCTCCGTGGACAAGGCGCGCGCCGCTGCGCTCGGCCGCCGCGAAACCAAGTCATACGAAGACATGATCAACAACGGCCGCACCGCGTTCCTCTCCGCGCCGATGAACGGCCTGCTGGAAGGCGGCGTACCGGTGTTGGCCGACGGTCACGTCGTGGGTGCAATCGGTGTGTCGGGTGTCAAGTCCGAACAGGATGCCCAAGTGGCCAAGGTGGGGGCAGCCGGCCTGGCCGGTTGAGGCATCACAGCGGCGTACGCGCTTGCCCGCGCCATGGCGCGTGGGCAAGTTCTCTCCAGACAGCGAAAAAAGACACGATGAAGATTGCATGCAGTATCGGCACGGAGCCGGCCGAAGCCGCGCAGTGGGTGGCGGACATCGCACGGGCCTTGCCCGACGCGCAGGTGAGCACTGACGCAGAGGATGCGGACTACGCGGTGGTATGGCGCGCGCCCCAGGCGTTCTTCGATCGGCAGACGCGCCTCAAGGCCATCTTTGCCGCGAGCGCCGGGGTGGACTCGGTGCTGTCGATGCGATTGCAGCCGGGTGTGCAGGTGGTCCGCCTCGAAGACGCCGGCATGGGCGCGCAAATGGCCGAATACGTCGTGCATGCGATCTTGCGCCACATGCGTCGCTTCGACGACTACGCGGTGCTGCAGACCGGCCGCACTTGGCAGCCTTTGCCGCCCGAGAGCAAGTCCGACTGGCCGGTGGGCATTCTCGGAATGGGTGTGCTGGGCCGTGCGGTGGCCAACGCTGTGCGGGCCTTGGGCTTCCCGGTGCTGGCGTGGACCCGCACGCCCCGCGACGAAGCCGGTGTGCATGCGGGCGAAGCGGGATTTGCACCCTTTCTGTCCGGCACACGCATCCTCGTCAACATGCTGCCGCTGACGCCGCAGACGCGCGACCTGATCGATGCCAGCGTCTTCGCACAATTGAAAGCGCCGGCTTACTTCATCAATGTGGCACGTGGCGATCACGTGGTGGAGGCGGACCTGCTTGCAGCGCTCGATGCAGGGACATTGGCCGGCGCCACGCTCGATGTGTGTCGCAACGAGCCTGCAATGCCGGACCATCCGTTCTGGACCCACCCGCACATTGTGTTGACGCCGCATGTTTCCGCAGTCACCTTGCGTTCCGAATCGGTGGCGCAGATCGCCGCGAAGATCACCGCCTTCGAAGGCGGCGCCCTCGTGAGCGGGCTCGTTTCGCGTGAGCGCGGCTACTGAAGCATTCCGTGCGCTGTTCCCCCGAAAGGGCCGAGAGGCGGCAAATGGGAAGTGGTATCGTCGGTCAACTACTCAGGAGACTGATCCATGTCCCCGTTTTCACGTTCGCTGTCCGCATCGCGGCGCGAAGCACTGCGCAGTTCCCTGCCCAACACGGTGAATCTCCTGAAGAACCGCCGTGCCGCCGACATCGCTCCATCGGACATCGAAGACTACATCAGCCTCGAATGGTTCGAATGGAACGGCGGCACGTTGCGCCTCACCGACGTGGGCCACAACGTGTGCAAACAGGTGACGGCCGGCCTGTCATGACCGCTTGATTCGGGTGAAGCACTGGCGGAGGCAAGGCCCCATCTCAAAGATGCCATGATGGTCGGGATGACCCCAGACGATCTGCTCGACCCGTTGTTGCAGCCCGGCTTGAAGGGCTTTCCGTACCAGCATCGCCCCTTGCGGCGAAGCGAGGTGGGTGAGCTCGGATGGAACGTGCTTGCTGGAGACCTTCCGTTGCCGCTGGCGGTCATCAAGCGCGAGGCGCTCGAGCACAACCTCGCCTGGATGCAGCGCCGAGCGTTCGGCTGGGGCATCGATCTGGCCCCCCATGGCAAGACCACGATGTCGCCACAACTCTTTGCGCGGCAGCTGGATGCGGGCGCATGGGGCATCACCTTCGCCACCGTCACGCAACTGGCGGTGGGTGTCGCCGCCGGGGTGCGCAACACCTTCATCGCCAACCAGGTGTTCACCGAGGCCGATCTCACCTGCATCCAGTCGCTGCTGCACGGGCATGCCGGACTGCGCGTGGTCTTCCTGGTGGATTCGCTGGCGCAGCTCGCACTGATCGAGTCGTGGTCGTTGCGTCATCCGGGCGCCTTGCCGTTCGAAGTGATGCTCGAAGTGGGCTATCCCGGCGGGCGCACCGGTTGCCGCACGGAGCCGGAGGCCGAGGCCCTTGCAGCCGCGCTGCATGCGAGCCCTGCGGTGAACCTGGTCGGCATCGAATCTTACGAGGGCCTCGCAGCGCAAGGCGATACGGCGGTGGATGAACCATTCGCACGCATGTTGATGGACCGCGTGGAGGCCATCGCAAAGTACTGCGACCGCTCAGGCCTGTTCGATACCGAAGAGGTGCTGTTGTCCGCTGGCGGCTCGGCCATCTTCGACCTCGTGGCGGGCCGTCTCCTGCCGCGCCTCGGCAAACGCGTGCGCGGTTTGCTGCGATCAGGATGCTACGTGACCCACGACCACGGTTTTTATCGCAGCATGGTGCACACGGCCGAGGCGCGGCTCGGATGTGCTTGCGACGAAACGCTGCGCCCTGCTCTGGAGGTCTGGGCGGCGATCCAGTCGAGGCCGGAACCGGGCCTGGCCATCCTCGCCGTGGGAAAGCGCGATGTGTCGTTCGATTTCGCGATGCCTGTGCCCGTGGCCCGCGCCGCATGGGGCGTTCGCCAGCCGACTGCAGTGCCCTCCAGCTGGCGCATCGACAGGCTCAATGACCAGCACGCCTACCTTCGATGGAACGTCGGCGACGAGGGCGTGGCGCCGGTGGTCGGTGAGCGCGTGGGCCTCGGCATCTCGCACCCGTGCACCACGTTCGACAAATGGCGGTGGATGCCGGTGGTCGAGCCCGACTATCGCGTGTCCGATGCGGTCACCATGCACTTCTAGCTTGCAACAGCAGGCCAGTCACAGCGTCGTCAGCAGCCAGTCACGGAAGTCACGCATGGCCGGCGTGGGCCGTTTCGATTTGAGCCGGGTCAACCAGTAGCGACCCGTCGACACCTCGATGTCGAAGGGCTGCACGAGGCGGCCTTCGGCAAGGTCTGCGGCGAACATCGCCGGCGGCAGCAGCGCCACGCCCGCACCCTGCATGGCGGCTGCGGCCATGGCAAGCGATGAGTCGAACACCGGGCCTCGCAACCATGGAGACGGCACGCCGGCCGCTTCGAACCACCGCGCCCATTCATCGGCCCGGTACGAGCGAAGGAGCGATTCGCCGGCCAAGGCGCTCGGCAGGGGCAACCGTGCCGCGATGCCAGGAGTGCACACGGGCGAGAGCGGTGCATCCATCAACGCATCGGCTTCGGTGCCATGCCAGGCGCCGTCGCCGAAGCGGATCGCGAAATCGAGCCCTTCGCCTGCGATGTCGACGCGGTTGTTGTTCGTGAAGAGGCGCAGGTCCACGAAGGGATGCTGCCGGCGCCAGGCGTCGAGCCGTGGCATCAACCAGCCCACGGCGAAGGTGCCCACGGCGGCCACCGTGAGCACCTCGCGGAACCTTCCCTCATCGAACTGGCCCAGCACGGCGCCGATGCGCGAAAAGCTGTCGGCGAGCACGGGCAGCAGCGCGAGGCCTTCGTCGGTGAGCGCAAGCCCGCGCGGAAGGCGGCGAAAGAGCGGCACACCGAGGCGGTCCTCGAGGTTCTTGACCTGCTGGCTCACGGCAGCCTGAGTGACATTCAACTCGATGGCGGCGCGCGTGAGACTGAGGTGGCGCGCCGCCGTTTCGAAGGCGCGCAGGGCATTCAGGGGCAGTTGCATGGTCGGGCCATTGTGGCGCGCCTGCCCATGGATTTTCTGATGGCTCTCCTTCGATATCGTCGTTTGTCCGGCATGGCCGGCGAAGCTATCGTGCCGCCGCACTGACTACATGAAAGGACTTCACGATGGATCGCAGATTGTTCAATGCCGCGGCCGCGCTGGCGCTCGCCGGATGTGGAACCACCGTCACCGATCGGAAAAACTTGGGGTTCAAAGCAGATTGGGCACGGCTGGAGGCCTCGGTGGGCGGCCGCCTGGGCGTGGCCGTGCTCGACACCGGAAGCGGGCGTTGCCTTGGGCACCGGCTCGACGAACGCTTCCCTCTGTGCAGCACCTTCAAGTGGCTGGCCGCCGCGTTGGTGCTGCAGCGCGTGGATACGGGTGTCGAGCGACTGGACCGCCCCGTGCCCATCAAGGCCGGTGACCTTCTGGAGCACTCGCCGGTGACGGCTGCGCATGTGGGGCGCACCCTGACGCTGGCCGCCCTGTGCGAGGCCACCATCACGCTGAGCGACAACGCGGCGGCAAACCTCATCCTCGGCACGTTCGGCGGCCCCGCGGGGCTGACCGCCTACACCCGCTCCCTGGGCGACACGACGACTCGGCTGGACCGCGATGAACCGACGTTGAACGAGGCACGCCCCGGTGACGAGCGGGACACCACCACGCCCGCGGCGATGGTGGCCACGCTGCGCAAAGTCCTGTTGGGTGATGCATTGTCCGCGCCATCACGCGAGCGACTGACCAGCTGGATGCTGGCCACGAAAACGAGCGGTGACCGCCTGCGCGCGCACCTGCCCGAAGGATGGCGCCTGGGTGACAAGACTGGCGCCGGCGGCAATGGCACCCTGAATGACGTCGGCGTGGTGTGGGCCAAGGGCCGCGAACCGGTGGTGGTGGCGGTTTACCTGACGGAGGCGGCAAACGCAACGCCCGCTGTCCGCAACGCAGTGATCGCTGATGCAGGGCGGATCATCTGGGCCGGCATGTGAGGTCATGCGGCCGCCTGCCTGTCATCCTACAGACTGACCCCGGGCCCGCGCGTAGCATGAACTTTTCATCAGGAGGTGTGCGATGAAGAACCCATGGCTCAAGAAGAACCCTCTGCTCAGCATGTGGCTGAGCGGTGCCAACGCGGCCGCATCCCATGTGCGGTCCCAGGCCGCCGCAGAGGCTTCTCGACAGGCCAAGCTGATCGCTGCGCAAGGCGCTCGGGAGGTGATGAAGTTCTGGACCAGCGTGTGGCTGCCTCCGGCCGGAACCTCGAAGCGAAGAAAGCGTTGACACGGGTTGCGAGCGCCGGGGTGCATGGGTTCATGCACTTGTGGATCACACCGCAGAGTATCGAAATGAAAATTCGGTTCTCCCGTCGGACCACACCGGGGAAGGCGCTGTTGCATCTGTCCCGAGAGAAACTCGGTCGATAGGAGCCTGTCAGGCCGTTGCAAAAAAAACCCGCTTCGCCGTCGGCCCATCGGGATTTGTGCACACTGCGCCGCAATGCAAAAACGACGCCAATTCCTCCGCTCCCTCGGCCGCGGTGCCGCCATGGTCACCGCTGGCAGCCTCGGGCTCAACTGGACCGAAACCTTTGCCGCGTTGAAACCGCTGGGGCGCCCCAAGCCATTCGATTTCGCTGCCCTCAAGGGGCAGGCCCGCGCCATGTCGGCTTCGCCGTATGTGCCCCATTCCGGGAAGCTGCCGGCCTCGATTGCAGCACTCGACTGGGACCAGTACCAGTCGCTGCAATTCAGGTCCGACCGAGCGCTCTGGGCCGACCAGGACGCGCGGTTTCAAGCCAAGTTCTTTCACCTCGGCCTCTTCTTCAAGCGGCCCGTGCGCATGTACGAGGTGGCCGGTGGGCAAGCGCAGGAGCTGGCCTATGACTCGGCCATGTTCGACTACGGCAAGACCGGCCTCAAGCCGGGCATGCTGCCCGCGGATCTCAGCTTCGCCGGTTTTCGCCTGAACTTCCACACCGATCCCGTCCGTGATGTGGCGGCATTCCTCGGTGCCAGCTACTTCCGCGCGGTGGGCGGTGAATGGCAATACGGGCAATCGGCCCGAGGCCTGGCCATCGACACCGG
>CBIHPH010000088.1:0-17985 GCA_966212105.1 uncultured Rhizobacter sp.
CCCGCCATCTATCAACGCGCGACGATTTGGAGGACATGCAATGTCTGCTCGTGGTTTTCTCGGTGGCGGCGACCTCTACATCGCGCGCTATGACTCGGCAACGGGCCAGTTCAAGCCATACGAAGGCCCGTACGAATGCACCCGCTTCGAGGTGAAGCCGAACGTCGAGACCAAGGAGTCGACCTCGAAGGGCCGGGATTCCTACGGCCAGACGATCGAGACCGTGACCCTTCCAAAGCCCAGTGACTTCACCGTCGAACTGGGTGAAGTCAATCGCGAGGCGCTCTCGCTCGCGCTGCTGGGAACCAACATCGCCATCAACCAGTCGGCAGGCTCCGCGACGAACGAAGCGGTGACGCTGGTCAAAGGGGCTTGGGTGACGCTTGCGCACCGCAACGTTGCTGAGGCCGCTTTCGCGGTGAACGTGACTGCCGGTGGCGCGCTGCTCGTCAAGGACGTCGACTACACGGTGAACTGGCGGCTCGGCTGGATCAAGCTGCTTGATGGCAGCACGACCCCGACCAGCACGCCGGTGCAGGTGGACTACACCTACAACGCGGTCACCGGCACCAAAATCCGAGGCGCTACGCAGACCGACGTGCGTGCGAAGTTCAAGCTCGACGGCATCAACTTCGCCGACAAGCTGCCATGCATCGTCGAGGTGTACGAAGGCGTGGTGGCGGCTGATGCGGCGTTCGACTTCCTGTCGGATGACTTCGCGACGCTGCCGTTGTCCGGGCGCATGAAGACGCCGGTCGGCAAGACCGAGCCCTTCGTTGTCGAAATGCTCGACAGCGCGAGCTGATCGCGTGCCCCGCCATGCGTGAACACACCCCACGCGTGCACGCGGTCTTCCTGTCGAATGCACGGGGCCATCGCAGCCGAGCTGATGTTCTCGTCACGCAGACCGGATCCACCCTCGTGTCGGGGCGGATTCTCACCGAGACGGGCAGCGTTGGCGGGGTGCGGCGCTTTGCCGCCTACGAAGCCGGCGGCGCGGCGGGGCCTGCTGACGCGGTGCTCGTGACGCGCCTGCCCGCAAGGAACGGCACCGCGCGTGCTGTCGCGTTTGTGGGCCACGCCGAACTGAACGCGCTGGACCTGACGGGGCTGGATGCCGCCGCACGCATCGACCTGGCCCGCCGTGGATTGATCGTGCGAGGCGAGGGGATTGCGGGCGATGCCGGCGCGGCGAGCGAGGCCACCGTGGCCTACATGGACGACGACTACGTCGATCCGGATTACGTGGAATAGGACTGAACAGATGCCCCTGATCAAACGCGGCCAGAAAGGATCGCGCCTCACACGCGCCGAACTCGATGGCAATTTCGATTTCCTGGAGGCGGCGATTGCCAACCAAGCGTCCAGCGTCCATTCGGCGGGTACCTCGCTCGCGCTCGACTCGTTGCTGGGCCGGGTGTACGCCCCGCTGACGGTCTCGGGTCCGACGACCATCACCGTCACAGGTTCGACGTTGGGCGCCTGGGCGTCGATGAGCGTGATCGCCGACGGCGTGAACGTGCCGGTGCTGGCTGGCTGCGTGCTCGATGGTTCTGACTTCGGGTACCTGAACACGGCCGGCGTGCGCAATGCCCTGCGGGTCGAATACGACGGGATCAGCCGCTTGGCTGCCTGGCGGCAGGACGCGAACCCGGTGTCCGTGGTCGCTCCCGCACCGGCCGAAGACGCGATCACCACCGCCTACCGCGCCGCCCTTGCGACTGCCGGCGTGACGCCGAACGAGACCCACATGGGGTACGTCAACACGTTCGCCAGTGGGCTGCGCTCGGCGAACCTGCACGGCAAGATCACCGCGATCAACCTCGCATGCCAAGACACGCTTGCTGGATCTCTGGTGTCGCTGATAGGTGCCAATGCTGCGGCAGTGGGCTCGCCGACTTTCGATCCCGCACTTGGGTGGTCCAACGCCACGTCGACTTCGTACATCAACACCGGGGTGACGCCATCCACAGTGGCCCTGGGCTTCGGCGCCTACTTGCGGACCGCGCAGCCATCCGATACGACAGCGCGGTGCCTGATTGGCACGTCTTCGGCGACCGACGTGTTCCGGGTTTGCGGCAACCGCAGCGCTGCAGGCGCATCGTCGTCTGGCGCCGTGTCTGCCTTGACCGGCGGCACGGCCAATGGCGCAGCCACCACTGGCGGGCTCGTGGCCGGCGCATACCACGCGATCCGGCGCGGCGCGACCGACGAGGTGCTGTTGAAGAACGGTGCAAGCGTGGGCACGAATACCACCAGCACGACGCCGGGGGCCGGTACCGTGCCGCTCTACCTGTACGTGCAGAACGCCACGGCCGGCCCGACCACCACCTCGGTGCTGGCCACCGGCTCACGCGTGGCCGCGTACTGGGTCGACGACGGCACCATGACGAACACCGAGGCCAGCACGCTCTACACGCTGTTGCAGGCGTTCCAGACCTCGATGGGTCGCAACGTCTGACCATGGGCCCGAGAAACTACCCGCGCGCGCCGATCACTTCGGCGGCCATGAACGTGCTGGCCCACGGCAACAGCCTGACGGCTGGCACGGGCACCAGCAGCAACGCGGCGCGCTGGACCGACGTGGCCCAGGGGCTGCTTGGGATTGCGGTTGCGAACAACGGCGTCGGCGGCCAGTCCATTCAGGGGATGAAGACGACCGCCACGAGCGTCATCGACCCGAACCTCGCAGCCGGAAAGCTGAACGTGCTGATCGGGTGGGAGTTCACGAACGAAGTCTCCACGAACGGCAGGGACGCTGCGGCCGCTCATGCGCAATGGGTCAGCTACTGCAACTCCCGCAGGGCCGCCGCTGCTTCCGCTGGGCGGAGCCTCTACATCATCACGGTTGGCCTGATCCCGGCTGCCGCAGGCACCACCACGACGATCAGCAACGAGCGCATGGCGGCCATGATCGCCGCGAACAACTTGCTGCGCGCGAACTACCGGAGCTACAGCGATCAGTTCGTGGACCTGGCGGCGCACGAGCCCTGGAAATCACTTTACGCTGGTGGCGACTGGTCAACGACCGCATTCGATGCTGCCGGCGTGTACCACCGATCCGATGGCACGGCGGACGACCGCGTGCACATGGGTGACTCCGGTTACGCGCTAGTCGGGCAGATCATCGCGCAGGCGATCAAGCGCGTCCGCCGCAAGTAAACAGCCATGGCTGACAACACCCGCGATGTGAAGCTACGCGTCGGCATCGAGACCGCCGGCTCGAGCGAGCTGCGCAAGCTCGCCGACGACCTCGGCAGCCTCGGCACGGCAGGGGATCAGGCGGCGCCCGCCGTCGAGCGGCTGGTCCGGGAACTGGCGGACGCGAAGGACACCACCCAGGAATTCGGCAAGGCCGAAGCCGAGGCCCGCGCCGACCTGGCCGCCAATAAGCGTGCCCTCGATGAGAAGCGCGATGCGCTGGACCGCCTGCGCGCCGTCGCGGGCGGTGCCGTCGCCGACGAGAAGGCTCAAGCCCAGGCGATCAGCGCCGCGCGCCTTGCGATCGTCGATCAGCGCGCCGCGCTGCGCGACAAGCAAGCCGCTGTCACCGCGGCGGCCGAGGCGACGAAGCAGGCGCGGACCGCCGAGGCCGGGCTGGCACAAGACTTGAAGCGGGCGTCCGCCGCCTACCGCGAGACGGGAGAGGCCGCACAGGGCTCGGCCGACAAGCAAGTTCGCGCGAACAAGGCAATCGGCGACGGCCTGCGCGACATCCATTCGCAACTGAACACGATCCGCAACATCGCAGGCGCTGCGATCGGCGGACAACTGCTCGGTGGGATGATCAGTGACGTGGCGAAGACGGCCGACGCCTACGCGAACCTGGCCGCGCGCATCCGGCTCGTGACGGGCGAGGGCGCTGCGTTCGATTCGGCATTCCAGGGTGTGTTCGACGTGGCCACGCGCACGAACAGCGCCGTCGAGGAAACCGGCACGCTCTTTGTGAGGCTCGCGCAGGCCGGCAAGCAGATTGGCCTGTCGAGCCGCGACGCGCTGGCCCTGACCGAAACGATCAACCAGTCGATCCAGATCGGCGGCGCGAGTGCCGAGTCGTCGCAGGCGGCCATCCAGCAGCTGATCCAGGGACTGCAATCCGGTGTGCTGCGCGGCGAAGAGTTCAACAGCGTGATGGAGCAGGCGCCGCGCCTGGCCCAAGCCCTGGCTAATGGCCTGGGTGTGACGACCGGCGAGCTGCGCAAGCTCGCAGAAGCCGGAAAGCTGACCTCGCAGACCGTGATCCAGGCACTGCAAGGGCAGGCCGGCGCGGTGCAGACGGAGTTCCAGAAGCTGCCGGCCACCGTCGGACGCGCGCTGCAAAACCTGAGCACCGAGTGGACCCGCTACGTTGGCGAGGTCGACAAGGCCAACGGCGTGAGTAGCAAGGCGGCCGGCGCGATCAACGCGATCGCCCACAACCTCGACACGCTCGGGAGCATCCTCGTGACCGCGGGCAAGGCGTGGGCAGCGTACCAGGCGCTCAAGCTCGCGCAGTTCTTCATGGAGAAGGCGTCAGCGATCCGTGTCGCGAGCGCCGCCCTCGAAGCCGACACGGTCGTGACAGTCGCCAACGCCGCGGCCAAGCGCGCGAACGCTGCGGCGTCCGCCGCCTCGGCTGCCGGGATCGGAGGGATGGGCACGGCCGCTGTGCAGACGACTGGCCGCATGGCGGGCCTGATGGCGGGCGTGAGCCGGCTGGGGGCGGTCGGCGCGGTGGTTGCCGGCGGCACCCTGGCCGTCAGCGCGCTCGGCGACGCGTTCAAGGGCCTGGGCACCTACATCGGCGAGTCGGCCGCCAAGCTGATGGGGCACGGCAAAGCCCTCGAAGAGGCCGAACTCAAGATGCGCGCCGACGAAGCGGCGACGCGGGCCAACATCCAGGCCAAGGCGGAACTTGCGCAGAAGACGCAGCTTGCGGCCGAAGCCGCGCTCGGCCTGGGCACGGAGGCGAAGAAGCTCGTCGCCGACTTCGACGGCGTGATCGCAAAGGGCGGCTCGACCGCCGAGGCGATCGACAAGCTCGGCAAGGCGCTCGAACTCGGCAGCGGCATCCAAGGGATCGAGCAGGCCGGCGCCGCGCTCGATGCGCTCGGGCAGAAGGGCGAACTGACCGGCGAGCAGATCAAACAGACGATCGCCGATGCGCTGCAGGGGGTTGACCTGGGCGTGTTCGAGACGAACGCCCGCGCGGCCTTCGACAACAGCGAGCAGGGTGCCCGCCGGCTCAAAGCCGCGCTCGATGCCGTCGCCACCGAATCGCTGACGCGCGCCGGCACCAGCGCGGCCGAACTCGCGACCGGATTCTCGGCTGCCACCAGCAGCGCGTTGAACGACCTCGACGCGCTGCAGAAGTCGTTGCAGGCGCTCGGCGCGAACTCGACCGACACCGGCCGTCTGCTGGCCCAAGGGCTCGACAATGCGCTCGCCGTGTCCAACACCGAACGGGCGGTGCGTGAGGTCATCGCCCGCACCGAAGAACTCGGCAAGCGCGGGATGCTGTCGGGCGAGCAGTTCGCACAGGGCATGGAACGCGCCCGTCAGAAGCTCGACGACCTCAAGCCGGGGATCAGTTCGCTCGATGAGGCGCTTCGCACCTTCGGCCTCAAGAGCCGCGAGGAAATGCAGGTGACCGCGAACACGATGCGCGCCGCGTGGGAGCAGATCCGCAACAGCGCGACCGTCAGCATCGCCGACAAGCAGCGCGCATTCGAGCAGTTCGCCCAGGCGGCAACCGCTGCGAACGGCGGTGTCGAGACGAGCGAGATTGCGCTCGCCCGTCGGATGCTCGAGATCCAGGCCTCTGCCGCCGGTGCGGGCAACGCGATTGTCGATGCGATGGGGCGCGGCCGGGCCGCGACCGACAGCATGACCGCGGCGACTGAACGCCTCACCGCTGCGCAGCGCGCCGCCCAGGCGACTTCGGGCGGCTCGGCGACCGCCGGGCAGATCGGCCCGAGCAACAGCATTCCGTTCCAGTCGGTGACCGGCAACACGCGGGAAGATCGCCTCAAGGGTCAGAACGCAGTCGACAACTCGCTGAGCTTCCGGCTGATGGACAAGCTGAAGTCCGGCACGTTGAGCCAGGACGACCTGCCGGACGTGCGCAACGCGCTGGCCGCCGCGAAGCAGAACAAGCTGATGGACGAGGATGTCCTGCGGTCGAACTCGGGCGCGCTGACCTTCGAGCACATCCGCCAGATCGAGGGGCAGGTGCGCGCGATGGAGGCAGCGCTCGACAAGCTCGAAGGCGGAGGTCTGAACGGCGGATCGACAGCCGGCGAGAAGTCAACGCCGCCTGAGCCGGATGAGCGCGCTGAGAGGAAAACGCGTTCCCAGCCGGCAAGCACAACCAGGACGATCAAGATTGAACTCAACGGCTCCACGTCCTCGATCAACGTCGCGTCGTCCGCCGACGCTGCGGCCCTCGAATCCCTTCTGTCGCAACTCCAAAGCGCAGCCTCGCGCTCCAGGGGATAAGCCATGAGCATCACCCTTGCCGTCGGCTCGACGGCAGTCGAACTGAGCCCGGACCTGTACTGGTCCGATGAATTCTCGTGGTCGCCGGTGACCCAATCGACCGAGCGAAGCATCACCGGCGCGCTCGTCGTGCAGGTCGCTGCGATGACCGGCGGGCGTCCGATCACCTTGGGCCCCGAAGACGACGGCAGCGCCTGGATGCCACGCTCGGCCGTCGAGCAACTGCGAAATTGGGCTGATGGCGCGGGCACCGTGATGACTCTTACATTGCGCGGACAGGTGCGGGACGTGATCTTTCGGCACCACGACGGGCCCGCGATCGAAGCTCGACCGATCGCGCATTTCGCCGATGCGAACGCCACCGATCCCTACCTCTGCACACTGCGCCTCACCGAGATTACGGAGATTTGAGCAATGACGATTCACGCCGGCGACATCAAGCTCGTCGCCTCCCAGGTCATGGATGACGTGGCCGAAGGCGGCGGCGCGCCGACGAGCACGGTGATTGCAGACGGCGTCAGCAACGCGATCTTCAACGACATCTCCGAGGTCGACCGTGCAATGGGCCGGGTCAACATGCGCAAGGCCTTCGTCAGCGTGCAGACCCCGAACCGCGATGGCTACTTCGGTGCGAACGTGATCGTGGCCGATGCCCCCGACGATCCGCGCGTCAGCGTCACGCTGTTTTCGACCGGCGAGACCTTCGACCGGCGCGACGACGCCCGATCGCGGATCGAGTCGTACCTGACCGGCGGCACCATGCTGTCGGGCTTCCTGTTCGGCAACCACGTTGCCGGGATGCGCAGCGTCACGCTGCTGACCCGAACGAACGTCGAGCCGCCGAACGTCGGCGAGTCGATCGTGCTGCGCAAGTTCGAGGGCACGGCCAGCGAGTACGAGCAATTCGTCCGCATCACCGAGGTCAACGTCACCGAGCGGACGTTCGAGACCGACACGGGCGAGTTCAAGCGCAACGAGGTCGTGCTGTCGATCAGCGACCCGCTGCGCGCGGACTTTCCCGGCTTCGAATCCGCGAACAAGTACGACGCCTCACTCGACTACACCGGCAAGACTCGGGTTCGGGCGACGGTGGTTGCCGACGCCTCGCATTACTACGGCGTCGTGCGCAGCGTCGAGGATGCATCCACCGGGGATTTCACGATCCAGGCCCAAAGCATCTTCACGCAGTTGGTGCCGAGCGCGCAGATCGAGACGCCGATTGCTGATGCGCGGATGAACCAGCAGACCGCGGCCTTGGTGGCGGCCGGTGGCGTACTGACGCAATCGGTCAGCACGGTCTTTGCCACGTCGCACAACCTCTTTATCGGTGGCGGCATCCTGCCGGGGAGCCTGGCGATCGCCCGCGGCGGCGTCACGTTGACCGACCTGGGCGGCAAGCTCGTCAATTCGATCGACGCGGCCAATGTCGGCACGGTGGACTATTCGAACGGAGTCCTCACGCTCGCGACCGATGTGTTCGGCTCGGCTGCGTCCCAGGGCGGGGGCGCGGTGTTCACGATCACCTACACCCCGGCGGCGACGCCGGCCACCGTCACTGATTCGATCGGGGTCGAAGTGACCCAAGGCTCGCAAAGCCTGACCTATGTGATCCCGATCGTTCCGGTTCCGGCCCGCGCGAGCACGCAAGTCAGCTACCGGGCGCAAGGCCGCTGGTACACGCTGATCGAGGACGGCAGCGGCGCTCTACGTGGTGCCAGCACCGGCACGGGCGTCGGCTCGTTGAACTTCACCACCGGCACGCTGTCGCTGACACTGGGTGCATTGCCGGACATCGGCAGCGAAATCATCGTGACCTATGCGACGACCGCAACCAGCGTGAAGCTGTCGGCGCTGCCGCCTGCGTCCCTGCCGCTCAACGAGCGCATGTTCCACGCGATCAACGTCGGCGCGGCGATCAAGCCGGGCACGCTGACCGTCACGTGGAACGACGGCACGGCCCGCACCGCCAGCGACCTGAACGGCGTTTTGACTGGTGTGCATGCGACCGGGGAAGTCGACTATGCCCGCGGGTACATCCGAATCTCTCCGAACGTTCTGCCGGCAAGCGGCACGGTGTTCAACGTGACGATCACCGAAGGCAGCAACGTCGAGACGAACGTGACCAGCATGACCGACGGCGGCTCGGCCTGGACGTTCACGCTGGCCGGCATCACCCGACCGGGCAGCGTCGAAATCGGTGTTGGTGCGCAACTGCCGGTGCGCCAGTACCCTGGGATCGACGTGGCGACCAAGCGACTGGTTCGCCTGTTCGACGACGCTGCCGGAAACCTGAAGATCGCATCGGTCTCGGGCAACCTGACGATCGGGGCCATCGACTACAACACGGGCGCCTGTTCGATCGCCAAAAGCCTCGCCGGCTACGAAGACGTGCAGACGAAGTACTTCACGAACGTGGTGGTCAGCACTGGGAATGGAGGCGGCAGCGGTAGTGGCGCATCGACGCGCACGACGGGCACCGAAACCCGCAACGTCACGCTGACCGTGTTGAACGGCACTGCCGACCAGATGACCGCACCCGCCTGGGTGTGGTGGTCCGCGGCGTTCGGGCATGCGGCCATGGTCAAGCGTGTCGGCGCGGACGGCGTTGTGTTTTCGGGCTCGTTTCCGTTGACCGGTCTGATTGCTCAACGAGGCTATCGGTCCGAGTTCTCCCTCGGGTCGGACCGCTACAAGCGCAGCGGATTGGGCGTCGGGCCGGTCATTCTTCGCAACGTCAACCCGGTGACTGGGCAGGGGACGGCGGCGGGCTCCTGGTCGATGGCCGCAGACCCGCTCTATGGTGCAAAAACCTCCTACACCTACGACGACGGCGGCGGGTACATCCGCCTCACGCTGTGGACCCCAGGTGTCACCTCATCAATCACCGACGGGGCAGGGGTCGCATCGGGCGCGATCAGCGGTGCCGACACGCTGGCCCTGATCGACAGCGCGACGTTCCGCACTGCCGTTGCGCCGATCCGGGTCGGAAGTTTCAGCGTCGTCGGCACGATGCTCGACGGCACCGTCGTCAATGCGACCGCTGATGCCGACGGCATCATCAGTTCGGGAACTGCTGCACCTGGGGCCGGTACGTTCGGATCAGCAGGCGTGTGGGGTGTCGTCAACTACGAAACCGGCGTCGTCAAGCTGCGGTTCGGCAAGCGCGCCCACCTGGCCGACGCGAATGCTGCCGGCGTGGCCGACATTTCAAGCCTGGGCGTGCCGGGCGTGCAACACGTGTTCTCGGCCGGCGTGCAGGCGGATTCGCTGCGGTACAACGCTGCGGCGTTCTCCTACCTGCCACTCGATGCGGACCTGATCGGCATCGACCCTGTTCGGCTGCCGAACGACGGCCGGGTGCCGATCTTCCGCGCGGGCACCGTGGCCGTCGTCGGCCACACGGCCAGCGTTCCGGCGGCCACTGTGTCAAACGGGCAGACCATCAACTGCGGCCGGGTCCGCCTGAGCCGCGTGCGCGTGATCGGCAACGACGGCGCGGTCATCAACACGGGCTACAGCGCGAACCTAGAAGCCGGGACCGTGACGTTCACGAACGTTTCCGGCTACGCGCAACCCGTGACGGTCGAGCACCGCATTGAGGACATGATGCTCGTGCGCGATGCGCAGATCAGCGGGCAGCTGACGTTCACCCGAGCGCTGACGCACGACTATCCGGCAGGCAGCTACGTGAGCAGCGCGCTCGTGATCGGCGACATGAAAGCGCGGGTCAGCGTGACGTTCGACCAGCAGACCTGGGGCAACGTGTGGGGCGATGCAGCCACGGGCTCGAACGCCGCGTCCAGCTACAACGACGTCGCGAACCCGATCACCGTCACCAACGAGGGCGCCGTCACCGAGCGATGGGCTCTCGTGTTCACCGGCAGCACCGCGTTCAACGTGGTGGGCGAACACGTCGGCATCGTCGCGACCGGCAACACGTCGTTGACCTGCGCGCCGCTGAACCCTGCCACCGGCGCCCCGTACTTCGCGATCGACGCTGCAGGCTGGGGCAATGGCTGGGTCGGAGGGAATGTGCTGCGCTTCAACACCGTCGGCGCCGTGGTCCCGGTGTGGGTCGTCCGCACGATCCAGCAGGGCCCGGAGACCGTCGAGAACGACAGCTTCACGCTTTTGATCCGCGGCGACGTGGACAACACCTGACACCTTCCAGCACGACACCCTTCAGGACAACCACATGGCAAATGAAATCGTCTGGTTCGACAGCAGCGAGGCCGGCGCACCGACGCTGAACAATTCCACGGGCGCTGTGATCGGCATCCTCGATGCGTGCCTGGTCAACGGGTTCAACATCAAGACGGTGACGATCACGGTCTCGGGTGGCGTCGCGACCGCCACGGCCAGCGCCCACGGCTATTCGGCCACGGTCGGCAAGCTGATCACGATCGCGGGCGCGACGCCTGCCGGGCTCAACGGTATCAAGCAGATCAGCACCGTGCCCGACGCAAACACCTTCACGTTCGCCGCGCCTGGTGTCCAGGACGGCGTCGCGACCGGCACGATCACCGCGCGCCGCACACCTCTTGGCTGGGCGAAGGTGTTCACCGGGACGAACAAGGCGGTCTACAAGAGCAGCGACCCGGCATCTACCGGCCGCTACCTGCGCGTCGACGACACCGGAGCGGCCGACGCCCGCGTCGTGATGTACGAAACGATGACCGACATCGACACGGGCACGAACCCGGCCCCGACGGCTGCGCAGCAATCGGTCGGCTTCTACTTCGGCAAGGGGACCAACAACACGAACGCGAAATCCTGGCTTGTCTGCGGCGACGGTCGCGCGTTCTATTACTTTGCGCAATGGGGCAGCAGCACGGTTTCGCACTACGCGCACTTCTTCGGAGACATCGTCAGTTACCGGGCATCGGACGTGTACGGCTGCCTGCTGTCTGCGTTGAATTCGACAGGGGACACCTCGTCGAACTCATCCTCGCCGATTTCGTATTCCAACTCGATGGGCAGCAGCATGTCGAGCAACAACGCGGGTGTTTTCTCGAGGATGTCGAACCAGGTGAGCGTGTCGCCGCGGATCAGCGCGCATGGTATTCACTGTCAAGGCGCGACGAGCGTGTGGGCAGGCGCGTCGCAGACGCCTTCGTATCCGTCGCCGGTCGACAACGGGCTCATCCTGCACCGCCCGATCTACCTCAGTGAGGACAACGCCGCGTTCAACTACCCGGTCCGCGGTGAGTTGCCCGGCGCGATGCAGCCCCTCGGTGGCTTGCCGTTCAACCACCGAGACGTGATCACCGGCATCGACGGCTTTTCGGGCTCGGCGCTGTTCATCGCACTGCAAAACAGTTCGACGACCGGGCGCTTTGTGCTCGATGTCACGGGACCCTGGCGGTAACTCGCAATGGCAGCACACCGTTATTGGAGGGCCCTCGTCAGCCGTGGCAACTCGTCGATCGTCGCGATCGGCGAGTTGACGCTGCGCACCGCCGCCGGAGGTGCACAGACCGCCACGGGCGGCACTGCGTACGCGAGCAGCGTATGGGGCGCTGGATTCGAGGCCGCCAAGGCGTTCGACGGTGTCGTTGGCGCGGGTGGCGGCGGCACGAATTGCTGGGAATCCGCGGCATCCTCTCAGGGCGGCGACGAGTGGGTCGCGTACGACTTCGGCGCTGGCAACGAGAAAGACATCGTCGAAGTCGTCGTGGCGACCTTCGTTGAGTCCACGTCCTACATCCCCGCCCGCGTTCTGATGCAGTGGTCCGACAATGGCACCACCTGGGTGTCGATGTCGCCAGCCCTGACGCCGACGATGTCGTCGTTCGGCACGTACACCTGGGCGCTGGCAGCGATCGCAGCACCGCGCCAGCGCAGGATGACGGCTCGTCTGAACCCCGGCTGGCCGAACCCGGCCCAACTGCAGCGCCGTCTGCCGTCCAAACGGATGAAGCACGATGCAAACGACGGCGGGGCGTTCTTCCGCGTCGCCGGCACGGTCAAGCTCGATGCCAGCCCGGACGTTCCGATCGCCCGCCGAGTGCGCCTGTTCGAGCAGTCCACAGGGCGCTGCATTCGCGAAACGTGGAGCGATCCGACGACCGGCGCGTACGAGTTCAAGCTGCTCAAGAACCAGCGGTATTTCGTTGTCTCGACTGACCACACGGAGAGCTACAACGCGGTCATCAAGGACAACCTCACACCCGAGGCGATGCCGTGATCGTCGAAGTTCCGACCGCACACAACGAGGCACGGCTCGCCGCGACGCTTTCGTACATCGGCACGGCTGGCCGCGTGCAGTTATTCGATGCGCGCCCGAGCGCAGGCGGGCTGCTGCTGGCCGAGGTCCAACTGGCAAACCCGGCCGGCGAGGTCGCGGCCGGCGCGCTGACGCTTGCATGGGGCGAACCGGGGCTGATCGTCATCACGGGCCTTGCCGCCTGGGCGCGCATTGTGACCGGGTCGGACGTCGTCGTGATCGAGTGCGACGTTACGGACGGGCAGGGTAGCGGTGCGCTCAAGCTCGCCGATGTGCAACTCTATGCGGGCGGCACTGCGCAACCGTTGTCGCTCGTGCTGGGGTAAGCGGTGGCTGTCGATCTTCTGTTCCGCGGCAGCCCGCACGGGCCAGGTGCCGTCCACCTCATCTTCGGCGCTGATGACGGCGCCGTAGGCGAGCACGTGACGTTCTTGCTCGACGCCATGCTGCCTGGGCTGTCGTTCGAGGGCTCGATGCGGTACGTGTCCGGTGCGGACCGCCCGATCGTCTCCGCGACGGGTTCGGCGTGGCAGGCGGGCACGACGGCGGCGGCCGGCGTCGAGCAACCCACACGCGGCAACGTGCCCGCGGCGGCAGGCAACGCCTCTGCCTGGAGATCGGCGAAGCCTGCAGGGGCGCCGTTCCGCCATGTGCTGCCGAACACGATGCAGCGGGCGCGCACGGCGCGCACCGTTCCGTCCGAACGCGCGGCGCGCGTGCCGGCAGGCGACCGGCGCGCGACCTGGGCGTATCTGCAACGCGGTCAGCGGCCCGAGGTTCTGTCGATCTTCCGCCGGGCCGTCGCACGCCGCACGAGCGGCTCGGACGCATGGCAGCAGCCGCAGCGCAGCCGCACGCGCGTTGCCTCGATGTTCGGCGAAGCGCTCGCGATGGGCTTGCAGTTTCGCGACCACGCCCAGGTTGCCAAGCCGATGCCGGTGCGGCACGGTGATCCATGGCAAGAGGCGATCCGGCCGCCGTCTGGCGTGTACCTGCGCCCGACCGGCCCGGTCGAGCCGCCTGTGGACCCCTGCTACCTCCCGCCGGCAGGCGGCGCCGTCGGCCTGCTGTTCTCCGCGCCGTGGGCAGCGGGCGCCGGCTTGGTCTACCTGTGCGACCGGCACGGCGGCACAGAACCGCCGCCGGCAACGGTCGTCGTTCCCGTCAAGAGGGTCTACATGGTTCTGAATAACACCACATTGCGGCGCGTCAGCGACAACGCGCTGATCCCGTGCCTGCAAATGGGCCTGACGATCGATGCGGAGTCCTGGACCTGGGGCTTTTCGGCCTCGGTGCCAGCTGAGGCGCAGCAGTACGTCGAAAGCCTGGACGGCGATCCGGTCGACCTGATCGCGAACATCAATGGCACGGCCTACCGCGTTCTGGCAGAGGGCATCAGCCGCGAGCGCACCTTCGGCAAGTCGTCGATTCGGGTCGCGGGCCGCGGGCGCGCCGCAGTGCTGGACGCGCCCTATGCACCGGCGATCTCGTTCGCGAACACCGAGCAGCGCACTGCGCAGCAACTGATGACCGACGTGCTGACATCGAACGGCGCGTCGCTCGGGTGGGGCATCGATTGGGGCCTGACCGACTGGCTCGTGCCGGCCGGCGTCTTCTCGCACCAGGGCAGCTACATCAGCGCGGTGACCGCGATTGCCACGGCGGCCGGCGGCTACGTGCAGCCGCACGCGACCGACCGGACGCTGCGCATCCTGCCGCGCTACGCGGCAGCGCCGTGGAACTGGGCCAGCCTGACGCCTGACTACGAACTGCCGTCATCGATCGCGACGCGCGAGGCGGTGACCTGGACGAAGAAGCCGGACTACAACCGGGTGTTCCTGTCCGGCCAGCAAAGCGGCCTGCTCGGGCAGATCACGCGCGCCGGCACCGCGGGCGACGTGCTCGCGCCAATGGTCACCGACGCGCTGCTGACCGACCCCGCGGCGCTGTCGCAACGTGGGCTCGCGATTCTCGGCGACACCGGCCGGCAGATGGATTTGAGCCTGCGCATGCCGGTCCTGTCTCAGACCGGGCTGATCCTGCCCGGCAAATTCGTCCGCTATGTCGACGGCCCCGAGGCACGCCTCGGTGTCGTGCGCTCGACGAGCGTCGACCTGTCGGGCACAGCGCAGGTGTGGCAAACGATCGGAGTCGAGACCCATGCGTAACCCGTACCGCGTCCTGCTGGACCTGCTCCCACAAACCCCGCTGCAAGTCGGGGACGTGGCCGCCGTCGACAACGGTGTGGTCACGATCACGCTGCCCGGCGGCGGCAAAGCCAATGCGCGCGGCCAGGCCCAGGTCGGCGACCGCGTTTTCTTTCGCGACGGCGTGATCGAGGGCGCGGCCCCCGCGTTGCCCGTCGTTTTCCTGGAGGTGTGACCCATGTTCTCGTCGATTCTGACTTTCCTCGGAGGCTCGGCCTTCCGCATGTTGTGGGGCGAACTCAGTTCGTGGCTGACCGCGCGTCAGGCACATGCGCAGGAAATCGAACGGCTCAAGCTGCAAGGCGACCTCGATGCAGCGCAGCACGCCCGCAACCTGGAGGCAATCAAAGTGCAGGCCGACCTCGGGGTGCAGACCATCCGCGTGCAGGGCGAGGCCGACCTGTCGAGGATCGATGCCGAGTCGTTCGGCCGCGGCGTCGAGGCCCTCGGAAAGCCGTCAGGCATCGGCTGGGTCGATGCCTGGAAATCGCTGATCCAGCCGCTTCTCGCGACCGCGATGCTCGCCCTGGTGGCACTGCACTACCACGGCACCGGGTGGAAGCTCGACGACCGCGGGTGGGAACTTACTGGTGCGGTGTTCGGCCTGTTCCTGGCCGATCGCATGCTGTTTCGGAGGGGCAAATGAGCCGGTTCGGCGCTGACCTTCTCGTGCGGGCGCTTGCTGCCTCCGGTAAGCCGGTGCCCACGGCATCTCTTGCTGAACTCGCGATACCGGTCGCGATGTCGCTGTGCCGGCGCTTCGAAGGGTTCTATGCGAAGCCGTACCTGTGTCCTGCGGGCGTGCCGACCATCGGCTACGGGGCAACCTACTACCTCGACGGGCGGGCGGTGAAGCTGACCGATCCGGCGATTTCGCGCGAGGCGGCCGAGCGGCTGCTGCTCAGGAAGATTGAGCGCGAGTACCTGCCGAAGGTGCTTGCGCTGTGCCCGAACGTCCGCGACTCCGACCGGCTGGCCGCGCTCATCGACTTCGCGTTCAACCTTGGGACAGGGGCGTTGCGCGCCTCGACGCTGCGTCGGCGCGTGAACGCCGAGGAGTGGGACGACGTGCCTGCCGAACTTCGCAAGTGGGTCAAGGGCGGGGGCAGGGTGCTTCGCGGTCTGGTCATGCGACGGGAGGCGGAGGCGGCTTTCATCTAACGAACGGCGCTCCACGCCCGGCCCCAGAATGTTCAGGAGCCTCCATCGTAGAAAAAACAGGGCAACCGACATTGGTGCTGTGACGCGACCCCAGCAGCCACCAGAGAGCATGCCTATCGCCTCCAAATCGGGTAACGCTCCTCTCCAAATACAACGGTAACTGCGTTGTCAGGCAGTTCCAAATTATACTCAAATCGACCAGATAGGTTCTGTCCTGCTGGTGCAATAACTACTTCGAAAATAACTTGATCACCCTCTTGCCGAACCTGCACGTTCTTGACTCCCAGCGCGCTGTGGAATACAAGGCCGCGAATTATCAAATGCGTTTTTGAGTTCGTTGAGTTTTCTGTAACTGAGAAATCTTGAACGTCCTTGTATTTAAGTATGGTTGGTGCGCAAGCCGTGAAACCAACGCAGGCGAGCAGCCACAATACCTGCCGGGGAATAAGTTTAAAAATTCTCACAGTGAGGATCCCGCCACGTTAATGGACGAAGCACTGGATGATCGCGTACCTGCGCCAAACGAGGCTGAAGTCGTTGCGACAGGCCTTGCCGCGATGGTATGAGCGACACCTCCATTCGCACGAATAATTGACTCTTTGAGGGTCGTTGGATTGCTTATGGGCCCAAAGTTCGACTTCAAGTCTTCTCCGGTCGCCGCCTGCCAAGCGTTTCTGGCAAAGCTGGAGCATGGTTTGCCCATCTTCCAACCTTTCGAGCCTTGAGCTTTTGTTTCTTGAATGTGCTTCATGAGTCTTGCCTCGCCGTCATCATTTATATATGTTGAACGACTGGCGTCCGCCACTCTTCCCTGTTCCAGATTTTCGTGTAACCCGTTTCCTTTGCCATTGGGGTTGTTCCCCCATGTGCCATAAGTTGTGGTGACACCCCCATTGGGCAGGTAGGAAATCCATGAATGACCAGATGTCATGCTGGTGCCGCCATCTCCACTCGAATGAATTGTCAATATTCCTGCCAACCCAAGAGGATCAATCCATTGTGAAGGACTTGGTGCATATTGCAGCAGATTTACGCCACCCAGCAGCCGAATAGGATCGTGAGAAATGAATCTTCCGGCGGCTGGGTCGTAGTAACGATGCCTGTTATAGTGGAGCCCTGTCTCGTCGTCAAAATACTGCCCCTGGAACCGGATTGGATTGCTGAAGTCTTCGCCGATCAAACCGATACTGCCCTTGGCCTTGGCAATCGCCTCCTGCGCCAGCCCCCACGCCTTGTACTGCGCCGACCATGCGATGTGCCCGTCCGCGTCGGTCAACTCCTGGGGCGTCCCGAGGTGATCGCACTGGTAGAAGGCGATCTCTGGCGGCGTGAATGCCGGGTCCACCCTCTCATCGAACTCCCCGTTCCACAGCGGGTCGAGGTTGATGTCGTAGTTGCCCTCGTTGGCCTCCATCAACGCCTTCACATCGGTCGTCGGATGTAGCGCAATCGAGCCGGAGCGGCGGGCCTGCACGATCGGCACGAAGTTGCCGCGCTCGTAGACGTAGTGCACGGTGTGTGCCGCGTGGGCCATGTCCGTGGCGGTGCTGCGCACGATGTTGCTCTCGAACGCGAGGGTGTCACCGTCCCAGCCGAAGAGAGTGTGGGTGCCTTTGCCACGGGCTTCGCTGTACTTGATGATGCGCCGCCCGAGCGCGTCGTAGGCGTAGCTGGCGCCGCCTTGAGGCGTTTCGGCCTGGATCATCCGGCCGAACGCATCCCACCCGAAGGTCGTGCGCTGGCTGTTGTGCAGCCGCTCGATGAGGTTGCCGCGCTCGTCATAGCGGTAGCTCGTGCCGGCGTATTCCTTCAGCAAGTTGTCGAGCACTCGGTTGCCGGTGGTGGACGAGAGGGCGGAGCCCTCCTTGCCCGGCTCGATCATGTTGCTGGCCGGATCGAACGCGAAGCGCTCGG
>CBIHPH010000089.1:0-17910 GCA_966212105.1 uncultured Rhizobacter sp.
AGGTAGTTCGGCTGCCGGGCCGAGACCCGGCGCGGCCTCGCCAGAGAACAAGATCCCCCAAAACAAAAAGACGCAGAGGAAAAAAGGGCCACCAACGCCAAAGAATCAGACGCCATTCGCCGGCGATTGACAATCCCCAACCAATCACCAGATGGGTCTCCAACGCCGCGCAGGAAATTCGGCGATGATTTCCCCCTCACGGAGACCCTCATGCTCACCCGCAACCTGCTCGCCGACGCTTTGCCCCCGGCCACCGGGGAACGCTTTGACACGCTCTTGTCCCATCGCAACCTGGTGGTCGAGCGGATCGTGAGTTCGTCATCGGTCGCCCCCACGCTGTGTGTGCAGACGCAGGACGAATGGGTGACCTTGCTGCATGGAACCGCCACGCTGGAGGTCGATGGTGAGGCGGTGCCGCTCCAGGCCGGTGACCATCTGTTCCTGCCGGCCGGCACGCCGCACCGGGTGACCGAGGTGTCGGAGGGGGCCCTGTGGCTGGCGGTCCATCTGCATTCTTCACCGTAGTAGGACCGTGCCTACCCGCTGACGGTCCACGCACCGGTGCATGGCGGCGGGTGTCGTGGCTACGCTCATGGTCTGGAGGTGACCACCATGACGATCCGCAATGCCTTGGCCAGCCTGGCCGTCAGAAACCTCGATGCCGCCGAGCCCTGGTATCGGCAGCTGTTCGGCCGACCGGGTCATCGCGCGATGCAGGAGGTGGCCGAATGGAAGTTCGACGGGGGCGGCGGCTTGCAGGTGTACCAGTTGCCCGAGCGCGCCGGCACCTGCTCCTGCACGCTCGCCGTGGAGAACCTGGACAGTGAGGCCGCCCGCCTCGTCTCGCTGGGCATCAACGCCAGGTGCCGCACTGAAGATGAACGCGTCCGGACGCTGATGATCGCCGACCCGGACGGCAACAGCATCGCGCTGGCCGAACCGATCGATCCGACGCTGCTCCGCTGAAGGGGCCGGGCCTCCAGCATTCGCGCCGATAGAATCCGGGGCCGCCGCGAGATGCGGCTTCCGGCGCCCTGCCCCCATGCCCCACATCCTGGTCGACCGGCTGGTCAAGTCGTACCGCATTGCTGAACGAGACCCCGGCTTGTGGGGCGCGGCCCGCGGGCTCTTTCATCGCCGCCACCGCATCGTCCATGCGCTGTCGAGTGTGTCCTTTTCGCTGGAACGAGGCGAACTGCTCGGGCTCGTGGGCCCGAACGGCGCCGGCAAGTCCACCACGGTGAAAATCCTCGCCGGCATTCTTCGCCCGGACGGAGGCCGTGTGGAAGTGGACGGTCGCCACCCCTTCGATGACCGGGAACGCCATGTGGGCCGCATCGGCGTGGTCTTCGGGCAGCGCACCCAGCTCTGGTGGGACTTGCCGGTGGGTGAAGGCTTCGACCTGCTGCGAGACATCTACCGGGTGGACCCGGCCCGCTACCGCCGCACCCGAGACGAACTCGTGGCGATGCTGCGGCTCGAACGCGTGCTCGACCAACCCGTCCGCCAGCTGTCGCTCGGCCAGCGCATGCGCGCCGAAATTGCCGCGGCGCTGCTGCACGACCCCGATCTGCTCTTCCTCGACGAGCCGACCATCGGGCTCGATGCGCCGTCCAAGCTGGCAGTGCGCGACTTCGTGCGCCGCGCGAACCGCGAACGCGGCACCACCGTCTTGCTGACCACCCACGACATGCACGACATCGAGGCCCTGGCCGAGCGGGTGCTGATCATCGGCCACGGCCGCGTGCTCACCGACAGCCCGGTCGATGCGCTGCGCCAGCAGGTCCTCGCGCAACGCCGCCTGGTCATTGACTTTGCGCACGAACCGCCCGGCGCACTTGCGCTGCCGGGCACCACCGTGGTCGGGCGCGACGGCCGCACCCTGGTGCTCGAATTCGATCCCGCCACCACCGCAGCGCCCGCGCTGATCGCCCACCTCGTGGCCGCCCATCCCGTGGAGGACGTCCGGCTCGAAGGCTTGTCCATCGAGGAGGTGATCTCGCGCTTCTACGCCATGCACGGGGCCACCGAGGCATGAGCGCGCTGCGCCCCTGCACCGCAGCCTTCGTCTCGCGGTTTCTCCAGATGTTGCAGTACCGCACGGCGGCGCTCGCCGGCTTCGCCACGCAATGCTGGTGGGGCGGCATCAAGGTGATGGTGCTGGCGGCGTTCTACGGCACCGGCGCAGCCAGCGGCACGGCCATGCCATTGACGCACGCGGTCACCTACACCTGGATCGCCCAGGGGCTGCTCGCCCTCCTGCCCTGGGCAGGCGACCCCGAAGTGGCACAGGCCGTGCGCACCGGCGCCGTGGCCTACGATCGGGTGCGGCCCGTCGACGCCTATGCGCTCTGGTTCGCACGCACCGCCGGCTGGATCGCCGCGCGGGTGCTGCCACGCTTGGCATTGATGGTGATGTTCGCCGCGCTCGTGCTCCCCCTGGCTGGCCTTGGCTCCTGGGCGTGGCAGCCTCCGGCCGATGCGGTGGCGGGCCTTGCCGCGCTCCTGTCATGCGCCCTGGCCCTGCTGTTGTCGGCATCGCTCGTGATGGGCCTGAACATCGCCACGGCCGCGCTGCTCAACGAACGCGGCATCAATGCGCTGGCGGTACCGGTGGTCGTGGTGCTGTCCGGAAACCTGCTGCCGCTCGGGCTGATGCCCGAGGCGTGGCAGACAGCGCTGCTGCTCCAGCCGCTCGCCGGCCTGCTGGACATCCCCGTGCGCCTCTACCTCGGGCACCTGCAGGGCAACGCCGCCTGGGGCGCACTCGCGCTGCAATGCGGCTGGATCGTGGTGCTCACCTGCCTCGGCCGCATGGCGATGGGCCGTGCGATGCAACGCCTCGATGTGCAGGGCGGCTGACGCATGAGGCCTCTTTTGCTGTTCGGCCGCCTCGTCGCCGCATCGGTGCGGGGTCAGGCCAGGTATCCGATGTCGACACTGATGCTCACCCTCGGCCAGTTCCTGGCCACGGGGATCGAGATGGTGACCATCTGGGCGCTCTTCGACCGGTTCGGCGAGGTCCGTGGCTGGCGGCTCGGCGACGTGGCCTTGTTCTACGGGCTCGTCAATGTCATGTTCGCCATGGCCGACGCGCTGGGCCGCGGCTTCGACGTGTTGGGCACGGAATTCCTGCGCACGGGCGCCTTCGACCGGCTGCTGCTGCGACCGCGCGCGCTCGCGCTGCAACTGATGGCCCACGACGTGCGCCTGAGCCGCCTCGGGCGACTGCTGCAGGGCCTGCTGGTGATCGCTTTCGCCACCTCACATTCGGGCATCGCCTGGACACCGGCCACCGTGGCGCTGGGGCTGTTCGCCGTGGCCGGCGGCGCCGCGCTCTTCCTCGGCATCCTGGTGCTGCAGGGCACCCTGTCGTTCTGGACCGTCGAAAGCCTGGAGATCGCCAACGTGTTCACCTACGGCGGGGTCGAGGCCGGCCAGTACCCACTCGCGATCTACGAGCGCTGGTTCCGCAGCATCCTCACCTTCGCCGTGCCGCTCGCGGCCGTGGCGTACTACCCGGCACTTGCCGTTCTGGGCAAGGCCGACCCGCTTGGCGCACCCGTCTGGGTGGGTTGGGTGTCGCCGGCGGCCGGCTTTGTGTTCCTGGGGTTGAGCTTGATCGCGTGGCGTGCCGGGGTGCGGCACTACACGTCCACCGGAAGTTGAGGTGTCCCGCTCGGGCACACTGGCGCTTGAGACCCAACGGCCGCCGAACCGAGGCGACAATGCCGACGGCCCTCCCATGCGACGGGATCTGAAGATGAACGCATTCTTTCGAAGCAGTCTTCGCACGCCACCTGCACTCTGCGCTGCCGCGGCGGCACTGCTCATCATGGCATTTCCGGCACACGCAACCGACTGGGTGGTGTGTGACTACAACGTCGAAACCCTCCGGAACGATCGCCTGAAACACGAGCTGACGGTCCGCTTGCTGCAAGACCGTTCGAAGCGCCCAGCCGGATGCCCGGAGCCCTCGGGGGAGATGACCTTCGTTCCCGAAACGGCGGACTATCAAAAGGAACTGCCGAGAAAGCAGTGGCCGGCACCGGGTCAACGAACCCTTCTTCGATACCGATACCTGGATGGAATCTGCAAGAGCAATGAGCCCTGCCGGATCCAACACCACTCGATCATCCGCCATCCCTGAAGCCTGCGGCACAGACCAACCCAAGACAAGGAGATTCAATGCGGCTTGTTCGTCGATGGATCGCAGTGGCGGCACTGGCAGCCGCCAGCCTCACCGTCCATGCCGAAGGCACCCTGATCAGGGTGCCCACCCGGGACGGCGTGAACACCACCTTGTACTGGGAGGCGGCCGCCGACGCCACGGCCACTGTGCTGCTCTTTCCCGGTGGGGGCGGAGGCTTCGGGAAGGTGGAAGGAGGTCGGGCCACCGGCAACAATTTCCTGGTGCGCTCGGCGCAGTACTTCCTGGACCAGGGGTTCAACGTGGCCATCTTCGGGCGCCCGGATGACACCACGGAGCTGGACTATGCCGACCGCATCGCCGACAAGCATCTGGCCGACGTGCGCAAGGTGCTCGATTTCGTGAAGACCCGAAGTGCCATGCCGGTCTGGCTCATCGGTACGAGCCGGGGCACGGTGTCTGCGACGGCCGCCGCCATTGCACTCCAAGGCGACATCGAGGGCCTCGTGCTGACCTCCAGTGTCGTCAACTACAGGAAACCCGGTGCCGTGCCGAAGCAGAACCTCGCGGCGATCAAAGTTCCGGTGCTCGTGCTCCATCACGGCAAGGACGCCTGCGCCCAATGCCAACCGCATGAGGTGCCAGGCATCCTGAGGGGCCTCAAGAATGCGCCGGTCAAGAAGCAGATCATCGTCGATGGAGGCGCCGATCCCACAGGCGATGAATGCGGCGCGCTGCATTGGCATGGCTTCATCGGCATGGAGCGCGAGGCCGTGGGCATCATCTCGGCATGGATCAGGCAACCTGCCCCGTGACGAAGAGCGAGAAGCCAGCGCCACCATCGCGTGCGCTTCCGAACGCGGATTGTTGAAAGGGTCGCCATGTTCGTGGTCTGCGGTGAAGCGCTGATGGACGCGTTTGTCGACGGCGGCACCCCCACCGGGCTCGCGGTCGACGCCCGGGTCGGTGGTTCACCATTCAATGTGGCGATCGGCCTGGCCCGGCTCGGCCAGCCGGTGGCCTTCTTTGGCGGGCTGTCCACCGATTTCCTCGGGGACCGGTTGTTCCAGGCGATGGCCGCCGAAGGCATCGACCTGCGAGCCCTGCACCGGACCGCGGCGCACACCACCGTGAGCTGGGTGGGTGTCGACGCCCGAGGCGTGCCCTCGTACACATTCCATGGCGAACGCGGGGCAGACCGCGATGTGCCGCCCGCAGCCCTGGCGCACATACCCGCCAGTGCGTGGGCCTTCCACTTCGGGTCCTATGCCATGGTGGTCGAGCCGGTGGCAAGCACCCAGCGTGCACTCGTCGAGCGCGAACACTTGAGAAGCCTGATCAGCTATGACCCGAACGTGCGGCTGCAGGTGGAACCGTCCATCGCCGTCTGGAGGAAGGCGCTTTCATGGATGCTGCCGCGCACCCACCTGCTCAAGGTCAGCCAGGAGGATCTGGCTTCGTTGTATCCAGGCGCCGATCCGGCGGCGTTGGCTGAGCAATGGCTGGCGCAAGGCGTGGCGCTTGTGGTGGTCACCGACGGGAGCGAGGGCGCTCGCGCCTGGACGGCATCACAAGCGGTTTCGGTGCAAGCCGAACCCACCACGGTGGTGGACACGGTAGGCGCAGGCGACACATTCCAGTGCGCGCTGCTCGCCTGGCTGGCCGAGCACGGCGCGCTGTCCGCCGCCGCACTGCGCATCCTGCCCGCCGAGTCGCTCGAAGCCGCGCTGGCCTTCGCCAACCGCGCTGCAGCCGTCACATGCGCCCGGCGTGGGGCCGATCTGCCACGCAAGAACGACATTTCGTGACATTTCGCGCGGGTTTGTCAACTGACGGCGAAAGACCACTTTACGCGATATGTGGATTTCCACAACGGAAAGGCGAGGGATAGCCACTACAGTGCGGCCATTCGTTCGTCTAGTCCCGGAGATCCCGTGAACACACCTACCCGTCAAAAGACTCCGCTGTACCGCTCGCTGTATATCCAGGTCCTAGCGGCCGTGGTCATCGGCGTGCTGCTGGGTTACTTCCATCCGTCGCTCGGCGAACAAATGAAGCCGCTGGGCGACGGGTTCATCAAGCTCATCAAGATGATCATCGCCCCGATCATCTTCTGCACGGTGGTGGTCGGTATCGCCGGCATGGAAGACATGAAGAAGGTCGGCCGCACCGGCGGCCTCGCCCTCCTGTACTTCGAGATCGTCAGCACCGTTGCGCTGGTGATCGGCCTGATCGTCGTGAACGTGCTGAAGCCCGGCGAAGGCATGAACGTGAACCCGGCCACGCTGGACCCCAAGGCCATCGCGACCTACACCACCCCCGGCAAGCTGGGCACCACCACCGATTTCCTGATGAACATCATCCCCACCACGGTGATCGATGCGTTCGCCAAGGGTGAGATCCTGCAGGTGCTGCTCATCGCCGTGATGTTCGGCTTCGCGCTGCACCGGTTCGGTGGCCGCGGCACGCTGGTCTTCGACATGATCGAACGCACCTCGCACGTGCTCTTCACCATCGTCGGCTACATCATGAAGGTGGCCCCCATCGGCGCATTCGGTGCCATGTCCTTCACCATCGGCAAGTACGGTGTCGGCTCCCTGCTGCAGCTGGGCAAGCTCATGGGCTCGTTCTACCTGACCTGCTTCCTGTTCATCTTCATCGTGCTGGGCGCCATCGCCAAGGCACATGGCTTCTCCATCTGGAAGTTCATCAAGTACATCAAGGAAGAACTCCTCATCGTGCTGGGCACCTCGTCGAGCGAATCGGTGCTGCCGCGCATGATGGAAAAGATGGAGAACCTGGGCGCACGCAAGTCGACCGTCGGCCTGGTCATCCCCACCGGTTACTCGTTCAACCTGGACGGCACGTCGATCTACCTGACCATGGCCGCCGTGTTCATCGCCCAGGCCACGAACACCCCGATGACGCTGATGCAGGAACTCACGCTGCTGGCCGTCCTGCTGCTCACGTCCAAGGGCGCCGCCGGCATCACCGGCAGCGGCTTCATCGTGCTGGCCGCCACGCTGTCCGCCGTCGGCACGGTGCCGGTGATCGGTCTGGCGCTGATTCTCGGCATCGACCGGTTCATGTCCGAAGCCCGCGCCTTGACCAACCTCATCGGCAACGGCGTGGCCACCATCGTGGTGGCGAAATGGACCGGCGACCTCGACACCAAGCAACTGCAGGCGCAGCTGGACAACCCCACCCCGGTGGCTGCTCAGCAACCCGAGGCGATCCTCAACGCCAAGACGGAGCACATGAACACCTCCGGCGCGCGCGCCTGATGTCACCGCACACCGCGATCAGCCATCGCGGTCCAATGCTTGAATGAAGCGGGGCCCACTGTCACGGTGGGCCCCGTTTTCGTTTGCCCGTCGAGTTGGCAGCGTGCAGCAGGGCCGGCTTTGAGCTGCCACCGCTTCGGCCGTCCAACGAAATCGACCAGCCGCGCAGCCCTGGACAACCCACCGCCCGTGACCGGAAGCGTCATCCCGCCCAGGCAGGCACGGGACCGTCGTCATCGCCGAACTGGAACACCGCCACGGCATGCGCGAGCCGTTGCGCCTGGATGGCCAGGCTGCCGGCTGCGGCGGTGGTCTGCTCCGCCAGCGTGGCGTTGCGCTGGGTTGTCTCGTCGAGCTCCCGAACCACCACGCTGACCTCGCCCACCGAGGCGGATTGTTGGACGCTCGCCTGGGCGATGGCATTGATGAGTTCGCGCAAGGACTGCACTTGCGCAACGATGTCACGCATGCGCTCGCCGGCGTTCTCGGCCACCGCGGAACTGCCTTCGATGCGTTCGACGCTCGCATTCACGATTTGCTTGACCTGTCGCGCCGCCTCGGCACTGCGCCCGGCAAGGGTGCGCACCTCGCCGGCCACCACAGCGAAACCACGCCCCTGCTCTCCTGCACGTGCGGCCTCGACGGCCGCGTTCAGCGCGAGGATGTTGGTCTGGAACGCGATCCCGTCGATGACGCCCACGATGTCGGCAATCGCTCGCGATGAATCCTGAATCTCGTTCATCGTGCGAACGACTTCCTGCACCGCCTGGCCTCCGCTGTCTGCGACGGCGCTTGCCCGTTCGGCGAGCGACGCGGCTTCGCGGGCAGACTCGGTATTGCCCTGCAGCGTGACGTTGAGCTCCGCGATGGCCGCGGCCGTCGCCTCGAGCCGATTGGCCTGACGCTCGGTGCGCTGACTGAGGTCTGCATTGCCGCTGCTGATTTCAGTAGACCCCATGCTGATCTCGCGCGCTGCGCCATGGATGCTCGTCACCGTGCCGCGCAACGTCCCCACCATCGAGCCCAGTGCATCGAGCACCTGGGCCGCCTCATCGCTCGCCCGTTCCGCCGGCACGGTGTCCAGCCTGCCTCTTGAAACGGCCTGCGCCACCGAAACGGCGCGCTGCAGACGTTGCCGCACGCTGCGGACGATGTGCCAGCTGAGCACCGCCGACGCGATGATGATCGCAGCCGAAATGCCGACGATCAGCATCAGCGACGCCCGCACCCGCGCATCCACCGCCGAGGAGACCTCGCGCTGGCGCTCGGAGATGTCCCGGACCTGCGCTGCACCGGCCTCGGCACGTGCCGTGGCCACTGACTTGAGGGCGGACAGCGCCTTTTGCATCGACTGTTCGCTCGCCAGAAGCCTTGCCTTTGCTTCGGCCATCGTCTCGATGGAGCGGCCCACATTGACCAGCGCGGCCGACGCGGTCTCGACCGGTGGCACCAGCTGCGTCCGGCCCATCTTGCCCAACCCGATTTTCATGGCATCGAGATTGGCGGTGAGCTGGGAGGCGAGCTTCTTGAGATCGGCATGCGCTTCGTGACGCTCCTTTTCGCTGGCCGCAAGCATCAGCAAGCGCAACGATCCGACCATCTCGCGGATGTCCAATGACACCTGCTCGCTCGTGCCCACGACCCCGCCCGGCTCATTGCGCAGCTTGAGCGCGGCTTCCAGCTGCTGGCGCTGCTTGAAGGCCTGCACTTCCAGCGCATCGATCACCGTGCCGAGCTTGGCCATCTGCTCTTCGATCGGTGTGAGGATCGCCCGGCGCTGCTTCTGGTAAGCGGCCTCCGCATCGGGCTTGTTCGCCAACACGTTGGCGCGAAGGGCGAGCAGGCCGGTTCCTTCCTTGGAGAATGCATCGGACATTCCGCCCAGCAGCACCTTGGTGTCCTTCAGCACCTCCTCGCCCGGTGAGCGGGCTTCAACGCGCAGCACGCTGTCGATCGAGGACTTCACCTTCTCTTTCAGAGGTGTCAGCTTGAACCTGCTGCTGACAGCATCAGCCTCGTGCACGACCAACGCGATTTCCTTCAACCGGGTCTGGGCGGTGAGCGCCTGCTTGATTTGCGCGGCAACGTTGCGGCTGATCTCCTGCGCCCGGTCCGCGGCCTGTCCGGCATCCACGGCGATCTGGTTCACCCCTTGGCGCGTCACTGCCACCGCCTGGGCCGCCGTTTGCAGCGCCTGGTGCGTCCGTTCCGCCTCCTGGCGATAGGCCGCCGCATCGGACAGGCGCTTCTCGACCGAGCGTGTGATTTCCTGCTGGGCCTGCATGAACGGCCCGTAGTCCTGGCTGGCCTTCGTGTCGAGCTGCCTCAGCTCCGCGTTCAATTGCTCGATGGCGCGCATGTCGACCGTGACCGTGGACGTCAACTGGTCGATGTCTTCCTTCGAAGTGGCCACCGTCAGGCGCATCAGGTTGCCGAGCACACGTTCCGTTCTCTCCTGCTGCTCGTAAGTCTTGTTCTGCAATGGCGTGGCCTGGAGCGTCAACCCGCGGAGGTCCGACTGGATCGTCGTCACCGCCACGAAACTGACACCGGCCACGCAGGCCAGGCCCAACGCCGAAAAGGCGGAGAGCATGACCAGCCGGTAAGCAATCTTCATCTTGTTGTTTGGTGCCTCGGGTTCACATCGTGCTCAAGGCATCTTGACGACCTTGCCGTCACGGATCTGCGTCATGAAGACCTTGTTGGAGGCTTGATGGTTGTCGGCGCTGAACTGAACGGCGATGCCGTCCACGTCGGTGTTCTGCATGCCTTGCAATGCATCCACGAGCGATTTGCGCGTCAGGTCCTTGCCCGCACGATCGAGCGCGGCGACGAGCACACGCGCGCTGACACAGCCTTCGAAATTCACGAAGCCCAACCCCTCGCCGCCCGCATCCTTCAAGGCGGCGCGGCATGCGCGGGTGATGGCGAGGTCGTCGTCCTGCGGGAAGGGAACGACTTGCGAAATCAGAACACCGTCCCCGTCCTTGCCGACCTGGGCGACGAGATTGTCGGTCCCGACAAAGGACACCGTCGCCAACTGAGATTTGAGACCTGCGGCGCGGGCCTCCTTGATGAAGGCCGCCAGCGGCGCGTAGGGCCCGACCATGACCACCGCGTCAGGCTTGGCTTCCAGCATGGCGGCAAGGCCTGTCTTCACCGCCAGCGTGTTGCGAGCGAACGTGCCTCGCGCGGCAATCGCCATGCTGCGGCGCTTGAGCGCCTTCTCGGTCCCCGACAGCACCGCCTGCCCGAAGCCGTCGTCCTGATAGAAGACGCCCACGGTCTTTGCACCCTTGGCCAGGAAGTAGGCGACCAGCGCCTCGGCCTCGTCGTCGTAGCTGGCGCGCACATTGAAGACCTGCCGTGTCACCGGCTGGCGCAGGCTCATCGCGCCCGTGAACAGGCCGACCAGCGGCACATCGAGCTCCTTCACGATCGGCAGCACGGCATTGCCGGTGGGCGTGCCCACGTAACCGAACAGCGAAAACACCTTCTGCTGCTCGATCATCTTGAGCGTTTCATCGACGGCTTTCTCCGGCTCGTAGCCATCATCCCCGACCAGCAGCGTGATCTTGCGCCCATGCACGCCGCCCTTGTCATTCACTGCCTTGATGACCGCTTCGGCGCCGGCGCGCATGCCTTTGCCCAGGCCGGATGCCGGGCCCGACTGGGCGTTCACCATCCCGATGCGAATCTCGGTGTCGGTCACGCCTTCTTCGGCGTTGGCCGACAACGCGCCACAGGCCAGCAAGGCCGTGAAAACATGGCGGGCGGTACGGGACGATGACATGGGGGCGCTCCTGAGAAAGTGATGACGGCCGTCGACTGACTTGCGCAGTCTTTCTCGGCAGGCGCCCTTTCAAATGGAGACAAAGAGCCTGGAATACAGGCCAATTCGTGAGAGAGGACCGGTTTCATCCTTCGTCAGCCTCGGTGAAACCGTCGAGGGCACCGAATCGACCCCGATCCCTACCGTGTGACGTCCGGCCCTCGGGCGCGTCAATCGCCTTCATCCGTTGGAAGCGCCCTCAGGCCTTCGTCATCACACCGCGCAACAGCAACGGCAAAGCCGGGCGAAGATCACATGAGATGTCCCGCTCACTGAGAAACGCAAGTTCCATGACGTGCTGCCGCGTACGCCGATAGGTCACCTGGCCGGCCGAACTCACGGCCTGCGACGGGGGTGAAAGGCGTCCGGCACCTGGAACGCCGATCGTGACACCACACACCTCGCGAAAGGGCAACGCATGCCCGGTGGGTTCCTGCCCAGGAGCGCCTGGGCGATGAACAAACGGCAGATGAACGAGCTCGGGCTCGTCGAGCGGCACGCCGTCGGCAAACTCGATGGCCAGACCGGGTGGGAGGTACGCCGGGCGATACGTCCACGTGGGAAAAGGAACCGCCGCGCCGCCCGCGCCGTTACCGCGAAAAACAATGCCGAACGGGCAGGCGTTCGATGCACGCCCGGACCAGCGCTCCCACAGCCGAGTGCGGCGTGTGGGCTCGCTGCAGGCCTCCTCGGGATCGGCCACCCAGAGCAGCTCGAGGAATGCATTGCGAAAGAAAAAGCGCCTGTTGGCCGTTCCCTGGCCCGGGTGGGTATTGGGAGAACCCTCCGTCAGACCGAGGCGGACGAGCGCATCCCCTTCAGGCGCACCCGGCGAACAGCAAATGAACGCATGATCGAATTCGAGCGACATGGCAGACGGTCCGGTACGCGAGGTTCGAATGAGCGCAGATCATGCCCGAACGCCCGCCGGCAACGCATCATCCTTCGCCGTCGACCAATACCGAACCTCTTGCAACGTCACGCCCGCCAGCTCGAACACCTTGACCGCCTGAGGCTCCGCCTGAAACCCCGCGGCCCGGACACCTGCGCGACGGCCCGGCAATCCTCAAGGGTCGCTGGCTCGACGCGCATGGTCGTTACGGTTCAGTGTGCGTTGTGGATTTTCAGCTGCATGGTGGCAGGTGCACCGCTCACCCCGCCCTCCACGTCCAGTGTCTTGACCGTGCGAAGTTCGTCGGGCGTGGACAAATGGTAGACCCCGGCCGCATCCTTCGTGACTTCCACCTGACCCGATGCTGCCGTGTAGAGCGTCGATGCCCCGGTCGACACCCCAGTCTCGGAGCCGATCCCGACCATGCTTTCAATGAAGATCGCTTTCGATCCGTCCGGAGCGGCGAGAAGCGCCGGACGATCGGGCACCACGGTATAAGTTCCCGGGGCGCTGCCAAGGAAGGTGAAGTTCAAGCCGCCCCCCGAGTAAGCGCCATTGCTTTGATCGCCCCCGGCAAGGGTGGCCGTGGAGACCACCACAATGGTGTACGGCCGTCCGTCGCCCAGCGTCGCGGCCGTCTGCTGGGAATGGCCTCCGTTGAGGTAGGTGTGCGAGTCCATCGTCCAGTAGCTGTCGGCAGCGGGCGGGGGCGCGACCTCGCCGCCGTCGCCGCCGACCGGCGTGCCGTCACCACCACCGCCGCCACATGCCGTGACGAACATGATCGCGCCCAGGGCGATCCATCGGGAAACCATTCCGCGCATCCCGCCCCTGCTCAGTTCGACCGCACCAGGGTGGCTGAGATCATTGCCGCCAACACTCACAAGACGGGTGGGCGCGGTTCTTTGGTTTTGTTGCTTCATGTTCAGATGGAAGGCAGTTCAACAGGTCTGCGGCCGCCGGACAGGACTGTGCAGAACGACTGGGCCGTGGCCCGGCGCGGACCCCTCGATCCTTGACGGCAAAGCCCGTCAAGCGTGCGAATTGTCGCAAAGAAGATACTTGCCAAACTGACGGAATTTGGTAATCAAACGTTGCCTAAGGCAGGGACACCCTTGGCGCCACATCATCCCGACCGCTTTTCAGACGTGTCTTCCACCGCCTGCCAGGCACTGTAGAGCGGGTACCAGCCGAGTTCCCTGTTCGCCTTGTCGCATCGGACGGTGAGGGTCGTGTCGAACACATCCAGCCATGTGAATTCGTCGCGGTTTCCCCATCGCCTTGCCAACGAGACCGCCGCCCTCACCCAGCTCAACGGCAGCGGCAAGGCATGGCGGCGGCGCGACTTCACCAATTCGGGAATGGACGTCACTTCGGGCGCGGCGAGGTTGAAGGGGCCTTGCACATCGCGTGTCAGTGCCAGCATCACGGCCCGGGCGACGTCGTCCTCATGAACGATTTGCAGGGTCGGATAAGGCGCAGGGGGCGCGATGAAGAATCGCGCATTCACCATCGCCTTGAGGAAGGCGCGACACTGGCGTCCGAAGATCAGGTGCGACCGCAGGTGAATGACGTGGGGATGCCGGCTGGCCGCCGCTCGTTCGATCTCTGCCTTGTGCCGGGCATAGTTGAAATGCACGGCCGGCCTCAGCGGCGCCGATTCATCGAGACCCGAGCCCGCCCCGTACACGGATACGCTGGACAGGTTGACGACCTTGCGGATCCCGCAGCGGGCTGCATCGTCGAACACCTTCAGCGTGCCGGCCACGTTGTTGTGAGCCTGTTCGGTCTCTGACATCTCGCCGCGCATGACCCCGAATGCCAGATGCACCACGGCATCAGCCCCTGCCATCGCCGCGGGCAATTCGGGCGAATGGAGGTCCATCTGTGAGGCAGAGAACTTCTTGTCCTCGAAGTGGCACGGGCGCCGATCGATGCCGACCACCTGGGTCACCTCGCTGCTCGCGCAAAGCATCGGCAACACGGCGTTTGCCAAAGATGAGGAACAACCAGTCAGAAAGATGCGCACGGGGCCAGCCACCGAATGGGCCACAAGGCCCCGGCGGTTCCAATGTTGGGGATGGCGGAGTATGCAGGAAGCCGGTCGAATCGCCTGCTCGTCGGCCTCATCGAGACAACGTCATGCAAGACACCACCCGGACGATTCCCTGGTCGCGCATAGCCGCATCGCTCTCCCGCACATGGAGCATGCTGCTCGTGTGGCTCGTCCTGCTCTTCGTGATCCCCGTGCTCATCGTTCGACCGGCCAGACTGTTCGGCACCCGGGTGCCATCGCATCGCCCACGCACAGTCGCGGCGGGCAACGGCGAGCGCGCCCCTTGCATCGGGCGGTGATCCTCGCCCGCGTCAGCCGTCGTCAATGGCCTTCGTGCCCGCTCGACGGCTTGTGCACGTGGAGCGTCTCGTCGTCTGCCTGGGGCGCCGGAGCGCGAGCCGGTTGCGCCATCGGGCCGGTGTATTCGTAGGCCACCGTGCCTTGCGGATGGCGGTACCAGCCCGGGTCCTTGTAGTCACCGGGCTGCACGTCGTCGCGAACCTTCACGACGCTGAACATGCCGCCCATCTCCATCGGGCCGTACGGCCCCGTGCCAGTCATCATCGGCAGCGTGTTCTCGGGCAACGGCATCGTCATCGAACCCATGTCGGCCATGCCCTTGTCGCCCATCACCATGTAGTCCGGAATGAGCTTGGCGATGCGCTCGGCCACCCCTCGATGGTCCACCCCGATCATGGTGGGCACGCCATGGCCCATGGCATTCATCGTGTGGTGCGACTTGTGGCAATGGATGGCCCAGTCCCCTGCCATCGCATCGAATTCGAGGACACGCATCTGCCCGACGCCCACGTCCGTCGTCACCTCGGGCCATCTTGCCGAAGGCGGGACCCAGCCGCCGTCGGTGCCCGTCACGTGGAAGTGAGGGCCATGCATGTGGATCGGATGGTTCGTCATCGTCAGGTTGCCCACGCGCACGCGCACCCGGTCGCCGGTTCGGGCCACCAGCGGATCGATGCCCGGGAACACACGGCTGTTCCAGGTCCAGAGATTGAAGTTCGTCATCTCCGCCGTCTTCGGTGTGGCGGCGCCGGGCTCGATGTCGTACGCGGCAAGCAGGAACACGAAGTCCCGGTCGACGCGCATCTGGCGCGAATCCTTGGGATGGATGATGAACGCGCCCATCATGCCCATGGCCATCTGCGTCATCTCGTCGGCATGGGGGTGGTACATGTGCGTGCCCGAGCGCACCAGGGTGAATTCATAGACGAAGGTCTTGCCCGGTGGAATGTGGGGTTGCGTCATGCCGCCCACGCCGTCCATCCCGGACGGCACCAGCATGCCGTGCCAATGCACCGTGGTGTGCTCCGGCAGCCTGTTGGTGACGAAGATGCGCACACGATCACCCTCCACCGCCTCGATCGTGGGCCCGGGGCTGGACCCGTTGTAGCCCCACAGGTTCGCCTTCATCCCCGGAGCCATCTCACGCACGACCGGCTCGGCCACGAGATGGAACTCCTTGACCCCGCGGTTCATGCGCCAGGGCAGCGACCATCCGTTGAGCGTTGCGACGGGGTTGTAAGGGCGGCCGTTCATTGGGACGAGCGGCGGCTGCATCGTCGGTGACGTCTGGATCACCGCTTCCGGAAGGGACGCGGCGCCTGCGCGGGTCACGGCGGTAGCGCCTAGCGCCATGGCACCGGCCGCCTTGAAGAAATTGCGTCGTTGGGTCATGGTCAATGGACAGGAGCGGGTGAAACGGACGAACGCATGGTGATCGGTGCCCCCGGCGAGCGGCCGGTGAGTGCGGTCTTCAGGTCGGTGTCAGCGACCCAGAAATCACGCAGCGCTTCGACATAGCCGGTAACGCTCGTGACCTGCTCACGCGCATCGGCGAGCAGGTCGAAGACACCGATCAGCATGCCGTTGTAGCGAAGCAGGTTTTCTTCCGAAATCCGCTTTCGCAGCGGCACGACCTCATCACGGTAGTGCCTCGCCAAGTCATAGCTCGTTCGGTAGGCCGAGTAGGACTCGCGAACCTCGGAACGCGCATCGACGGCAACCTGCGCCGTCCGGTGCACCGCCTGCATGTAGACCGCCTCGGCGCGGGCCGCACGCGTGGCACCGAAATCGAACAGCGGCAATTCCAGTTCGATGACATACCCGTCCGCGCGCGACTCGCCGGTGACGGTCTTGTTCCGATAGCCAAGCTCCAGCACATTGATGAACCGCGTCGCCCGCGTGAGCCCGAGTGACTTCGCCGTGTGTTCCGCGGCGCGCCGGGCCATGAGGACATCCAGGCGCTGCGCCATCGCCGTCTGTTCTGCATCCGCCGGTTCGGCTGGCGCCTGTGGCAACTCGGGGAGCCGGTCCGGCAGCGCGAAGTTCACCTGCTCGCCGGACAGGCCGAGCAAGCGCGTCAGGCGCTCCCGTTCCGCAACCGCCCGGTGCTGTGCACGTGCCAGCTGCGACGTGGCGTCGGCATGAAAGGCCTGCTCGCGCATCCGGGCCAGCTTGTTGAAGTTGCCGGCCTCGGCCATGCGCCGGGCCAACTCGTTCGATGCTTCGGCCGCCTCCTTCACCTGCTGGAAGTACGTGACGAGCTCCCTCGCCGCCACAGCGGCGAAGTAAGCCTTGCGGGTGTCGCTCGCGACCCCCACCGCCTCATGGGCCGCCTGAAGCACGGCTTGCTCGAAACGCCGCTGCTCGACTTGCGATGCCACCGGCAGGGTCAGCAGCCCGAACACGTCGAACAGGACCGAGCGCTCGATCTCGACCACACCGCCACCATCGCGCAGGCGACCGAATCCCAATGTCGGATTGCGAAGGCGCCCGGCACGAACAAGCTCCGCCTCCGCAATGCCGAGTTCGCTGAAGCTGGCCTGAAGCCCGCGGTGGTTGAGGAAGGCCAGTTCGACGGCACTGTCTGCCGTCAGCGGCTTTGCGAGCAATTCCGCGATGCGCCCGCGCGCCGCATCCACATCGCCCGGGGACCGCTGAAACGTGGGCGCCTGCCCGGTGCGTGCCTCGGTGAGTGCGGCCACACGACCGGCTCCCCCGTCCGGAGAAAACGAAGCACACCCGCTCAGGATGAGCGCAGCCACGACAGGGGCGATTCCCCGGCATGACTTGCTTTGGGGACCAGGCCATGCCAGCACGCCAACCGCGGCGTCAGCGTCGCCGGTCCGTGCATGTGCAGGCAGCGGCGGGCACGGCGCCAGGGCAGGCGCCCGCTCTGCAAAAAAGTTCTTCATTGTTGGAACCATGTGAGTCATCGGCTGGGCCTTGCCAGCCAGCTATCACCCGTGCCGCCAGCAAGCGGGCGCACGGCACCTGTCAGGCCTTTGACAAAAGGCCAAGAGAGGTCAGATGGATCGAGGGGGACGCTCCTGCGCGTCCGAAATGAAGGTGGGCGGCGGAGTCGCGAGATCGGGAAAGCGCACGGCCGTGAAGCCGAGCGGCATCATGACGGCCGGCAAGCTGCTCACCAATGGCGTGAGCGAGCAATACGCCGAGCACATGTTGCACTTGTCTGCCGTGGCGTGATCGTTGCCGCCGTCGGCATGTCCGGCTGCTGCATGGTCATGGGCCATGGAATGATCCATCGCCGCATGGTCCAAGGCGGGGTCATGGACCCGGTGCTCGGACTGCACGCCTGCACCTGGACAGAGCATGGCAGCAGCCACCGCGCCCCTCATCGGGAGCAGGATGACCAGCAGCAGCACGAACCAGATGCGA
>CBIHPH010000090.1:0-17648 GCA_966212105.1 uncultured Rhizobacter sp.
TCGGTGGAAGACGGCAGCCGCAGCTGGCAGATCGGCGCCAATGACCAGGCCGTGACCGCGGCCGAATACGCCCCCGCGCTGCTCCGCTATGTGAACGGCGCGGCCGTGCGCCTGCGCGATGTGGCAAGCGTCGTCGATTCGGTGCAGGACGTGCGGAACTACGGCGCCGCCGATGGCAAGCCTGCCATCACGCTCTTCATCCAGAAGGAGCCGGGCGCCAATGTCATCGAGACGGTGGCCCGCGTGCGCGACACCCTGGCCCGCCTGCAGGCGTCGATCCCGCCGGCCATCGACCTCAAGGTGGTCAGCGACCGCACGCCCACGATCCGCGCATCCTTGCGCGAAGTCGAGCGTGCAATGGCCGTCGCGGTGGGGCTCGTGATTCTGGTGGTGCTGCTCTTTCTCCGCAGCTGGCGCGCCACGCTCATCCCGGCGGTGGCCGTGCCCGTGTCGCTCGCCGGTACCTTCGGGGTGATGTACCTGTGCGGCTACAGCCTGGACAACCTGTCGGCCATGGCGCTGACGGTGGCGACGGGTTTCGTGGTGGACGACGCCATCGTCGTGCTGGAGAACATCATGCGCGGCATCGAGCTGGGCGCCGCGCCGCGCGAGGCGGCGTTGACCGGCGCGCGCGAGATCGGTTTCACGGTGGTCTCGATCTCGCTCAGCCTGATCGCGGTTTTCATTCCGCTGCTGCTGATGGGGGGCGTGGTGGGGCGCTTGTTCCGCGAGTTCGCCGTGGTGCTGTCGGCCTCCATCCTGGTGTCGATGGTGGTGTCGCTCAGCACCACGCCGATGATGGCGTCGGTGTTGCTCGAACCTCGGGGTCGGCCGCATGCGACCGGGAGGGGAGGGCGGTTCACGAGCGCGCTGAAGGGCGCCATGACCCGGTGCACGCAGCGCATCACCGGCGGCTACCGCCGCTCGCTGATGTGGACTCTGCGTCACCAGCCTGTGGCCATCGCGGCGCTGCTCGCCGTGGTGGCGCTCAACGTGTACCTCTATGCCGTGATCCCCAAGACCTTCTTTCCTCAGCAGGACACGGGCGTGCTGGTGGGCAACGTGCAGGCCGACCAGGGCAGCTCGTTCCAGATGATGCAGGCGCGGGTGGACCGGTTCATGGCCATCGTGCGCGCCGATCCGGCGGTGGCCGCGGTCAGCGGGTCCACCGGAGGCGGGCAGCGCAACACCGCCAATTTCTACATCACGCTCAAGCCGCTCTCGGAGCGCAAGATGCCGGCTGATGCGGTCGTCGCGCGCCTGCGCGCCACGCTGGCGCACGAACCGGGCGCCAACCTCTTCTTCGTGCCGGTACAAGACATCCGGATCGGCGGCCGCCAGGCCAATGCACAGTACCAGTACACGCTGCAGGCCGATGACCTGGAAGCGTTGCGCCCCTGGGAGCCCCGGGGGCGCAACGCGCGCTCGCAACTGCCCGAGCTCACCGATGTCAACACCGACCAGCAGGACAAGGGCATGCAGACCTCGCTCGTCATCGACAGGGATGCCGCGACCCGCCTGGGCGTGACGGTGGCCAACCTCGATGCCACGTTGAGCGATGCCTTCGGCCAGCGGCAGGTGGGGGTGATCTACAACGCGCTCAACCAGTACCGGGTGGTGATGGAACTGGCGCCGGGATACCTCCAGGGGCCTGAAACGCTCGGTCGACTGTATGTCATGTCCAACACCGGCGCACAGGTGCCGCTGTCGGCATTCGCCCGCGTGGAGACCACGAACACACCGCTGGCGGTGAACCACCAGAGCGGCTCACCCGCCACCACCATCAGCTTCAACCTGCCGCAGGGCGTGTCGCTGTCTGATGCCACCGTTGCCATCCAGAGCGCGATGGCGGAGCTGGGCGTTCCGGTCTCGGTCCACGGCAGTTTCCAGGGCACGGCCAACGCCTTCCAGCAGTCCCTGGCATCGCAGCCGCTGCTGATCGCCGCGGCGATCGTCACGATCTACCTCGTGCTCGGGATGCTGTACGAGAGCCTGATCCATCCGGTGACCATCCTCTCGACCCTGCCCTCGGCAGGCGTGGGGGCGTTGCTTGCGCTGATGCTGTTCAAGACCGAGTTTTCCATCATCGCGCTGATCGGGGTGATCCTCCTGATCGGCATCGTCAAGAAGAACGCCATCATGATGATCGATTTCGCCATTGCCCGGCAGCGCAGGCAGCACGTCAGCGCCGGTGCGGCGATCTTCCGTGCCGCCCACCTGAGGCTGCGCCCCATCCTGATGACCACCTTCGCCGCCATCTTCGGCGCCCTGCCGCTGGCCTTGGGATCGGGCGACGGCGCCGAACTGCGCCGGCCTCTCGGCATCGCCATCGTGGGCGGGCTGGTCCTCAGCCAGTTGCTCACCCTGTACACGACGCCGGTGGTGTTCGTGCTGATGGACCGGCTGGGCGCGATGTGCCGGCGCGCGCCCCAGACCGGTCATGGCCCGCTCGCCGACACCCTTCCTGCCTGAGGCTCGCCATGACATCCCGACTTCCCTCCGTGGCCTGTGCGGTCATCGTCGCCTGCCTGCTCGCGGGCTGTGCCACCACGCACATCGAACCGCCCGGGCCCGTCGCGCCCGAGGCGCAGTACAAGGAGGCCGGGGCATGGCAACATGCTCCCGCCGCGCCGCCAGTGCCCGAGCAGTGGTGGGCCTTGTTCGGGGACCCCGTGCTCGACGACCTGCAGCGCCGGCTGGTCATCGGCAACGAGACGCTGAAATCTTCCGTGGCCGCGGTGAGCTCCGCCCGTGCGGCCTATGAGGCGAGCCGCAGCGCGATGTATCCCTCGCTGTCGGCCGGCCTGAGTGCCACGCGCGCGGACAACGCCGGTTCGACGGGCGCGCCGGCGGCGCATGGGCCCGGCAACACGCTCTCCTTGTCGGCCACGGCCAGTTGGGAGGTCGACCTGTGGGGCCGGCTCTCAGAGGCCAGCCGCGGCGCCCAAGCCTCCTTGCAGGCCAGCGAGGCGGACCTCGCCGCCGCCCGCCTGTCCGCACAGGCGCTGCTGGCCCAGACTTATTTCTCGTTGCGCACGGCGGACACTCAGCTCGCCTTGCTCGAACGCAGCGTGACGCTCTACCAGCGCTCCCTGCAATTGACGCAGGACCGCTACGACGACGGCGTGGCCGCGCGCACCGACGTCCTGCAGGCGCAAACACAGCTTCAGTCGGCGCAGGCCCAGGCCGCCGACCTGGAGGCGGGGCGAGCGCAGCTCGAGCACGCCATGGCGGTGTTGCTGGGCGTTCCGCCGTCGTCGCTGGGCATCGAGCGAAATGCCACGCTGCCCCCGGCCCCTGGCGTGCCGGACATGCTGCCCTCCACCTTGCTCGAACGCCGCCCCGATATTGCCGCCGCCCAGCGGCGCGTGGCGGCCGCGTATGCGCAGATCGGCGTGGCCGATGCCGCCTGGTTCCCCGATCTCGTGCTGTCGGCAAGCGGGGGGTACAAGGGCAGCTCGCTGGCCAGGCTGGTGAGCGCGCCGAACCTGCTGTGGTCGCTCGGTGCCTCCGTGACCGAGGCCATCCTCGACAGTGGCCAGCGCCGGCTCGCCAGCACCCAGGCGCGTGCCTCAGCCGACCAGGCCACCGCGGCCTACCGCGAGACCGTGCTCACGGCCCTGCAGGAAGTGGAGGACAACCTCGTGCTCGCGCGCCAGCTGGAGCGCGAGGCGCAGTTCCAGGGCAACGCCCTGCAGGCCGCGCAACGCAACCTGGAGATCACGCTGGACCAGTACCGGACCGGCACGGTGAGCTACCTCAATGTCGTGACGGCCCAGACATCGGCACTCACCACCGAGAGCAATCTCCTGAGCATCCGCAACCGCCAGCTGGCGGCCGTCAACCAGCTGCTGAAGAACATCGCCGGCCGATGGGCGCCTGCATGACCTGCTCCCCGGCCAGATGTCAGTTGTCATCGCACCTGCGGCTCGTGCAACGTGGAGGTCCCCTGTGTCTTGCACGATGGGCTGCGCATCGCGGTGATGCGCAACCACACGAAGGATGACGATGGCGTCGAGCTCTCTTCGAGTCCAGCGGGCGGCCGCAGCGCCGCTGTGGCGCGATGGCCTGCGTGACGCCTGGTCGCTTGCCGCGCCGTTCTGGCGCGAGCAGCGTGGGGCCTGGTGGCAGCTCATTGCGCTGGTGGTGTTCACCCTGGCCATCGTCTGGGTGAACGTGCGCTTCAGTGCCTGGAACAACGCGTTCTACGATGCACTCCAGTCCCACGACCTGAAGTCCTTCTGGCACCAGATCGGCGTCTTCGGCCTGCTGGCCACGGGCTACATCGTGCTGGCGGTGCTGCGACTGGTCGCGCAGCAGCGGCTGGTCATGCGGTGGCGGCAAGGCATGACGGAACAGATGCTCGCGAACTGGCTGCGGCCGGGCACGCCGTACCGCCTCGGTTCGGTCGCTGGAGACGCCGCGCTGGACAACCCGGACCAGCGGCTCGCCGACGACATCCGGTCATTCGTCACGGCCACACTGGAGCTGGGCCTCGGCCTGTTGAATGCGTCCGTCACGCTGCTCTCCTTCGTGGCCATCCTGTGGGGCCTGTCCGGCGGCCTTCGCGTGGCGTGGCCGACGCCCGGCTGGGAACTGCACGGTTACATGGTGTGGGTCGCAGTGGCCTATGCCTGGGCGGGAAGCTGGGCAGTCAGGCGCCTGGGCGCACCGCTCGTGCCCACCAATGCCCACCAGCAGCCGGTGGAGGCCGACTTCCGGTATGGGCTGGTCCAGGTGCGTGACCATGCGGAGGCCATTGCGCTCGCCCGGGGCGAAGGGGCAGAGCACCGCCGGCTGCGGGAGCGCTTCGATGCCATCCGCGAGAACTGGAACCAGCTCATCCGTTACAGCAAGCGACTGACCTGGTTCAGCGCCGGCTATGCACAGCTGGCCAACGTCTTCCCGTTGCTCGCCGCCGCGCCGAGCTACTTCGCGGGTCGGATCCAGCTCGGCGGCCTCATGCAGACGGCACAGGCCTTCGGGCAGGTGCAAGGCGCGCTGAGCTGGTTCGTCGACGCCTATGCCAACCTGGCCGAATGGCGTGCCACCGTGCTGCGGCTGGCCGCCTTCCGGAATGCGCTCTCCAGCGACGTGGCACCCGGCGATCCTTCCACCGCCGCGGCCGATGCGTTGACGGTGGACCAACTGATCGTTTCCCCTCCGGGCGCAGGCGCGCTGCTGAGCCTGGCCGAACTGTCGGTGCAACCCGCCGAATGGGTGTTGATCATGGGCGCCTCGGGCAGCGGCAAGAGTTCACTGCTGCGCACATTGGCCGGGTTGTGGCCGCCGCAGCAAGGCCGGGTGCGCGTACCCAAGGCGCCGATGGTCATCTCCCAGCGACCGTACCTGCCCCTGGCCCGCCTGGCCGACGTGCTGGCCTATCCGCTCGATGCCGATTGGTTCGGCTTTGCGGCCATGCGCCATGCGCTCGAACTGGCCGCCTTGGATGCGCTCGTGGACGGTCTGCCTGACACCGAGGCCTGGTCCCGCCGACTGTCGCCGGGGGAACAGCAGCGGCTGCAATTTGCGCGGCTGTTCCTCCACCGGCCCAGTTGGGTCCTGCTCGACGAAGCCACCTCTGCGCTCGATGCCGCCACCCAATCGCTGCTGCTCGGCCGGTTGCGCAGGATGCTGCCCGATGCGGCGGTGCTGCATGTGGGTCATCGTGAAGAACTGGTGCCGTTCCACGACCGCGTGCTTCACACTGCGGGGGGCAGGGTGCTGGCGATGCCGCTGGATCCGATGCGCCAGTCCGCCTGAGCACGCCTGTGAACGGGCCGATGACAGGTGTCTCACGGGCCGCACAGGGCCGCAACGAAGGCATCGCATGCTCACCGCACCATGTCCTGGCGGAATCCACCGCATTGCCATGTGAGCACAGACCATGAACACGACCCGAATCGTCTTCGCCTCTGCCCTGGCGGCCGCATTCTGCGGTGCCTTCACGGCCGCGTCGGCGCGCGACTTGTCCGCATCGGCCGACGTCGTGCGCGACAGCATCTCCGGCCATGCCTACCAGAACGGCGGCGCCAGCGACACCCAGGTGACCGACATGCGCCACCACATGCGGCACTACAACCTGCACCTGGCCTTCTCCGAAGGCCGGCGCAACGACTACGCTGCGGATGTGAAGCTGCGCATCACCGACGCCCGGGGCCGGCAGGTCTTCCACCTCGAGGACGCGGGCCCGCTGACGGATGTGAACGTCCCGGCCGGGCACTACCGCGTCATGGCCGAGTTCGGCGGCATCCGGCGCGGCGGCAGCGTCGATGTGAAGCCGGGCGGGCCGGCCAGCCTGTTCCTGCACTGGCCGAGGGATGCCGCCTGACATCCCATCGCCGCAGCGCGTCGGCCGGGCGTGCACATGTCACCTGTCACACGCCCCGCCGATGTCTGCAACACCCGCAAGGCACGTGGGCTGCACCATGGCTTGCGCGGAATCACCCGACGCATGAGCCCCACGGAGGCCGATCGTGTACATCCCTGCCATCCATCGGCACCGTTCAGTCGTCGCAATGGCCGCCTTGGCGCTGGCGGCCGCTGCTCATCTCGAAAACAGCCAGGCGCAGACGGCCGCGCCAGCCAGCCCCACGAGCCCACCCGTCCTGGCTGGTCTGCCTGACATGGCCGGCATCGCGGCCCGCTTCGGTCCGGCGGTGGTGAACATCAGCGTCAGCGGCACGCGCAAGGTCTCCACCACGGGCGACGCCTCGAACGACGATGCGGACGACGCACCGGACGCCGATGCGATGCGCGATTTCCTGCAGGAGTTCCAGAAGCGCTTCGGCGGTCTGCCTCCGCAGCTCAAATTGCCGGTGCGCGGTGAAGGTTCCGGCTTCATCGTCCGGCCCGACGGCGTGATCCTGACCAACGCGCACGTCGTCAGCGGCGCCGATGAAGTGGTGGTCAAACTCACCGACCGCAGGGAATTCATCGCGAAGGTCCTGGGCTCGGACAAGCTGACCGACGTGGCGGTCCTGAAGATCGCCGCGACCGGCTTGCCCGTCCTGGCCGCCGGGCCCATGCAGCCGCCGCGCGTCGGTGACTGGGTGATGGCCATCGGCTCACCCTTCGGGTTCGAGAACACCGTGACGGCCGGCGTCATCAGCGCGACCCGGCGCGCCTTGCCGGGAGACGGGTTCGTGTCCTTCATCCAGACCGATGTCGCCATCAACCCGGGCAACTCCGGTGGGCCGCTCATCAACATGCGCGGCGAAGTGGTCGGCATCAATTCGCAGATCTACTCCGGTACCGGTGGCTACCAGGGCTTGTCGTTCGCCATTCCGATCGAGGTGGCGCAACGCATCGAGCAACAGATCCTCGGCACCGGCCAAGTGCGCCATGCAAGGCTCGGCGTACAGATCCAGGAAGTGAACCAGACGCTGGCCGAGGCTTTCAAGCTCGACAAGCCGGCCGGTGCGCTGGTCACCGAAGTGGCTCCAGGCAGCGCCGCCGAACGGGCCGGCATCCAAAGCGGCGATGTGCTGCTGCGAATCAACGGCCGGGCGATCGATTTATCGGGCGACCTGCCTGCCGTCCTGGGCCTGGCCCAGCCGGGCGACCCTGCCGACATCGACGTGTGGCGCCGTGGCGGGCGGCGGGCCGTGCACGTGGTCCTCGACGATGCGGACACGCGCGATGCCGCCAAGGCGGGCAACGGCAACACCGCCAAGGAGCCGACCGGGCGCCTGGGCCTGGCACTGCGGGCGCTCCAGCCTGCCGAACAGCGTCAAGCTGGCCTCACCGGCGGCCTCGTCATCGAGCGGGTGAGCGGCGCTGCCGCGCGCGCCGGTGTGCAACCGGGTGATGTGCTGCTCGCCATCGACGGTCAACCCGTGTCCACCGTGGACCAGGCCAGTGCGGTGGAGCGTCGGATCGACAAGGCCGTGGCCATCCTTGTGCTGCGTGATGGGGCCAAGTTGTATGTGGCGCTGCGGGTGGGGGCGTGAGCGGCGCCGCTGCAGGCGGCGTTGATGCCATCTGCATCGAGCCGGCCAGCGACCTGGCCGTTCTTCCTCGACTAAAGCCTGTCAACCAATACCACGGTGGGATCCAGCTCGAAGCCCGGATAGTTGAAAGCGCCGGCGAGTTTGTCGCAGTCGGCGGGCGTCGTGCCGTGTTGCCGCAGGACGGCGTGCCAGCGTCCTGCCACCACTTGCTGAAGCTGGTCGACAATGGCCGTTGCCTTTTCAAATGAGAGCTTGAACTGCCCGTGTTGCGAGAGCAGGTTGGCACGGTTCGCATAGCGGTTGAACGTCCCGCAGGTCATTGCGAGGTCGCGCTTATCGGTGCTCGTCATCGGGTTGGGCGTCAGATCGTAGGCGGGCGACAGCTCCCACTTGTCAGTCACCGCGATCAACGCGTGGTTGCGAGGATGGTCGTCGGTGTTCGAGATGAGTGCGTTGAACACCATGCGCCGGAACAACTCCTCCAGGTCCAAGGCCGGGCGTGCGCTCCGCCGCCGCAGCTCATCGGCCAGCAGCAGGTACGACCACTTGGCTCCGTCGCCATGCGAGTCCTCGGCGCCCAGAGCGGTCAAGCCGCTGACCATTCGGTGGCGCAGATACCCGTCGGCCGTCAATGTTCGGTCGAATCGCTGCACGAGCAGCACGTCCTTCCCGGCAACGGTCTCGATGCGGTGTCGGGCGACCCGCAGGCCGCATTCGTGCGCCAGCGCGAGCATCGCGCCTTCGACACGTGCGTTGTTCCACTTGTCGCGTTTGTCCGGAAACTTGGCGAGCCACAGGCCCTCGTCATCCTCGACCACGTTCTTCGGCCGGGCACCACCCATGGAGGTGCCCGGCTGCAAGAGTTCGAGCATCTGCTCTGGCACGCCAGGCTTTCCAGCGGCCTCGTCTTCCATGAACTGTTCGGCCGCCGCAAGCAAAGCCTCCAGTTGAAGGACCTGATTGAACTTGCGGATCGGGGCAGGCGGTGCCTTGTCGCGGCCGAAGGATAGGGCACCTGCGCGGTCCTCTGGCGAATGCAACAGGTAGTCGACCTCGGTGAGATCCATCCGCCCCATGTGCTTTTCAATGATGCGACGGCCCCAAGCGTCTGGCGAAGCGTCCCGCAAGGCGCCAAAGATGCCCTTGAGCTTCACCGTCTGCAGTCGGCGCGGCGACAGCGGCAACTCGTACGGTTCCAGCGGAACCGCATCTGGACGCTGCAGGTACGCAGGGTTGTAGACAAACGTGCCAGTGGGCACCCTCTGCGGGAAATTCAGTTCGTAAAACCCTGCCGTCACCACCTCCAGCGACTGTGGCAGCTGAAGATAGACGTAGGCACGATGATTAGAACTCGCCATCGAGGCGCTCGTTGCGGTGGCGGACCCGTTGCGGCAGGCGAGTGAGCTCAAGCTGCTTGCCTTCGTCGTCGCGTTCAGGGTCGGCGAAGGTCTGAATCTCCGACTCGAGGCCCATGGCCCACAGCATGGCCAGGTAGGCGCCCAGGCCCGTTTGCAGGTTGCCAGCTTCGACGGCACGTGCGGTGTCGTAGCTGACGCCGGCCTTGGAAGCCAGTTCGCGCAGCGTGAGGCGAGGGCGCTTGCGCGCCGTCGCCAGTCGTTCGCCGATACGGCGGGCACCATCCTTCACCGCAAACGGCGCGGTTTCGTTGAGTTGAAGCGGGCGGGGCATGTTGAAGCCGTCTAATTCCGGGATAAGAACGGTTTCAGTGTACTTTTTGTGGTCCTGTAGAGTCAAATGGGTGCCGCTCGGCTGCGGCTTTTCAACCGTTCCCTGCACAGGCGCTCGCCGACCCACGCCCAATGCGGCGCCCACCCTCACTCCAAGTTCTGCACCTGCTCCCGCAACTGCTCGATCGCCACCTTCATCTCCACCGAAATGTTGGTGAGCTCGATCGATGAAGCCTTCGAGCCCAGTGTGTTGGCCTCGCGCAGCAGCTCCTGGATGAGGAAATCCAGCCGCTTGCCCACCTCACCGCCCTTGCCGAGCAGGCGGGTGATCTCGTCGAGGTGGGAGCGCAGGCGGGCGAGTTCCTCGGCCACGTCGATGCGGATCGAGAACGCCGCCGCTTCGTTCACGGCGCGTTCGTGCAGGGTTTCCTGCGAGATGGTCTGGCCGGCGTTCGTGGCCTCCAGCGCCTCATTCCAGCGTTCGAGGAAGCGCTGCCGCTGGCGTTCGATCGCCGCCGGCACGAGCGGCTCGGCATCGGTGGCGAGTTCGCGCAGGCGCTTGACGCGGTCAAGCAGCACGGTCACCGTCTTGGCGCCCTCGCGCTCACGGGCCTCGAGCAGCCCGGCGACGCACTGGCGGGCGGCGTCAAGCGCGGCCTCGTCGAGCTTTTCGCTGGGCGCGCTGCCTTTGCACCATTGCAGCACCTCGTGCACGGACAGCGGCTGCGCCTTGGGCAGCCAGCTCTGCACGGTGCTCTCCAGGCGGCTCAGCCGGTTGAGCTGGTCGGGCTGGGGTTGCGGCCACGACACCTCGGTTTCCCGATGGGTGTTCAGGCGCAGCTCGATCTTGCCGCGCCGGAAGGTGCTGGTCAGCAGGTCACGCAGCGCGGGCTCCAGCGCGCGGAACTCGTCCGGCAAGCGAAATCCCAAATCGAGGAAACGGCCATTGACAGAGCGCAGTTCCACCAGCACGCTGGCGGCCGAAGCCGCGCCAGCACGGGCGGCAGGTCCGTCGCCGGTCGCTGTGGTATCCGTCGCAGTTTGCGCCCCGGCGGTGGCGCTGGCATACCCGGTCATGCTGTAGACTGGCATTCAATTTATCGCATTGCAAAATCCGATTATGTCAAAGCCGAAGCCCGCGCCACTGCCCAGCGGCACCGTGGTCGGTGGGTACCAGATCATCAAGAAATTGGCGGCCGGGGGCTTTGGCGTGGTGTATCTCGCCGAAGACGCCGAACGCCACCTCGTGGCGGTCAAGGAGTACCTTCCTTCATCGCTGGCCGAGCGCGCTCCGGGCGAGCTCACTCCCCGGGTCAAGCCCGAGAAGCAGCCACTGTACCGCCTCGGCCTCAAGAGCTTCTTCGAAGAAGGGCGTTCGCTCGCGCAGATCAGCCACCCGAGCGTGGTCAGCGTGCTGAATTTCTTTCGCGAGAACGAAACCGTCTACATGGTGATGAATTACCTGCAGGGCGATACCCTGCAGGATTTCATCGTCACCGCGCGCGACCTCAAGCGCGACAAAGTCTTCCGCGAATCCACCATCCGCTCGCTGTTCGATGAAATCCTTCGCGGCTTGCGCATTGTCCACCAGCACAAGATGCTGCACCTGGACATCAAGCCGGCGAACATCTTCATCACGAACGAGAACAAGGCCGTCCTGCTCGATTTCGGCGCAGCCCGCGAAGTGCTGAGCAAGGAAGGCAACTTCATCCGACCGATGTACACGCCCGGTTTCGCCGCCCCCGAGATGTACCGGCGCGATGGCACGCTGGGCCCGTGGACCGACATCTACGCCATCGGTGCCTGCATCTATGCGTGCATGCAGGGCTACCCGCCCAATGATTCTCCGCAGCGCATCGAGAAGGACCGCCTCGCGCTGAGCCTGTCGCGCCTGCGCAATGTTTATTCCGACAACCTCATCGAAGTGACGGAGTGGTGCATGTCGCTTGATCCGTTGTCGCGCCCGCAAAGCGTGTTCTCCCTGCAAAAAGAACTGGCGCGGGAGACCGAACGGCGCTATACCAAACTCAGCTTCAGCGAACGTCTGAAACTGCAGCTCGAGAACCTGACCGCCAAGAGTTGAACGATGCGATTTTCCGTTTATCAGGTCAGTCGCAGAGGCGGCCGCGAGAAGAATGAAGACCGCATGGGCTATTGCTACACGCGGGACTCCGGGCTTTTCGCGCTGGCCGACGGCATGGGTGGGCACCCCGAAGGGGAAGTCGCCGCGCAGCTTGCCCTGCAGACGCTTGCCGCGATGTTCCAGCGCGACGCCAAACCCACGTTGAGAGAGCCGATGCGCTTTCTTCACGAGGCCATCATTGCCGGGCATCACCAGCTGCTCCGTTACGCCACGCAGAAGGCCTTGATCGATACCCCGCGCACCACCGTCGTGGCGTGCGTGCTCCAGGGCAATTCAGCGTACTGGGCGCATTGCGGCGATTCGCGCCTGTACCTGGTGCGTGGCGACAAGCTCATTGCCCGAACCCGTGACCATTCGTATTCCGAGCTTCAGGAAACGATGAGCCATGTGGTGCCCATGCCCGAGCGATTCAACCGCAACGTGCTGTTCACATGCCTCGGCAGCCCGGGCAAGCCGGTGGTCGACACGGTGGGCCCGCTGCTGCTGCAAAGCGGTGACCGGCTGCTGCTGTGCTCCGATGGGCTCTGGGGCACGGTGAGCGATGCCATCATCACCGAGCAACTCGCGCGCAACGGCATCGCCGATGCGGTGCCCGAACTCGTGGAGATGGCGTTGCGCAACGGCGGCGCCAAGAGCGACAACGTCACGGTGCTCGCGATGGAGTGGGAATCCGCGGAAGACCACGACACCGGTGCCGGGGTGTCCACCCAATCGCTGGGCGAGGAAGTGTTCGCCTCCACGATCCAGGCGAGCATGTTGGGCGAGGCCCCGGCCGACGAACTCGACGACGCCGAAATCGAACGTTCGATCCGCGAAATCAACGAAGCCATCAAGCGCTCGTCCCAGAAGAAATCCTGACCGGACGTGCGTTTTCCTCACCCCGCCCCGCCTGCTCGCGGGGCGTTTTGCCTTTTTGCCGAACCATCTCATGACCTTCATCCGCCCCCTCGGCCGTGCCGCCGACGCCCTCCGCCCCGTGACCATCACGCGCCACTACACCAAGCATGCCGAAGGCTCGGTGCTCATCGCCTTCGGTGACACCCGGGTGCTGTGCACGGCTTCGGTCGAAGAGAAGGTGCCTCCCCACAAGAAGGGCACCGGCGAAGGCTGGGTCACCGCGGAGTACGGCATGCTGCCCCGCGCCACCCACACGCGCAGCGACCGCGAAGCCGCGCGAGGCAAGCAAAGCGGGCGCACCCAGGAGATCCAGCGCCTGATCGGCCGGTCCCTGCGTTGCGTGTTCGATCTGAAGGCCCTCGGTGAACGCACCATCCACCTCGATTGCGATGTGCTGCAGGCCGATGGCGGCACGCGCACGGCGGCCATCACCGGCGCCTACGTGGCCGCGGTGGACGCGGTGCGGACGCTGCAGAAAGCCGGCAAGCTGGTCGAATCGCCCATCCGCCAGGGGGTGGCGGCGGTTTCGGTGGGCATCGTCGAGGGCACGCCGGTGCTCGATCTGGAGTACATCGAGGATTCGGCCTGCGATACCGACATGAACGTGGTGATGACGGCCGGGGGCGGTTTCGTCGAAGTGCAGGGCACGGCCGAAGGCGTGCCGTTCTCCCGCGGCGAGATGGCCACGCTGATGGCTCTGGCTGAAAAAGGCATCGGCGAGCTGATCCAGGCGCAGCGCGCCGCGCTGGCGGACTGAGGAGGTGCCGTCCATGCGCCTCGTCCTCGCATCCAACAACGGCAAGAAACTGGCCGAACTGCAGGCCCTCTTCGCGCCGCTCCAGCTCGAGCTGGTCCCGCAGGACAGGCTGGGCATCGGTGAGGCGCAGGAGCCGCACTGCACCTTCGTCGAAAACGCATTGGAGAAAGCGCGACATGCCGCGCGCGGGGCCGGCGGGGCGGCCATCGCCGATGACTCCGGCTTGTGCGTGGATGCGCTGGGCGGGGCACCGGGGGTGCTGTCTGCCCGCTATGCCACGCTGTTCGGGCAACCCAAGACCGACGCGGACAACAACCGCGTGCTCCTGGAGCAGCTGCTGCCGCACACCGATCGGCGTGCCCGGTTCGTCTGTGCGCTCGTGGCCGTCCGCTCGGCGGACGATCCGGAACCGCTGATCGCCTTTGGTCGCTGGGATGGCGAGGTGCTGAAGGTGCCGCGCGGTGACAGCGGCTTCGGCTACGACCCCCTGATGTGGATCCCGTCCCTGTCGGCAAGCGTCGCGGAACTGGACGCCGAGACGAAGAACCGGCTGAGCCACCGCGCCATCGCATCGAAGCAGATGCTGGCGCTGATGCGGGAGGTGTGGCGCCTTGGCTGAGATCCCGCTCGTGGACCCCTCGGCCGACGAGGTGGGCGTGGCACCGCAGGACATGGTGTCGCGCTACATGCGGCCGGGTGTCCTGTCACTCGGCGCGCTGCCGCCGCTGGCGCTGTACGTGCACCTGCCTTGGTGCATGAAAAAGTGTCCCTACTGCGATTTCAACTCGCATGAGTCGCGCGGGCCCTTGGCTGAGGCGGCGTACCTCGCAGCGTTGCGCGCGGACCTGGAGGCAGCGCTGCCCCTGGTGTGGGGGCGGCGCATCCACAGTGTGTTCATCGGAGGTGGAACGCCGAGCCTCTTTTCCCCGGAGGCCATCGACCAGCTGGTGACGGACCTGCGGGCTCGGCTCCCGTTCGAGCCGGGCCTCGAAATCACGATGGAGGCCAATCCCGGCACCTTCGAGCGCGACCGCTTCAAGGCTTTCCGCGCCGCCGGCATCACGCGCCTGTCGATCGGGGTCCAAAGCTTCGATGATGAACTGCTCAAGGCACTTGGCCGGGTGCACGACGCGGCGCAGGCGCATGCCGCGGTGACCGAGGCCCGCGCGCATTTCGAGACCTTCAATCTCGATCTGATGTATGCGTTACCGGGGCAGACGGCCGAACGGTTCGCAGCCGACCTGGACCGCGCGCTGGCCCATGAGCCGCCGCACCTGTCCGTCTACCACCTGACGATCGAGCCGAACACGCTGTTTGCCAAGTACCCGCCCGCGGTGCCAGACGACGACACAGCGTCCGACATGCTCGACATCATCACCGAACGCACGGCGGCGGCCGGCCTGGAGCGCTATGAGGTCTCTGCTTTCGCGAAACCGGGCCACCGCTGCCAGCACAACCTGAACTACTGGCAGTTCGGTGACTACCTGGGGATTGGCGCCGGGGCCCACACCAAGCTGACCTTCCCTCACCGCGTCGTGCGGCAGATCCGCTACCGCGATCCGGGGAAGTACCAGGCGCAAGCCCTGGCCGGCCAGGCGGTTGCGAAAGACGAGGAAGTGCCGCGCGCGCAGTTGCCCTTCGAATTCATGCTGAACGCGCTGAGGCTGCGTGAGGGGTTCGAGCTGACGAGGTTCACCGAGCGCACCGGCTTGCCACTGACGGCCATTCGCAAAGCCCTCGACGAGGCGGAAGCCCAGGGGTGGATCACGCGTGACCTGGTGCGGGTCGAGCCCACCGTCCGAGGGTTCGATTTCCTCAACGATCTGCAGTCGCTGTTTCTCTGACCGGCGATGGCGCATGGACCGCCAAAGGCGACGCCGGGCCTGTGCCGCCCGTTGGTCTTCATCGATGGTTGCAAAACGTAAATCGCCTATGAAGTTTTGACCAGCTTTAGCAGACTCCCGCCTGGCTGAAATCGGCCGAATCAATAGGGAGAGAGATGAAATCGCAACGATTTGCAGCCGCAACGCTGGCTGCGGCGGCGGCACTTGTTTTCGGCGCACTGCCGGCGGGCGCGGCCTCGCTCGAAGGCTTCGAAGTGCCCCAATTGCCAGACAACACCCACACCTACACGCCGACCGGCTCGAGCTGGACCTTCGGCGGCGTCACGGGGCGGGGAATTCAGCGCAACGGCAGCCCGTTCCTCGCGCCTGCGGCCCCCGAGGGCCAGCAGACGGCCTTCCTCAAGGGCAACGACGGCAGCGTGTCGCGTTCGGTCACGCTGCCTGCGGGCACGTACAAGGTGTCGTTCAGTGCGGCGCGGCGGTCTTCGTCGACGGTAATCAACCCGGTGCAGGTCTGGGTCGACGGCGTGGCCGTCGGCACTGCGATTTCGCCCACGTCGACCAACTTCGTGCGCTACACGAGCGCACCCGTCACGCTCACGACGGGTGCCCACACGCTCAAGCTGTCGACCACCCGTGCGGGCGACTACACCACACTGCTCGATGCGGTGTCGATCGACTTGGTCAACCCGTTCGACGCGCGCTACGCCCCCGACTTCAAGCTCAAGCCGCCGGGTACGGAAGCCCAACCGACCGTGGCCAAGCCGGCCAGCAAGGCCACCGGCCTCGATGCGGCGAGCTACATCGACCCGGTGTATGGCACCCGCGTCTACCGTGCCACCGCGGCGAGCGATCGGCCAGAGTCGACGTTCGTGCGTCATGAGTACAGCCGGCGGCAGGCCTTCAACGCCAACAACACCCGCTACCTTGCCCAATCATCAAAGGGCGACTGGCTCCTCTACAACGCCGACTCGTTCCAGGTTCTTCCGCGCACGGGCGGCGCAGGCGCGCTCAAGGGGATGGCCGGCGACTGCGAGCCGATCTGGCATCCCACCGACCCGAAGAAGCTCTGGTACACCACCCGAAACGGCGGCCTGATCTGGTACGAGAAAGACGTTGAAACGGACACCGACACGGTGATCGGCGACTTCGGTGCGCGTATCAGAGCGCTGTGGCCGAACGCCAACGGCGTCTGGATGGGCGGCGAGGGCACTGCGTCCGCTGACGGCCGCTACTTCGCATTCATGGCAACCCGCTATGACGACGCGACCCAGACCAAGACGGTGTACGGCCTGTTCACCTGGGACCGCGTGCAGAACAAGATCCTGGGCACGCTGGATGCGTCGAAATTCAACGGCGTCTATCCCGACCACATCAGCATCACGCCGAGCGGCCGCTACGCGGTGCCTTCGTGGGCTTACACGCCGAGCCTTGGCACGCGCGCCTACCCGCTCGACTTTTCCAGCTACCGCATCCTGAACACCGAGAGCGAGCACAGCGATCTCGCGACCGGGCCGTCGGGCCAGGACTACTACGTCGTCGCCAACCAGGCCTCCAACTACATGCGCGCGATCGATGTCGCCACCGGCGCGTCGTTCAACCTGATGAAGCTCTACCCGCGCTCCGGCTCGGGCTATGCGGCCCACATCTCGGGGCAGGCGTTCGACAAACCGGGCTGGGTGCTGGTGAGCACGTATGACGATTTCCACGACTACAACGTCAGGCCTGACACGACGATGGAGGCGCCATACCGCAAGCTCATGCTCGTGGAGCTCAAGCCGGGCGGTCGTCAGTACGCCGTCGCCCACACTCGCGCCGCGGCGGGTTACCAGTACGTGACCAGCAACGAGGGCTCGAGCTATTTCGGCGAGCACCAGGCCACGATCAGCCGCGACGGCTCGCGCTTGATGTTCGCGACGAACTTCAACGACAAAGGGCCGCCGTCCAGCTACCTCGTGGGCCTGCCGTCGTGGGTGTTCGTGGGTAGCGGCGGTGCGGACGCTCCGCCTGCGGGCGCTGGCCCGCTCACGTTGACGCAAGGCGCGGTGACACGCAACGGCTACAGCGCCACCTTCAGCCTGACGAGCAGCGTCGCGGCCCAATGCCGGATGTCCCTGCAGAGCGGAACGAGCTACGCGGCCATGTACGACAACCTGACGGCTTCGGCCAATGGCTTGTCGCACACGAAGACGGTCACCTTCGCTACCACGGCGCCGCAGACGGTCTACGTTGCTTGCCAGTCGAATGCGTCGGGCGAGGAGAAGTCGCTCGTCGTGGCCGTGCCCTGACAGCGGCCGGCCGGGGTTCAGACGCGGTTTGTCGAGATCCCGGCCGTGCTGCGCAGCCGCTCGATCAGCTTCGGTGCGA
>CBIHPH010000091.1:0-17145 GCA_966212105.1 uncultured Rhizobacter sp.
CTACGAATCCCCCGCACGACCACTGTCTCCAGCTCCACCGTGACCGTACGAGACGCGGCCGTGCCAGCCCGCCTCAGCTCGCTTTGCATCGTTGGCTCACTGGACCCGGTGGGCCCCGGCGTTCGCCGGGGTGACATTTGTTTGCGCCCCCCGCATGTGTTTGCCCCCCCAACGTCATACCGGCGAACGCCGGTACCCACTGATCCGTATGGCCACGACGCCGCCGGAGCCACAAAAGAGTGAGTGGCGAGCGAGCAAAGCGAGCAACGCCCCGAAGCGCGAGCGACAGGCAGGCAAGCGAAGCGAAGCCGCAGATCAAGCCACACGCGAGCCCGGCTCCGCCGGGCGACCCGTGGCTCCCCCTTGGCGGGACCGGCGCGCCAGCGCCGTAGGGGGCCTAAGCCCGCCGGAGTTTGTTGACCAGGGCCTCGGCACGCGCATCGGGAGGGCCGGTGAGCAAGCTCACGGTGGCCATGACGATGAAGCCGAGCGGCACGCCGAAGACCCCGGCCGAGATGGGCTGGATGCCGAACCACAGGTGCGGATCGACGGTAATGCCGAAGAGGCTGCGCAGCCACGGTTCGTTGCGGATCATGTAGTACAGCGCAATGAGCAGGCCCGATGACATGCCGAACACCGCGCCCCAGTGGTTCGCCCGTCGCCAGAACACGGCCAGCACGAGCGCCGGAAAGAACGCGGACGCCGCCACGGAAAATGCGGCTGCGACGAGGAACACGATGTCGGTGGGCCGTTGCGCCGCCACCGCGGCCGCAGCCAGGGCAACGAGCAGCAGCAGCATCTTCGACAGCATCACCCGCCGGCGGGCGGATGCGTCGGGATCGATCATGCCGTGGTACACGTCATGTGAGAGTGCATTGGCGATGGTGAGCAGCAGCCCATCCGCCGTCGACAGCGCAGCGGCAAGGCCACCGGCGGCCACCATGCCAGATACCACGTACGGCAGCCCGCCGATCTCCGGCGTGGCGAGCATGACGATGTCGGCGCCGATGTGGATTTCGCCCAGCTGCAGCAGCCCATCCATGTTGATGTCGATCACCGACAGCAGCGTTGGATCCACCTTGGCCCAATGGGCGATCCAGGCCGGCAGGCGGTCGAACGGCGTGCCGACGAGCGAGGTGAAGACTTCGTGTTTGACCATCACCGCCAGCGCAGGCGCCGACAGGTACAGCAGGAGGATGAACAGGAGGGACCATGTGATCGACTGGCGCGTCTGGCGCACCGAGGGCGTGGTATAGCAGCGCATCAACACGTGCGGAAGTGCTGCCGTGCCAACCATCAGGCAGAACACCAGCGCCAGGAAGTTGTTGCGTGAATCGTTGAACGCGGCCTGTTCCGCCGGGGTGCCCGACGGGTCGCCGGCGAATGGCTGCGCATGGGGCGGCATCCCGCCCAGCGGCCGCGAACGGGCCTCGTCGCTGGCGAGCGCCTCGGTCCACGCCGCCCGTGCCGCATCCTCGTCGGTGGGCAGCGCCGCGAGGCTCCGGTCTGCCGCCTGGCGATCGGCAAGCGGCGCACGCGCGGCCCGCAGCGCCTCCACACGGGCGCTTGCGAGTTCATGCTCTCGCGCCAGGGCCGCCGGCACGTCGGCGAGCTTGGCGCGGTATTCGTCGGCCCTGGTCTTGAAAAGCGCCCTCACCTCCAGTTCCTTCGGGTCCGTGGCGAGCTGGCGCTCCCGGTCGCTCAGCTGCTGAAGCTGCGCGCCGTAGGTGGCCTGCGGCACTGGCTGCCCGGTCTGCTGAAGAGACAGCCACACCACCGGCACGAGGTACGCCATGATGAGGACGATGTACTGCGCCACCTGCGTCCATGTGACGGCGCGCATGCCACCGAGGAACGAGCAGACGAGCACGCCTCCGAGCCCGAGGAAAATGCCGATCTCGAAGGTCACGCCCGTGAGGCGGGTGGTGATGAGCCCCACGCCGTAGATCTGCGCCACCACATAGAGAAATGAACACAGCACGGTGCCCACGACGGCAACCCCGCGAGCCAGGTGGCCGCCGTAGCGCTCCCCGAGAAATTCAGGAATGGTGTAACCGCCGAACGTGCGCAGGTACGGGGCCAGCAGCAAGGCCACGAGGCAATAGCCGCCCGTCCAACCGAGGATGAAGGCGAGGCCGGCGTAGCCCTGGAGGTACACGGTGCCGGCAAGGCTGATGAAGGACGCGGCCGACATCCAGTCCGCCGCGGTGGCCATGCCGTTGTAGGCCGCCGGCACACGGCGCCCGGCCACGAAGTATTCCTCCGCATCGGTGGTCCGGCAGAGCATGCCGATGCAGGCGTAGAGCACGACCGTGGCAAGCAGGAAGATCAGGCCGATCCCTCGCTTGGACAGGCCCAGCTCCTCCAGTCCGGCCAAGACGCCGATGAACAACAGCAGTCCGAACGTGTACCAGGCGTAGACACGGTTGAGCTGCTGCGTGAAGGAGCGCGGACCGGGAATGGGAAAGAACCGGAACACGTCAATCGGCCTTCAGTTCGCGGGCCGCGTCGAGCCGGTTCATCGCCCACGCATAGGCGGCGATCAGGACCAGGTACACGAGCAGTGCGCCTTGCGCCGCCACCCAATAGCCAAACGGCCAGCCGAACCACAAGAAATCAAGCTGGCGCGCGAAGAAGGTGGCCACGAAGGTGACAGCGAACCAGACCAGCAGCAGCGTCAGCGTGATGGCACGCACGACTTGCCAGCGAGTGGCATCGGACGCAGGAAGGGTGTGCAAGCGAAGGCTCCGAACCGGTGGGAGCCATTCTGGAATGCCTGCCGATGCGGTGTCGATCCCCGAGAACCCGGGATTTCGATCAGTGACACGCCGCGCCCGACCGACACAGGTGAACTTTCCATGCGAGCGCCAGGGCCCAGAGCACGAACAACAACATGGCCGCGACGATGCGTCGCGAGCGCAAGGACCATGTGGCGGGCAAGCCGTGTTCGGCGAGCCAGCGGAGCGGCCGCAGCACGACCTCGAAGAGGCCGTGGATGACGTTGCCATTGCGCCTCGCGCCCAGCAACGCCCCCAAAACAAGCTGGCCGAGCCACGCGAACAGCGCGATCTCGGCCAGCAATTTCAGCGACCGTGCAATCAGCAGCGAGGCTTCAGGCACGGTCGTGAACACATCAGCGCTTGGCCAGGCGCTGCCAGGTGTCAACCACCGTGTCGGGGTTCAGGGAGATCGACACGATGCCTTCATTCGCCAGCCAGTCGGCGAAGTCAGGATGGTCGCTGGGCCCCTGGCCGCAGATGCCGACGTACTTGCCGACAGCGCGGCAAGCCGCGATGGCACGCGAAATGAGGGCCTTGACGGCCGGGTCGCGTTCGTCGAAGTCGCGCGAGAGCACATCGAGACCGGAGTCGCGGTCCACACCCAAGGTGAGCTGGGTCAGGTCGTTGGAGCCGATCGACATGCCGTCGAAGTACTCGAGGAACTGCTCGGCCAGCACGGCGTTGCTCGGCACCTCGCACATCATGATGAGGCGCAGGTCGTCCTGGCCGCGCTTGAGGCCATGCTCGGCGAGCATGCCGGTCACGCGCCGGGCCTGGTCCAGCGTGCGGACGAACGGCACCATGATTTCGACGTTGGTCAAGCCCATCTCGCCGCGGACGCGCTTGAGCGCTTCGCACTCCATGGCGAAGGCCTCACCGAACCCCTCGCTGACATAGCGGGCCGCACCGCGGAATCCGATCATCGGGTTCTCTTCCTCCGGCTCGTAGCGCGAGCCGCCGATAAGCTTGCGGTATTCGTTGCTCTTGAAGTCGGACAGGCGCACGATCACCGGCTTCGGCCAGAAGGCCGCACCGATCGTCGCGATGCCTTCGACGAGCTTGTCGACGTAGAACGCGCGGGGCGAGGCGTGCCCGCGGGCCACCGATTCCACCGCCTTTTTCAAGTCGGGATCGACGTTGGGGTAGTCGAGGATGGCCTTCGGGTGGATGCCGATGTTGTTGTTGATGATGAATTCGAGCCGCGCCAAGCCCACGCCGCTGTTGGGCATCTGGGCGAAGTCGAACGCGAGCTGGGGATTGCCCACGTTCATCATGATCTTGATCGGGCAGTACGGCAGCTCGCCGCGCTGCACCTCGCTCACTTCGGTGTCGAGCAGGCCGTCGTAGATGTAGCCGGTATCGCCCTCGGAGCACGCCACGGTGACCAACGCGCCGTCCTTGAGCACCTCGGTGGCGGTTTCGCAGCCCACGACAGCAGGAATGCCGAGCTCGCGGGCGATGATGGCGGCGTGGCAGGTGCGCCCGCCACGGTTCGTGACGATCGCCGAGGCGCGCTTCATCACCGGCTCCCAGTTGGGGTCGGTCATGTCGGTGACGAGCACATCACCGGGCTGCACCATGTCCATGTCGGCCAGGCTGTGCACGATGCGCACGGGGCCGGTGCCGATCTTCTGGCCGATGGCACGGCCTTCAACGAGCACGGTGCCGGTGCTCTTGAGCTTGTAGCGCTGCTCGACCTTGCCGTTTTGCTGGCTCTTCACGGTCTCCGGGCGCGCCTGCAGGATGTAGAGCTGGCCGTCGCCGCCGTCCTTGCCCCATTCGATGTCCATCGGGCGGCCATAGTGCTGCTCGATGATCAGCGCGAACTTGGCGAGATCGGTCACATCGGCGTCAGACAGGGAGTAGCGGTTGCGCTGCTCGGTGGCGGTGTCGACCGTCTTGACGAGCTTGCCGGTCTTCGCCTTTTCATCGGGCGTGCTGAACTCCATCTTGATCAGCTTGGAGCCCAGGTTGCGGCGGATGACCGCGGACTTGCCGTTCTTGAGCGAGGGCTTGTGCACATAGAACTCGTCAGGGTTGACGGCGCCCTGCACCACCGTTTCGCCCAGTCCGTAGCTGGACGTGATGAACACCACATCCTTGAAACCGCTTTCGGTGTCCATCGTGAACATGACGCCGGCAGCGCCCAGGTCGGAGCGCACCATGCGTTGCACGCCAGCCGAAAGCGCCACGTCGCCATGGGCGAAACCCTTGTGCACGCGGTAGCTGATGGCACGGTCGTTGTAGAGGCTGGCGAAGACCTCTTTCATCTTGTGCAGCACGTCATCGATGCCGACGACGTTCAGGAAGGTTTCCTGCTGGCCCGCAAAGCTGGCATCGGGCAGGTCTTCGGCCGTGGCCGACGAACGCACGGCGAACGACGCGCCGGGGCTCGAGGCCGTCAGCTTCGTGAATTCCGCACGGATGGCCGCCTCCAGGTCAGCCGGAAACGGGGTGTCTTCGATCCAGCGACGGATCTCCGCACCCGCATCAGCGAGGGCGCGGACGTCGTCGGTGTTCAGCGTGGACAGGCGCTTGGCGATGCGGTCGGCCAGGCCGTTGTGCGCGAGGAACTGGCGGAATGCGTGGGCCGTGGTCGCGAAACCACCGGGGACGCGCACCCCTGACGCTGCCAGTTGGCTGATCATTTCGCCCAAAGAGGCGTTCTTGCCGCCAACCGACTCGACGTCGGTCATTCTCAGGTGTTCAAACGGTACGACCAGGGCGGTCGCCAGGTTGATGCTGGACATTGGAAAGCTCCGTGATGTTGAAAAACCGGTGGGTTCCCAAGGCGGCCCAGCGAACCCGAGCAATGCTCCGAGGGCTCAAGCAGATGGCGGCAGCGCACGGTCGGGCGCGACTGGAATGATGATGTGGGCACGGACCGTTGCATATGAAGGAACTCTTGCGCTGCATTCTACGGGGTTTTGCCTATGATGTCGGATCCCTGCTCCGCCTGCCTTTCATGCTCAATCGCACTGTTTATTTCATCTCGGACGGCACCGGCATCACCGCCGAAACCTTCGGCAATTCCATCCTTGCCCAGTTCGCCATCAAGCCGCGCCATGTGCGCCGCCCCTTCATCGACACCGTCGACAAGGTGCACCAGGTGGTGCGTGAAATCAATCACAGCACGGAACTGGAGGGCCGCCGCTCCATCGTGTTCGTCACGCTGGTCGATGCCGAGATCCTCACCATCCTGAAGACCCAGTGCAAGGGCATGGTGCTGGACATGTTCAACACCTTCATCGAACCGCTGGAAACCGAATTCGGCATCACGTCCAACCACCGCGTGGGGCGCTTTTCCGATATCTCGAAAAGCCAGGAGTACACCGACCGCATCGAGGCGATCAACTTCTCACTGGCCCACGACGATGGCCAGTCGGCCAAGAACCTGGAGCAGGCCGACGTCATCCTCGTTGGCGTGAGCCGCAGCGGCAAGACCCCCACATCGCTGTACCTTGCGATGCAGCACGGCATCAAGGCGGCCAACTACCCGCTGATTCCCGAGGATTTCGAGCGTCACATCCTTCCTGCAAGCCTTGCACCGCACAAGAGCAAGTGCTTCGGGCTGACCATCGCCCCCGAGCGCCTCTGCGAAATCCGCAACGAGCGCCGTCCGAACAGCAAATACGCCAGCCTCGAGAACTGCCGGCACGAGGTGGCCGAAGCCGAGGCGATGATGCGCCGGGAGGGCATCGCGTGGCTGTCGTCCACGCACAAGTCGATCGAAGAGATCGCTACCACGATCCTGCGGGACATCCGCCCGGATCGGCTGATGTACTGACCCTTTCTGGCGGGTCTTTGCGGCGGGCCTGCACAGGCCCGCCGTCATGCCATCACTTCAGCAGGGTGCTGTAGTTCGCCGGGATCCAGCGGTAGCCCTTGCCCACGGCCTGCAGGTGGCCGAGCCCCGGGAACTGCAGGTGCGCGGCACCCACCCATGCCCCCTCCTTCGCAGCCTGGGCAAACACCTGGGCACGGGCCTTGGCGGCGCGGCGCTGGTCGGTGTCGAACTTGATGGTCACCTCGGGATGGTCGAGCTGAACGGCGCCCACGTGGATCAGGTCACCGATCAGCATGAGCTTCTGGCCTTTGCTTTCCACGACATACACCGTGTGCCCTTCCGTGTGCCCGTGGGTGGCCATTGAACGCACGCCCGGCACGATCTCGCCGTCAGCCTCGAAGGGCTTGAATTTGCCTGCGGCCCTGTACGCCTCCACGGCGGCCTGCGCGCCCTGATAAAAGCCCTTGGATTCCGCGGGTGCCGCCTCCATGCGGGCTTTCGACAACCAGAAGTCGGCGTCGAGCTTGTCGGCATGGAGGGTGGCATTCGGGAAGGCCATGGCGCCCTGCACCGCCACGCCGCCGATGTGATCCGGATGCAGGTGGGTGATGACGATGTTGTCCACCTGGTCGGGCGTGTAACCCGCAGCGCGGAGGTTGTCGAGCAGCTTGCCGAGCGTGGGGCCGAACAGGTTGCCCGAACCGGCATCGACCAGCACGAGCTTGGAGCCGGTGTTGATCAGGAAGGCATTGACCGAGGTTTCGGTCGGCAGCGTCAGATGGGCTTTGGCCACCGCCGCCTTGGTTTTGGCAGCAGGTTGCTGCAGCAGCTGGTCCACCGCCAGTGGCACGGTGCCATCGCTGAGGGCGGTGATTTCGAAGTCGCCGAGCATCAGGCGGAAGTAACCGGGAGCCTGGGTCTCGACCATCGGGGCAGCGGCCACGGCGGGGCCGGTGGCAAAGAGCATGCTGCATGCAGTGGTGGTGCAAAGAATGCCCGCGCGCGCGGCGCGGGCCAGCAAGGAGGTTGAAAACATGGGCGCGAACTTTCGGGGTGTCGAATCGAAAATGAACGATGGAGAATAGCAGCGCATGAAAAGACGCGCTGACTGATGGCCTACGTCCGCCTGCTGCGCCCGCGCAATTGCGCAGCAGGCTTCTTTTGACGTGCTGCCGTCACGTCGGCCCATCTCGATCAGTCTCGATCTTCACCTTCGGCCAGCGCTCTGCAAAGCGCTTCTCGATGACTCTTTCCAGGAAGACCTTCTTCGAGGCACGCCGCGGGTTCCAGCGAACAACCATGTCGAAGAGATCATCGAGGCCGTGCGGCGCGATCACCTCCATGGTCCCGGATGCGTTGAGCGTGACGCCCACGCAAGTGGCCACCTCTGGCCATGATGCAACGCCTTCGACCAGAGACGTCAGCGGCGCAACTGGCAGGCCCAGGGGAGTCGGGAGCCACAGATGCACCCGGGCCTGATTGACAACGTCCCATTCGAGGGTGGGCGCTTGTCGGGCGAGTGCCGACGCCAGAGATCGCTCCAACCTCGGCGTGAGATCGCTGGTGTCATGAAACACCAGATCGATGTCTCCGGCCTGTGTCTGCCGGTCGAACCCATGCAGGTGGTCCCAGACGAGATTTCGGATCGCACCCGCGCCGATGCACCAGGATGCCAGACCCAGCTCGCTCGCTGCTTCCAGCGCGCGCATGAGCGTGTCCGACCGCGAGATGAGCGTGATCAGCTGTGATTCATGAGATGGGATGAATGAACAATCTCCATCCGCCGCGGCGTTCTGCAATTCAACGCATGCAGGCACTCAGCCGCTGGCGAGCCGATTCGTACAAGCACACGGCTGCCGCGGCCGCCACGTTGAGCGATTCCTCGCCGCCCGGTTGCGGGATGCGAACGCCCAGCGCGCACCGTGCCATCAGGGCTTCAGAGACACCCTGCCCTTCATGGCCCATCACCCAGGCGCAGGGCCAAGGCAACATCACCTCGTGAACCGCCTGGGCCGCATGTGAGCTGGTGGCGACGAGCGGCACGTCCAGTGCATCAAGCGCGGCCAGTTCTGCGCCCTCGACGAGGTGCAGCGCGAAATGCGCACCCATGCCCGCCCGCAGCACCTTGGGCGACCAGAGCGCGGCACTGCCTTTGAGGGCCACGACCTGCGTGAAGCCGAATGCCGATGCACTCCGGAGCACCGCACCCACATTGCCCGCATCCTGCAGGCGATCAAGCACCACCGTGGCCCGTCCGGGCTGCACGGCCTGCGCACCGCGCCAGGGCACCGCGAATGCCAGCGGCGCCGGCGATTCCAGGGTGCTGAGGCCCGCCATCAATGCTGCAGGCACGATGGTCACCTGATGCGCACGGCTGGCGAGCTCGCGCAGGCGCGGGTCTTCCCAGCCGGCTTCAGTGATGACGGCATGCGGCGCATGACCATCACGGCCCAGGAAAGCCGACACCAGGTGATCGCCCTCGATCCAGACCTCGCCCTGTTTGCGGTAGGCCCCTGGGTCGCCTGCCAGCTTGCGAAGGCGCACCAGCAGCGGGTTGTCGCGCGACGTGACGACACGCACGCTCATGCGACGCGCACCTCGGTCACCGTGATCGCTTCGCGCACCGGCGCAAAGGAACGGCGGTGATGCACGCATGCACCGTGACGGCGAAGCGCTTCGAGGTGCTCGCTGGTGGCGTAGCCCTTGTGCGCGTCGAACCCGTACTGGGGATGGGCATCGTGCAGGGCAATCAACAGCCGGTCGCGGTGCACCTTCGCGAGGATGGACGCGGCCGAAATGGCAGGCACGAGCGCATCGCCCTGCACGATGGCCTCGGCCGTCATCTTGAGCACCGGCAGGCGGTTGCCATCGACCTGGACCTTGGCAGGCTTCAGGCGCAGGCCTTCGACGGCGCGCTTCATCGCGAGCATGGTGGCATGCAGGATGTTGAGCCGGTCAATCTCCTCGACCGACGCCTCGGCGATGCAGACGCACAAGGCCTTGGCACGTATTTCATCGAACAGGCGGTCGCGCACCCGGGGCGTGAGCTTCTTCGAGTCGTCCAGCCCGTGGATCGGCTTGAGCTCGTCAAGGATGACCGCGGCGGCGACCACGGGACCGGCCAGCGGCCCGCGCCCTGCTTCATCGACGCCGGCCAACAAGCCGGCCACGTCAAAGTGCAGCCCGAGCTGCTCAGGCCCGCAAGACTTTTTCGATCGCATCGGTGGCCGCCTGGGCGGTGTTGCAGCGGAGCTGCCGGTGGAGCGCGTCAAAGCGCGCAACAAGTTGCGCGCATCGCGCCGGATCGTCGAGCCAGTCGAACGCGGCTTTGGCGAGGGCTTCGGGATGGCCCTCATCCTGAAGCAATTCCGGAACGACGAATTCGTTCGAGAGGATGTTGGGCAGGCCCACCCAGGGCTGGTAGTTCAGCCGGCGCAGGCGATACCACTCGAGCCGGTTCATGTTGTAGGTGATGACCATGGGCCGCTTGAACAGGGCCGCCTCCAGCGTGGCGGTGCCGCTGCCGATCAGCGTCACATCACATGCGGCGAGTGCCTCGTGCGACCGGCCGTCGAGCAACATCACCCCGGTGGACGGCGCCTCGCTGCGCACGGCGGCCTCGGCCATGTCGCGCAGCCCCGGCACCACCGGAAAAACGAACTTGAGCCCCGGACGCTGGCGCTTCATCATCGCGGCGGCCGCCAGCAACCTCGGCGCGATGTATTTCATCTCGCTGCGCCGACTGCCCGGCAGCAAGGCGACGACAGTGTCCTCCGGCGCCAGTCCGAGGGCCGTTCGCGCCGGGGCCCGTGGCACTTCGAGCGGGATCAGGTCGGCCAGCGGGTGCCCCACGTAACTGGCCGAGATGCCGTGCTTCGCATACAGCGCCGGCTCGAACGGGAACACGCACAGCATGTGGTCGACCGCCGCACCGATCTTCAGGATGCGTTCGCCGCGCCAGGCCCACACCGAGGGGCTCACGAAGTGGATCGACTTGATGCCCTGGGCTTTCAGCCGGGTCTCGAGGCCCAGGTTGAAATCGGGCGCATCGATGCCAATGAAGGCATCGGGACGTTCGCGCAGCAGCCGATCGCCGAGGGTCTTTCGGATGTTGAGCAGCTCGCGCAGGCGCCAAAGCACATCGAGGTAGCCGCGCACGGCCAGCTTGCTGTGCGGCCACCATGCCTCGAACCCTTGCGCCGCCATGCGCGGGCCGCCGATGCCGTGCGACCGCAGGCCCGGCCAGCGGTCCTTCAACCCGCCGAGCAGCAGCCCGGCCAGCAAGTCACCGGACGCTTCGCCCGCGACCATCGCGAAACGCGGAGAGTCGATGGACATGCCGCGCACTCAGCGAACAATGCCACGGGTCGATTCGGCGAGGAAACGGGCCATCATGGCCACGTCGTCGTCGGCTTCCGGCACGGTGCCGGCCAGCGCCCTGATGCCCTCGCAGGCGGCCTCGAACGTGAGCCCGTCGCGGTACAGCAGCTTGTGCATTTTCTTGATGAGAGCCACACGTTCCGGCGTGAAGCCGCGGCGGCGAAGGCCCTCCGCATTGAGGCCGCGGATCTCGGCGGGTGCGCCGGTGGTGATCATGAACGGCGGCACGTCGTTGGCAATGGCCGAACCCATGCCGGTCATCACGTGATCGCCCACCTTGCAGAACTGGTGGATGTGCGTGAGGCCGCCGAGGGTGACCCAGTTGCCGATGTGCACATGGCCCGCCAGCTGGGTGCTGTTGGAGATGGTCACGTGGTTGCCGAGCTGGCAATCGTGCGCGAGGTGCACGTACGCCATGATCCAGTTGTCATCGCCCAGGCGCGTGACGCCGCCATCCTGGGCGGTGCCCAGGTTGAACGTGACGAATTCGCGGATGAGGTTGCGGTCACCGATGACGAGCTGCGTGGGTTCGCCGTTGTACTTCTTGTCTTGCGGAATGGCGCCAAGCGAAGCGAACTGGAAGATGCGGTTGTCGCGGCCGATCGTCGTGTGGCCCTGGATCACCACATGAGGGCCGATCTGCGTGCCCTCATCGATGCGCACATTCGCGCCGATCACGCTGTACGGCCCGACCGATACGTTCTGGCCGAGCTGGGCACCCGGCTCGATCACGGCGGTGGAGTGGATCGTTGCCATTGCAGCCCCCGGGTCAGTCCACCACGCGGCGCATGGTGCACATCAGCTTGGCCTCCACGGCGGTTTCGCCGTCGACCGAGGCTCGCCCGGCGAACTTGTAGATGCCCGATTTGGCGCGCTCGAGGTTCACGTCGAGGATCAGCTGATCGCCCGGCTGCACGGGCCGCTTGAAGCGCGCTTCATCGATGCCGGCGAAATAGAACACGGAGTTGTCGTCCTGTTGCACACCATAGGTGGCGAAGGACAGGAGGCCCGCGGCCTGTGCGAGCGCCTCGACCATCAGCACGCCCGGCATCACCGGACGCGCAGGGAAATGCCCCTGGAAGTACGGCTCGTTGGCACTGACGTTCTTCACGGCCTTGATGTTCTTGCCGGCGTTGATCTCCAGCACCCGATCCACCATCAGGATCGGGTAGCGGTGCGGCAGCTTCTTGAGAATCTCGTAAATGTCCATCATGGTGTACTACTTTTTCTTTTCGAGGGCACGAACGCGGTCGCGCAGGGTATGGAGGTTGCGCAAGATGGCGGCGTTCTTTTCCCAGCTGGCGTTGTCGTCCATGGGGAACAGACCGGAGTAGACGCCTGGCTTCGTGATGGAGCGGGTCACGGTGGTGCTGCCGGTGACCTGGACGTGATCGGCAACCTGGATGTGGCCGACGAACATGACATCCCCGGCAATCATGCAATGCTTGCCGATCACCGTGCTGCCGGCCACGCCGGAGCAGCCCGCCATCGCCGTGAACGCCCCGATCTTCACGTTGTGGGCGATCTGGATCAGGTTGTCGAGCTTGACGCCCTCTTCGAGCACCGTGTCGTCGAGCGCGCCGCGGTCCACACAGGTGTTCGAACCAATTTCCACGTCATCGCCGATGCGCACGCCGCCCAGTTGCTCGATCTTTTCCCAACGGCCCTGGTTCGGGGCGAAGCCGAATCCATCCCCGCCGATCACCACGCCGGGGTGCAGGATGCCGCGGGCGCCGATGTGGCAGCCGTGGTTGAACGTCACCCGAGGCGCGAACCGGGTGTGTGGCCCGATGGTGGAGCCGCGGCCGACGAACCCGTGTGCGCCGATCTGGGCGCCCTCGCCAATCACGGCATCTGCCTCGATCACGACGAATGGGCCGATGCTGGCGCTGGCCGCCACCCGGGCCGAGGGGTCGACACAGGCGGTGGGATGCACGCCTGGCGTCACAGGCGGCCGATGTTGGGCGGCCCACCACTGCGTGAGGCGTGCGAAAGCGAGGTACGGATCCGGCAGGACGAGTGCGGCTCCGCGGGCAACCGCGGCGTCGCGCAGCGCCGGTCCGACGATCACGCAGCCGGCCTGCGTGGATGCAAGCTGGGCCGCGTAGCGTGGGTTCGAGAGGAAGGAGATCGTGTGAGGGGTGGCGCTGTCGAGCGGTCCGACCCGGTCGATCGTCAGGAGGGGGTTGCCGGTGAGTTCACCGCCGAGGTGCGCGGCGATGTCACCCAGAGTGATCTTGGCCACCGCTCACTTGCCCTGTTGCGCGTTGAGGGTCTTGATCACTTTCTCGGTGATGTCGACACGCGGGCTGGAGAACAGCACTTCCTGGACGACGAGATCGTATTTCTCGTCTTCCGCAATTTTCTTGATGGCCTTCTGGGCGCGCTCGACCACCGAGGCCAACTCCTCGTTGCGGCGGCGGTTCACGTCTTCTTCGTACTCGCGGCGCTTGCGGTGGAACTCGCGTTCCTGCTCGCTGAATTCGCGCTGGCGGCGGATTTTCTCCGACTCCATCAGCGTGGGCTGCTCTTTGTCAAACTTCTCGCCGGCAGCCTTCAGCCGGTTGCTCATGTCGGTCAATTCCTTGTCCCGCTTGCCGAATTCGGCCTTGAGCTTGGCGAGGGCAGCCTTCGCGGGTTCGGCGTCGCGAAGCACGATGTCGCTGTTGACGTAGCCGATCTTCAACTCCTGCGCTTGTGCCGCCGACGCTGCCAATACCAGGCTTGCAGCGGCCAGAACGCACTTCACCAGAGGGCTTTTCATTAGAACGCGGTCCCGATTTGGAATTGGATACGGCTGATTCTATCGTTGACCTTCGAGCGGATGGGCGTGCCATAGCTGATCTTCAGCGGGCCGATCGGGGAAACCCAGCTCAAACCGAGACCGACCGACGCCCTCAGGCTGTCCAGCTCGACTTTTTCCTGTTCGCCCCAGACGTTACCGACGTCGGTGTACGCAAAAATGCGCAGCGTGCGGTCGGTGCCGGAACCCGGCACGGGCAGGTACAACTCGCCGTTCATGTTGAAGCGCTTGGCACCGCCCAAATAGGCACCATTCCAGTCGATAGGGCCAAGGGAGTTCTGGTCGAATGCTCGCACGGTGCCCAGGCCGCCACCGAAGAAGTTCTTGAAGAGCGGATACTCCCGCCCCTGCAGGCCCTTGCCGTAGCCCGCCTCAGCATTGAATGCAAAGGTGTATTGCTTCGTGATGGGCCAATAGTGCTGATACTGCGCGTTGGAGCGCAAGTAGCGGGTGTCACCAGCCACGCCCCATTCAAGGTTCACGCGCTTGTACTCGCCGCTGTTCGGCACGAGCACGCTGTCGCGGTCGTCCCGGGTCCAACCCAGAGTCAGCGGCAAGGAGGTGCTCTTTTGTCCGAACTTGTTCCGATAGTCACGGTATTGCAACGGCAAACCGAAGTCGCCACGAATTTCCGTCTGTTCAAGGCCAATGCCGAAATAGACGGTATCGTTTTCCGTGAAAGGCACACCGAATCGAATCGTCCCCCCCGGCGTGATCGTTTTGTAGTCTTCGCCCTGGCTGTTGATCGGACGCTGCGTCCGGTAGAACAACTCGTACGAACGCGTGATGCCATCGATGGTGAAGTACGGGTCGGACGCACTGATCACGAAATTGCGATTCGACTTGCTGGTGTTGACATCGACCCCCAGGTACGTGCCCGAGCCGAAGATGTTGTCCTGCTTGATGGAGCCGCTGATCGAGAAGCGGTCGGCACTGGAAAAGCCCGCGCCCAGCATCAGGTTGCCCGTGGGCTTCTCGACGACGTTCATGGTCAGGTCGACCTGGTCGGCCGTGCCCGGCACTTCGTTGGTCTCGACATTGACCTCCTTGAAATAGCCCAGGCGGTCCACGCGGTCGCGCGACAACTTGATGCGGCGGCTGTCATACCAGGACGATTCGAACTGCCGGAATTCGCGGCGCACCACTTCGTCCCGCGTGCGGCTGTTGCCGGAGACGTTGAAGCGGCGCACATACACCCGGCGGGCCGGCTCGGCAAACAGGGTGATGGCGACCTGGCCGCTCGCGCGGTCGATCTCCGGGCGGGAATCGATGCGGGCAAAGGCATAACCGAAGGTACCGAACTTCTCGGTGAAGGCCTTGGTGGTCTCGGCCACCGATTCGGCCCGGTACGGCTCGCCGGGGCGAATGGTGACGAGGGACTTGAACTCATCTTCCTTGCCGAGGTACTCACCTTCCAGCTTGACCGCCGTGACGGTGTACTTCTGCCCTTCGACCACGTTGATGGTGATCGTGATGTCCTGCTTGTCCGGGGAGATGGCGACCTGCGTGGACTCGACGGCAAACTCGAGGTAGCCGCGGTTCAGGTAATAGGACCGGATGGTCTCGAGGTCGGCCGTGAGCTTCGAGCGGGAATAGCGGTCCGCCTTCGTGTACCAGTTCAGCCAGCTGCCATCGTTGAGGTCCATCTGGCTTTTGAGCGTGCCCTCGGAGAACACCTTGTTGCCGGTGAAGCGGATCTCCTTGATCTTCGCCGCGGCACCCTCGGTGATCGTGAACGTGACGTTGACCCGGTTGCGTTCCTGAGGGGTCACGGTGGTGACCACCTCTGCCCCGTACAGGCTGCGCGTGAGGTACTGTCGTTTGAGTTCTTGCTCGGCCCGGTCGGCCAGCGCCTTGTCGAACGGCATGCCTTCGGAGATGCCGAAGTCTTTCAAGGCCTTGCTGAGCGCCTCTTTGTCGAACTCCTTCAAGCCCACGAAGTCGATGTTGGCGATGACGGAACGTTCTTCGACGATGACGACGACCACGTCGCCGTCGACCTCGATCCGCACGTCCTTGAAGAGCCCGGTGGCAAAGAGCGCACGCAGTGCGGCCGCGCCCTTGGCGTCGTTGTAGGTGTCGCCCACGCGGAAGGGCAATGCGGCGAACACGGTGCCGGCGTCGGTTCGCTGGAGGCCTTCGACGCGGATGTCCTTCAGCGCGAACGGCTCGACGGCGAAGGCCGGAGCGCAAGCCAGCGCGGCGGCGGCGGCCATGGCGATGACGGTAGGACGGGCAAAGCTGGGACAGAACACAGTGAAGGCGGGGGGATTTCGCATGCGGTGGTCAGTGCAGGCCCATGAGGCGGGCCACGTCGTTGAAGAAAGCGAGCAACATCATCATGCTCATGATGACCAGGCCGCCGCGAGTGAGCCGGTCGAGCCACACGTCTGAAGGGGGCCGCCCCGTCACTGCCTCAAAAAGATGATACATCAGGTGCCCGCCGTCGAGGATCGGTACGGGCAGCAGGTTCAGCACACCGAGACTTACGCTCAATACCGCGAGAAAGCCCAGGTAGTACGACAGGCCGAGCCGTACCGACTGGCCGGCGTAATCGGCGATGGTCAACACGCCGCTCAGCTGCTTCCAGGAGGCATCGAAGGTGATCATGCGCCACAGCATCTTCAAGGTCAGCGCCGACATGTCCCAGGTGTGGATGACGGCCCGGGTCAGGCCCTCGGCAAAGCCGTAGCTCACCTTCTCGGTCTCGGGCCGCTGACCCAGCGCGGCGTTCACGCGTCCGACGTGTTCCTTGCGATCGAGGACACGCTCGGGCGTGACGGTCATCGACAGGACCTGGCCATCGCGCTCCACACGCCACGCCATCGGCGTCTTGTTCGCATCGGCGCGGATCACGGCCAACAGTTCGTTCGCGTCATCGATGGCGACACCGTCGACGCTCAGGACGCGGTCACCACTCTTGAGCCCGGCTTCGCGCGCGGGCCCGGGCTCGAGCGTCCTGAGCACGGGCTCGCCCATCCACAGCGACACCCCCACCCGGCGCATCACCGCCGCATCCACTTCCTTCGTTCCCAGCTTGTCGAGTTCGAGCACGACCGAGCGTGCGCCATGCCCGCGCGCGTCAGAGACACTGAGGTGGAGTCGCTCACCGTTCAACACGGCCTGGGTGACGGCCCAACGCAGGTCGGACATCGAGCGCACCTCCTGCCAGGTGAGCCCGTCGGACGACATCGACCTGACCCAATCCCCACCGCGCAAGCCCGCCTGGGCAGCCACGGTGGACGACGCGGGCGTGCCAAGCCGCGCCTGGGGTTCGTCCACGCCGATCCAGTTCGAGGACGCGTACAGAACGATGGCCAGAAGGAAGTTGGCGGCCGGGCCGGCCAGCACGATGGCGCTCAGGCTGACAAAGAGGTTCAGCCCGGCCCACGGCA
>CBIHPH010000092.1:0-17019 GCA_966212105.1 uncultured Rhizobacter sp.
GGCATCCAGACCAAGGCTCATCCTCATCGGCTCCTGTCTCATGCCGTTGGCCGATCGCGCCCACAACAACCCGTCTTCCTCGGCCACGTAGACGATGCGATGGGATGTCACCTGGGCCATGGCGCAGACGTCGCGCTGCAACAGCAGGGGGCCGCGTCCAGCGCCGGAGAGCACCCAGTAAACCAGCCGCCGGGCAGCGTCGAGCACGTACACGCGTTGGGTCTTGTCCATGCGGAGTGCCGCGCAAGGCAACCACCGCGACACCCCTGGCGGCGCATCGAACTCTTCCTTGGGCGGCCGGTTCATGGCGGTGCCGTGCAGCTGCCAGAAATGCAGTCTCGATTGCATGCCCGACAACAAGATGCCGAGATGCTTGCCCTGAAACGCGCCGGCGAGCGGTTCTGCGCGCGCGGTCCACGGGAGATGCAGGAACGCCTTGGCGGTTTTTTTCGTGCCCGGCTTTGGCACGCGAAACACGGTGATGCCAGGTTTGGCCAGGGTAGGCACCGCCACATGGTCGCCCGCCTCGGACAACAGCGGCGCCATGCGCAGCGACAGGGCATCCGACCGCACGAGGGCGCCCACGGCCGGCCTGTGCTCGAACCGGCCTTGGAGCAGTGACGCAGCCGCAGCGTCTTTGCCCACCAACGGCAGCAGCGCATGTCGCATGCCGCCCGGGTGCCTCAGCCGCACGTCGAGCACGTCGCCAGGAAACCCGCGGGCGAGCGCCACCGCATGCGTGGCAGGCGCGGCCACATCGGCAACACGCCCGATCCGCCAGCATTCGCCAAGGCCCTCGCCGACATGATGGGCCAGCCACAGGCGCCAACTGTCGCTTTGGGCCTGGCCTGCCAACGCATGGGACCTCGCGCCCAACAGGCGCAGCAAGTCGTCCGGCGCGGCGGCGTCATGCAATACCCCGGGCACATGGGCAACGCCCCAGCGGAATGTCCCGCCGGCCTGGGCCGCACGGCGCGCAAGCAGGATCCAGAGGGCCACATGGACCAGGCGCGGGGCCCCGAACTGCAAGGGCCCGGCATCGAACAATCCCACGATGAGGCGTTGTGAACGCCGCGCACGTGGCCGAGGTGCCACGAACAGGTGCTCACCTCCTGCCGCGCGCCTCATGAACTCGTCGGGCAATTCGTCGGCGAGCAACCACTCACTGGACAACAGGCGGTCGTACGTGCCACGCCGGCGCAGGTCCTCAAGGCCCTCCGGCTCCGCATCCCCGGACTGTGCCCGCCCGTGGAAGCGACCCAGCAGAGGATCGAGTCGGGTCAGGATGTCGCCGAGCGTGGCAGCGAGATCGGCCGAGAACCATGACAGCCAGGGAAGCCAGGCACGCGTCGCGGCCGGCAGAGTCATCGTCGGCGAATCGCTGCTCACGGCTTCGCACCCGTTTGGGCGACGGCAGGGAAGGCGGACAGCGGCCTTTGGCGGTCGAGCGGGACAATGGCCGCCGGATCGGGCCAGAGCAGGAGTGGCGTGCGCCCATGCCGCAGCGCCAATGCGCGTTCGAGCAGATCGGCAGGCACATCCGGCGCCCACACAGTGGGCAGCCACAAGGAAGGTGCATCGGGACTCGGCGCTGCGTAACCGACCCCAGCCACCCATGGCAGGTCGTCGGCAGGCCCGAACAGCACGACAACATCGCTGCTCGACGTCATTTGACAGCGCTGCTGAGCTGCCGGAGCCATCCGTGCGACACGTGCCCCCAGTCGCACAGCCGCCTCGCCCCAGGCCACCGCGGCCTGCGGCATGGGATCGTCATCGCGGCGGCGCCACGACCAACGGATGGCGTTCGACGACGTCGTCACACCGGGGTCATCACGAGTGCGGCCAGCCCCTGCCTGCACGCGGACAGGTCGGGCGGCAGCGCATCGGCGTGGAAGTTCGCATCGATCTCCCGCAGAAGGCTTTCTGCCTCCGCATGACGCCCGCTGTCTTGTCGGGCAAGGCAGATTCGTCCGCTCTCTAGCAGGCGCCCGACCCGCGACAACGGCTGCATCGCCGCCTCTTCCACCGCGCTGAACAAATGCGGGTGCGTGGCATGGGCGAGTGGCTCTTTCAGCACGTCGCGCGCACTGAGCTGCGATTCCTTCGTCGGCAAGACGTACAGCAGCGGCCACAGATCAGCCGGTGTGGCCTCGGCACGGCCGGCCAGCACGGCCGCCGCAGCGATGAGCCGCTGCGACTTGACGATGCGGCGGTCGGAAAGATGCACGCCGGCCCGGCGCAGCTGGCGAATGCAGTCGGCCAGCCCCGGCCTGGCGGCGGCCATGTCCACCCGCGTGACGGCACGGCAAAGCACATCGAGTGGCAGAAGGCTCGCCGCTTCAGCGAGCGGTGCAGCGCCTGCGCGCCACCCGCCATCGAGCATCGCTTCGAGATGGTGGTCTGGCACCGGCTCAATGAACAAATGCAAGAGGAACCGGTCTGCGAAAGCGGCGAGCGACTCGTCTTCGGGCAAACCGTTCGCCGCCCCGACGGCCACCCGCAATGGGCAATCGATGTGGGTATGCCCGCGACGAAAGCGCCTTTCGTTCAAGATGCCGAGCAAGGTGTTGAGAATCGCCGTGGACCCCAGGAACACTTCGTCCAGGAAGGCCACATCCGCCTCGGGCAACATGCCCGTCACATCGGTCTCCACGGTACCCTCGCGCAGCTTGCGCAAGTCGACCGGCCCGAACAGCTCCGACGGTTCCGTGAAACGCCCCAGCAGGTACTCGAAGTAGCGCCCGCCCATGGATTGCGCGACCCGTCGCACGACTGCGCTCTTGGCAGTGCCCGGCGGGCCGATGACAAGCAGATGTTCGCCGGCGACCGCCGCAAGCACGATGAGTTCGGCGAGCTGGTCGCGGCCGACGAGGCCTTCGGTGGCAGCGCGGATGCTCTGGCGGACCTGGCGAGCGGCGTCGTGAAGGGCTGGCGTCATGTTGGTCGTGTTAACGCATTTCGGTCAGGGCACCAGTGTGCCAGAGGGCAGCCCTCCAGCGCGCCCGCCAAGGTGGTAGGCTCTCGCAGCGGCATGACCGCGTCCCGAGGATCCGCCACTTCGCCCGCTGTCAACTGATGACCTCAGAGCCTTCCCGCCCACGGCCGCAACGGGTCTTGGCCCTCGTCGGCACTGCGCTGGCCTATGCAGTGATCGGGTGGGCCTCGTTGTGGTTGTCCATTCCCATCAGCCATGCGTCCCCGCTGTATCCCGCAAGCGGCGTAGCGCTGGCCTGCGTCCTGGTGTATGGGCTTCGGGTGTTGCCCGGCGTGGCACTCGGCGCGTTCGTCGTCAACCTGTCGCTGGGCCCTGACCGGGGCATCTCGGGACTCGCGCATATCGCCCTTCCCGCGATCATCGGCGCAGGCGCCGCATTGCAGGCAGGCCTGACGGCCAAACTGATCCAGCGGTTCGTCAAACAGCCCATCACCCTGGACGAGCCGCGCGATGTGGTGGTGTTCTTCGGTGTGGGCGCCATCGCGACGGCGTTGATCAGTTCATCCGTGGCGGTGCTGGCGCTTTGGGCCTTGACGCCACAACCTTCCCACACGCTGGTGCTCACCTGGTGGAGCTGGGCCACGGGCGACGCCCTCGGCATGCTCACGGCCACGCCGATCGTGCTGAGCTGGATCGGCGAGCCGCGCAGCCAATGGCGATCGCGTCGCTGGACGGTCGGAGGAACGATGCTCGTTGCCACCGTCCTGATGGCCTTGAGCATCAAGCAGGTCGACGGCTGGGAAGACACCCGTGTGCAGACGGCGTTCGAGCGCGATGCCCTCCATGCCACATCCAACTTGGCAGCGCAGCTGCAATTCCCGTTGCATGCGCTGGAGGCACTGCGCGGGGTGTTCGTCGCCTCGGACAACGTCACCCGCGAGGAGATGCGCCGCGCAGCGGCCGCCTGGCTCACGCCCGAGAGCCATCTCCATACGATGGGCTGGGGAGAAGCCGTCCTCCGAGAGAATCTGTCCGCGTATCAGGCCGCCGTGCGCTCGGCTGATCAGACTGCGTTCGAAGTGTTCGACCGGTCCGGCAGTCCCGCGCCGGCGGCGAGTGATCGCATGGTCGTCATCCGCTACATCGAGCCCGCCCGCAACAATGCCTCCATCGGCGTGAACATCCGCTCGATTCCAATTGCACGCTCGGCCGTCGACATCGCCATCCGAACCGACAGCCCCGCGGCCACCGCCGGCCTGCGTCTCACACAGGAAGCCGGAGACCAGGCCGCCGTGGTCCTCTACCAGGCCGTCTACCGGGGCTCGCCGAAATCGCCCGCCGAGCGGGTCGATGCTGCGCAGGGCGTCGTGTTCGTCACGCTGCGCATGGACGATGCCCTGGCGGCGTTCCAGAAGTCTCTGCCGTCTTACCTGACCGTTTGCATCGTCGACACCGATGCCGTCGCCACGCACCGCCTGCTCGCCGGGCCGAGCACCTGCGAGACGGCATCCTCGGAGCTCGTCTACGACCGCCCCCTCTCTTTTGCCGACCGCAAGTGGCAGCTGCGCGTGCTGGCCAACCGCAACGATGTTCCCGATGCGCGCGCGCGCAATGCGCTGCTGTTCTCGCTGATCGGCCTGCTGGCCACGTCGATGCTGGGCACGCTCTTGCTGACGGTGACCGGGCGCGCGCAGCGCATCGAAACGGCAGTGACGGAGCGCACACTGGCATTGCAGCGGGAAATCGGCGAACGCGAACGCACGGAGGCCGAGCTGCGCGAGAGCGAACAGCGATTCCGCAACATCTTGAACCATGTGCCCATCGGCGTCGTCTACACCGACTTGCGAGGCAACGTCAAACAGGTCAACCCACGCTTTTGCGAGCTCACCGGCTACTCGAGCGACGACCTCGTCCAGCTCAATCTGTCGCATGTGATCCACCCCGAGGACCGCGTGCAGGAGACCGAGCTCACGCAGCAGCTTGTGCGCGGGGAAGTGCCGATGTTCCGACGGCAGGGTCGATACGTCACCCGCGACGGGCGCATCGTGTGGGTGCAAGCGGTGGTTTCGCTGCTGAGGTCGCCTTCGGCGGAACCCTATCGCATCGTGGGCGTGGTGGAGGACATCACCGAACACCTCAGGCTCGCGGACGCCGAGCGCGCACGGGCACTCGCCGAGGCGGCCAACCTGGCCAAGAGCGAATTCCTCTCGCGCATGAGCCATGAATTGCGCACACCACTCAATGCGATGCTGGGCTTCGCGCAACTGCTCGAGATGGACCAGGCACACCCGCTTCCGGCGGTGCAGCGGCCGTGGGTCGCCCAGATCCAGGGGGCCGGATGGCACCTGCTCGACATGATCAACGATGTGCTCGACCTGTCCCGAATCGAATCCGGGACGCTGAGCCTGCAAACACAGACGCTCGACCTGAGGGACATCCTCACGTCCACGTTGGCGCTGGTGGAAAGAGATGCGCAACGGCGCGATATCACCATCACTCAGGATCTGCAAGACAGCGGCACCCGCGTCAAGGGCGATGCCACACGCGTCAAGCAGATCCTGACGAACCTGCTGAGCAATGCCGTCAAATACAACTCCGACAGCGGACGGATCCACATCGCCACGAGGGTGCAACATCGTGAAAGCGTCGAAATCACCGTCACCGACACCGGCCTTGGCATGACCGATGAGCAGCTGGCGCAGCTGTTCCAACCCTTCAACCGCCTGGGCCGGGAACGTTCAGGCCAGGAAGGCACTGGCATCGGTCTCGTCATCAGCCAGCGGCTGGCCGAGTTGATGGGCGGCTCCCTGCGCGCGCGCAGCACGGCCGGGGAAGGATCCTCCTTCATCCTGTCGCTGCCCCGGGCTGCCGACGTTCCGGAGCGCCAGCTCGATGCCGAACCCTCCCGCCCCTCCCTCAGCGACTACCACCAGCGCGTGGTGCATTACGTCGAAGACAACGAGACGAACGTCGAGGTGATGCGAGGCGTGCTCCTGCGGCGCCCGCAAGTGCGGCTCGACGTGTCGATCACGGGGCTCGACGGACTGGCTTCGATCCGCACTCAGCGGCCCGACCTGATCCTGCTGGACATGCACCTGCCCGACATCGACGGACTGGAATTGCTGCGCCACCTGAAGGCCGACCCCACCACCGCGGACATTCCCGTCGTTGCCGTCTCGGCCGACGCACTGGCCTCCCAGATCGACGCGGCGCTGCAAGCCGGAGCGCAGCAGTACCTGACCAAGCCCATCAGCGTGTCGGAGCTGCTGACGGCCGTGGATGCGGTGCTCGACAGCGCCGAGACAAAGTTCGGTTGAGCATCAACCGCCGGTGCGCTTGGCCGCCCGCCCGTCCTTCTGCAACTGAGCCATCACAGCCAGCACATGGTCCCCCTGGAGCTCGACGACACCGTCCTTGACGGTGCCACCGGTGCCGCAGGTGGCTTTGATGGCCTTGGCCCATACCGTGATCTCCGGATCGGCGAGCCCGAGGCCCTTGATGAGCGTCACCACCTTGCCGGCGCGTCCCTTTGTTTCCCGCGAGACGCGCACGGCGCCATCGGGAAAGGCGGACACCACCGGGGTCGCCCGACAGGTACAGCGATCGGCGGGCTGCCGGCAGGCCGGGCACATGCGTCCCGTGTCGGTGGAGTAAACAAGGCTCATGGCTGGCAGGTTCGATGGAATACGAAGATTGTCGCGCGGCCCTGGCGCGGGAACGCTGGCCGTCGGAGGAATGCGCATTGCCCCGTTTGATGACCTCGCCGGGAACGCAACAAGCTTCACGCCCTTTCTGACAGGCATGCGCATTGCCGCCACCCCATGTCAGCAAGTGGAGAGGAGCACCATCGTGAACATCCCGCTCAAACCGCTCGACCAGCAGGTGATTGTCATCACGGGTGCTTCCAGTGGCATCGGACTTGCGACCGCCGTCGCTGCCGCTCAGAAAGGGGCCCGCCTGGTGCTGGCAGCGCGCAGCAAGCAAACGCTCGACGACATCGCGCGCCGACTGAGCGCGCTGGGGGCGCAGGCGATCGCGGTGGAGGCAGACGTGGGCGATCGACAGCAGGTCGAAGCCATCGCCGATGCAGCGCTCGCCAAATTCGGCCGCATCGACACATGGGTCAACAATGCAGGCGTCTCGGTCTACGGCCGACTGGACGAGGTGAGCATCGAAGACAGCCGGCGCATGTTCGACACCAACTACTGGGGCGTGGTCTACGGCTCCCTGGCTGCCTTGCCGCACTTGCGATCGAATGGCGGCGCGCTCATCAACCTCGGCAGCGAGGCCTCGGAAGCGACCATCCCGCTGCAGGTGATGTACTCGGCAAGCAAGCATGCGGTGAAGGCCTTCACCGATGGACTGCGCATGGAATTGGAAGTGGACCGGGCGCCGGTATCCATCACCTTGATCCAGCCCACTGCCGTGGACACCCCGTATCCCGAGCATGCGGGCAACTACCTCGATCAGGAGCCGAAGTTGCCCATGCCGATGATCGAACCCGAGAAGGTGGCCACAGCCATTCTCGACGCCGCCACCTCGCCCATCAAAGACATCCGCGTGGGTGTGATGTCGAAGCTCAACACCACCCTGGCCAAACTGGCCCCACCCATCGCCGAGGCCATGGCCAAGAGGCAGATGGGCCGCCAGCAACGGCAAGAAGCACCTCACGCGCGCGAAGGCACCCTGTACCGTGGTGGTGAATCCGGCCGCATCTACGGGCGGGGCAATGAAAACGCAGCCGACCGCAAGGCGGCGATGGCATCGAACACCAGGGAGGCTGGGAAGGTCTCGTGACGGACCGGGCGGCCTTGGTCTTTCGGTTGTGTGTAAACACCCACATTGACGAAGATTCAGAGATGAACTCGCAAGGCGATTCAAAACTGAACCGGGCTCGATCGCCCCGTCAGCCGCTGACGCCTGGATCCCGACGGAACTTTCCAAGTCGTCAGCACTCCGATACCGCGAGTGCTAATATGCCCCCCGAAAGGAGTTCCCGGATGTCTTCTGCTTCCATGAACCTGCCCACGGCGCCCTCTCTCGCGCTGACCGTGCGCGATCCATGGGCACTGGTGCCCTCGCTGGGCAACCTCGACGCGTACATTTCCGCGGTCAACCGCATTCCCCTGCTCAGCCAGGAGGAAGAAATTTCGGCCGCCCGCCGGCTGCGTGCCGACGGCGACGTCGAATCCGCCGGAAAGCTGGTGCTGTCGCACCTGCGCCTGGTCGTCTCGATCTCCCGCCAGTACCTCGGCTATGGCCTGCCCCACGGCGACCTGATCCAGGAGGGCAACGTCGGCCTGATGAAAGCCGTCAAGCGTTTCGACCCCGACCAGAACGTTCGCCTCGTCAGCTATGCGATGCACTGGATCAAGGCCGAGATCCACGAATACATCCTGAAGAACTGGCGCATGGTCAAGGTCGCCACGACCAAGGCCCAGCGCAAGCTGTTTTTCAACCTGCGCTCGATGAAGCAGCGCCTGAAGGAAGACGGCGCCGAAGGCCACACGCACCGCGCCACGCTCACCCAGAGCGAGGTGGATGCCGTTGCACGTGACCTGAATGTCAAGCGCGAGGAAGTGCTCGAGATGGAAACCCGCCTGTCGGGCGGCGACATCGCACTCGAACCACAGAACGATGACGTGGAAGACCAGTACCACGCCCCCATCGCCTACCTGGCCGACGACAGCCAGGAGCCCACCCGCGTGATCGAGGCCCAGCGCCGCGACTGGCTGGCCGGGGACGGCATCAGCCGCGCCCTCGCCACCCTGGACCCCCGCAGCCGCCGGATCGTCGAAGAGCGTTGGCTCAAGGTCAACGACGACAATTCGGGCGGCCTCACGCTTCACGACCTGGCCGGGGAGTACGGCGTGAGCGCCGAACGCATCCGGCAGATCGAAGTGGCTGCGATGAAAAAAATGCGGAAAGTGTTAAGCCCGCCAGTCGGCTAACGCCTCCTGCCTCCGGGGATTGGGCCCCCTACGGCGCTGGCGCGCCGGTCCCCCCGAGGGGGAGCCACGGGTCGCCCGGCGGAGCCGGGCTCGCGTGTGGCTTGATCTGCGGCTTCGCTGCGCTTGCCTTCCTGTCGCGCGCGCTGCGGGGCGTTGCTCGCTTTGCTCGCTCGCCTCTCGCTCTCTGTAGCTCCGGCGGCAGGCGTGGCCATTCGGATCAGTGGGTACCGGCGTTCGCCGGTATGACGTGCGGGGGGCCGTAAACACATGCGGGGGGCGCAAACAAATGTCACCCCGGCGAAAACCGGGGCCCACCGGGTCCAGTGAGCCAACGGTGCAAAGCGAGCCGAGGCGAGTCAGCACGGCCTCGCCCAGAGAACAAGCTCCGCGCCAAGCAAAAAAACCAGGGAGCAAAGTCAAGCCCCAGCTTTGATCAGCTGCTTCAAGTCAGACGTCAAGGCATCCACCCCACTGCCATGCCGGGTGAACAAGCGCACCCGCCCCTTGCCGTCAAAGACATACGACCCCGCGGTATGGTCCATGGAATAGCTGCCTTCCGTTTTCCCAGGCACCTTCGCGTAGTAGACCTTGAAGTCCTTCGCGGTGGCCGCTGTCTGTTCGGGCGAGCCGCGCAGCGCGATGAATCCAGGATCGAAGCTTGTCACGTAGCCTTTGAGCACCTCGGGCGTGTCGCGTGCGGGGTCGATGGTGATGAACACGCCCTGCACCTTGTCGCCGTCGGCCCCGAGGTTTTTTTTCGCTTGCGCGAGCTCGGCGAGGGTGCTCGGACACACGTCGGGGCATTGGGTGAAACCGAAGAACACGACGACGATCTTGCCGTTGAAATCGGCGAGCGTTCGGGTGCGTCCGTCGGCATCGGGCAGCGACAGGGTGTGACCGTAGTTGGCGCCGGTGATGTCGACCGCGTTGTAGGACACCGGGGGCTTGTTGCAGGCCGCCAGGGGCGCCAGCAGGGCCAGGCCCAGGGCGGCCAACAGGGAGCGTCTTGAAAAGGGCATGGCCAGGGGCTCCATCAGAGCAGCAACAGGTAGTGGTCGACCAGCAGTGCGCCGAACAGCAGCGACAGGTGCCAGAGCGAGAAGCGGAAGGTCTTGCGTGCCAATGCGTCCGAATACACGCGCCACAGTTTCCATGCGTGCCAGATGAAGCCCGCACCGAGCAGCACGGCGGCGGCAAGATAGACGTAGCCGCTCATGCCGAAGATGAATGGCAGCAAGGTGGAGGCGAACAGCACGAGGGTGTAGAGCAGCACGTGCAGCCGGGTGAATTCGTTGCCATGCGTGACGGGGAGCATGGGCAGGCCGGCTTTGGCGTAGTCGTCGGCCCGGTACAGCGCGAGTGACCAGAAGTGCGGCGGGGTCCACAGGAAGATGATCAGGCACAGCATCAGCGCCTCGGGGCCCACCTCGCCCCGCATCGCAGCCCAGCCAAGCACCGGCGGCATGGCCCCGGAGGCCCCGCCGATGACGATGTTCTGCGGGGTACGAGGCTTGAGCACCACGGTGTAGATGACCGCGTAGCCGACGAACGTGGCGATCGTGAGCCATGTGGTCAGCGGATTCACGAACACGTAGAGGATGGCGCTGCCCGTGGCGCAGAGCAGGCCGGCAAAGACGAGGGTCTGGGTGTTGGTGAGCTCGCCCTTGGCGGTGGGGCGCCATGCGGTGCGCGCCATCTTCGCGTCGATGTGCTGTTCCACGAGGCAATTGAATGCGGCGGCCGCTGCGGCGACCAGCCAGATGCCCAGCGCGGCGGGTACCGCCAGGCGCCACTCCGGCAGGCCGGGCGCGGCGAGCAGCATGCCGATCACCGCGCAGAAGACGATCAACTGCACGACGCGCGGTTTCGTCAACGCATGGAATTGGCGGATGCGCGAGGAAGTCGGCACGGCCAAAGGGGTGGACAGGGTATCGGACATGGTGGCGAAGAGAGGCCCTGATTTTACCGGCCGGGGCGATCGGCCTGATGGGCGCGCGTGATCATGGTCGTCAGCAGGGTGAGCAGGGCCGCCGCTCCGCCGGTATGGGCGAGCGCAGCCACCATGGGCCAGCCGAGCACCACGTTGCTCAGGCCGCTGGCCAGCTGCCACAGCAGCGCCAAGCCCAGCGCGAGCGCCCAGCGGCGGCCTGCCGGGTCGCGTGCGCGGTGCAGTTGCCAAAGGAGCGCTGCCACGGCGATCACGAGCACCACGGCTCCTAGCCGGTGGGTCATGTGGATGGCGGTCAGCGCGGCGAACGGCAGCAGGCCGCCGTCCCGTCCCTGCCCCAGTTCACGAACCACCGTGAAGCCTTCGTGAAAATCCATGGGCGGCCACCACGCCCCCTGGCAGGTGGGAACGTCGGCGCAGGCGAGCACGGCATAGTTCGTGCTGACCCAACCTCCCAGGGTGGCCTGCAGCACGGTGAGCACCAGCACGGCCCAGGCGAGCGCCCGCACCCGCGAGGGCAGCGCCAGCGGCCGGCGCAAGTAGCCCTGCGCCTGGGCAGCGAGCAGCATCACCAGGCCCAGCCCCCCCAGCAGATGGGCGGTGACGATCGAGGGGTAGAGCTTCATCGTCACCGTGAGCGCCCCGAAGGCCCCTTGCAGGCAGACCCAAAACCAGGTGAAGGTGGGCCACCATGGCGAGATGGTGCCGTGGCGACGGTCGCGCCACGCCAGGAAGGTCAGCACGGTGATGAGCACGCCGATGCCGCTGGCGAGGTAGCGGTGGGTCATCTCGATCCACGCCTTGACGCGGGTGACCGGGCCGGTGGGAAGCGCGGTTTCAGCGGCATGGATGTCCGAGTGGGCACCGATCGGGCTCGCACTGCCGTAGCAGCCGGGCCAGTCGGGGCAGCCGAGCCCCGAATCGGTGAGGCGGGTGAAGGCCCCGAACAGCACGAGGTCGAAGGTGAGGAACAGCGTCAGGACCGTCAAGGCCTTGTGGCGGGCGGCGGGCCCGCCATGGCGGTTGCGGCAGGTGACCCAGGCAAGCGGCACGAGCGCGAGCAGCACACCGACGAGTGCGAGCAGCGCCGAGGGCCCCAGGTCGTAGGGCGGAGGGGTGGTGGCGGTCATGGCGTCAGCGGCCCGGACGGTCCCACGAGGACGACGCGCGGAGCAGTTTGTCGAGATCCCGCTTGAGCTCGGCCGCCTGCGGATCGGCTGGCGAGCGCATCATCCAGTGGCCCATCGGGTCGACGATGTACAGGTGTTGTTCGAGGGTGCGGCCGGCAGCCGGGGCCAGCCATCCAGCGAGAGCATCCCGCGGCACACGAAGCACCGTGGCTTCGGCACCGGGGGGGCTGATCGCTTTCAGAACCTCGGGGCGCACCGGCGCATCGTCGACGACGAACCAGACTTTGTCGAGACGGTCACGCTCCTTGCCGAGCGTCTCGCGCAATTGGCGCTGCAGGTACAGCGTCTTTTCGCAGGCGGCGTCGCAGGCGCCCCCGGCCACGGCCACGAGGAGCCATTGGCCTCGCAGGGTGGTGGACGTGACAGGCGTCCCATCGAGGGTGCGCCAGACCTGTTCAGGCAGCGGTCGCTGGGGATCGATCAGTTCGCTGTAGTTCGTGCGCCCGCTGGGGCGCACGACGTAGTACGTGAAGTAGGACGCGAGCACCGGGGCCGCGCAAACAGCCAGCACGAGCAGCATCTGCAGCCGGCCGGACAGCCGGCGACGCTGCGGCACCAGTGCTGGAACGCTGTGGACAGTGAGGCTCAATGCCTCAGGCGCCGGAGCGCCCGATTCGGGGACGGACGATTTGGAACCAGACATACAGACTTGCCATCAGCGCCGAAAGCGCAAACCATTGAAATGCATAACCGTAGTGCTTCTGGATGTCGACTGCGGGGGGCGGCCAGTCGCGGCGAAGCCCGTCGCCGCCTGCTGCGGGTGATTCATCGATCTGCACGAGCGACAGCGGCCGCAGGGGCAGGCCGAGTTCACCCTCGAATGCAGCCATGTCGATATTCTGGCGGATGGGACCTGACGCGGCGGATCCGGCAAAGTCGAACAAGCGACCCGGCGGCGGCGCGACGCGTGCCCACACCTCGACCGGCCCGGCGGGGGTGGGCACAGCCGGCACGATCTGCCGGTCGCGCAGGTCGCGAGGGGCCCAGCCGCGCTGGACCAGCACGGCATCCGGCTGCCCCTCGAGCCGGAGCGGGGTCACCATGAGGAAGCCGGGCTGGCCGTTCATCTGCCGGTTTTCCAGGAACACCGTGTGTGAAGGCACCCATCGGCCCAGGACGCGGATGCGGCGTTGATGTTGTGGCACAGCCTGCTCCGCTGTGCGCGCCAGGTCTTGGGCATGCAGCTCCGGTTGCGCGCCGCGGGCCTCCAGGGCAGTCTGCAACGCGCGCTTCTGCGAAGCACGGTCCAGCTGCCACAGGCCCAGCCGGCTGGTCAGCAACACGCCGGCCACGGTGGCGACCAGCACGGCGATCTGCCTCCAGCGAGCGTTGGTCTTCACCATGATGGCGACATTGGCCCCGGGCGAGCGGTGGAATAATCAACTGCCATGAAGTATCTGGTTGGCATTGCGTTTGTCCTGATTCTCGGCGCGCTCGCATCCGCCGGCGTGTTCATGCTGCGTGGCGACAAGACGGACCCCAAGAAAGCGCGGCAGATGGCCCGCGCCCTGGCCGTGCGCGTGGCGCTGTCGGTGACGCTGTTCCTGGTGATCCTGCTGAGCTGGCACATGGGGTGGATCCAACCCACCGGCATGCCTTTGCATCGCTGAACCAGCCTGCAGTGCAAGCAAAAAGGAGCGCCTTTCGGCGCTCCTTTCGTTCGAGCGTAGGCCCGTTCAGAGCCAGTAGACCACGACGTACAGGCCGAGCCACACCACATCGACGAAGTGCCAGTACCACGCGGCACCTTCGAAGCCGAAGTGGCGCTGCGGGGTGAAGTGGCCCTTGTGCAAGCGCAGCGTGATGAACAGCAGCATCAGCATGCCCACGAAGACGTGGAAACCATGGAAGCCGGTGAGCATGTAGAAGGTGGAGCCGTACACCCCCGACGAGAGCTTCAGGTTGAGCTCGTGATAGGCATGGAAGTACTCGTAGCCTTGCAGGCACAGGAACACGATACCCAGGAGCACGGTGACCCACATCCAGAAGAGCGTCTTGGCCCGCTCGGCAGCGATCAGTGCGTGGTGGGCCAGGGTGAGCGTGACGCCTGAGGTCAGCAGCAAGGCGGTGTTGATGGTGGGAATGGGCCACGGGCCCATCGTGGTGAAGGCTTCCACGGTGCCGGCAGGCGAACCGGTATAGCCGGGCACCGAGCTGGGCCAGAAGGCCTTGAAGTCAGGCCACAGAATGGCGTTCTCTAGGCTGCCCAGGCTGGGCACGGACATCACGCGCGCCCAGTACAGCGCACCGAAGAAGGCCGAGAAGAACATCACCTCCGAGAAGATGAACCAGGACATGCTCCACCGGAACGACACGTCGATGCGTTTGCTGTAAAGGCCGCTCTCGCTTTCGCGGATGGCATCGCCGAACCATTGCTTGAGCACCACGGCCCACCACAGCAGACCGAACGCCAGCGAATAGGCACCCCACTGGTGGCCATTGACCCACTGTCCTGCCCCCAGGATCACGAAGAACAGCCCGATGGCCGCCATGATCGGATGACGCGAGGGCCCCGGAACGAAGTAATAAGGCGCTTGGCCGTCGTGTGTCGCTGCCGCCATGTTTTCTCCTGCTTCTCTGACTCTGTTCTTCCTTGCGCGTCAGGCAATGCATGCCGTTGCCGCCGCGCCCCACTCACCTGTCTCTTTGATCCACCGCTTCTACGAGGCCACGCCGCTCGAAATCACCCAGCGCACCAGCAGCACCAGCACAGCCACGAACACCGCGGCGCCGATGAGCCCGGCGATGATGAGGTGCACCGGATTGAGCTGGTTCACGTCTTTCTCGTGCTCCGAGGACTTGCGCACCCCGAAGAAGGACCATGCCACGGCCCGCAAGGTCTGCCAGAACGACATCTTGCGCTGCACGGCGGACTTCAAATCGCCGTTCATGATGTGGCACGCCCATTGTTCATGCCAGCGGGAGCGGGAGGCACCTTGCCACCCACCTCGAAGAAGGTGTACGAGAGCGTGATGGTGCGCACGTCCTTCGGCAATTTCGGGTCGATCACGAACACCACCGGCCATTGCTTCGATTCACCCGGCTTGAGGATGTACTCGTTGAAGCAGAAGCATTCGATCTTGTTGAAGTGCGCCATCGCCTGTTTCGGCGCGTAGCTCGGGATGGCCTGGGCGGCCATGGTGCGGTCCTGCACGTTGCGAAACTCGTACATCACTCTGGCGAGTTCACCGGGATGCACGTCGAGCGAGCGCACAGCCGGTTTGAAATCCCATGGGCCACGCACGTTCGCATCGAATTCGACCGTCACCGTGCGGCTCATGTCGACCTGTGTGTTGACCTCGCGGCCAGTCTGCCCGGACGTCAGCAGTTCGGAGCGGGTCAGGTTATTGATGCCAAGCGCACTGCAGATCGCGTTGTACATGGGCACCAGCGCATAGCCGAAGCCGAACATGAGCCCGGCAACGATGGCCAGCTTGCCGAACATGCGCCGGTTGTCGCGCCCCAGCAGGGCTGCAGAACGCGAAGTGCGGGGTGCGGACATCGGCGCGCTTTCAATGGCCGAGGAACACCATGCGGGCCAGGAAACCCAGGAAGAAGACCAGGGCCACCGATGCCAGGATCACGCCCAGACGGCGGTTGTTCTTTTTTTGCGCTTCGGTCTGGGACATGCTGCGCTCCCCGCTCAGCCGACGATCTTGGTGGCCGCCAGGTTCAGCTTCGGCGGCGTCTCGAACGTGTGGAAGGGCGCCGGCGACGGCACTTCCCACTCGAGGCCTTCAGCACCATCCCACGGGCGCTGCGGCGCCGGTTGGCCCTTGCCGCGCATGCAGGGCAGCACGATGAACAGGAAGAAGAACACCTGCATCAACCCGAAGCCGAAGGCGCCGATCGACGCGATCATGTTGAAATCGGTGAACTGCATCGGGTAGTCAGCGTAGCGGCGCGGCATGCCGGCCAGCCCGAGGAAGTGCATGGGGAAGAACGTGACGTTGAAGGTGATCAGCGAACCCCAGAAGTGGAACTTGCCGAGGGCCTCCGAGTACATCACGCCCGTCCATTTCGGCAGCCAGTAGTACGCCCCGGCGAACATCGCATACAGCGAACCGGCCACCAGCACGTAGTGGAAGTGGGCCACGACGTAATAGGTGTCCTGCAGCTGGATGTCGATCGGCGCCACGGCGAGGATCAGGCCGCTGAAGCCGCCGATCGTGAAGACCCAGATGAAGCCCACCGCGAAGAGCATCGGCGTTTCGAAGCTCATCGCGCCGCGCCACATCGTCGCGGTCCAGTTGAAGACCTTCACGCCGGTGGGCACCGAGATCAGCATCGTGGCGTACATGAAGAACAGCTGGCCGGTGACGGGCATGCCCGTGGCGTACATGTGGTGGGCCCACACGATGAACGACAGGATGGCGATGGACGCGGTGGCGTACACCATCGAGGTGTAGCCGAACAGGCGCTTGCGGGCGAACGCCGGCACGACGTGGCTGATGATGCCGAAGGCCGGCAGGATCATGATGTACACCTCGGGGTGGCCGAAGAACCAGAAGATGTGCTGGTACATGATCGGGTCACCGCCGCCGGCGGGGTTGAAGAAGCTCGTGCCGAAATGCCGGTCCGTCAGCGTCATCGTGATGGCGCCCGCGAGCACCGGCATGACGGCGATCAGCAGGTAGGCGGTGATGAGCCAGGTCCAGCAGAACATCGGCATCTTCATCAACGTCATGCCGGGGGCGCGCATGTTCAGGATCGTGACGATGATGTTGATCGAGCCCATGATGGAGCTGGCGCCGAGGATGTGCATCGCGAAGATGCCGGCATCCATCGACGGGCCCATCTGCAGGGTGAGCGGCGCGTAGAGCGTCCAGCCGGCCGCGGGTGCGCCGCCGGGCATGAAAAACGATGCCACCAGCATGATGGCCGCGGGGATCATCAGCCAGAAGCTGAAGTTGTTCATCCGCGCAAAGGCCATGTCGCCCGCGCCGATCTGCAGCGGGATCATCCAGTTCGCAAAGCCCACGAAGGCCGGCATGA
>CBIHPH010000093.1:0-16931 GCA_966212105.1 uncultured Rhizobacter sp.
AACCGTCAGTTGCCCCATGGCCGCTCCCAGGATGACAGACCGAGACGCCGACCGTTCGAATCCGTCTGCACTCGGCTCACCGAATCGGTGTCGCCAAGCCAGCTCCCATCGGATCGGAACGGGTAAGTGGGTGTAGCACAGCGATGCTGCCCCGCCTACCCTCGCCCACTAATCCCCTGTCGCATCCGCGTGATCAACGGCATGTCGCTACGCGGGACCCTTCGGCACTTTGGGCCGTCGTCAGCGCCGAGTGCACTAAGAGGCGATGGCGCGCTGCAATGCGACCACGCCTGCGAGGATGGCGAAAAACAAGGGCTGGTGAACCATGTACACGGTCAGTGACCAGCGGCCCACGAGGGCCAGCCCTCGGCCGGGCCAGCCGACCGCTCCGCTCAGCCATGCGGGCCGGTGCGCCTGGACCCATTGGCCCGCGGCCATGCCCCACCACATGACCCCGAGCCATGGGAAGAGCGGCACATAGTCCTCGGTGATCGGCTTGTGCGTCACGAGGCCCAGCCAGTTCAACGCGCGGCCATCGAACACGGGATGTTGAACGAAGTGAGGCAGCAGCACCGCGGCCAGGCCGAGCGGCCACAGCAGGCGTCCGGCGGACGCGGTGAGCCGCACGATGATGAGCATCACTGCGATGCCGTGCAAGACGCCGAAGGTGATGAAGGAATGCCGGAAGATGAACCAGGAGCCGACGGTCACGAGCAGCGCACACGCCGCGATCTGCGCCCAGCGGCGCCAGAAGCGCGGCCACCGCTGGCCTTGCGCCATGGCCACCGCCTGGGCGAAGCCTGCGCAGAAGAGAAAGGTGCAGACGATGACGGTACGCTGCCCGGTCCAGAACGGATCCCGGTAGAAATTCTGGTGGATGAACTTGAAATGGTTCAGGTCGAAGGCGAAGTGGAAAGCCACCATCCACACCACGGCCGCGCCCCGAAGCGCGTCGAGGCGGTCATGGCGGACGGAAGGCGCGGCCGGGCGGTTCACTGCGAACGCGTGAGCGGCTCGATGCGGGCGAGGTGCTCGAGGAAAGTCTGTGCCGATTGGAATCCGATCACCCTGGCCTGCGAAATTTCGGCCCCGGCCGGCGGGAAGAACAGCATGGCGGGCGGGCCGAACAAGCCGTGCCGGCGCAGCAAGGCCTGGTCGGCCTCGCTGTTGGCCGTGACGTCGATCCGCAGCAGGGTCATGCCGGCGAGTTTGCTGCGCACCTGAGGGTCGGTCAACGTGAAGGCTTCGAACTCCTTGCACGACACGCACCAGTCTGCGTATACATCGAGCATCACCGGCTTGGTGGATGTGCGAACCGCCTCATCGAGCGCGGCCAGGCTCGACACCGGCGTGAATGCCACCCGGTCCCCGGCCCTGCCCGGCCCGGCCGCGACACTCCAGTGCTGCAGCGGCTGCAACAGACTGCGTCCGCCGGAGGCGACCCCCACGAGCTGCAACGCCGCCAGCACGGCCAACGCAATGCCGACGCCCTTGCCCAGCGCGCGGCCCGGGTGCGCCCCATGACCATGAAGGGGTTCGAACGCCCCAAGGTACACCCCCACCGCCAGCAACAGGACCGCCGCAGCGAGCATCACCACCCACACCGGCAGCACGGGCGTCACCATCCAGAGGGCCACGGCAAGCAGCAGGAAACCGAAGAAATGCTTCACATGCCTCATCCATGCACCGGTGCCCGGCAGCAAGGCCCCCGCGGATGCACCCACGAGCAGCAGCGGCACGCTCATGCCCGCGGCCATCGAGAACAACGCGATGGCGCCCAGCAGCGTGTCGCGCGTCTGGCTGATGTAGACGAGCGCGCCGGCCAGCGGGGCGGCCACGCACGGGCCCACGATCACGGCCGACAACCCACCCATCACGAAAACGCCCACATGCTGCCCGCCCTGGAAGCGGTTGGACCAGGCGGTGAAGCGGGCCTGCAGTGCGGCAGGCATTTGCAGCTCATACACACCGAACATGGACAACGACAGCCCGGCGAGAAGGAGCGCGAACGCACCGAGCACCCATGCGTTCTGCAGCGCCGCGCCGAGGCCGCTGCCGAGCAGCGCCGCTGTCACGCCGAAGGCCGTGTAGACGATCGCCATGCCGAGCGAGTAAGTGAAGGCCAGTGACAGGCCGCGGCCGCGTGACACCCGGCCGGACTGGCCCACGATGATGGACGACAGGATGGGAATCATCGGCAGCACGCAGGGCGTGAGCGACAGCAGCAGCCCCGCCACCACGAACACGCCTGCCACCGTGAGCAGGTTGCGCGACTGCAACGCGCTGCCGAACGGGTCGGCGCTGGCGGCCGGCGGTGGTGCCGATGCTGCCGGCGTGGCGGGAACGGTGGGCGTGGCGGGCGATACGAGGGCCGAGAGCAGCCCGCCGGCACGGGTTCCTTCTGACGGCGCATCGACCGCCACCTGCAACACACCGGCCGGACCGGCCTCGACGCGCACGGGGCGCCGCTGGGGCGGATAGCACAAGCCCTTGTCCGCACATCCCTGATTGCCCACGTCGAGTTGGAAAGTGGCGACGGCGTTCTGCGGCGGCACGGCCAGCACCAGCGTGACGGTGTCGCGCAGGGTTTCGACGTCCTTGCCGACGTTTTCGTCGAACTTCACATGGCCGCGCGGCACCTGCAATTCGCCCAGAACCACGGCCGGTGCGCCGGTCGTGGCGCTGAGCTTGTCGCGGTACAGGTAGTAGCCGGGCGCGACATCGAAACGGATCTCCACATGGCCCGCATCAAGCTGACGTGCCGACAAGGCGAAGGCCTGGGCCGGGTCGAGGAACGCTTCACCGGCCCGGGCACCGGTTGCCCAGACGGCGAGGAACAACGCGCACCCCGCCAGCACGCGTGTGGAAATGGAACGGATGCAGCCCATGTGTCCTACTTGTCGGCCCGCGGCGCCCTTCGCCGCGGTCAGCTTGGGATTGTAGGAACTCGCGGACGTTCCCCGTGAACCCGGGTTTCCCGCGACCGGCCTGCCAGCAGTTGTGGACGCCGGGGCCCGGCAGCTCCACGGATCAGCAGTTGCCCTTCTTGGCTTGTCCGGGCGGGCAGAACTTGCCGTTGCCGGAAGGGGGTGGATCCACCACGACCGAGCCCGAAGGCGTGTACACGGCGCAGCCGCTCAACCCGAGCACGAAGACAAGCAGAGACAACAGAGCTTTCATGGAACGACCTTCTGCTGTGATGGGAGGTGCCGTGGATCTCAGGAGTGCGAGATTCGCAAACCTAATTCAGTCTGGCCTCTCCCGGGTTGACGCCCCCGTACGGCACCAGGTCGAAGTTGATGTCGCTGCGGTCGCCAGTGAGTTCGATGACGGTCTTGGCCACATCGAACTGCGGAAACCCGCCGCACGCCTCGCCCCGTTGACACAGCAGGGTGTCGTTGTCGATGTCGGTGCCGGCAAAAATCTGAACCCGCGTGGCCGTCACGCCGGTCACGCGCCACGGGTAAACCCCGTTCACGGCGTCCACGGCCACCTGGTGGATGGGCGAACCGGTGTCGGCGTCCACCACCAGCACGTACACACGGCCGAAGTCGGCATTCGATGCTGCCCCCGCGAGCCGCTTCGTGATCGTCACCTGCACGTCGAACTGCCGGGCCGCGGTGGTGGTCACCCGCAGCGTGGCAAAGGTGCTGCCGAGCGGCAAGGTGTCGCGCGCCACGGTGACGGTGTAGTGGCCGAGCCGGGTGGACGGGTCGACCGATTGGGCGGCCACGGTCACGGCCGGCGAACTGCTGACGATGGACGCGACGCCCTCGGCGCTGGCCCCGCCCTGCAATACCACCTGCAGTTCGGCCGACGTGCGCACCGCCCCGAAATCGAGGCTCGATGGCTGCGCGACGATGGTGCCCGGCACGGGCGGAGGAGTGACACCGGTCAGCCTCAGCGCCTCGTCGACCGCCTTGCCGGCGTTGATGAGGCCAAAGCCGGTTCCGCTGTCGCGGCCGGCCGGGCCCAGGTCATCGGTCAGCAGGCCGGCGGCCAGCAGCGCATCGACCTGGTCCACCGTGATGTTCGGGTTGGCATAGCGCATCAAGGCCATCACGCCGGACACATGCGGGGTGGCCATGGAGGTGCCGGCCTTGCCGCCGTAACTGGGGACCCGGGTGCTGCCCTCGAAATCGGCGAGCGTGCTGAACACCAGGTCGGGCAGGCCCGTGCCGGTCGTGGACTGGCGAGGATCACCGCCGGGTGCCGCCACGCTCAGCAGCGGATCGGTGTTGGAGTAGGACGTCCGTTGCCGGCGGGCGTCGAGCGCCCCCACGGAGATGACACCGGCGCAGTTGGACGGCGCATCGCGGGCGGTGAGGCCATCGTTGCCGGAGGCTGCCACCACGATGACCCCGGCCGCCCGGGCGCGGGTGATCGCATCGTTGTAGACGGCGGGGCAGGCGCGGGTGCTGCCCAGGCTCAGGTTGATGACATCGGCCCGTTCGGCCGGCACCTGGCCCGAGGCGTTCGGGAGCCCGGCGGCGTAGAGGATGGCCTGGGCGATGTCGGCCGTGGAACTGCCCGTGGCGTCTTGGGCGAAGACGCGGATCGGCATCAGCCTGGCCATCGGCGCCACACCCGCAACACCGTCGGCGTCGAAGGTGGCCGCGGCCACGATGCCCGCCACATGGGTGCCATGAAACCCGGTGGCCGAACCGGGGCTGCTCGGGTCGTCCCCGCTGGCAGAAAACGTGCCCCCGCCCGTGAAACTGGCCTGGTAGGCGATCTGGCGCGAAAGATCGGGGTGGTCGCCCGCGACGCCCGTGTCGACCACCGCCACGATGGGGCGCCGGGCGAACTGCGCCCGCAGGGGCACGAGCGTGTTCATCGCCGCCGGCATGCCGATCATCTCGAAATGCCAGCGCTGGTTCGCGTAGAGCCGATCTGCGGGGGGATAGGTGCCGACAAGGTCGGACTGCAAGGTCACCCGGTAGTTGGGCTCCACGTACGCGTAAAGACCCGTGCGCTGGAGGTGCTTGGCGTAATGCACCGTGTCCATGACCTCGCGCAGTGCGGGAGGCAGGTCTGGGGCTGCTGCCGAGAGCCTGCGGGCCGACGCCGGGGGGGGCTGGGAGACGCTTTTGCCAGGGGCCGGCAGGATCGCCTGCAGGCGATCCAGCGCGGCTTCGCGCTCCATGCTGCCTTTGGGCATGCGCAGCAACACGGGTGCCGGCCCCGCCGGATCGGCCGTGGCGGCGGAAAGCGCGCCTGCGTCCAGTGCCTTGGCCCGCAGTTGCTCGCCGGCCGGGCTGGCGGACACGGCCTTGGCCACCACCTCGCCCGGCACCACCCCCGACGTGCTGCTCACCGTGTTGGGGCAGGTGCTGCTGTCGGTGGGCGCGCCGATGCGCAGGTTGTAGATGGACGCGCCAGCGTACGCATTGACAACCACGTGGTAGCGGCCGGCCGTCTGGATGCGCAGGCATTCGAAGGCATTGACGCCGGCCGACTGCCCGATGGCGGGTGAGCCTGCCGTGGCTCCCTCGGCGTAGACGAAGAGGTCCAGGTCGTTGACGAGGGGATTGGCCGTGAACTCCAGTTCGATGACCTGGCCGGGTTGAAGATCGGCCACGTAGGTGTCGATCAAGTCTCCGGTCTCATGATTGGCGCCGGCCGGCCCGGCCTGGGGTTGGTTCACGTCGCCGACGAGGTAGACCGGAGTGACCAGAGGCTGGGCCGTGGCGAATGTGTCGTTCGACTTGCGCCCGGCCTGGTTCGGGTCATTGGTGTCCGAATCGACGGCGGCGTGTTCAGGCAAGGAGAGCGTGCCGGACAAGGTGACTCCGGCGTCATCCGCATCGCCGCCCCCGCCCCCTCCGCCGCAACTCGACAGCAGCAACAGGGTTCCGGCACACCACACACTCAGGAAGAGCTTCCGCATAAGGAGGGTGACCGCTGAACGGCCACTTCGTCGGTTGAAGCGAAATCGTAGGCGCTGGCGGGAAACCCCACTGTCGGAGAACGCCTCGATAAGGCAGCTGCACGGCCCCCTGTGCCGTGGGAGGGCCGGTGCAGCCAAGGCTCATCTGCCGCGCCGCTGCGGCGCGGTATCGGCCATCAGCCGGAGGCGGACCCCTGCCCTGCCGGGATGGCAGGCATGTCCACCTGCACGTCGCCGCACTGCGCGCGATGGCGCAGCGCGTGATCGATCAGGACGAGCGCGAGCATGGCCTCTGCAATGGGCGTGGCGCGGATGCCCACGCACGGGTCGTGCCGGCCGAAGGTCTCGACCGTGGCCGGTGCGCCCGTCAGGTCGACAGACTCCCGCGGGCTGCGGATCGAACTCGTGGGCTTGATGGCAATCTGGACCGTGATGTCCTGGCCCGTGGAGATGCCACCGAGCACACCGCCGGCATTGTTCCCGCGGAAGCCCTCGGGCGACAGCGAATCGCCATGGGTGGTGCCACGCTGCGCCACGCTGGCGAAGCCCGCGCCGATCTCGACGCCCTTGACCGCATTGATGCCCATCATCGCGTAGGCGATGTCGGCATCGAGCTTGTCGAACAACGGTGCCCCCCAGCCCACCGGCACATGCCGCGCGGCGACCGCGATGCGCGCGCCGCAGCTGTCGCCATCCTTGCGAAGCTGGTCCATGTAGGCCTCCAGCCGGGGGATGTCGGTGGCATTGGCGGCGAAGAACGGGTTGTTCGGTACATGCTCGAGCGATTCGAACGGGATTTCGATGTCGCCGATCTGGGTCATGTGACCGTCGAAGGTGGTGCCGTGGCGCTCGCGCAGCCATTTCTTCGCCACGGCGCCTGCGGCGACCATGGGGGCCGTGAGGCGGGCCGATGACCGGCCACCGCCGCGGGGATCGCGAATCCCGTATTTGTGCCAGTAGGTGTAGTCGGCGTGGCCGGGCCTGAAGGTCTGCAGGATGTTCCCGTAGTCCTTGCTGCGCTGGTCGGTGTTGCGGATCAGCAGGCAGATGGGCGTGCCGGTGGTGCGCCCTTCATAGACACCGGAGAGGATCTCCACCGCATCGGGCTCGTTGCGTTGCGTCACATGGCGCGACGTGCCGGGACGGCGGCGGTCGAGCTCGGGCTGGATGTCGGCCTCGGACAAGGCCATGCCCGGGGGGCATCCGTCGATCACGCAGCCGATGGCCGGACCGTGGGATTCGCCGAAGTTGGTGACGCGGAACAGGGTGCCGAAGGTGCTGCCGGACATGCGGAATCAAGGCCGAGGGACAAGCGCTGCATTTTACGCCCGTGTTGCCCTCGCACGAGCGGCGAGCCTGGTCGCCGGCCGGCCGCGCAGCCTGCCGGCCGGATCGCTCAAAGTTGCGTGGGCGACGCCGTGGCCTCTTCCTCGCTCACGGGCCAATCGCGGATGTAGGCCTTGAGCATGCGGTTCTCGAAATCCTGGCTTTCCACGACGGCCTTGGCCACGTCGTAGAACGAGATCACCCCCATCAGCGTGCGCTGGCTCATCACGGGCATGTAGCGGGCGTGGCGCTCGAGCATCATGCGGCGCACTTCGTCGATTTCGGTGTCGGGGGTACAGGTGAGCGGATGATCGTCCATCACGCCGCGCACCGTGGACGAGCCCACGTTGCCTCCATTGCCCACCACCGCCACGATGACTTCGCGGAACGTGAGCATGCCGATGAGTTCACCGTGATCCATCACGACCAGCGAGCCGATGTCGCGTTCGGCCATGGTCTTCAATGCGTCGGCAAGGGATTGCTCCGGCGACACGGTGTACAGCGTGCCTCCTTTCACACGCAGGATATCGGCGACTTTCATGGTGGCTCTCCTTTGGAACACTGACAGGTTCGAATCAATATAGCCGCAAACCAGGGCAGGTGACACCCCTTGCCGCATGCGAAAGCGCTCGAAGTGGAAAGGGGATTCCCGAATGTTTGCCGCACTGCAGCAGCCGCTAGGCCTTCAGGATGTCTTGCAGCATGATCCGGTCGAGACCGGCCTGCTGCCAGAAGGCACTCACCGCGGGCGACGGTCCGAGCAGCACATGCGAAAAGAGCGGCATGGCCCGCGTGCGTTCCGGGTCGCACAACAAGACGTAGCGCGCCTGTCCGGCTTCATCGAGGCGGCCGAGCCAGTCCAAGCCGACGAGCATGTCGAGCAGCGGCTCGATCTGCAACGGGTCGGTGCGCAGGGTCTCGGACAACTGCGCCGCGCCCATGCCGTGCCGCTCTCCCTCCCGCGCCGCGGCGAGTTCGCGCAACACCAGCAGGGCCAGCTCGAACCGGTAGCCCGGCACTTCGGCCCGGCGCACGATGCGCATCTTCAGACTCGGCGCATAGGCCGTCATCACCGCGCCGATCAGCACGATCACCCAGCCGAGGTAGATCCAGACCAGCAGGATCGGGACCGTCGCGAAGGCGCCGTAGATGTTGGTGAAACTCGGCACGTTCGCGAGGTAGAGCCCGAGACCCCGCTTGGCCACCTCGAACGCGATGGAGACGAACAGGCCGCCGAACATCGCGTGTCGCCAGCGCACATGGGTGTTCGGAACGTAGTGGAACAGCGCGGCCATGGCGCCGGCCAGGATGAAGAATTCGAGCACGTTGATCAGCAGGGTCACGCCGCCGGGCATGGCACCGACGAAGCCCTTGGACGCCGAGACGGCGTACGAGGTGACGGTCAGGCTGACGCCGAGGAGCAGCGGACCCAGGGTGACGCTGGCCCAGTACACCAGCACCCGCTGGGCGATGGGGCGCGGCTTCGGCACGCGCCAGATGGCGTTGAGGGTGCGGTCGATCGTCAGCATCAGCGCGACGGCGGTGAAACCGAGAAGCACCAGGCCGAAGGCGCCGAGCCGGTTGGCCTTGCTCGCGAACTGCGTCAGCGCGCCGAGCACCGGCCGCGCGATGTTGTCGGGCACGAGGCTTTGCAGGAAGTACTTCTGCAGCGAATCCTGGAACTTCGCGAACATCGGAAAGGCCGTGAACAGCGCGAGCATCACGGTGACGAGCGGCACGAGCGAAATCAGCGTGGTGAAGGTGAGGCTGCTCGCGGTGACGCCGAGACGGTCCTCTCGGAACCGCTGGTGCAGTGTGCGCAGGGTGTCGAGCCAGGGCAGTCGCTGAAGCTCGAGCAAACCCTGCGACAGTTGGGCCTGCCAGCCGGCCTTGAGGGAAGAAGGAACGTTCATTGGTGGCATCATAGCCAGCGATGAAGCCCTCCCCCGTTGTCGACTGGACCCGCCGCCTCGCCGTTGGAAGCGTGCTGGGCCTGATCGTGCTCGGCCTGCTGTGGGAGTTGCAGCTTGCCCCGCTTCACCCGGGAGGCTCCTGGCTTGCGCTGAAGGTGCTGCCGCTCGCCTGGCCGCTCGCCGGTCTTCTGAAAAACCGCATGTACACGTACCGCTGGGTCAGCCTGATGATCTGGCTTTATTTCACCGAAGGCGTCGTTCGTGCGGCGAGCGACCCGAACCGCATCAGCGCAGCGCTGGCGGCCGTGCAGGTGCTCTTGTGCGTCGTTCTGTTCACCGCCTGCGCCATGCATGTGCGCTGGCGCCTGTTGCATGCGGCGCGTCCCGACGCCACCCCGCAATCCCTCGAGGTCACCCGATGAGCCCCCTCCTCGCCACCCTGGCCGCCACGGTCGGACCTGCCCATGTGTTGACCGACGGCGACCTCGCCGCCTGGGAGCAGGACTGGCGCAAGCGCTACCGCGGCAAGGCGCTCGCCGTGGTGCGTCCGGGCACCACGGCCGAAGTGGCTGCGGTGGTGCGGGCCTGTGCAGCGCATGGCACCGCCCTCGTTCCGCAAGGCGGCAACACCGGCCTGGTGGGCGGCTCAGTGCCCGACGGCTCGGGCACGCAGGTGGTGCTGAGCCTCACCCGCATGAACCGGGTGCGCGGGCTCGACGCGGCGAACCTCACCCTCACGGTGGAGGCCGGCTGCATCCTGCAGACCGTGCAGGAGACGGCCGCCGCGGCCGGCCTGCTGTTTCCGCTCAGCCTGGCGGCCGAAGGCAGTTGCACCGTGGGCGGGAACCTCGCGAGCAACGCCGGGGGAACCCAGGTGCTGAGATATGGCAATGCGCGGGAGCTCTGCCTTGGCCTGGAGGTCGTCACCGCACAGGGCGAGGTCTGGGACGGGCTGGCCGGCCTGCGAAAGGACAACACCGGCTACGACCTGCGCGACCTGTTCATCGGCAGCGAAGGCACGCTGGGCATCATCACCGCGGCCACGCTGAAGCTGTATCCCGCGCCCGCGGCAGTGATGACCGCGCTGGCCGTCGTGCCTTCCATGGCGGATGCGGTGGCGCTCTTGCAGCTTGCGCAGGCGCGCCTGGGCCCGGGGCTCACGGGGTTCGAGGTGATGAACGGATTTTCATTGGCGCTCGTGCGAAAGCATTTCCCTCAGTTGCGCCAGCCGCTGCCACCCGCCGAATGGACGGTGTTGCTGGAACAGTCCGACACCGAAGGAGAGGCGCATGCCCGCGCGTTGTTCGAAGGGCTTCTGGAGGCTGCACTGGAAGCGGGCGTGATCACCGATGCAGCCGTGGCTGAAAGCATCGAGCAGTCCCACGCCATGTGGCATCTGCGCGAGTCCATCCCGTTGGCCCAGGCCGAGGAAGGCCTGAACATCAAGCACGACATCGCGCTCCCGGTGTCGCGCATCCCCGATTTCGTGTCCGAGACGGATGCATGGCTGACGGCCCGCTGGCCGGGATTGCGCCTCGTGAACTTCGGCCACCTCGGTGACGGCAACCTGCACTACAACGTCCAGGCCCCTGACGATGTACCCGCGGCGGATTTCTTGCGCGACCACGAGCGCGCCATCAACACGGTCGTGTACGACGCCGTAGGCGCCCACGGCGGCTCGTTCTCGGCCGAACATGGCATCGGGGCGTTGAAGCGTGATGAGCTGGCACGGCGCAAATCACCGGTGGCCCTCCAACTCATGCGGGCCGTCAAGCAGGCGCTCGATCCGGCGGGGCTGATGAACCCGGGTCGGTTGCTCTAGCCACCCAGATCCGGATCCCGCCAAGCACCCCACGACCGGTAACAACAAGCCCGCTCCGAATCATGATGCAGCATCTTCTTTGCACCTTGAGCCTGGCGTTCACTGCAGCGTGCGTGAGCGCTCAATCTGTTTCTGCCCTTCCCGCTTCTGAGGCAGCCGCGCCTGCGGTGAACTTTAGCTACATGCCCGGCAAAACCACTGAGCAGCAGGCCATCGAGTATTGGCAGCAAAGTGGAGCGCAAGTGCTGGGCAAAGGGCACTTGGCTCTGGGAACCGGAAAGGGCTTGGACAACGTGAGCCAGGCCTATCACAAGGATGTGGTCCTGATGGATGTCCAGGGCGTGGACTTTGAAGGTTTGCCGAAGGCGCGCTTTGTGTTTTACAAGGGCACTTTGTACTCTATTCAGGTTCGGCTGCGCACTTTGCTGCGCAAGGGTGAAACCCAACCGTACACCGACGAACAAGTCGCGCAGTTGCGCCGACGTTTGGAGATCAAGCATGGCCAGCCGCGCGAACGCAAGAAGACCCTTCTTGCGGATGGCAAGGAACCCGACCTTTTGATTTGGCACTTGGGCGGCTCGACCATGCGGCTGCAGCTATCGTCCATGAACACCATACTGGTGTACGCCGACCCCAAGCTCGAGCAGCAGGTGAAGAAGTCGATTCCCTCGGTATGCAAGGAGTTCAACACCAAGGAACGGATCATCTGCTGGTAAGTTCAGGCCCTCTTCTTCGGGCTCGGCCCCGTAAGCACGCGTTCCCGTAAGGGAGCCGGCGGGGCCGCATGCAACGCCCTGCTGGACACGCAGCCAGTCGCCTTACTGCAACGGCCCGTTGAACGGTTCGGGCATCACGATGGCGAGCACGTCGATGCCTTCTTCCTGAAGCGCCTGGCGGTCTTCCGGAGTGGCGCGGCCACGGATGGCACGTTCCTCGGCTTCGCCGTAGTGGATGCGGCGTGCTTCTTCGACGAAGCGCTCCCCCACGTCGTCGGTGTGCTCCAGCACATGCTGCACCGCGCGCATCCAGAGGTTCTGCATGGTCACCGCCTCGGGCGAGACGGGTTGGGCGCCGTCGTGGCCCGAGGGCTCGGCCAGGTCTCGCGTGCGCGAGATGCTGATGCGGGGGGCACTCGGCAGCTTGGCCACCGCCGTGTCGTTGCACAGGGGACACGCCACCAGCCCGGATTCCAACTGGGACTGGAAATCGCCTTCCGACGCGAACCAGCCTTCGAAGGTGTGGTCGTGAGCGCAGCGCAGGTTGAGGACTTTCATGGGTCGATTATCGGCAGTTGCCACCTCAGGGTGCGGACTGCCAATCCAAAGCCCAACGGCCAGATTGCCAATTTTGCAACCACAAGAGCCCTGTCAGCGTCTTGGCATCGGTCAGTTCGCCGCGCCGTGATTGTTCGAGCAGTTCGTCCAGGGTGGCGGCGCCCACCTCGAGGAACTCCCCTTCATCGAGCCGGTTGGCCCCGGCCTTCAAACCGCGGGCGAACCAGATCTCGATGCCTTCATTGGAATAGGCGATGGCGTTGTGCAGGATGCCGGCGCGCGCCCATTCGGCCGCGCTGTAGCCGGTCTCTTCGGCCAGTTCGCGGACGGCGCAGCTCAGCGCCGGTTCGCCCGGATCGAGCTTGCCGGCCGGGAATTCGATCATCACGCGGCCCATCGGATATCGGAACTGGCGCTCGATCACCACACGGCCGTCGTCGAGCAGCGGCACAATCATCACCGCCCCAGGGTGCACGATCCATTCGCGCGTGGCTTGCCGGCCGTCTGGCAGGCGCACCGTGTCACGGCGGATATCGAGAAAGCTGCCTTGGTAGACCTGTTCGGACGAGACCCGGTGCTCGACAAGGTGGGCATCGGTCTGGCCGGGTACGAGATGGTCGGACATGCGATCAGCTGGGTATGGGGAACGCCGGAGGAATGGCCAGCGTCAAGTCAAAGAACACTGCCCTGCCCGACTCAGTCGAGCGCGGCGAGTCGGGACTTGATGGACGGCTCGCCCTGGAATGGCGAAAGGGCCGCATGGCGGCCCTTTCGTCCCCGGGATCAGCTCTTGAGCGCGTTCAGCACGGCGCCGGCACAAAGCTCCATCAAGCCGCCGGGCACGATACCGAAGAGCAGCGCGGCAAAGCCGTTCAGCGTAAGCACCGTGCGAACGTCCAACGAGGCATTGAGCGGCCGGGCATCGGCCGGCTCGTCGAAGTACATGACCTTGACGATGCGCAGGTAGTAGTAGGCGCCGACCAGGGACAGCACCACCGCGATCACGGCCAGCACGATGTAGCTGTACTGGTTCGTCGTCACGATCGCCTGGAGCACCGACAGCTTGGCGAAGAAGCCGACCGTGGGCGGAATGCCTGCGAGCGAGAACATGAACACCGCCATCACCGCGGCGAAGAACGGGCTGCGCTTGGCCAGGCCCTTGAAGTCGTCGATCTGGTCGGCTTCGAAGCCCTGGCGCGACAGCAGCATCACCATGCCGAAGGTGCCGAGCGTCGTGAACACATAGGTGACGATGTAGAACAGGGCCGAGCCGTAGCCGTTGGGCGCCGACAGGGTGTTGTTCGCGATCACCGTGGGCGCGAAGCCCAGCAGCATGAAGCCGATGTTGCTGATGGTCGAATACGCCAGCATCCGCTTCAGGTTGCTTTGGGCGATGGCGACCACGTTGCCGATGAACATGGAGCCGACCGACAGGACGATGATCATCTGTTGCCAGTCGAGCGCGAGGCCCAGCAGCCCTTCGACCAACAGGCGGAAGGTCATCGCGAACGCGGCGAGCTTCGGCGCGCCTGCGATCAGCAGCGTGACGGCCGTGGGGGCGCCGTGGTAGACGTCGGGCACCCACATGTGGAACGGCACTGCGCCGAGCTTGAAGGCCACGCCGGCCATCACGAACACGAGGCCGAGAGCGAGGACGCCTTCGTTGAGCTGGCCGGTGACGATGGCTTCGAACACGCGGGGGATGTCGAGCGAGCCGGTGGCGCCGTACATCATCGACAGGCCGTACAGCAGGAACCCGCTGGCCAGCGCGCCGAGCACGAAGTACTTCATCGCGGCTTCGGTGGCCTGCGCATGATCGCGGCGCAACGCCGTCAGCGCATACAGCGAGAGCGACATCAGCTCCAGGCCCAGGTACATCACCAGGAAGTTGTTGGCCGACAGCATGACGCTGATGCCCAGCAGCGAGAACAGGCTCAGCGTGAAGAGTTCACCCTTGAGCATCTCCCGCTCGGCCGCATACGGCCGTGCATAGACCAGCGACACCATGACGGCGAGCGCGGCGAAGAAGCCGAGCAGGTGGCCGAGCGAATCGCTCACGACCATGCCCTGCATCGCGTAGAGGGCTGGTGTGTCGATGTAGGTGAAGTGCATGGCCGCCACGGCGGCGAGCGTGAGCTGCGTCAGCCAGTAGGTGGGCGTGCGGCGTGGGCTCTTGACCCACAGATCGACCATGGACACGACGAGGGCCATGACGAGCAGCAACAGCTCGGGATAGATCGCCAACCAGTTCATGTGATTCATTGTTTCGTTCCCGAGGTGCGATCAGTTCAGCTTCGAGACGGCCACGTGGCGGAGCAGTTCGTTGACGCTGACGTGCATGACGTCGGTGAAGGGTTTCGGATGCAGGCCCATGTAGAGGGTTGCCACCGCCAGGGCGCCCAGCATCGCAAATTCGCGAAGGTTGATGTCGGTCAGCGCACGCACCTCGTCGTTGACGACCGGGCCGAAGTACACGCGCTTGATCATCCACAGCGTGTAGGCGGCGCCGAAGATCAGCGCGGTGGCGGCCAATGCGCCCAGCCAGAAGTTCACCTTCACGGTGCCGAGGATCACCATCCATTCGCCCACGAAGCCGGCGGTGGCCGGCAGGCCGCAGTTGGCCATGCCGAAGAAGACGGCGAACGCGGCGAACTTGGGCATCGTGTTCACCACGCCACCGTAGCTCGCGATCTCACGGGAGTGCACGCGGTCGTACAGCACGCCGATGCACAGGAACATGGCGCCCGACACGAAGCCGTGAGACACCATCTGCACCAACGCACCGGACACGCCGAGTTCATTGAACAGGAAGAAGCCGAGCGTCACGAAACCCATGTGCGCGACCGACGAGTACGCGACGAGTTTCTTCATGTCCTGCTGCACGAGGGCCACGAGGCCGACGTAGATCACCGCCACCAGCGACAGCGCGATGATGAACCAGGCGTATTGCTGGCTGGCATCGGGTGCGATGGGCAGCGAGAAGCGCAGGAAGCCGTAGCCGCCGAGCTTGAGCATGATGGCCGCCAGCACCACGGAGCCGCCGGTGGGCGCCTCCACGTGGGCGTCAGGCAACCAGGTGTGCACGGGCCACATCGGCACCTTCACCGCGAATGCCGCGAGGAACGCAAAGAACAGCATCGTCTGCGCCGGCAGGGACAGCGGAAGCGTGTGCCACGACCGGATGTCGAAGCTGCTGCCCGACTTGTAGTACAGGTAGATCAGCGCCACGAGCATCAGCAGCGAGCCCGCGAGCGTGTAGAGGAAGAACTTGAACGCGGCGTACACGCGACGCGGGCCGCCCCAGATGCCGATGATGATGTACATCGGGATCAGCGTGGCCTCGAAGAACACGTAGAACAGCAGGCCGTCGAGGGCTGAGAACACGCCGATCATCAGGCCGGAGAGGATCAGGAACGAGCCCATGTACTGGTTCACCCGGTCGGTGACGACCTCCCAGGCGGCGATCACCACGATGATCGTGATGAAGGCGGTGAGCAGCACGAACCACACCGAAATGCCGTCGATCCCGAGGTGGTAGTGCGCCTTGAAGCGCTCGATCCAGAACTCCTTGTCCGGATGGGCCGAGTTCTCGACGAACTGCATGGCCGCGGTGGTGGCGTCGAACCCGGTGATCAGCGGGATCGTGATGACGAAGCTGACGATCGCCGCTGCGAGGGCGAACCAGCGCACCGCGCCCGCGTTGCTGTCGCGGCCGAAAGCCAGGAGGAAGGCGCCGGCGAACACCGGCAGCCAGATGGCGAGACTCAACAAACCCATGTTCTTGTTCTCCGTGACCTTATTTGCCCAGCGGGTTGCTGAGGTAGGGCCACAACTGCCAGGTCATCAGGCTCACGACGCCGAGGATCATGACCAGCGCATACCAGTAGAGGTACCCCGATTGAACGACGCGCACCACCGAGGCCAGGCCGCCGACCAGGCGTGCCGAACCGTTGATGACGGCGCCGTCGATCACCGCCGCGTCCCCGCCCTTCCACAGGCCGCGGCCCAGGAGGCGCGCACCGGCGGCGAGCACGTTCTCGTTGAACCAGTCGAAGAAGTACTTGTTCTCGAGGATGCGGTTGATGAAACCGGTGCGTGCCTTGATGGCCGCCGGAATTTCCGGTTTGACCATGTAGAAGAAATAGGCCGTCACGACGCCAGCGAGGGCAAGCCAGAACGGAGGAGCGGTCAAGCCGTGCAGTGCCATGGCGATCGGGCCGTGGAATTCGCGCTCGAGTTCTTCCATCGCCGGGTGCAGGTGCTCATTGATGAAGATGGCGCCCTTGAAGAAATCACCGTACAGCATCGGCTGGATCGTCATGTAGCCGATCACGACCGAGGGGATGGCCAGCAGCACGAGCGGCAGCGTGACGACCCATTTGGATTCGTGCGGCGTGTGTGCGTGGCCGTGGCCATGGTCGTCGTGGTGATCGTGCTCACCGGGGAACGGCTTGTGATGGAAGTGCTCCTTGCCATGGAAGACGAGGAAGTACATGCGGAACGAATAGAAGGCGGTGACGAACACCCCCGCCATCACGGCGAAATTGGCAAAACCGGCGGCCGGCAGGTGGCTCAGGTGCACGGCCTCGATGATGCTGTCCTTCGAATAGAAGCCCGAGAACAGCGGCGTGCCGATCAATGCCAGCGAGCCGAGCAGCGAGGTGATCCAGGTGATGGGCATGTACTTGCGCAGGCCGCCCATGTTG
>CBIHPH010000094.1:0-16895 GCA_966212105.1 uncultured Rhizobacter sp.
CGGGGCGGGGGGGCCCCCCTCCCCCGGGCGGCCGGGGTTGGCGGCCCGCCCGGGGGTCGCCCCCGGGGGGCAGGAGCGAAGCGACTGGGGGGCCCGATTTCTTTGCTTTCCAAGCCCCGAACAGCACCAGCAACCCGGGCAGGAGGAAGATGGCCCAGATGATCTTGTCGAGGTTGCTCTTGACCCACGGGATGTTGCCGAACAGGTATCCCGTCATCGTGATGCCGCCCACCCACAGCACGGCTCCCGCGACGTTGAACATGGTGAACTTGCTGCGCGTCATCGATGCGACCCCGGCGACGAAGGGAGCGAACGTGCGCAGGAACGGCATGAAGCGCGCCGCGATGACCGTCACGCCGCCGTACTTCTCATAGAAGGCGTGTGCCTGGTCGAACGCGCGTTTGTTGAAGAAGCGGGAGTTTTCCCACTGAAACACCTTGGGCCCGATGTAGCGGCCGATCTGGTAGTTCGTCTGGTCCCCGAGGATCGCCGCGGCGATCAGCAGCCCGATCGACACCGGCAGGCTCATCAACCCGGCCCCACACAGCGCGCCGACGACGAACAACAGCGAGTCGCCCGGCAGGAACGGCATCACCACCAAACCCGTCTCGACGAAGATGATCACGAAGAGCAGTGCGTACACCCAAGTGCCGTACGTGGCCACGAAATGGGCGAGGTGCACGTCGACATGCAGGATGAAGTCGATCAGAAAGGTGATGAATTCCATGCGAGGCGATTCTACGGGTCAGGGCCTGCGCTACTTGGGGCAAAGCCCCCGGCACGCGTGGTCCGCCCGAACCGCCGACTGCAATGACGCTTCATGTCGTCAGGTCAAAGGTCGCTTGCTCTCCCGGGAGCCCGCAGCCTGATCGACGATCAGGCAGGTGGTGGTCGCATGCGCATAGAGCTTCCCATCGGGGCCGATGATCCGCCCCTCGGCCGTGGCAACCTGGCGTCCGGTGTGGATGATCTTGCCTTCCGCACGCACCAGCGGCACCGCATCAGTCAATGGGCGAACCATGTTGATCTTCAGTTCGAGTGTGGTGTAGCCCTTGCCGGCAGGCAATGTCGAATGCACGGCGCAGCCCACGGCCGAATCGAGCAACGTGGCGAACCAGCCGCCGTGCACGGTGCCCATGGGGTTGTAGTGCTTCCGCTGGGGGCGGCCCTGGAAGACCGCGAGACCCGGCGCCATGTGGATCGGCACGAAGTCGAGGGTGTCTCCGATCGGCGCAGGCGGCAATTCACCGGCAAAGATCGCCTCCAAAACTTCCATGCCCGTGCGGCCCGAGATTTGCCCGATGGGCGCCACACCGGGCGCGCTCAGGCGAGCACGAACAGCCTCCTCGTCCACGCTCCACCACGCGACGACTTGATCGACTTCCATCGACAACTCCTTTCCTTTGAACCCCACCACCTCGTCGTCCCGGCTAAAGCCGGGACCCACCGCCCCAGTGGGCACCGGCTTGCGCCGGTGTGACAGAAGAGAGGGGCAATCTGCACATCGAACCGCCGAAATGCCAGGGCCGGCTATGCCGGCATCTGCAACTGCTTGCGAAGGCTTTTGTCGAATGCCGACGCGGGGACGAAGCGCCTGAGCAGACTGACCTTCCTGGCCACGCGACCTGCCGTGTATCGCAGACGCGGCGTTGCAGCGGTGGCGGCGGTGACGACCGCCTCGGCCACCACGTCCGGCGGTTCGGCCGTGGTCATCACCGCGCGCAGCACCGCTTGCGCATTCGCCCGCGCGGGTGCGTAGTGGTCGTTCTTCTGGTCGGGAGCCAGTGCATTGCTCTCGAACCCGGTGCGCGTGTAGGCAGGTTCGACGAGAACGACGCGGATCCCGGAGCTTCTGACCTCATGGTCGAGCGACTCCGAATAGCCTTCCACCGCGTGCTTGCTCGATGCATAGAGCGCCGAGAAGGGCGAGGGAATCAGGCCGAGAACCGAGCTGATGTTGATGATGCGCCCCGAGCGCTGCTGGCGCATCAAGGGCAAGACCGCCTTGGTCATGCGGATCGTGCCGAACAAGTTGACGTCAAAGATGGACTTGGCCTGTTCGAGCGAAGACTCCTCCGCGGCCCCGATCAATCCGACGCCCGCATTGTTGACCAGCAGATCGATGCGGCCTGCCTTCGCAAGCACCTCACGCACCGCTGCATCCACTGCCTGGTCGTCGGTCACGTCGCACGCCACGTAGTCGACGCCTGCCATCATTGCCGCAGGGGGCTTGCGGTAGGTCCCGAACACCCGGTATCCGGCGGCGTGAAGCGCGCCGGCAATGGCCGCGCCAATGCCTGTCGTCGCGCCCGTGACGATCGCCACGGGACGCTGCTGCTGGTTCTGATCTCTTGACATGGGCTTCTCGCTTTCCATTGAGGTGTGGCAGGTGGATTGACGCAGCCGTGTCAACGCCGCATCGAAGGCCGCGTATCAACACGCAGGCACAGCAATGCGGTCAACAACGACAGCGCGATGTGGGTGGCATACAGCCATCGAAAGTCGGTCATGTGTGGGTGTGCATGGCCTGCCAGGGCCACGGTGACCGCGACGCCGAGCACGCTGCCGATCTGGCGCACCGCCTGGTTCACGGCGCTGCCGACGCCAAAGCTCGCGGCCGCCAGGCGCGCCACCGCGGCGCCACTGAGCGAAGGCAAGACCATGCCGACAGACGTGCCGGTCAACACCAGCCCCGGGAGCATGGTGCCGAGGTAATCGGGCGCAGGGCCGGCGCGCAGGTAGAACCACAGTCCGCCGGCGGCGTAGAGCAGGCTGCCCGCCACCAGCATGGGCCGGTGGCCCACCCGCGCCGCGATGCGCCCCGCCACCATGGCCACCGGCACGACGAGCAGGGGCCCCGGCGAGACAGCCAGTCCGGCTCGGGGCAGCGAGTACTGCCACGTCTGCATCAGGAAGAAGAACCCGAGGAACATCATCGAGAACGCCACCCCGAAGCTCAGGGTGGCCAGGTTCACATGACGGTAAGTGCGTTCGGCAAAGAGCGAAAGGTCCACCGCGGGGTGCGGCGTGGACCTGGCCCAAGCGATGAAGATCAGGAGCAACGCCAGGCCGGTGGCGCCGGAGCCGAGCACCCCGGGTGATCGCCAGCCGAGCGCATCGGCCTGGACGATGCCGAAGGCCAGCGCGCCGACCCCCACGATCAACAGCGCGATTCCCACCCCGTCAACCGGTACGGCCCCCGCTGCGCTGCGCCATTCGGTCAGCCGGCGTTGCCCTTGCCACCAGGCCAGCAAGCCGAATGGGAGATTGAGGAAGAAGGCCCACTGCCAGCCCAATGCATCGACCACGGCGGCTCCGACACTGGGGCCGAGCGCGGCCGCCAGGCCGCCCACCGCGCCCCAGAGGCTGACGACGATGGCGCGCCGTTCCGCCGGAAACGCTCCGAGCACGAGCGCCAGCGAAGAAGGGGTGAGCAGTGCGGCTCCCACGGCCTGCAGCGCCCGCGCCCCGATCAGCATGCCGATGTGAGACGCCGCTCCGCAGGCAGCCGACGCCGCAAGAAACAGCAGCAGCCCGATCTGGAAGACCCGCTTGCGGCCATGCGCGTCCACGAGCCGGCCGGCAGGCACGAGCAGTGCCGCGTACACCACGGTGTAGGCGTTCAGTACCCAGGACAAGTCTGCGACGGTGCTGGCCGGGAATGCCGCTCGAATCGCACCGAAGGCTGCATAGAGCACCGTCGTGTCGATGGAGACCAGGAACACGGCGATGCTGGCAACCGCGAAAACGCCCCACGGTGTCGCTGCAACTTCGATCGCCGGCCTGACTTCGATTTCAGATGCGGTGTTCATGAGCCCCTCCATCGACGCCGCGCTTGATGGGTGAAATTATGATGTTCATCATATTTATTGGCAAACGAAAGGAAATCGCAGGGCATGCGCTTCCTTCAATTGCCGGCCAAGCTCTTGAGCGCTGCCTCGAGCATCGAATCCGACAGCTTCGGATCGTCGACGGCCCGTGCAAGCACGAGCGCCCCCAGCATCGTGGCCGTGGTGACGAGGGCCCGCTCGTGGCAACCGGGCTGGCCCCAGTCGGGCGAATGGCGGCCCACGAGATCGATCATTTCCTTGATGCGGCGTGTCGAGGCGCGACGCACCTCGGGCGCCTGGCGCGGCATCTCCGATCCCAGGGCGGCCACGGGACAACCCGTTTCGGTACGCGCCACATGCGCCTTGGACAGGTAGGTCCTGACCAATGTGCGAAACGCTTCCTCCGGCGGTGCCGATGCGACGAAACGCTCCAGCGTCGCGATGCCTTCGGCGCCCGCTCTGTCGGCCGCCTCTGCCAGCAACGCGTCGCGAGAGTCGAAGTGGGCGTAGAAACCGCCGTGTGTCAGTCCGGCCTCTTTCATGATGTCGGCGACCCCCGTGCCGCCATAGCCGCTGCGCCGGATGGCGCGGGCGGCAGCTTCAAGAATGCGCTCGTGCGAGGCTTCCTTGCGGCTTTGGGGGGGCTTTTTCATGTTCCTTGCCGTGTTCATGATGAGCATCATATTTTGTGCTGGGCAGGACTGCAAGTCGTTGGTGTCCAAGCGCTGCCTCCGTCGTCACGCTCCGACCGTGACCGGTGTGGTGGCCGAAGCCTGCGCCGGGCTGTCGCGCCGCACCCGGAACCAGGTGGCGTACAGCGCCGGCACGAAGACGAGCGTCAACGCCGTCGCCACCACGAGGCCGCCCATGATCGAGATGGCCATCGGCCCCCAGAAGACGCTGTGGGTGAGCGGGATCATCGCCAGCACCGCGGCGGCTGCCGTGAGCACCACGGGGCGCGAACGCCGTACCGTCGCCTCGACGATGGCCGTCCAGGGCGCAATGCCGCGCGCAATGTCCTGGTCGATCTGGTCGACGAGGATGATCGAGTTGCGCATGATCATCCCGCTCAGCGCAATCACGCCGAGCAGGGCGACGAAGCCGAACGGTGCCTGGAACAGCAGCAGCGCCGGCACCACGCCGACCAGTGCGAGCGGCGCCGTCATGAACACCATGAACAGCCGCGAGAAGCTCTGCAACTGGATCATCAGCAGGGTCAGCATCACCGCGAACATCGCCGGGAACACGGCGAACAATGCCTTGTTGGCCTTGTCGCTCTCCTCGATGGCACCGCCTTCCTCGATGCGATAGCCCGCCGGCAGGCTGTCGATGATGGGCTGCAGCGACGGGCGGATCTGCGCCGTGGCGTAAGGGCCCTGCACGCCATCGACGACGTCGCTGCGCACGGTGAGCGCCATGTCGCGGTTGCGTCGCCACAGCACCGGCTCTTCGAAGCTCGGCTCGATCCGGGCAATCTGGGACAGCGGCACCGTCACCCCACTGCGGGTGAACACCTGCAGGTCGCCCAGCTGGCCGATCTCGTGGCGTTCCTCCGACGTGGCACGCACGACGACGTCCACGAGTTCCTCCCCGCGGCGAATCTGCGTCACGTTGGCGCCACCGAGCGTGGTCTGCACGAGGCCCTGGACGTCGGCGCTGGACAGGCCGAGCAGCCGGGCCTTGTCCTGGTCGACGTGAACCTGCACCGAGCGGACCTGCTCGTTCCAGTCGAGTTGCGTGTCGCGCACCAGGGCGCTCTGACGCACCGTGTCGCGCACCCGGTACGCAATCTCCCGCACCTTCGCCTTGTCGGGGCCGATCACGCGAAACTGCACCGGAAAGCCCACGGGCGGGCCGAACTCCAGCCGGGTGACGCGCGCGGTGACGTCGGGCAAGGCCTCGTCCTTGGCGAACAGGTCCATCAGGCGGGTGCGGACGCGTTCGCGCTGTTCGATGCCCGCGGTCTTGATGACGAACTGTGCGAAGCCCGGGTTGGGCAATTCCGGTTGGATCGACAGATAGAAGCGCGGCGTGCCACCACCGGTATAGGCGGTGAAGAACTCGATGTCCGAGTCCTTCGCGAGCTGTGCCTCGAGCAGCTTCACCTGGCGTTCGGTGGCGGCGAACGACGCCCCTTCGCGCAGGCGCAGGTCCACCAGCAGCTCCGGCCGCGAAGCGGTGGGGAAGAACTGCTGCTGCACCAGCAGCATGCCGGCGCCGGCGATGCCAAAGACCAGCACCGTGATGCCCAGCACCCAGGCACGGTGATGCACGGCCCAATCGATGACGCCACGCAGCCGGCGGTAGACGGGCCGGTCATAGGGGTCGTGGTGCGTGCTGGCCGCCAGATTCTTCGGCAGCAGCCGCACGCCCAGGTAGGGCGTGAAGACCACGGCCACCAGCCAGGACAGGATCAGCGCCACCCCGACGACCCAGAAGATGCCGCCCGCGTACTGGCCGGCGATCGATTTGGCGAAGCCCACCGGCATGAAGCCAGCCGCCGTGACCAGCGTGCCGGTCAGCATCGGAAACGCGGTGGAGGTGTAGGCGTAGGTGGCCGCGCGCAGCCGGTCCCAGCCTTCCTCCAGCTTCACCACCATCATCTCCACGGCGATGATGGCATCGTCCACCAGCAGGCCCAGCGCGATGATCAGCGCGCCGAGTGAAATGCGGTCGAGGTTCCAGCCGGCGGCATACATGACGGCCGCCACCAGCCCGAGCACCAGCGGCACGGAAGCGGCCACCACGATGCCGGTGCGCCAGCCCAGGAACAGGAAGGACACCGCCAGCACGATGGCCAGCGCCTCCAGGAACGAGCGCTCGAACTCCCAGACCGATTCGGCCACCACGCGGGGCTGGTCGGCGTACTGCTGGATCTCGATGCCCGCCGGCAATTCCTGGCGCACCTGCGCCATCCGCTGTTCCAGCGCCCGCCCGAAATCCAGCACATTGCCGTTCGGCTGCATCGTCACGCCGATGGCCAGCACCGGCACGCCGTTGTGACGGATGGTCAAGCTCGGCGGATCCTCGTAGCCGGAGCGCACCGTCGCGATGTCCGCCAGCCTCAGCAGCTGGCCGCCCACCTCCAGCGTCACGTTGGCAACATCTGCGGCGCTGCGCAGACCGCCATCCACCCGCACCTGAACACGGTCGTGGCTGGCATCGGCCGAACCCGCGGGCGCCACCAGGTTCTGGCGCGCCAGCGCGTCGAACACCGCCGTCGGCGGGATGCCGAGTGCCGCCAGCCTTCGCGTGGACAGCTCCACGTACACCCGCTCGGCCTGCTTGCCCAGCACGTCGACCTTGCCGGCCCCGGGCACACCCTGGATGCGGCGCTTCACGTCTTCGGTGACGTCCAGCAACTCGGCCATCGACAGCTGGGGCGCACTGACAGCGTAGAGCACGCTGTAGCGGTCGTTGTATTCATCGTTGAAGAACGGCCCGCGCACGCCATCGGGAAACTCCTGGCGCACATCGCCGATCTTCTTGCGCACCTGGTACCAGGCGTTGTCCAGCTCCGCCTTGCTGCTGCCACCTTTCATCCAGAGCGTGATGCCGCCGTAGCCCTGGCGTGCAAAGCTGCGCACGTAGTCGAAGTGCTCGAGCTCCTGCAGCCGGCGCTCGATGCGGTTGAGCACCTGGTCCTGCACGTCCTGCGCCGTGGCACCCGGCCAGACGACGATGGCTGTCATCTGCGGCACGTCGAAGTTGGGGTCCTCCAGGCGCCCCAGCCGGCTGAAGGACATGACGCCGACGATGAGCGTGGCGATGATCAGGAACAGCACCATGGGCTGGTGCGTGACGGCCCATTCGGAGAGATTGAAGCGTTTCATGAGCTGCTCTTGGCGACGAGGGCCGGCCCGGCCTCGGGTGCGCGTTCCACCGCGCGGACATGGATGCCAGCATCGAGCTTTTGCGCACCGACGCTCACCACCCGGCTGCCAGCGGACAGGCCGGTGACCTGCACCGAAGCGTCGTCCATGGCCACCACCTGCACGGGTTTGAAGACCAGCCCGGATCCTTTGGCGTCCAGTTCCCAGACGCCCGCCGAGCCGCTGGCCTTCACGAGCGCGGTCACCGGCAAGACCGCCGTGGCCGGCCCGGTGTTCGGTGCGGACAGCCTCAGCTGCATGGTGCTGCCCAATGGCAGCGCTGCGACTTGCTCACGCGATTGCGGGGCTGCCGCATAGCGCACCCGGAAGGTCCGGCCCTGCGCACTGGCCAATGGCGACAGTTCGCGCAGTACCAGCCGCACGGGCGACTTCGTGTCGTGCCAAGGCGTGGCTTCTGCGGCAAGAGTGCGTGCCCGGCCCACCCATTCCTCCGGAAGTTCGGCAACGACCTCCCGCTCGCCATCGCGGGCAAGCGACAGCACCGGCTGGCCCTCGGTGACCACCTGGCCGCGCTCGAAGCGCAGCGCCGTCACCACGCCGGCATAGGGCGCCACCAAGGTGGCGTAGCCCTGGCGGTTGCGCGCCAGATCGAGTTGGCGGTGCGCCTGCTCCAGCCGCGCGGCAGCCGCATCGGCGCGCGCCTTCTGGCGCTCATGGTCGGCCGTGCCCACGGAACCGTCCGCCAACAGCCGGCGAAACCGTGCCTCGTCCGAGGCAGCCTGCCTGGCATCGACCGAAGCGGCCTGCACCTGGTCGGCTGCGGCACTCACGGCGAGTTGGTAGTCGGCCTGGTCGAGCCGGGCGAGCGCCTGGCCGGCCTTCACGGCGTCACCGACCTCGACCAGCCGCTCGATCACCTTGCCGCCGGTGCGAAAGCCCAGGTCCGTCTCGACACGGGCTCGGACCACGGAGGTGAATGCGCGGGTTTGCGCTGACGAGGCCTGGGTCACGGTGGTCACGAAGACCGGCTTGACGACGGGGGCCGGCGCGGGCTTGTCGTTGCAGGCGGCCAATTGCACGCAGGCTGCGGCCAGGGCCGTGAGGGACACGACGGGGAAGATCTTGATCATTGGGAGCTCCTCTCGGCAAGGGAAGTGATGGCAGGGCCGGGTCGGTCGGGGGCGAAGCCGCCGCCCAGAGCCTTGTAGAGCTGCACGTCGGCCAGCGCCTGCTGCAGGTGGCTCTCCGACAGGGCAAGCTCGCTGGACAGCACCGATCGCTGTACGTCCAGCAGCACCAGCAGGTCGATCTGGCCTTCGCGCTGCAGCGACTGGGCGCGCTGCAGCGCACGGCGGCGGTGTTCCACGGTGCGGCCGAGCGCGGCGGCGCGTTCGGCCTCCTCGGTGTGCACGAGCAAACTGTCCTCGACCTCTTGAACCGACACGAGCACCGCCTTCTGCCAGGCCAGCAACGCTTCCTCGGCACGAGCGGATTGCGCCCGGATGCCCGCGTCGATGCGCCCGGCGTTGAAGACCGGCGCGGCGAAGGCCAGCGCGACGTTTGAAAAGCGCACCGGGGAGAGATCGAGCGCATTCAGGCGCAGGTCCTGGCGGCCGACGAGGGCGCTCAGGAAAAGCTTGGGCCACCACTGTGCTCGCGCCTCGGCGGTGCGCAGCGTCTCGGCAGCGACGCGTGCCTCCGCCGCCATCAGGTCGGGACGCCGCCTCAGGAGTTCACTGGGCTGGCCGGTGCCGATCTTGCGCACGGCAGGCCAGGCATACGTCGCCTCCTCGCTGACGACGGGGGACGAGGGGTTGCGGCCCAGCAGCACGGCCAATCGCGTCTGCGACGTGCCGGTGAGCATCCTCAGCGCAGGCACCTGCGCGTCGAAGGCTTCTGCCTCGGCGCGCGCGCGGTCCAGATCGAAGGCGCTGGCCTCGCCCTCGCGCAGGCGGCTGCCCACCCGGGTTGCCGTCTCGCGCTGGGCCTCGGCCAAGGCCTGCACGATGCGCAGCCGCTCCTGCGCGCCGCGCAGCACGAAATACTGTCGCGCCACCTCGCTGGCCACCAACAGCCGTGCGCCCGCCACACCCGCCGCTGCGGCAGCGGTATCGGCCTGGGCCGCGTCGCGCGCCGCGCGGACGCCACCGGCCAGATCGATCTCCCACGCCACATCGACACCAGCGCGCAGCGCGCGCGTGTCGGGCTGGCCTTGCTTGACCGCCGCGGGCAGGCCGCTGTCGCTTCGGGAGGCGGATCCCTGCAGGCCCACCGCGGGCCAAAGGCGAGCGTCCTGGGCATCTCGGCCCGCGCGGGCCTGGGAAACGCGTTGGAGGGCGATGGCGACGTCCTGGTTCGTGGACAAGGCCTCCTCGATCAGTGCCGTTAGCGCGGTGTCTCCGTAGCCGGCCCACCAGGCGGTGTCGACGGACGGACCGGCTTCCGGCGTGCCGTGCGCAAAGGCCTCGGTCAGCGGCACGGATGGCTGCGGAGGTTGCACGGGCGTGACGGAGCAGGCCGACAGGATGATCAATGCCGCCAGCGCCACGGGGCGAATCATTCGGGCGCTGTGGGCGAAGCCGCGATGTGGAGAGGGCGTCATGATGTTCTTAAGTGGACTGATGAGTACAGTAAGTCTAGCGATCTATACTAGACTGTCAAGTACATTAAATAAGGTGACTACCACCGAGAACGAATCCGAGCCGAAGCCCCGGCGCGGCAGGCCACGTGACCTGGAGCGCTGCCGGCGCATCCTGGAGGCAGCGCGCGCTCACTTCTATGCACATGGCCTCGAGCGCGCGAGCGTGGAAGGCATCGCGAGCGATGCAGGCGTCTCGAAGATGACCGTCTACAGTCACTTCCGGTCCAAGGAAGGGCTGTTCGAGGCGGTGGTCCGCGAGCGAACAGGGCATGTGGTGGGCGGCAACGCGGGAGACGAAGCGCCGGACCCGACACAACCTCAGAAGGCGCTGCTGGCCATCGGCGAGCAGTTCCTCACGCTGACGCGAGAGTCTGCTGATGCTCCAGATGCCCGACGAGCGGGAGAACAAGGCGCTGCTCCGGGAAGCGGTCCGGGTTTTCATGGCGGCCTACGCCCAGGTCTGACGCACCGCACAAAGTGCGGTCTGGTGCGCGAAGTCGCCAGGGCCTGGAATGACGTTCGTTCAGAAATAGCGACCGTTCGTCCGTTCAGGCCGGCGACAGGCGGCCGATGCCAGATCGTTCATTTAGCATGGCCGTCGCGGAAGGGATGGCAACGGATCTGTCGAGACACAGGCGCCGTTCGATTCCGAGCCAGGGAGTGGGTGCGTGTCGGCATCCAACGGTCAAACCAACAAATTGTCATTCCATGAAAAATACTCTGTGGATTCCTGCGGCGTTGTCGATGGTGCTGCTGGGAGCGTGTGGCGGCGGCGGGGAAGGATCGAATGCTTCGAACAGCTCGGCGGTGTCAGCCGGCTCCGGCGGGGAAAGCGGCGGAACTCAGCAACCCCCGTTGACCAACGATTCAATGGCGACCGCCGACTACAGCCCGGAAACCCGTCATTCGACCAGCTACTGTGACGACGGTGTGTACCCCACGCAATGGGAATGGCGCCAAGACAAGATCCAGGCATCACCGCAGCCGGCCACCAGCGGCACCCCCATGATCAAGCACATCCGCAACGGGGTGGTGATTGCCACGTATGCAAAGCTGTCGGGTTACCGCAGCACGGCCGACAACATCGATGCGCACGACACGTCGGTGGGTCCCTTCCGCCGCATGCCCTACACCCAGATGGCCGATGGCGATGTCTTCGAGATCTATCCGGCCGTCTACGAGGGAGAGGATCAGCAGATCTTCGTCGGCCCCAACGTGAAGAACGATGCCGAATCCAGCGCCGGCAAGACCTACACGCCGAAGAACATCACCATCCGTGGCATCACGGTGAACGGCTTCCGGCCGGTCATCAAGAACCCGTCCTCGGGCGCCTCGAGCAATACCTTGAACCAGGCGCTGGTGTATGTCGGCGCATCCGAGAACGTGACGATCGAAAACATCGACGTGATGGACTCCGACACGGGCGGCTCCATCGGCAAGGCCGGCATCTACGTGAGCGGCGCCCGCGACCTGACCCTCAAGAACGTGCGCGTGTCAGGGTTCAAGCGGCACCAGCAGAACGGCATCTTCGGAACCGCCCAGAATGCCGGCACCTTGCTCATGCAAGGCGTGGAACTTGAAGGCAATGGCGGCAGTGGTGGCCCCGAGCACAACGCCTACTTGAACGGCAGCGCCACGGACAACAACTTCACCGTCAAACTGCAGGGCTCCTGGAGCCACAACGCCTACTACGGGCACCTCTTCAAATCGCGGGCGCAGGTCACCATCCTGGAAGGAAATTATTTCCAGGGCACCCGCGCCAACGGCGCAGTGCAGGCTGAAACCTATCTGGTCGACGTCCCGGAAGGCGGCAAGCTGGTCGCCAGGAACAACGTCTTCGTGAAGAACTTCTCCGGCGACAATTCGAACGGCGCTGCCATCACGTTTGCGGTCGAAGTGGGTTCGCCCACCAAACCGTTCGATACCGCGCGCCCGTGGGGACTGACGGTGGAGCACAACACGTTCGTGGCGTTCTCCAGGTTCTACGACACGCAAAGCCACAGGCTCTACCCGTTCTTCTTCAAATCGACGGCCCCGGTCGCGGCGGCCGACAAGGTGGTACGGAACAACCTGTTCGTTGGCTATTGCCCGACGGCGAGCCAGATCACCTCCGGCTACTACGGCGACAGCTATGTAGAGGGCAATTTCAATGACATCGATGCGGCGTTCAGGCCCAGAAGGCCCACGATGATGAACCCGAGCTCCATCGTGGGCACCCTGGCCTACGCCCACAAGAACGGCACGGCGGCACGTACTGGCAGGGCTGCGGGCGCTCGAGACTAAAGCCGGTTGGTGTGACCCCGGCATGTCGCGGACGTGCCGGGGCGCCTACCCAGGTGGAGCGACACCCGTTCCCTACAATGCCGGCATGAATGCCGTCCTGCAGACTCCCGCCCGCCGTCCCATCCGTGAATTGCCGGACGAGTTGATCAGCCAGATCGCCGCCGGGGAGGTGGTGGAGCGGCCGGCCTCGGTGGTGCGCGAGTTGGTCGACAACGCGCTCGATGCGGGTGCCGCCGAAGTGGTGGTCAAGCTCGTGGCCGGCGGCGTGCGCAGCATCCTGATCGAGGACGACGGCCACGGCATCCCCGCCACCGAACTGCCGCTGGCGCTGCGGCGCCATGCCACCAGCAAGATCGGTTCGCTGAACGACCTGGAGAGCGTGGCCACGATGGGCTTTCGCGGCGAGGCGCTGGCGGCCATTTCATCGGTGTCCGAGGTGAGCATCTCCAGCCGCACAGAGGGCGCGCCCCATGCCCAACGGCTCGACGCCCGTTCCGGCGAACTGGTCCCGGCCGCGCGCGGCCGCGGCACGAGCGTCGAGGTGCGCGAACTGTTCTTCAACACCCCGGCACGCCGCAAGTTCCTGAAGTCCGAGGCCACGGAGCTGGCCCATTGCATCGACGCCGTGCGCCGGCATGCCTTGACCCGTCCCGACGTCGGCTTTGCCGTGTGGCACGAGGGCAAGCTGGTGCAGCAATGGCGCCGTGCGGCGTCCGACCAGCGGATGCGCGATGTGCTCGGCGACGAATTCATCGAACAAAGCCGCCCGGTCGAGCTGACCCTCGGCCCCATGCGCATCACGGGCCGCACCGGTGTTCCGGCCGCTGCCCGCGCGCGTGCCGACCAGCAATACGTGTACGTCAATGGCCGCTACGTGCGCGACAAGCTCATCGCCCACGGCATCCGCTCGGCCTACGAAGACGTGTTGCACGGCGGGAGGCAGCCGTCGTACGTCCTGTACATCGAGATCGCGCCGGACCGTGTCGACGTCAACGTGCACCCCACGAAGATCGAAGTGCGCTTCCGCGATTCGCGCGAGGTGCACCAGGCCATGCGCCGTGCCGTCGAGGCGGCGCTGGCAGCGCCCCAGGCCGGCGCGGCGGCGCCCGCCACGCCCGTGCAGCCGGGGCTGGATGCTGCCGTGGCCATGGAAGCCCTGGTGTCGGCCGACAACGAGATGTGGGCGCGCGCACCGAAACCCGTGGCCTACAACCCGCCTGCCGAAGGCTTCGGCAACTTTCGCCCGCCCGGCGCCCAAGCGTCGCTCGGCCTGCAGCAGGCCGCGGTGCTCTATGCACAGGAGCCTCCGGCCGCTTGGCGGGCCAGCGAACCTGCGCCTGTCACGCCTGCAAGCAGCCTGCCCGAGGGCGAGTGGCCGCTCGGACGGGCTCTCGCCCAAGTGGGCGGCGTCTTCGTGCTCGCCGAGAATGCCCACGGCCTGGTGATCGTGGACATGCATGCGGCCCATGAACGCATCGTCTACGAGCGCCTGAAAGCAAGCCTCGGCACCGCCGAGATCGAGGCTCAGCCGCTGTTGATTCCGGCCACGTTCGCCGCCACGGCCGAAGAGATCGCGACGGTGGAGGCCCACGGGGAGCACCTGCGCAAGCTCGGGCTGGATGTGTCCGCGTTGTCGGCCACCACGCTCGCGGTCCGCTCGCGTCCCGCGGCGCTCGACGGTGGCGATGTGGTCGAACTGGCACGCAGCGTGATCGCCGAGCTGGGACAGTTCGATGCCAGCACCGTGATCGAACGCGCCCAGCATGAGCTGCTCTCTACCATGGCCTGCCACGGCGCCGTCCGGGCCAACCGCCAGCTCACGCTGGACGAGATGAACGCACTGCTGCGCGACATGGAGCGCACGGAACGAGCCGACCAGTGCAACCATGGCCGCCCCACCTGGCGCCAGTTGACGATGAAGGAGCTCGACGGCTTGTTCTGGCGTGGGCGATAGAAGCTGTGCCGTGCCGCCGATGTCTCGGGTGCGCCATCAAAATCTGAGCTTGTGTTTCGTCGGATTCTCCGACACCCTGCAATCCTGAAAAAAGAGAGGCTCCTCCATCAAGGGGAGCGGCTCCGTACGTCGAACGTCAGGGCGCACAGTCTTCTGGAGTCCGCATGAAAGTCAAACGAATCATCGCGAATATCCCAGCGGCCCACCCAGCTTCGGTGGATGAGTTCTATCGAGACATTCTTGGCCTTGAGCTTGCCATGGACCATGGTTGGATTCGCACCTATGCCGGCTCCGACAAGATGGTGGTGCAGATCAGCTTCGCAAGCCAAGGTGGCTCCGGTACGCCAGTACCTGATCTTTCCATCGAGGTGGATGATCTTGACGAGGCATTGCGCCGTGTCGGAAAAAGCAAAATTCCTGTGGAGTATGGTCCCGCCGATGAGCCCTGGGGCGTTCGCCGGTTCTATGTCAAAGATCCACTCGGCAGACTCATCAACATTCTTCAGCATGAACAGTGCTGAAGGGAACTCGACGGCTTGTTCTGGTGCTGTCTCGTGCCGTCGATGTCCGCGGGGCGCAGCAAGGTCCGCGCAATGACCTTCAACCTTCAGTCCGCCCGGAGGGAGCCGTTGATCGCCAGTTGCGCGGCGAACGCCCTCTGATAAGCCGGCCTCGCTTCGCCGCGAGCGACATAGGCGGCCAGGCTGGGAAACTCGTTCAGCAGGCCGGACGGTCTCGACCGGAGCAGCACTGACACCATCAGCAGGTCGCCCGCACTGAAACTGCCGTCCAGCCAGTCGGTGTCGCCCAGTCGGGCCGCCAGCTGATTCAACCGGACACGCACCCGGTCTTCGACAAGGGGCAGGCGCTCGGCCTTCCAGGGCCTGTCGCCCTCCACCAGCTTGACGGTCACGAGTTCGAGGATGGAAGGCTCCACCGTGTTGAGCGCTGCGAACATCCACGTGATGGCCCGCGCCCTGGCGTTGGCATCCGTGGGGAACAGGCCTGGGTGGCGCTCGGCGATGTGCAGCACGATGGAGCCGGTCTCGAACAGCGCGAGGTTGCCTTCCTCGTAGGTGGGGATCTGGCCGAAGGGATGCAGCGCCACATGCGCCGACTCCTTCATCGCGCGGAAGGACACCAGGCGCACCTGGTAGGGCAGGCCGGCTTCCTCCAGCGCCCAGCGGACGCGCATGTCGCGCGCCAGTCCCTTACCCCCGTCAGGCGACCGTTCAAATGCGGTAATGGTGATGGTCATCCGGTGTGTCCTTTCAAAGAACGTCGTGCGCTCCGCGGCCCGCATGCTGATCATTCTGGAATGGCAGCAGCGCCGTCAACGCCACGAGCCGAATGGCACCGGCGGCCAGGAGCAGTCATGCCATACAGTCTGCTTCTTGGCGCTCTACCTGGCGCGCGATGCACGTCCCAGCATGCACCAATTCCTGCTTTGCTCTGTTGACTCTCTCAAACCAGCATCGATTGCTGGGCGAAGATGCCCGCCATCGCGCCCTGCGATGATGCCTGGGTGACCGAGGGCAAGAAGGGCGTGGCGAGGTCGCCGGCGGCGTAGATGCCGGGCATGCTGGTTTGGCGGCGCTCGTCGACCTTGAGGACGATGCCGGTGGGCGTATCGACCGTGGCGAGGCCCAGGGATTCGTGCAGTCTCGCAGACGGCTTGTTGCGCGGCTGGGCGAACAGGACGTCGACCGCGATATTGCGGCGGGTATCGAGATTGACCGTGGTGATATGGCCCTTTTGATGGGCGATCTCGATGATGCGGCCATCGACGACAGGTATGTTGCGGTGCGCCAGATCGGCCTGGATATCGGGCGGAATGTCGTGACCATCGGCGAAGACAGTCAACTTGTCGGTCCAATCGTGGAACAGCCTGGCAGACTGGTGCGACTGCGGGCCGGACCAGACGAGGCCCCAATGCTGGCCGGCGACTTCAAAGCCGTCGCAATAGGGGCAGGGCACGATGGACGTGCCCCAGCTTTCGGCAAAGCCCGGAACATCAGGCATCTGGTCGGCGACGCCATAGCTCAGGATCAGGCGGCGCGCCCCAAGGCTTTCGCCATCGCCAGTGCGGACGGAGAAATGGTCGATGGCGCCGGAGACGCTGTCGGCCCGGGCATTGACCAGCCTGATCGTGGGATAACGCGCCAGCTGCTGCCGCGCCTCGGCCAGGATGTCCAGCGGTGGCTTGTGATCGTGGCCGAGCAGGCCATGCGAGTGGCCGGCGAACCGATTGCGCGGCAGGCCGGTATCGAGAACGGTGACCTTGCGGCGGGCACGGCCGAGCTGCAGGGCGGCGGCGAGGCCGGCAAAGCTGCCGCCGATGATGATGACGTCAT
>CBIHPH010000095.1:0-16728 GCA_966212105.1 uncultured Rhizobacter sp.
CCAGCAGCACTTCCTCGACGAGTTCGTCCAGTTCGGCCACGTTGGTGTCGATCTCTCGCTTGAGCCGTTCGCGCTGCGCGGGCGGTGCATCGTCCAGCATCGACACGGCCATTTTCATGCGTGCGAGCGGTGAACGCAGTTCATGGCTGGCGTTCGCCAGCAACGAACGGTGCGATTGGACAAGCGCCTCGATGCGCCCGGCCGTCTGGTTGAAGCTGGCGGCCACCGCGGCCACTTCATCGCGGCCCGACACTTCGACCCGATGGGCCAGGTTGCCGGCGCCGAAATGCTCGACCCCTTTTTGCAAGGCTTTGAGCCGCCGAGTGAGCCGGCGTACCGCAGGCCACGCACCGGCGGCCACGGCCACGAACAGCAACACCAGCACCACGACGAGGCCCACGCCGCGTCCGAGCGGCCCCCGCCCCCATGGCCAGAAGTCCGGCGGGCCGCCGGGGCGGTGCCGGCCGGCATCCGGTGGCGGCGGCGGTGGCCCGTCTCCCTGGAACGACTCATCGCGGCCGAAGCGCTGCGGCCCATGCATGGGGCGTGCACCGGGGCGCATCACCCAGAGCGTGCGACCATCGTCCAGCGGAATCGGCAGGCCGCGCGGGTGGCCGTCGCGCTGCCAGCGGTCGAACGATTCGGAGGCGGCGATGCGCTTCCCGGAAGGGTCATCGAGGGCGAGCGGCAACCGCAATCGGTGCGACCACGCCAGCAGCGCGGAGGCCTGCTGGTCCAGCGGCTCATCGACGCCGGGCAGCGAACGCTGGATGAGATCAGCCCATGCCGCAACCCGTTCGGCAAGCATCGAATTGGCGTGCACCCGTTCTTCTTCGATGTGCCGCTGGAACAACCACCCGGAGCCGAATGCGAACAGCAGCAACACCGCGACGACGGTGAGGTAGATCCGCAGGGTCAGGGTGTGCATGCGGGCGGTCACGTGCCGCTGTCGGCGTCTTGCTTTTTCGCGAACACGTAGCCCGCACCGCGCACGGTGAGCACCCGGCGAGGGTTCTTCGGGTCATCCTCGATGACCGCACGGATGCGTGAGATGTGGACATCGATGGAGCGGTCGAACGCCTCCATCGGGTGACCCTTGAGCATGTCCATGATCTGGTCGCGTGACAGCACGCGGCCGGGGCTCTGGGCCATCACCACCAGCAGGTCGAACTGGTGGCTCGTCAGGTCACACACCTTGCCGTCGAGGCGCGCGGCACGTTCACCGAGGTCGATTTCGAGGCGGCCGAAGCGCAGCACGTCGTCGCCGGCCGGCACGGGCGCGGCCCGGCGCAGCAGCGCCTTGACGCGGGCCAGCAGTTCGCGCGGCTCGAAGGGCTTGGGGAGGTAGTCGTCGGCGCCCATTTCGAGGCCCACGATGCGGTCCATCGGTTCGCCGCGAGCGGTCAGCATCAGCAGCGGCAATTGGCGCGTGCGCGGGTTGCCGCGGAGTTCCCGGCAGAGGTCGAGGCCGTCGCCATCGGGAAGCATCAGGTCGAGTACCAGGGCATCGTGCGCAGCCGCGGCCAGGGCCTCACGGCCTTCGGCGAGCGAACCGGCCACGGACACCTCGTAGCCGGAGCCCCGGAGATAGTCGGCCACCATGGCGGACAGGCGGGCATCGTCATCGATCAGCAGCAAGCGGGTGGACATGGGCGTAGGGGTGCCAGGCGATTCTCAAACATGACCGGTGTGCTGGGTCGGGGCAACACACCGGTCCGTGGGTCAATCAGAACACATTTCAGGCCATCGGGACGGTCGACGGCAGCGCGCCCTGTTCGTGCCGCATCATGTGTCCCCGGCGGGCCTCGAAGCGCTTGGCCAATTGCTCGCGCTGCTGCGGGGTCAGTACCTTGGCCGCATCGACGGCCGCCTGCGTCATGCGCCGGCTGACGGCTTCATGCTGGCGCCCCATCTGCTGGCGCAGGCCCTCGACCGCCGGCTCGTCGATCGTCGGCGCCGTGAACAAGGCCCTCATCCGGGCCCGCAGTTCGCGGCCGGACTCCATCTGGGCGCGCACGTCCTTGGCCGCAGCCTTGGCGATGTCCTTCAGCTGGCGGCGCTGAACATCGGTGATGTCGATCCCTTCGAACATGTGGTCCACCGCGCGGTCGATGTGCTCCGGCGAGCCTGACAGGAACATGCCCGGCCCGCCCATCGGGCCATGGTGGCCGCCGTGTGTCTCATGCGCCCAGCTGGTGACGGCAACCGTTGCCATCACCGCCAGCAGCACGCCCGTGAACAGCATCTTGAGGCTGCGGGACTGTGTCGTTGCCATCTTCGATCTCCTTGCAATCGGGCGCCATTGCCCTTGACGGCATCGTCGCGGCAAGCCGTGAAGACGCCGTGGCTTGGGGGTAAAGATCTGTGAACCCAGGTCCGTGATGTTCATCACGGGACCGAGATGTGACTCAAGCCTCAGCGCCAGCGGCCGATAACCCTTCGTACGCACCCATCGATTCCCTACCCGACGGCCGCCCGACACCACAAGGTATGACATGCTTTCCGAGAACCGACGCCTGTCGCACCTGCTCTCGCACCTCGACGGATCCGGCAGCCAGACCGTGGGCCGACTGGGCGACCTGACCCTGTCGAGTCACTTCCAGCCCATCTACAGCCTCTCTCATGCACGCGTGGTCGGCCATGAAGCCTTGTTGCGAGCCCGCGATGGCGCAGGACGGCACGTGACCCCGCCGGAGGTCTTCCAGTCGTGCCGTACGACCTCCGAACTCGCCGACTGTGACAGCCTGAGCCGCCTCGTCCATCTGCGCAATTTCATCGCCCAGGCGCCGCAATCGCAGTGGGTGTTTCTCAATATCCATCCCGAGGTGGTCCAACGTCTTTCGGATGAACCGGGCGGCGGGGCCGAGCACCTGCACGAAATCTCCGAGCTTTTCCACGTGCCCGGAGAACGCATGGTGCTCGAAGTGCTGGAGGCCGAGGTCTCCGACCTGCAGGCGATGGAACAAGCCATGGCTGCGGTGCGGGGCCACGGCTGCCTGATTGCGATCGACGACTTCGGCGCAGGCCAATCCAACTTCGATCGTGTGTGGCGCCTTCAGCCTGACATCGTGAAGCTGGACCGCGGCCTGGTCACCCGTGCCGCCAAAGACCGGCGCACGCAGCGTGTCGTCTCGCAGATGGCATCGCTGCTGCATGAATGCGGTGCGATGGTGTTGATGGAAGGCGTCGAGACGCTCGAGGAGGCCATGGTCGCCATGGAGGCCGATGCCGACATGGTGCAGGGCTACTACTTCGGCCGGCCGCAACCGGAGCTGGTTCCGAACGGGCACTCGCCTGAGACGATCTCGGGTTTGTACCCCGGCCTGGGAGCGCAGCGCGAGCGGCTGCGACAGCAGCAGCGCATGCACCTGGGCCCCTACCGAAACGCCATCGGCCACGCGGGTGTGCTGATGAGCGCCGGCGTGTCGCTCGCGGATGCCTGCCGCGACTTCCTCTCCCTGCCCGGCGCCGAGCTGGCCTATGTGCTCGATGCCGACGGCTACCAGATCGGTCCGCACCTGCTGCCCGCAGGCCGCGACGACCTGGGCGAGTCCGCATACGAACCCCTTTCCCGCAGCGATGGCGCATGCTGGTCGCGCCGCCCCTACTTCCGGCGTGCCACGGAGGACGTCGGACGCGTCCAGACGACCCGGCCCTACCGCACGCTGCACGGCACCCACATCTGCGTCACCGTGTCCTGCGCCTATTTCCTCGATGCCGGGGGCAAGCGCGAATTGCGCGTCATCTGTGGCGACATGCTCTGGAACGAACTTTCGGAGCCCGACAACGGGGACGCGGCATGAGCGGCGATGTCCCGGGCGCCCATGCGGGGCAGGTCATTCCGTGGCCGGGTCAACCCCGCAGCGCTGCGCCGCCTCTCGATGCGCAAGCGCCTGCAGTCGAACGGGCAGAACACCGGCGCTCGGTGTGGCTGCGCGAGTCGAGGATCATCGCGGCCGGCTACCTGGTCGACGGGATGCTGGTGGGCATGTTCGCGGCGGTCTGTGCCGTGCATTGGTCGGCGGTGCTGCTCTGCACGCTGCCCGGATGGATCACCTGCGCGGTGGCCGGCATCCTGATCGGGCGCGGCCACTCCCGCAACTGGAAAGACCCGGCCGTCTCGGATGCACAGGCGTTTGCGGGCATGGCAATCTGCGTCGCGGGCATCGTCCTGTACCCTGAAATATCGTTCCTGTACGTGCTGAGCCTGGCGACGATCTTCCTTGGCATCACCTACCGGATGTCGCGCCAGTGCATCCACCTGTCATGGGGGAGCACTTGCGCGGTGATCGGCTTGATCACGCTTTGGGACGACCCCTTGAAGATTCCCTTCGACACGAGGGCCGAACAGCTGATCGCAGGGGCTTGTGGTGCCGCCACGCTGGCCCGCGCGGTGATTTTCAGCGTGGTCAACCGCGGCCGCAACACCCTGCTGCACGAGCGTGAACAACAGGTGGCCGAAATGCTGGAGCAGGTTGAGCGGCTCGCGGACTTCGATGAACTGACCAGCCTGCCCAACCGGCGCAGCGTGCTGCGCATGCTCGAAGACGAACTGGACCGCAGCGAACGCGATGGCAAGGCGCTGTCCGTGGCGCGGCTCGGCCTCGATCACCTCAAGACCATCAACAACACCTCCGGCCATCCGGCAGGCGACCGCGCGCTGCAGGCATTCGCCACTGCGGTGCAAGCACACCGGCGCGACACCGACGTATTCGGGCGGCTGGGCGGCGGGGAGTTCCTGTTGATCCTTTCGGCCACCCCGAACGACGATGCCGTGCGCACCGTGGAGCAACTGCGCCGTGCGGTGGCCGACACCCACCGGCACGCCACCTCGCCGGGTTTGCACTTCACCTTCTCGGTCGGCGTGGCCACTTGGCAGGACGGTGAAACGACTGAACAACTGCTCAACCGCGCTGACGACGCGCTCGACGGAGCCCTCCATGCAGGCCGCGACTGCTCCCACGCCGGTTGACGGCAGATCATTGCCGGGCGCCGGCATCATGGACGCCGGGCGCGCATTCACGCGGCATGCGTTGACCCATGTGCGCATCATCTCCTGCGGCCATGCGGTTGACGGGGCGGTGTTATGCCTGTTCGCATGGGCCGGCACAGTGCATTGGGTGCCGGTAGCGGCCTATGCCGTGATGGGCGTGCTGCTCGCCATTTTCTGGACCACCGTGTTCCACAATGGCTGGACCCTCGGTGCCAAAGATCCCCACCTGCCGACGGCGCTCTGCCTGAGCCATCAGATGCTCCGGCTGGCGGGCATGGCCTTGATGCCTGCGTTGAGTGCCGTGTTCCTGTTCAATCTGCTGGTGGTCTTCGCCTGGCTGGTCATGCGATCCGGGCCCCGCCAGGCCGTTGCCGCATGCGCCTTGACGTGCCTGGGCGCAGCCCTGGTTCTGGCAGCCGTCGGCGCTCCCGTGCGCATCCCCGCCGGCAATACCGTCGAACGCATGCTGTCGTGGGCCGCCATGTCGCTCTCGCTTTGGCAATGCCTCCGGATGGGCCGTGTGAACGGCGCGATGACCGCCACGCTCCGGCACCGGGGCCACGAACTGGCCACGCTGACCAGAAGGGCCGCGTACCTCGGGCGCCACGACGAACTGACCGGCCTGCTGAACCGCCGCAGCGTACTCGCCATGCTTGCGCAGGAGCAACAGCACGCGGACCGCACGGGCCAGCGGCTCACCGTGGCCTTGGTCGACCTTGACCACTTCAAGGATTTGAACGAAACGCTGGGCCACGAAGCCGGCGACCGAGCGCTGCGGATGTTCGCCACGACGGTTCGGCAGTTGGCGCGCGCCAGCGATCACATCGGGCGGTACAGCGGCGACGCCTTTCTCGCCGTGCTCACCGACACAGGGACCGACGGCGCCCGCATCCCCATACAACGCTTCCGCGAAGCACTGAAAGCACGCGGCTGGGATGCCGTGGCACCCGGCCTCGAGGTCACGTTTTCGTGCGGCCTGGCCGCTCATCGCGACGGTGAATCAGCGGAAGAGCTATTGGCCCGGGCCGATGACGCGCTTCGCCAGGCCAAGCGTGACGGTCGGGACTGCACCTGCAGCGGCTGAGGCGACTGCGGGCAGTGCTGGCGCCGGCAACTTGCGGTATCGACAGCCCCTGATCCCGCTGTAGGACAGCACCCCGGGGAGCATTGCGCCGCCGTCCGACGGCGAACGTGGGACGCCATGCCGATACTGGGGCGCATGACCCACGTGCGCACCGGCCAGGCTCCCGAACCGCTCACCCGCGACGCCTTCGGCGAGCGGTACCGCCGCCGCTTCCTCGACCCGGCGTTCGAAAGCGAACGAGAAGCCATCGCCCGGCTGGAGGAGATCGCCTGGCAGGCGTACAAGGAAGGCCGCAAGACGCCCCGCACGCGAAAGGCCGGAGAACACTTCGCAGATCCCACTCATGACCTGTCGGTCGAGTGGCTCGGAACGCGCGACCGGCTGCGGGCAGCCCAGGCTCGGTGGGGGGCCGCCAGCACCCCCTCGCGTCTTCTGCTGGTCAACGGCAGCGCACGCAACGATGGCACCTGCCCTGGCGAGATGTCCAAGTCCTGGCGCCTGACCCAGGCCGTGCGCGATGTGGCCGCGGCCGGAGGCATCGACACGGATGTGCTCGACCTGAGCCTCGTCACGTCCGAGTTCGGTCGGCAGATCCATCCGTGCAAGGGCTGTGTCTCGACGGCGATGCCGCTGTGCCATTGGCCCTGCAGCTGCTACCCGAATCATGCGCTGGGCCAGGCCGACGACTGGATGGCGGAGATTTACGAGCGATGGGTGGCCGCCCATGGCGTGGTCATCGTCGCGCCGACGTACTGGTACCAGTCGCCAAGCCCGCTCAAGCTGATGATCGACCGGCTCGTGTGCGCGGACGGCGGCAACCCGGACCCGACCACCACGCACGGCAAGCGCCCCGACGAGGCCAAGCGCCTGGAGGCCGCCGGCTGGCACTACCCGAAGCACCTGGCCGGTCGCGCATACGGCGTGGTCGTGCATGGCGACGTGGCCGGTGTCGAAAGCCATCGCCGCAACCTGACGGACTGGCTGGACTGGATGGGCCTCGTCGACGCAGGTGCGATGGCGCGGCTGGACCGGTATGTGGGGTACTACGAGCCCTACGCCACGAGCCACGAGGCGCTGGACCGCGACACGGCCTTTCTCGCGGAAGTGCGCAACGTGGCCCATGCGGTGATCCGTGCCGTGGCTGCCGTGCGCGCGCACACGCTTTCGCAACCCGGCGAGGGGCTGACCCGCCCTCGCCCCAAGTGATCAGGAAATGAGGAGTTCGACATGACCGAAAAATCAGCCACCGTCCATTGGGAAGGCTCCGCCAAGCAGGGCCAGGGGCAGATCACCACCGAGACCGGTGCGATGAAAGCGTATCCGTACGGCTTCGGGAGCCGGTTCGGTGATGACCGGAGCGGCACCAACCCCGAGGAGATTCTGGCGGCCGCCCATGCCGCCTGCTTCGCGATGGCGTTTTCGTTCGCCTGCGACAAGGCCGGCTTCGCCACGGTGTCGGTCGATACCCGCGCGAGCGTGAGGCTTGCGCAAAAGGGCGAGGGCTTTGCCATCGATCGCATCGCCTTGAACCTGTCGGCAAAAGTGCCGGGCCTGGATGAAGCCAGGTTCCAGCAGATCGCCGACAGCGCCAAGCAGACATGCCCCTTGTCCAAGGCCCTGGCCAGCGTGCCGGAGATCACGCTGACGGCCACGCTGCAAACCTGAGCCTCCAAGGAGATTTCCATGAGCGACATCGACCATGCACAAGACATCGAGGACGTGTACCGCAAGCTGCTCAAGGGGCTGGGCCATGAACTGGTCACCGAGGAAAACGTCGATGCACTGATCCGGCGGGCCGAAGGCGACGGCCATTCGGTGCTCGCCGAGGAATTGCGCGAATGGCGGGCGCCCTGCTGATGCCCCGCGACATGCGGGGCCAGTCTCCGCACCATGGCAAGAGGCATCATTGACAGGGTGCCGGCAGCCGCTACATTGATCCGCAGGCGTCCTGCGCATTCGCACGCAGGGGCCACCGGACGACGCTCATCCCGCGGCGTCACCAGGGAGGTGACCGGCTTTGGCATCAACGGATCTGTCGGCGAAGCTGGCGCGGCGCCGGCGTTTCTCCGCGCTTGCGTTCGCGTTCTTCGCCGTGGGTGCCCTGGCGTACGCCATCACCGCCTATGCGGGCTACCGAGGCGTCCGCGAAATGACCGTGGCGGCGGATGGGCGCCAGGAGGCGCTCGAAGCGCTGCTGCTCTTCGAGCGCACGCTTGGCACGCTGGCCGAACTGGAAACAAGTCAACGAGCCTTCATCCTCAGCGGTCGTGACGACTACCTGGCGCCCTTCCTCTCGGCCCGACGCCAGCTCGAGACGATGCGGCCCGGCCTGCAGCGCAGGCTGGACGCTTCCGAGGCCGGCCCGGTGCGCGCCCTGGGCAATGAAATCGACCAACTGATCATCGAGCGCATCGCGCAAGCGGAGGCCGCCATTGCCGAGCGCCGGGCACGCGGGTACGACGCGCAGCGTGAGATGGGCGCGCATCTGGAGGTCAGGCAGCTCATGGATGCGCTGCGCAGCCGGTTCGCCACGCTGGCATCGCAGCAATCGGCCATCATCGAACGCCGCAGCCTTGACAGTGCGGCAGTGGCCAGGAACACGACACGGCTGGTCGGCGCACTCACGGCCGGAGGCACGGTGCTGATGCTGGTGGCGCTCGCGCTGCTGCGCTTCGAGCGGCGCCTTCGCGACGAGGCGGACCGTGCCGTTCACACCGCGAATGAACACCTGGAGCAGCAGGTGATGGAACGCACGGAGGCCCTCAGCGCGGCGATGGTGCGCATTCAGTCGTTTGCCGGGGAACTCGATCGCCATGTCGAAGAGGAGCGGCGGCGCCTGTCGCGGGAAGTGCATGATCAGCTCGGGCAGATCGCCACCGCGTCCAAGATCGTCGTCGATGAACTCGTGCGATCGCATCCCGGCCTGCCCAAAGCCCAGGTGCAGCCACTGGTGAGCCTGCTGGACGAAGCCATCCACACCACCCGCCGCATCGCTGCCGAACTGCGTCCGCCGATGCTCGACGACCTCGGGCTGGGCGCGGCAGTGGCCCATCATGTCAAGACCGTGGCCGCGCTCGGCAAGCTCGACACCGACGTCGAGATCGACGGCGACGATCGCCTGCCACCGGACCGTGCGAACCAGATTTTTCGCATCCTGCAGGAAGCCACCACGAATGTGCTGCGCCATGCGGGCGCCTCGACGCTGTCGGTGCGGGGCAGCATCGATGGTGCCCGCTATCGGTTCGACGTCGAGGACGACGGCCGTGGTCCCCGCGGCATGCGAGCCGATGCGGGCGGCGTTCGCAACATGCGCGAACGGGCAGCCCTCGTGGGCGGCACCTTGCACTTCGGGCCGGCGCCGGGAGGCGGCACCCGCGTCACGGTTCTGGTTCCTCTGGAGGCGGGCACGCCATGAGATTCCTGATCGTCGAAGACCATCCCATCATGCGGATGGGCGAACGCCAGCTGATCGAACGCACATGGCCCGGTGCGACGATCGACGAGGCCGGCACCCTGGTTGAGGCGCTGGCCTTGGCAGGCAGGGCCGCGCCCACCGCGGTTGTGATGGACCTGGCCCTGCCGGACACGAGTGGCACCGAAGGCATCTCGGCGATGCTGCAAGCCGCGCCCGAATCGCCGATCCTCGTGCTCAGCTTCAACGCCGAATCCGCCTATGCGGCGCGCCTGCTGCAGATGGGTGTGGCCGGATACCTTCCGAAGGACCGCGCCGGCACCGAGCTGGTGGAGGCGTTGCAGCGCCTGGTGCACGGCCGGCGGTATGTGACGGCATCGATGGCCGATCACCTGGTCGACCTGCTCGGCGGCCGGGCACGGCAGGCCCTGCCGCACCAGGCGCTGTCGGAACAGGAGTACCGGGTGATGCTGTCGATTGCAGCGGGCCGGCCGCCGGCGCAAACGGCCGAGGCGATGGGGCTTTCCGTCAAGACGGTGGGCACCTACCGCACCCGGCTGTTCACGAAGATGAAGATCAAGTCCAACGCCGAACTGGCCAAGTACTGCCTGCAGCATGGCCTGACGGACGAAGTGTGAACGCCGGCGCCAGCCGAAACGTCCCGACACCGATTGGGGCGCTTCAGGACTGTCCTGAAAGCGTTGCGTGGCCTATGCTTGGACCGACCCCACTGCCTGGCCACGCACCGGACCATGAACATCGTCGTTGTCGAGGATTCACCCGTGATGCAGCGCGTGCTGCTCAACACGTTGGCGGAGTTGCCCGGCGCCAAGGTCGTTGGGGCTGCCCAGGGTGAGGCCGAAGCCGTGGCACTCATCCTTCGGGAACGACCGCACCTGGTGCTGCTGGACCTGTTCCTGTCGCCGGGCCATGGGTTCAAGGTGCTCAAAGACGTGCGCGAGGCCGGCCTCATGTGCAAGGTGCTCGTGATGACGAACGAACTGATCCACGAGGGATACCGCCATCGCGGCGCCGAACTGGGCGTGCTCGCGTTCCACGACAAGGGCGCCGGGCTCGGCCCGCTGCTCGCCGACGTCGAGCGGATGATTGCCGGGGCCTGAGGCCGGTATCAGGGGTCGAACCGGTACCCCACTCCATAGATGGAGCGGATGCAATCCGCCTGGGCGCCCGCGGCCTCGAGCTTGCGGCGCAGGTTCTTGACGTGGCTGTCCACGGCGCGGTCCGTCACGGCGCGCTGATCGGCGTGGAGCCTGTCGAGCAGCACGTCGCGCGAGAAGACCCGGCCCGGCGTTCCTGCGAGGGTCTTGAGCAACCTGAATTCGATGGGCGTGAGGTCGAGTGGCATGCCCTGGTAGGCGGCTCGCAGGCCGTCCTCGTCGATGTGCACCGCTGGCGGCTCGGCCCGGTCGGCCGTCCGGCTGCGGCGCAGGATCGCCTTCACGCGGGCGACGATCTCGCGGGGGCTGAAGGGGGTCTTGCAGATGTAGTCGTCGGCGCCCAGGTCCAGGCCGAGCAGGCGGTCGGCCTCCTCCACGCGCGCGGTCAGCATCACGATGGGCACGTCGCTGAAGGTGCGCAGCTCCCGGCAGATGTCGAGCCCGCTGCGGCCGGGCAGCATCAAGTCGAGCAGGATGAGGTCGTGGCGGTGCTCCCGGTAGGCGGCCACCACGCCGAGGCCATCGGCCATGCAGTGCGGCTCATGGCCGGCGGCACGCAGGTAGTCGCTGACGAGGGCGGCCATCTTCGGCTCGTCTTCGACGACCAGGATGCGTGCCGGGGTGCCGGTGCTCATGTCGCGGCCTGCGGCAGGTCGATGGCGATCCACAGGCCGCCGAGCGGTGATGTCCGGGCCTCGATGCGGCCGTCGTGCGCCTCGGCGATGCGGCGGCAGATCGCCAGGCCCAGGCCCGCGCCTCCGCTTTGCCGGTTGCGAGAACCATCGGCGCGGAAGAAGCGGTCGAACAGCCGGTCGAGGCACGAGGGCTCCACGCCGGGCGCCGAATCGTTGAAGTCGATGTGCACGCGGCCGCCGTCGAGCCGCGCGGTGACTTGCAGCATGCCGCCAGGGTCGGTGTAGCGGCATGAATTCTCGAACAGGTTGTTGAACAGCTGGTGCAGCCGGCGTTCGTCGCCGAAGGCAATCAGCGGCTGCTCGGGCACGGCCATCGTCAGGGAGATGCCGCGCTGTGCGAGGCGGTCACGGAATGCACCGGCGGTCAGGCGCAATACCTCGAGCACATCGAGGTCGGTCTTGCGGTAGGTGAGCGCGCCCACGTCGGCGAGCGACAGATCGTGCAGGTCGTTGACCAGCTTGTTCAGCGTGGCCACCTCGGCCTGCAACGATCGCACGCCCTGGCGGTCCATCGTGCGCACGCCGTCTTCGATGGCCTCGAGTTCGCCATGCAGCACGCCGAGCGGCGTTCGCAGCTCGTGCGACACGTCGGCCATGAATTCACGACGCATCTGCTCGTTGCGCTGCAAGGTGTGCGCGAGGCGGTTGAAATCGGTCGCGAGCTGCCCCAGTTCATCGCGGGCGTGGACGGCCACACGGGTGTCGTACTGGCCGGCCGCGAGCCGGTGCGTGGCCGCGGCCACGAGCCGCACGGGCTTGAGCAGCGCGCGAGACAACCAGACCGCCACCCCGGCGGCCAGCAGCATGGCACCGGCCCCGACGAGCCAGCGCGATCGCCATTGCGCATCCTCGAAGCGGCGCTCGGCCGCCGAACTGACGCTCTCGAACTTCGCCAGCGAGAGCCAGCCGACGGTGCGACCGTCGACCACGATGGGGCGCTCCACCGCATGCGGCGCCGGGCCTTCGAAGCCGGCCACGCGGCGGCGTTCGGTGTCGTACAGCGTGAAGCGGCGGGTGGCCCCGGTGAGTTCCGAAACGGTGGCGGGGGGGCGGTCGTCCGGATTCAGGGCTCGCCCCTCCTCGTCGGCCAGCGGCCGCAATTGCCTGAACCAGAGGTCCGGGCGCTCGCGCAGGAACTGCCAGCTGTATCCGTTGGCGCGGTAGCCGGCGGTGACACCGGGCACGGCGGCGTCGAGGCGCAACTCCGCCTGTTCATTCAGGTAGCCCAGGAACCCGCGCTTGAGGTTGATGTGAGCCGCCACACCCATCGCAAGGGCAACCAGCAGCGCCGGCGTGAGGACGGCGGCGAAAAGCTTGGCGGTGAGGCTGAGTTTCATCGGAACCGGCATTAGCGCCGATTGCCCGGCGCTTGGCAACGGGCGGTGCCGATCGGGCGGGTTCTTCAACGTCTCTCCACAATTGTGGGGCAGGATGGGGGCCAAACGCCGTACAGTCGCCCCTCCATGCAAGATCGATTTTCCCGCGCCTTCACGCTTCTGCTCCTGGCCGGCCTGGCCGCCTGTTCCAAGTCACCCGCGCCGGCCGCGCCGCCGAAGACGGCCGCGGTGGGCGTGTTCAAGGTGGAACCGGGTGTGCAGACCATCAGCACGGAGCTGCCCGGCCGCACCTCGCCGCGTCTGGTCGCGGAAATCCGGCCGCAGGTCAGCGGCATCGTGCTCAAGCGCCTGTTCGAGGAAGGGGCCACCGTCAAGGCAGGCCAGGTGCTCTACGAGATCGACCCTGCCACGTACCGTGCCGCGGTCACGAGCGCCGAGGCCAGCGTCGCGAAGGCAGCGGCCACGCTCGGCTCGGCCCGCACGGTGGCCGAACGCGACGCCGAACTCGTGAAGATCGACGCCATCAGCCAGCAGCAGCGCGACACCAGCGCCGCCGCGCTGAAGCAGGCGCAGGCCGATCTGGAGGTGGCCCGCGCCGCACTGCAGACCGCGCGCATCAACCTCGAACGCACCCGCATCACCTCGCCCATTGCCGGGCGCATTTCCGTGTCCACGGTGACGCCCGGTGCGCTCGTCACCGCGAACCAGGAGGCCGCCCTCACCACGGTGCTGCAGCTCGATCCCCTCTATGTGGACATCGTGCAATCCAGCACCGAACTGCTGCGCCTCAAGCGCGAGCTCGCCAATGGCACGCTGCAGCCGCGGGGCGCGAGCGAGGCGCCCGTGAAGGTCGTGCTGGAGGACGGCACGCCGTACCCCCACGCCGGAACGCTCAAGTTCTCTGGCGTGTCGGTCAACCCGTCCACCGGCGCCGTGACATTGCGCGGCGAGGTGCCCAACCCTGACGGGCTGTTGATGCCGGGCATGTATGTGCGCGCCGTGCTGGAGACCGGCGTGGCCAGCCAGGCGATGCTGGTGCCGCAGCAAGGCATCACGCGCACGCCGTCCGGCGACGCGTCCGCCTGGGTGGTGGGCCCGGGCAACAAGGTGGAGGCCCGCAAGCTGACGGTGGACCGCGCCATCGGCAACCGCTGGCAGGTGACATCCGGGCTGAAGGCCGGTGACCTGGTCATCGTCGAGGGCCTGCAGCGCACACGTGTCGGCGGCACGGTGCAACCCACGCAGGTCGCCACGGCGGCGGTGGCCGCTTCGGCGCCTGCCGTCCTGGAGGCCTCGGCTGCTTCCACGCCCGGGCGCTGAGGCATCGCGACCATGGCCCGCTTTTTCATCGACCGGCCCATCTTTGCGTGGGTCATCGCCATCGTCATCATGCTTGCCGGGCTGGTGGCCATCCGCCAGTTGCCGCTGGAGCAGTATCCGGACATCGCGCCCACGACGATCTCCATCAACGCCACCTACACCGGCGCATCGGCGAAGACCATCGAGGATTCGGTCACCCAGGTGATCGAGCAACGCCTCAAGGGCATCGACCGGCTGGTCTCGATGGCGTCCACCAGCAATTCGGCAGGCACCGCCAACGTGCGACTGCAGTTCGAGGCCGGCACGAACGCCGACGTGGCCCAGATGCAGGTGCAGAACAAGCTGCAGCAGGCCATGTCGCAGCTGCCGCAGGCGGTGCAGAGCCAGGGCGTCTCCGTGACGAAGGCCGGCACGGACTTGCTGATGGTGGTGTCACTGACGTCCGAGGACGGCAGCATGTCCGCCACGGACCTCGGCGACTACATTTCGAGCAACCTGCAGGATGTGATCAGCCGGGTGGATGGCGTGGGCGACGTCAACATCCAGGGAACCGGCTATGCCATGCGGCTGTGGCTCGATCCGGCGAAGCTGAACCAGTATGCGTTGATGCCCTCGGATGTGCGAGCCGCCATCGCGGCGCAAAACACCGAGGTGTCGGCCGGCCAGTTGGGCTCGCTGCCGGCCACCGCGGGCCAGCAGCTCAACGCCACCGTGACGGCGCGCGGCAAGCTGCAAACAGCGGAACAGTTCCGCAACGTCATCGTGAAATCCGCTGCGGACGGCTCGGTGGTGCGCGTGGGCGACGTGGCACGCGTGGAGCTTGGCAGCGACAACTACGCCACCCGCGCGCGCCTGGGCGGCAAGACGGCCTCGGGCCTGGTGATCTACCTCGCCACGGGCGCCAATGCCGTGGCCACCGCGAAGGCGGTACGCCAGAAGCTCGACGACATGGCGCCGTTCTTTCCGCCGGGCATGAAGGCCACGATCAGCTTCGACACCACCCCGTTCGTCGAAGTCTCCATCGAGGGCGTGGTGCACACGCTCTTCGAGGCGATGGTGCTGGTGGTGCTCATCATGTACCTGTTCATGCAGAACCTGCGCGCCACGCTGATCCCGGCCATCGCCGTGCCGGTGGTGCTGCTCGGCACCTTCGGCATCCTCGCGGTCTTCGGGTACTCGATCAACACGCTGACGATGTTCGGGCTGGTGCTCGCCATCGGTTTGCTCGTGGACGACGCGATCGTCGTCGTGGAGAACGTGGAGCGGCTGATGAGCGAAGAGGGTCTCACGCCGGTGGAGGCCACCCGCAAGTCCATGGGCGAGATCACCGGGGCGCTGGTCGGCATCGCGCTCGTGCTTTCGGCCGTGTTCATCCCCATGGCCTTGTTCGGCGGCTCCACGGGCGTGATCTACCGCCAGTTCTCGATCACCATCGTCTCGGCCATGGTGCTGTCGGTGCTCGTCGCGATGACACTCACACCGGCGCTCTGCGCCACGCTGCTGCATGTGGGCGACGAGCCTGGACACACCGACCGTCAAGGCGTGCTGGGTCGGTTTTTCAACGGCTTCAACCGCCTGTTCGACCGCAACGCCGTGCGCTACCAGAACACCGTGGCCCGGCTGCTGCAGCGCCACGGCCGCAGCCTGCTGTTGTACATGCTGCTGATCGGCGTGGCGGTGTTCCTTTACATGCGCCTGCCCACGTCGTTCCTGCCCGAGGAGGACCAAGGCACGGTGCAGGTCCAGGTGCGCATGCCGGCCGGCGCCACCGACGAGCGGCTGCAGCAGGTGCTCGGCCAGCTGGAGGATTACCTGGCCAAGCGGGACGAAGTGGCTTTCTTCAACCTCGTCAGCGGCCAGGGCGGTAACCAGGGCATCGGTCAGGGCTACATCCGGTTGAAGGACTGGTCGACGCGCACCGGCCCCGGCCAGGGAGCGGCCGAACTGGCGCGCCGGTATACCAATGACGTGCAAAAGCTGGTGCGTGATGCGCAGGTGTTCTTCCTGCTGCCCCCGGCGGTGCGTGGGCTGGGCGCCAATGCCGGCTTCTCGGTGCAGTTGCAAGATGTCGGGGGCCTCGGCCGCGACACGCTCGCCGCCGCACGCGATCAGTTCCTCGATCTGGCGAACGAACGCCAGGAACTCTCGCGCGTGCGCAACAACAACCTCGTCGAAACGCCGGAATTCAACATCCGCATCGACGACCGGCGGACCGGCGCACTGGGCCTGACCACCACCGCCGTCAACGACACCCTGTCGGCGGCAATGGGCGGCAGCTACATCAACGACTTCATCGACCGCGGCCGCGTGAAAAAGGTCTACATGCAGGGCGACGCGCCGTTCCGCATGGACCCGGAAAGCTACAAGGCCTGGTTCGTGCGCAACACTTCCGGCGAGATGGTGCCGTTCTCGGCATTCGCATCCAGCGGCTGGACGTTCGGGGCGCCGCAGCTCACGCGCTACAACGGCATGTCATCGTACGAACTCATCGGCGATCCCGCCGCCGGCGTCAGCTCAGGCACCGCGATGAGGCTGATCGAAGACATCATGAAGCAGATGCCCCCCGGCGTCGGCTACGAATGGGCCGGGCGCTCGTACCAGGAGCGACTGTCTGGCGCCCAGGCCCCTCTGCTCTATGCAGCCTCGGTGCTGTTCGTGTTCCTGTGCCTGGCGGCGCTGTACGAAAGCTGGTCGGTGCCGTTCTCGGTG
>CBIHPH010000096.1:0-16647 GCA_966212105.1 uncultured Rhizobacter sp.
GTAAAAGAATGTCACCCCGGCGAAAGCCGGGGCCCACTGCCGCCAGTGGGTACCGCCGTTCGCCGATACGACAACGCAACGCAAAAAGGCATGTCACCCCGGCGAAAGCCGAGGCCCGCTGCACCGGTGGGTACCGGCTTTCGCCGGTATGACGGGGTAAAAGAATGTCACCCCGGCGAAAGCCGGGGCCCACTGCCGCCAGTGGGTACCGGTGTTGGCACCCGAGCATGATCGTCTGGCGCCACCCGAAACCCCGTGGCGTGGCCGGGCGCTGCATCGGCCACGCCGATGTGCCGGTGGATCGCCGCAAGGCCAAGCGCCTCGCACACCGCATCCGGCGCGCGGCGCGGTGCGAGGGCCATGCCCGCACCGTCTGGACATCGCCGCTTGCCCGCGGTGCCGACGTGGGCCGCTGGCTGGCCCGCTGGGGATGGGCGCACCACGTGGATCCCCGCCTGTCCGAGCTGGACTTCGGCACCTGGGATGGCCGCACCTGGGACGAGATCGGCGCCGCCGAGGTCGATGCATGGTGCGAGGCGTTCGCCTCGCATGCCCCGGGCGGTGGCGAATCGCTCACCGCACTCATGACCCGTTGCGTCGCGTTCATCCGCGCGCACCCGGAGGCCTGGGTGGTGGGCCACGCCGGCTGGATCCAGGCGGCCGACCTCGTGCTGCGGGGGCTGCCCCCGCCTGCGACAGCCGCCGAATGGCCGGCCCCAGTGGGTTACGGCCGGATCTGGCGTGCCAGCAGCTCGGGCGGCGCCGAATCGCAGTAGCGCAGCACCTGGCACTGCTCGCACAGCGGACGCCGCGCCTGGCACACGTAGCGGCCGTGGAGAATCAGCCAGTGATGGGCATCCACCAGGTATTCCGCCGGCACCCGCTTGAGCAGTTTCATTTCCACCTCGAGCGGCGTCTTGCCGGGCGCAAGCCCCGTGCGGTTGCTCACCCGAAAGATGTGCGTATCGACCGCCATCGTGGCTTCGCCGAACGCGACGTTCAACACCACATTGGCCGTCTTGCGGCCGACGCCGGGCAGCGCCTCCAAGGCCTCACGGGTGCGGGGCACCTGGCCGCCATATTGGTCGACGAGGATCCGGCAGGTGGCCATCAGGTTCTTCGCCTTCGTGCGGAAGAGGCCGATGGTCTTGATGTGTTCGGTGACCGCATCCAACCCCAGGTCGAGCATTTTCTGGGGCGTGTTGGCGCGTGGAAAGAGACGCCGGGTGGCCTTGTTGACCCCCACGTCGGTGGCCTGCGCCGACAGCAGCACGGCGGCCAAAAGCTCGAACACGTTCGTGTATTCAAGTTCCGTGTTCGGCTGGGGATTGGCCGCCTTCAGCGTGGCGAAGAACGGGGCGATGTCGGCAATTTTCATGGGCCCTCATTGTGGCCCGGATCATGCGGCGTGCCGGTCAACCCGTCCGGCGTGCGCGTGCCCGTGCCATGGCGGCTTCGATGACGGCCCGCTTCGCATCGAGTGCCGCCGGATCGTCGATGCGCGAGGCGGCCGGCAAGTCGGCCAGCTTGTCTGCCGCCTTGCGCGCGAGGCGGTCTTCGTTTTCGGTGCGGTCGCGCTCGAGCCGCAGACGGTGGAACGCGAAGCGGTCGCGCGCCTCATCGGCCTGTGCGGGCGTCCATGCGTCCCAGGCGGTGCGGCCCGGCGTGGCCTCCACAAGCGAAATGCAATCGACCGGACACACCGGCACGCACAGCTCACACCCAGTGCACAGCGCATCGACCACGGTGTGCATGCGCTTGGCCGCGCCCACGATGCTGTCCACCGGGCAGGCCTTCAGGCACAAGGTGCAGCCGATGCACCAGGCTTCATCGATCACCGCGAGCAGGCGAGGGGCCTCGCTGCCGTGCACCGGGTTGAGGGGCGTGGCCGGTCGGCCGGTGAGCCGCGACAGCCGGGCGACCCCTTCGGCGCCCCCGGGCGGGCATTGGTTGATGTCGGCCTCGCCCCGTGCGATCGCCCCGGCGTAGCTGCGGCAATCGGGGTAGCCGCAGCGGGTGCACTGCGTTTGGGGCAGGGCGCGGTCGAGGGCGTCGGTCAGGTCGGCAACGGAGGGCACGGGAGGTCAGCCAGTGGACTTGCCGGCGACAGACCTGGCCGCCTTGGCGCTGCTTTCGCCCTTCGCGGCCGCAACGGGTTCCCGGACCGGAGCCGACCGCGGCAGGCGCCTGGCGCCGGACGAGGGCTCCTGGTGGCTGGCAATGAAATCGCGGATCTGCGGATAGCAGTCCTCACGCCAGCGCCTGCCGGAGAAGATGCCGTAGTGACCCGCGCCCTTCACGTCGTAGTGGAACTGCCTGGACGCCGGGATGCCCGAGCACAGCTCGTGCGCGGCACGCGTCTGGCCGGCGCCCGAGATGTCGTCGAGTTCACCTTCGATGGTGAGCAGCGAGGTGGTCTTGATGTCCTGCGGCCGCACCAGCTGGCCGTTGACTTCCCAGGTGCCGTTGCAAAGCGAGAAATCCTGGAAGACCGTGTGGATGGTGTCGAGGTAATACTCCGCCGGCATGTCGAGCACGGCGTTGTATTCATCGTAGAACGCGCGATGGAAGTCGGCGCCTTCGTCATCGCCCTGCATCAGGTCCATGAAGTAATCGTAGTGCGACTTCAAATGGCGATCCGGGTTCATCGCGATGAACCCCGTGTGCTGCAGAAAGCCCGGGTACACGCGGCGCCCGCCGCCCGGGTAGTTCATCGGCACGCGGTAGATCACGTTGTTCTCGAACCATTCGTAGCTCTTGTTCATCGCCAGGTTGTTCACCGCGGTGGGCGACTTGCGAGCGTCGATGGGGCCGCCCATCATCGTCATCGTGCGGGGCGTGAACTCACCGTTGCTGGCCAGCAGCGAGATGGCCGCAAGCACGGGCACCGTGGGCTGGCAGACCGAGATCACGTTGACTTCAGGGCCGACGTGGCGGATGAAATCCTGCACGTAGGCCACGTAGTCGTCGAGGTGGAACGGGCCATCCTCGACCGGCACCATGCGGGCGTCGGTCCAATCGGTGATGAAGACCTTGTGATCGATCAGCAGCTGCCGCACGGTCTCCCTCAGCAGCGTGCTGTGATGGCCCGAGAGCGGTGCCACGACCAGCACGGCGGGCTGATCCTTCATGCGGGTGAGCAGGTCGATGTCGTCGGTGAAGCGCTTGAAGCGCAGCAGGCGGCAGAAAGGCTTCTCGAGCGCCACCTGTTCCTGGACCGCGACGTCGATGCCATCGAGCTTCACCGAGGTGATGCCGAACTCCGGTTTCTCGTACTCCTTCGCCAGCCGGTGGAGCAGATCAAGCCCGGCGGAGACGCGCGTCGCCAGGGGCGTGTGGGCGAACGGCGAAAGCGGGTGGCTGTAAAGCTTGGATGATGCAGAGGCGAACTCGGAGAACGGGCTCAGCATGGCCCGTTGGGCCTCATAGAGCTGGTACAGCATGGGCGTGATCCTTTTGGCGAGAGCCATCAGCGCATCGTTGTGCGACGCACCATTCTAGGCAGATGACTGTCGCCATGCTGCATTCCCGAAAAAGGCCAACAGGAGAATCATGCGGAATTTCTCCAGTCTGGGGCCAGAACCAGGGTCAACCCCGATACAGGGGGCTGACCCCGAGCCGATCAGCTGACCTTCGCGATGGCGGCCGCCACGGCGTCGATGTTCTGGCTGTTCAGCGCGGCCACGCAGATGCGGCCCGAATCGACGCCATAGATGCCGAATTCGGAGCGCAGGCGCTGCATCTGCGCCTGGTTGAGGCCGGAATAGCTGAACATGCCTTTTTGCTGCGTGATGAAGCTCATGTCCTGCTTGACGCCGGCGGCCTTGAGCTTGTCCTGCAGCGCCACGCGCATCTGCTTGATGCGCACCCGCATGGCGGCGAGTTCGTCTTCCCACATCGTGCGCAGGTTCGGCGTGGTCAGCACCGTGGCCACCACCTGGGCGCCGTGGGTGGGCGGGTTCGAATAGTTCGTGCGGATCACGATCTTGAGCTGGCTCAGCACGCGGCCGGCCTCTTCCTTCGACTGGCAGGCCACGCTCAGGGCGCCGACGCGCTCGCCGTAGAGCGAGAAGCTCTTCGAGAACGATGTGGAGACGAAGAAATCGAGCCCCGCGTCCACGAACTGCTGGACCGCGGCGCCATCTTCCCGGATGCCTTCGCCGAAGCCCTGGTAGGCCATGTCGAGGAAGGCGACCAGGCCGCGGGCCTTGATGGCGGCAACCACCTGGGCCCATTGGGCCGGCGTGATGTCGTAGCCGGTGGGGTTGTGGCAGCACGCATGCAGCACGACGATGGTGCCGGCGGACGCGGCGTTCAGCGCGGCCAGCATGCCGTCGAAGTTCACGCCCCGGCGTTCGGCGTCGTAGTAGGGGTACGTGCTGACCGTGAAGCCCGCGTTCGTGAACAGCGCGCGGTGGTTTTCCCAGCTGGGGTCGCTGATGAGCACCGTGGCGCCGGGGTTCAGTCGCTTGAGGAAATCGGCGCCGATCTTCAGCCCGCCGGTGCCGCCCACCGCCTGCACCGTGGCCACGCGGCCTTCGGTGACGATGGCGCTGTCGGCGCCGAACACGAGGCCCTGCACGGCCTTGTCATAGGCCGCGATGCCGTCGATGGGCAGGTAGCCGCGCGGCTTGGCCGCCTCGACCAACTGCTTTTCCGCTTCCTGCACGCATTTGAGCAAGGGCAGTTTGCCCTTGTCGTCGTAGTAGACGCCCACGCCGAGGTTCACCTTGGCCGGGTTGGGGTCGGCGTTGAATTGCTCGTTCAGGCCCAGGATCGGGTCGCGAGGGGCCATTTCGACGGCAGTGAACAGCGAGGTCATCGGAGACAGTCCTTGTCAGTAGAGACGGTAGAGGGTAGAGCAAACTTGGGGCTTTTGGGCTACCCTGCGCGATTGGCCTGCGAACTCTCGTCGCGGGATAACCCCGAGGATTTTATCTGCCATGGCCAGACTTTCCGACTCTGACGCCGATTCCACGCCGGCAGCGCCCGCCCAGGGCGAGATCGTCACCTTCCCGGACTCCCCGTTCCAGCTGTTCCAGCCGTACCCGCCGGCGGGCGACCAGCCCACGGCCATCGATCAGCTCGTCGAGGGCATCGGCGACGGCCTGACGTTCCAGACCCTGCTCGGCGTGACGGGCTCGGGCAAGACCTTCACGATGGCCAACGTGATCGCGCGGCTCGGCCGGCCGGCCATCGTGTTCGCCCCGAACAAGACGCTGGCCGCCCAGCTCTACAGCGAATTCCGGGAGTTCTTCCCGAAGAACGCCGTCGAATACTTCGTCAGCTACTACGACTACTACCAGCCGGAGGCCTACGTGCCCCAGCGGGACCTGTTCATCGAGAAGGACAGCGCGATCAACGAGCACATCGAGCAGATGCGGCTGAGCGCCACCAAGAGCCTGCTCGAGCGGCGCGACGTGGTGATCGTGGCCACCGTGTCGGCCATCTACGGCATCGGCAACCCGAGCGACTACCACCGCATGGTGATGACCGTGCGCGTGGGCGACAAGATGGACCAGCGCGACGTGATCGCCCAGCTCATCCGCATGCAGTACCAGCGCAACGAAGCCGACTTTTCACGAGGCACGTTCCGCGTGCGCGGCGACACGATCGATGTGTTCCCCGCCGAACATTCCGAGCTCGCCCTTCGCATCGAGCTCTTCGACGACGAAGTGGAGACGCTTCAGCTCTTCGATCCGTTGACCGGGCGCATCCGCCAGAAGATCGTGCGCTTCACGGTGTTCCCATCGAGCCACTACGTCACGCCACGTGACCGTGTGCTGGCCGCGGTGGACACCATCAAGATCGAACTGCGCGACCGCCTCGCCGAGCTCGTGGCGGCCGGCAAATTGGTCGAGGCGCAACGCATCGAGCAACGCACGCGCTTCGACCTCGAGATGCTGCAGGAGATCGGCCACTGCAAGGGCATCGAGAACTACACCCGCCATCTGTCGGGTGCCGCGCCGGGCGAGCCGCCGTCCACCCTCGTCGACTACCTGCCGCGCGATGCGGTGATGTTCCTCGATGAAAGCCACGTGATGATGGGCCAGCTCGCTGCCATGTACAACGGTGACCGCTCGCGCAAGACGACGCTCGTCGAATACGGCTTTCGCCTGCCCTCCGCGCTGGACAACCGCCCGCTCAAGCTCGAGGAGTTCGAGAAGAAGATGCGCCAGGTGGTGTTCGTGTCGGCCACACCGGCCGAATACGAGAACACGCGCGCGGGCCAGGTGGTGGAGCAGGTGGTGCGTCCCACCGGCCTGGTGGACCCTGTGGTGGAAGTGCGCCCGGCCACGCACCAGGTGGACGACGTGCTGCAGGAGATCCGCATCCGCGTCGAAAAGAACGAGCGCGTGCTCATCACCACGCTGACCAAGCGCATGGCCGAGCAACTGACCGACTACCTCACCGACAACGGCGTCAAGGTGCGCTACCTGCACAGCGACATCGACACGGTCGAACGGGTGGAGATCCTGCGCGACCTGCGCCTGGGCACGTTCGACGTGCTGGTGGGCATCAACCTGTTGCGCGAGGGGCTCGACATTCCCGAGGTGTCGCTCGTGGCCATCCTCGATGCAGACAAGGAAGGCTTCCTCAGGTCCGAGCGCTCGCTGATCCAGACCGTCGGCCGCGCGGCACGCAACCTGAACGGCTGCGCCATCCTGTATGCCGATCGCATGACCGATTCCATGGTGCGCGCCATCGGCGAAACCGAACGGCGGCGCAAGAAGCAGACCGAGCACAACCTGCGCATGGGCATCACCCCGCGCACCGTGGCCAAGCAGGTGCGCGACCTGATCGACGGGGTGTATTCGGAGAAATCCGGGAAGGACGACCTCAAGGCGGCACACATCGCGGCCGAGGTCGAGGCCCTTTCCGAGAAGGACCTCGGCAAGCGCATCAAGCAACTCGAAAAACAGATGATGGAGCATGCCCGCAATCTGGAATTCGAGAAGGCAGCGCGCGTGCGCGACCAGTTGGCCCAGCTGCGCGAGCAGGCGTTCGGCGCGTCGGTCGAGGATCACGTGCCGGCCTCGGGCGCGGCGCAGAAGGGAAAGCCTTGACCTTGAGGATGCGCAAGGCCATGCCACATGAACCCGGGTTCACGGCGAAAGTTCCTCGCCTCGGGTTTTGAAGGTGTTTACCATCGTTTGCCTGGCAGCGTGGTCCGCTGGCGAGGCAGCGGCCCCGCCGAGCCGTCCGGGTGTCGCTGAACTTCAAGGGTAGTGTGTTGTCGGACAAGAAAAAATTCGCGGTGCTCATGGTCTGCATGGGCAACATCTGCCGCTCGCCCACCGCGGAGGCGGTGCTGCGCCACAAACTCGATGCACTGGACCTCGCGAAGCTCGTCGATGTCGATTCGGCCGGCACGCATGCCGCATGGCACGCCAACCAGCCGCCGGACCCCCGGTCTGTCGCTCGGGCGCGGTTGCGGGGCTACGACCTGACCGCGCTGCGTGCCCGGTCGCTCACGCCCGATGATTTCGAGCGCTTCGACCTCATCCTGGCGATGGACGACGACAACCATGCGGTGCTCATCGACAAATGCAGCGCCGTGCACCGCGCCAAGTTGGGCCGCCTGACCGACCACGGCCGCCTCCAGGCCCGCGAAATCCCCGACCCGTACTACGGACCGGTGAGCGGCTTCGACCGGGTGCTCGACCTGGTGGAAGACGCCTGCGAGGGGCTGGTCCTGCACCTCGCGCAGCGTGTCCCTCGGCGCTGAGGGGAACTTCCCGACCAGAAGCCGACCGAAAAAGTAGGCTTCATGTATACTTGAGTAACGCCGTCGGAATAACACCGGGGGTTTACCCGCTATAACAGCGGGCGCTCGACAAGCGTGAAGTTACCCATTGATCGCTTTCGTTGATTGTCTTGCCCCCGGGCATCAGGAGGATTCCATGCGACTGACCACCAAAGGCCGTTTTGCCGTTACTGCCATGATCGACCTCGCACTGCGCGAGAACACAGGGCCCGTGGCCCTGGCGGCGATCAGCGCGCGGCAGCAGATCTCGTTGTCCTATTTGGAACAGCTCTTCGGCAAGTTGCGCCGCCATGAACTCGTGGAAAGCACGCGTGGCCCGGGCGGCGGTTACGCCCTCGGCCGCAAGTCCGAGGAAATCACGGTGGCCGACATCATCGTCGCCGTCGATGAACCCATCGACGCCACGGGCTGCAGCGGCAAGGAAAACTGCATGGGCGAGGACACCGGCAAGTGCATGACGCACGACCTGTGGGCCAGCCTGAACTCCAAGATGATCGAGTACCTCGATTCCATTTCGCTGCGCAAGCTCGTCGACGAGCAGCTCGCGAAGGGTGTGTCCATCGAGGAGCATCCCGTCAAGCGCGCCATCTCGACCCAGCCCGTCGTCAAGCCCATCAAGATCACCGCCCCCAATTCGGTGTTCGCGCTGGGCACCGCTTTCTCGAAGTAAGTCTCTTTCCCGTTACCACCATGGACATGACCCCGCATTTCCCGATCTACATGGACTACGGTGCCACGAGCCCCGTGGACCAGCGCGTCGTGGACGCGATGATTCCCTGGTTGCGCGAACACTTCGGCAACCCGGCGTCGCGCAGCCACGCTTGGGGATGGGAGGCGGAGGCCATCGTGGAGCGGTCACGTGAACAGGTGGCGGCACTGATCGGTGCCGACCCCCGCGAAATCGTGTGGACCTCCGGTGCCACCGAGTCGATCAACCTGGCCCTCAAGGGTGCTGCGCACTTCTACAAGACCCGCGGCAAGCACCTGGTGACCGTCAAGACCGAGCACAAGGCCGTGCTCGACACCATGCGCGAGCTCGAGCGCCAGGGCTTCGAGGTGACGTACCTCGATGTGCAGGAAGACGGCCTGCTCGACCTGGAGGTGTTCAAGGCGGCGCTGCGGCCCGACACCATCCTCGCGTCGGTCATGTTCGTCAACAACGAGATCGGCGTGATCCAGGACATCGCCACCCTCGGGGCGTTGTGCCGCGAGCGCGGCATCATCTTCCACGTCGATGCGGCCCAGGCCACCGGCAAGGTCGAGATCGACGTCGCCACGCTCCCCGTCGACCTGATGAGCCTGGCCTCGCACAAGACCTACGGCCCGAAAGGCATCGGGGCGCTGTATGTGCGCCGCAAGCCGCGCGTTCGCATCGAAGCGCAGATGCACGGCGGCGGCCACGAGCGCGGCATGCGTTCGGGCACCCTGGCCACCCACCAGATCGTGGGCATGGGCGAGGCCTTCCGCATCGCCCGCGAAGAGATGGGCGCGGAGAACGAACGCATCCGCATGCTGCAGCAGCGCCTGATCCAAGGCCTGTCCGGCATCGAGCAGACTTTCCTGAACGGCCACCCTTCCATGCGGGTGCCGCACAACGTCAACATGTCCTTCAATTTCGTCGAGGGCGAGTCGTTGATCATGGGCATCAAGGGCATCGCGGTGTCCTCCGGCTCGGCCTGCACCTCGGCCAGCCTCGAACCCAGTTACGTGCTGCGTGCCCTGGGCCGCAGCGATGAGCTTGCGCACTCCAGCCTGCGGATGACCATCGGGCGGTTCACCACGGTCGAGGAGATCGACTACGTGATCACCACCTTGAAGGACCGTGTGGCCAAGCTGCGTGAGCTTTCGCCTTTGTGGGAGATGTTCAAGGACGGCGTGGACATCAGCGCGATCCAGTGGGCCGCCCACTGATGCCGCACCGCGCGCGCCACTTGAACGAATTGGAGAACTGAGATGGCATACAGCGAAAAAGTTGTCGATCACTACGAGAACCCGCGCAACGTGGGTTCGTTCGACAAAGGAGATGACACGGTGGGCACCGGCATGGTCGGCGCACCGGCTTGTGGCGACGTGATGAAGCTGCAGATCAAGGTGAACCCGGCCACCGGCCTGATCGAAGACGCGAAGTTCAAGACGTACGGCTGCGGCTCGGCCATTGCGTCGAGTTCGCTCGTGACCGAATGGGTCAAGGGCAAGTCGCTCGACGAAGCCCTCACCATCAAGAACACGCAGATCGCCGCCGAACTGGCGCTTCCGCCCGTCAAGATCCACTGCTCCATCCTCGCCGAGGACGCCATCAAGGCGGCCGTGGACGACTACCGCGCCAAGACCGGTTCGGCCGACGCGGCGAAAGTGCACTGAACCATGGCCGTCACGTTGAGCGAAGCGGCTGCGCGGCATGTGTCGCGATACCTTGCCAAGCGCGGCAAGGGTGTGGGCGTGCGCCTGGGCGTCAAGACCACCGGCTGTTCGGGCCTCGCGTACAAGCTCGAATATGCGGACGACGTGGCGCCCGAGGATCTGGTGTTCGAGGGCCACGGCGTGAAGGTGCTGATCGACCCGAAAAGCCTGCCGTACCTCGATGGCACCGAGCTCGACTTCGTTCGTGAAGGCCTGAACGAGGGATTCAAGTTCCACAACCCGCGTGAGAAAGACCGCTGCGGCTGCGGTGAATCGTTCCGGGTCTGACGGCCCGCCACGGCCTTGCGCGGCACCCAGGCGCGGCCGAGAGCCGCGCCTTTTCACATCGCCACGCCCACTCCACGGAATCCTCTTTTGCGATGAAGCTCGACAGCGATGACTTCGAATTGTTCGGGTTGCCCCGTCGGTTCGAACAGGACCGCGCGGCGCTCGATGCGCGCTGGCGCGCGCTGCAGGCCGAGGTGCATCCCGACCGCTTCGTGTCTGAGGGTGCTGCGTCCCAGCGGGTGGCCATGCAGTGGGCGGTGCGCGTCAATGAGGCCTACCAGCGCCTGAAAGACCCGCTGCGCCGCGCAGCCTACCTGTGCGAGCTCCATGGCGCACCCATCGAGGCCGAGAAGAACACCGCGATGCCTGCGAAGTTCCTCATCCAGCAGATGGAGTGGCGCGAGTCCCTCGACGAGGCCGATACCGTCGAGGCGGTCGAGGCCTTGAACGACGAGGTGGCCGGGCACCGCCAGCAGGCGCTGACGCAACTCAGGGCGCTCATCGACGTTCAACACGATTTTCCCCAGGCGGCGCAGCAGGTCAGAGCCCTCATGTTCGTGGAGCGATTCCTCGCCGACATCGATCACCGCCTGGAGCAGCTGGGACAATAACGGCATGGCATTGCTTCAGATATCAGAACCGGGGGGCGCCCCCGATCCCCATCAGCGGCGCATTGCCGTCGGCATCGACCTCGGCACCACGCATTCGCTGGTGGCCAGCGTGCGCAACGGCGTGGCCGAATGCCTGCCCGACGAGGCCGGCCGCGTGATCCTGCCATCGGCCGTGCGCTACCTCGACCAGGGCCGCCGCCACATCGGCCATGAGGCGCTGAAGGAAGCGGCCGCCGATCCTCGCAACACCATCGTGTCCGTCAAGCGGTTCATGGGCCGCGGCCTGGCCGACATTGCCGACCGCGAGAAGCTGCCCTACGACTTCATCGAAGCCCCCGGCATGGTGCAGCTGCGCACCGTGGACGGGGTGAAGTCGCCCGTCGAGGTGTCGGCCGAGATTCTCGCCACGCTGCGCTACCGCGCGGAAGACACCTTTGCCGATGACCTGTTCGGCGCGGTCATCACCGTGCCCGCGTATTTCGACGATGCGCAGCGCCAGGCCACGAAAGATGCCGCGCAACTGGCCGGCCTGAACGTGCTGCGCTTGATCAACGAGCCCACCGCGGCGGCCATTGCCTACGGCCTCGAAAACGGCGCCGAAGGCCTGTACGCCGTGTACGACCTCGGTGGCGGCACGTTCGACATCTCGCTGCTGCGCCTGTCCAAGGGCGTGTTCGAGGTGGTTGCTGCCGGCGGCGATTCGGCCCTCGGCGGGGACGACTTCGACGCGGCCCTGGCGAACTGGGCGCTCGGCCAGGCGGGTCTTGAAGTCATGACGCCTGAAGACAAGCGGGCGGTGCTCGTGGCCGCGCGTGCCACGAAGGAAAAGCTCACCACCGCCGACCACGCGACGCTCGCATGCCCCTTGAGCGCCGGCGAAATGGCCGTGCGTGTCACACGCGAACAGTTCGAGACGCTCACCGAGCCGCTGATCACGCGCACCGTGTCGGCCATGCGCAAGGTGCTGCGCGATGCCAAGGCCACCACGGACGATGTCGTGGGGGTCGTCATGGTGGGCGGGTCCACCCGCATGCCGAAGGTGCAGCATGCCGTCGGCCAGTTCTTCGGCAAGACGCCGCTGACCAACCTGAACCCGGACGAAGTGGTGGCGCTCGGTGCCGCGCTGCAGGCCAACGCCCTGGCCGGCAACGCCGGTGCCGAAGAGCTGCTGCTGCTCGACGTGATCCCGTTGTCGCTCGGCCTGGAGACGATGGGTGGGCTCGTCGAGCGCATCATCCCGCGCAACAGCACCATCCCCACGGCGCGCGCGCAAGATTTCACCACGTTCAAGGATGGCCAGACGGCGCTCGCGATCCACGTGGTGCAGGGCGAACGCGAGCTTGTGAGCGATTGCCGTTCGCTCGCCCGATTCGAGCTTCGCGGCATGCCGCCCATGGCCGCCGGCGCCGCGCGCATCCGCGTGACGTTCCAGGTGGATGCCGATGGCCTGCTCAGCGTGGCAGCGCGGGAGGAGACCTCCGGCGTCGAAGCCACCATCACGGTCAAGCCGAGCTACGGGCTGTCCGACGATGACATCGCCCGCATGCTCAAGGAAGGCTTTGCCACCGCCGAAGAGGACATGCGGGCGAGGGCGCTGCGCGAATCGCAGGTGGAGGCCGAACGCATGCTGCTGGCCACCCGCGCCGCGCTCGATGCCGACGGCGACCTGCTCGACGCCGAACGCCGCGCCGCCATTGATGCGCTGATTCAGCAGCTGGAAACCCTGCGCGCCGGCGACGACCACCATGCCATCGACCGCGGCGTCGAAGCCCTGGCCACCGGCACCGAAGCCTTCGCCGCCGAACGAATGAACCGCAGCCTGCGCCAGGCCCTCACGGGCAAGCGGGTCGAAGAAGTCTGAACATGCCCATCATCCGCATCCTGCCGCACGCCGAATACTGCCCGCAAGGCGCTGAAATCAAGGCCGACACCGGCACATCGATCTGCGAGGCCATGCTCGAGAACGGCGTCAACATCGAGCATGCCTGCGACATGAGCTGCGCGTGCACCACCTGCCACGTCGTCGTGCGGGAGGGGTTCCAGTCGCTCGGCGAAATGGAAGAAACCGAGGAAGACCTGCTCGACCGGGCCTGGGGCCTCGAACCGAATTCGCGGCTGTCGTGCCAGGCGATCCTCTCGACGAAAGACGTGGTGGTCGAGATTCCGAAGTACTCGATCAACCACGCAAAAGAAAAGCACTGACGGGGCGGGCGCTCGCCCGCTCGTACGCTCTCTCGTTCCACAAAGGCGCCGGCGCAGGGCCGTGCGGCCTTGGTGTGCGGTTTTTATCGCCAGGGCCTGTGATGCTGTGACGGCACGGCAGCGCGGCGCTTTACCATCGCTGCGGCTCGCGCCCGGCCATGCAGGCCGTGGCGTGGATGGCTGCACCGCGAGGCCGCACGCAACGCTCATGAACGACAAGACATTGCGACCCGCCTGCCGCACAGGGCGGGTGCTGCTGGTCTCGGCCGGCCTGCTGGCGACCGCCTTCTCCGTGCGCGCCGCGGGCGGGCACCATGCCGTGGACGACGCTGCGCTCCTCGAACCTGGGCAGTGCCAGGTGGAAACCTGGGCCGATCGCGAGCAGGGTGGGGTGCGTACCCTGCTGCACGTCGGCCCTGCTTGCCGCGTCGGGCCCGTCGAACTGGCACTCAACCTGGACCGCACGCACCTGTCGGGCACGGGTGCCGTGATCACGGCCGGGCCGCAGCTCAAATGGGCCACGCCGCTTGGCAAAGGTGTCAGCGTCGGGCTCGTCGTGTTCGCCACCGGGCAGGAGGGGGCACCCAACTACCTGGGCAGCGCGGTCGTGCTTCCCGTCACATGGCAAGCCAGTGAGACCTGGCTGGTCCATGTGAACGCGGGGCGAGACCTCCGGCACCACGCCGGCGATGACAGCCGGGCCGGCGCAGCCGTGGAATGGATGCCGAGCCAGGTGTTGTCGTTCGTCGCCGAGCGCTTCCGGGAAAGCCGGCGGAACTTCACCCGCGCAGGCGCCCGCTGGACCGTGGACCCGGCGCTGAGCATCGACCTGAGCCGCGCCCGGAGCCTCCACGCGGGCGTCCCGGCGTGGTGGTCGTTGGGCTTCAACTGGACGTTCGCTCGCTGAGCTGCCCATTGCCGTCCGATCGGACGCACGGCCCTTCGCTTGAACGCCGCACGCAGACTGGCCCGTGATCCGGGGGGCGCCCACGCGCACGCGGTGGTCAAGAGCGTGAAGTATCTGGCAATAATCGTTGCCAGATGAGAGCGAGGCGGGAGGCCTTCGCAGGGTTTCAAGGTTGGCAGCGCCAAGGGCGGCAGGGCGCTACCCCCATGCGGCGAGCGAATGCTGGCCGGAGGGATGTTGTTGTCGCCAACATGCAGGAGAGAAACATGCGCGTTCTGACGAGTGAAGAGCTGTCGAAGGTCTCGGGTGCCGGGGAGGAGCCGTCGTGCACGCCGAAGAAAGGCAACAACGGTTGGGGCAATGGGGCGGAAGGCATCAACAACGGGTCTGACGAGGGCAATACGGCAAGCTCGAAGATCGACGAATCGCTCCCCAGCGGCCCAGGCCCTACGAAGTTCACCACCCGCTGATCCAGGCATGGGTTGAAGGCGGCGGGGTGCATCTTTCGGCATGCAGTTCGCCGCTTTTTGATGAACAAGCCGCAAAGGTGTGGTGGTGTCGAATCCGCACGTTGACGCAAGCAGTTTCAACTGCCCGGCGGGCAGTGGCAGCACGGAGTTGGCGCACTCCCAGGTCTGCCTGGCCTCGAACAGCGAGGAGCGATCGCTTTCGGAACCATGTGGCAGCGCGCCGGCCAGGATGCCGCTCTTTCGTCACGAGGTCCTGGCTGAGCGCCAGAACCAGTGGGTCGGTTCAGTGGTGCTGGCGCCTCGGGCTTCGCACCGCTGGTTCACCTGGGTCGCCGCCACGACTTGTGCCGGGTTGATCGCCTTGCTCCTGCTTGGACACTTCACCCGCACGGCCCGTCTGGGCGGATGGCTTGTACCGCAAGAGGGGGTGGCCCGGGTTTTCGCGCCGCGGCCTGGCGTGGTGACGGCGATGCATGTGCGCGAGGGGGCGCCAGTTCACAAGGGCGATCCGCTGCTCGACCTGTCCGATGAACTGCGCAGCACGTCCTTGGGCCCGACGCAGGCCTTGGTGATGCGGCGGCTGCAGGAACGGCGCGACAGTCTTGCCCAGGAACAGCTGCACCAGCGCCAGTTGCTTGCGCAGCAGCAGGCCGGGGTGGCCGGGCGCATCGCCGCCCTCGATGCCGAACACGCGCAGATCGAGAGCGAGGTTCGCCTGCTCAAGGAGCGTGCGCTGATCGCCATGCGTTCTGAAGAGATGCATCGGGTGCAGCTCCATCAAGGATTCATTTCGGAACAGCGCTTGCAGCTGGTACGTGCCGAGCGCCTGGAGCAGCAGGCGCGCATCGCGGCCCTCGAACGCAGCCGCCTGGCGAATCGGCGCGATCGCCTGGCCGCAGAGGCCGAGCTGCGTGATCTGCCGCTGCGCGCACAACGTGAGCTGGGGCTGCTGGATCGCAGCATGGCCCAGCTCGACCAGGAGCGCGCAGAAGCCGAGGCGCGGCGCGAAATTGTCGTGACGGCCCCGCAGGATGGCCATGTCACCTCGATCCAGGCCGTGGCAGGGACCAACGCGGATACCTCGGTGCCGATGCTGTCGATCGTTCCGTTCCAGCCGCACCTGGAGGCCCATCTCTATGGGACAAGCCGGGCGATCGGATTCGTGCGCGCCGGGCAGCGGGTGCAGCTGCGTTACCAGGCCTATCCATACCAGAAGTTCGGTCATCACGTGGGGCTCGTGCGCAGCGTGTCGCAGACGGCTCTCGGTCCCGGGGAACTTCCGCGCGAGCTGGCCGGATTGGCCGCGTTGTCAGGATCGCCAGGAGGGCTCGTCACGGAGCCCATCTACCGCATCACTGTCAGCCTGGACTCGCCGGCACTGGTGTCGGGCGGCGCCAGCCTGCCGCTGCAATCGGGCATGCAGCTCGAGGCCGATGTGGCGCTGGAGCGGCGGCGCCTGGTCGAATGGCTTTTGGAACCGGTGTTCCGCATCACAGGGCAGTGGCAGCAATGAATGACGACGGCATCCATGCGTTCGGCGGCTTGTGGGGCAATCGCCTGCCCATGACCCTGCAATCGGAGGCCAGTGAATGTGGCCTGGCCAGTCTCGCGATGGTGGCCGGCTATCACGGCCGCGCCTGGGAGCTGCCGCAGCTGCGTGCCCAGATGTCGGTCTCGCAACGGGGCCTCAACCTCAAGGACTTGATCGGCATGGCCGACAGGCTGGGCTTCGGCGCGCGGCCGGTGCGGCTGGAGCTCAACGAGCTGCCATTGTTGAAGACGCCGTGCATTCTTCACTGGGACCTCACCCATTTCGTGGTGCTCAAGCGGGCCGGCGCCGGCGACGTGGTGATTCATGATCCGGCCGTTGGCGTGCGACGGCTGCCGCTTTCGGTGGTATCGCGGCATTTCACCGGCGTCGCGGTCGAACTTTCGCCGTGCGAGGGTTTCGAGGCCGCGGAACCGCCGCCACGGGTGAAGCTGCGCACGCTGCTCGGCCGC
>CBIHPH010000097.1:0-16413 GCA_966212105.1 uncultured Rhizobacter sp.
TCGCCCTCCAGCGCGGCGATGGCCGCCACCTGCAGCGGCGTGAAGGTGCCGTAGTCGTGGTAGCTCTTGATGCGCGCAAGGGCGGCCACCAGGTCCGGGTTGCCCACCATGAAGCCGATGCGCCAGCCGGCCATGTTGTAGCTCTTGGAGAGCGTGAAGAATTCGACCGCGATGTCCTTGGCGCCGGGCACCTGCATGATCGACGGGGCCTTCCAGCCGTCGAAGACGATGTCCGCATAGGCCAGGTCGTGCACCACGAAGATGTCGTGCTTGCGCGCAAGCGCCACCACCCGCTCGAAGAAATCGAGCTCGACGCACTGGGCGGTGGGATTGCTCGGGAAACCGAGGATGATCATCTTCGGCTTCGGGTAGCTGCCTCGGATGGCGCGCTCCAGTTCGCCGAAGAAATCGATGCCGGGGCCCACGGGAACGGAGCGGATGTCGGCGCCGGCGATCACCGCGCCGTAGATGTGGATCGGGTAGCTCGGATCGGGCACGAGCACGGTGTCACCGCGGTCCAGCGTGGCGAGCATGAGGTGCGACAGGCCCTCTTTGGAGCCGATGGTGACGATCGCCTCGCTGTCGGGATCGATGTCCACGGCATAGCGGTCGCTGTACCAGCGCGAGATGGCGCGCCGCAGGCGGGGGATGCCCTTCGATGCGGAGTAGCCGTGGGTGTCGGGCCGCTGGGCGGCCTCGGTGAGCTTGCGCACGATGTGCGCGGGCGTGGCCCCGTCGGGGTTGCCCATGCTCATGTCGATGATGTCTTCGCCTCGGCGGCGCGCGGCCAGCTTGAGTTCGGCCGTGATGTTGAAGACGTAGGGAGGGAGGCGATCGATGCGCGCGAAGCGGCGCTTGCCTGCGGATGAGGACATGGAATGCTTTCACGTGAGCGCCCGGAACCGTCCGAGCGACGTGCCGCGCAATGGGGCGCGGCGCTGCCATCCTAATCGAGAACGCTCAGGAGGATCAACGTTTCTCGGGCTTGAGCGAGGCGCCTCGCACTTCGAAGGTCACCGTCTGGACGACGCGACCACCCGCGCCGAGCAGGCGCAGTTCATGCCGTCCGGGCCATGGCGCCCACGACAGCTTCTCGCCTTGGCCGATGCGGCGGCCGTCGAGCAACCAGGTGCCCCGCTCTCCCTCGAACGCAATGCGTTGCGCGGCCGGCGGGATGTCAGGATCGAGCGCATAGATGCTGCCGTGGCGCGGGGTGGTGATGCCGAAGCGTTGCGAAGCGGGTGCCGGCTGGGCGACGCCACCGGGTTGAAGTCCTGCCAGGAACCAGTCTTCGCGCACGGGTTCGCCGTTGGGATGCACCCGCTCCATCACGACCCCTTCGGGGACCGCGCCCCGCACAGACGGCAGGCCGTCGTGCAGGTACCGCACCACGGCCTGCCACACGGGCGCTGCGCCACTCGTGCCGCTGACCTGGTGCATCGATTCGCCGCTCGCATTGCCCACCCAGACGCCCACGGTGTAGCGGTCGGTGAATCCGATGCACCAGTTGTCGCGCATGTCCTTGCTGGTGCCGGTCTTGACGGCCGCAAAGCCTTTGGTGACCAGCGAACTGTCGAATCCGAAGGTGCGGGTGCGGGCGGTGTTGTCGGCCAGGATGTCGGTGACCAGGAAGACGGCGGCCGGGTCGGCCACGCGTTTCGCCGCGCCGCGGCTCGATGCCAGCGCCACGGGGCTGTACATCCCCCCGTTGGCCAGCGAACGGTAGGCGTTGGTCAAGGCCAGGAGGGTCACTTCGGCACTGCCGAGCGCCAGCGCGGGCCCATAGTGGCTGCCATCGTGAGGCAGGTCGAACCCGAGGTCGTTGAGCCGCGTCACCAGCGCATCGGGGCCCAGCAGCGCGCCCACACGCACGGCCGGCACGTTGAGGCTCGCGCCCAGTGCGGTGCGCACGCTGACCCAGCCCTTGAATTGGCGGTCGTAGTTCTGCGGCAGGTACAGGCCCGCCGGGGTCGAGATCTCCGCCGGTGAATCGTCGATCAGGCTGGAGGGCGACAGCAGCCGGCGTTCGAATGCCAGTTCGTAGACGAAAGGTTTGAGCGTGGAGCCGGGCTGGCGGCGGGCGAGCACGCCGTCCACCTGGGCGGCATCCGACAAGTCGCCGCTCGACCCCACCCAGGCCCTCACCTCGCCGGTGCGGTTGTCGAGCACCAGCACCGCGCCATCTTCCACGTTGCGGTAGGTGAGCGATGCGAGATGCCGGCGCAGCGTGTCGCGCGCAAACCGCTGCGTGCGTGCATCGAGCGTTGTCTTCACGGGCGGACCCGGCACGAGCGCAAGTTGGCGCGCGTAGTGCGGCGCCAGCTGCTCGCCGAGTGCGGGACCGCCCCGCCGCACCAGCGCAGAGGATGCAAGCGCGACGACGCCCGTACAAGGCTGCTGCTGCAGGCGCAGCACCGCGCATGCCCTGTTCGCCACGGTATCGGCGCTGGCGTTCGGACCGCGCAGCAGCGATGCGGCAATGGCGGCCTCTTGCACATCGAGCCCGCTCGGATGCTTTCCGAACAAGGTTTGAGACAGCGCGCCGATGCCCACGAGCTCACCACGGAACGGCACGAGGTTCAGGTAGGCCTCGAGGATTTCGCTCTTCTTCCAGCGTGCATCGAGCCGCGTGGCGGTGTAGGCCTGGCTGACCTTCTGCCCCACGGAACGTCCTCCGGCCGGACGCGCGAGCTCTTCGTCGAGCAGGCCTGCGAGCTGCATCGTCAGCGTGGAGGCACCGCGCGTGCGGGTGTTCCAGAGGTTCGCCCATGCGCTCTGCGCCACGGCGCCCCAGTCCACGCCGCTGTGTTCGTAGAAGCGCCGGTCTTCGCTCAGCACGATGGCCCGCAGCAGCGCCGGAGACGTGGCCTTGAGCGGCACCCAATCCAGCCGGCGCACGGTGCGGTCCACCCGCACGGTCTGCAGCGGCTCGCCGCGGCGGTCGAGCAGCGTGACATCGGAGGGCCGGTGGGCTGCACGCACCTCGGCGAATGTGGGCACCGCCTGCGCCGCCGCGGCGGCCAGGCCGAGCAGCACCGCCAGCGCCCAGCGAAGGTTCACGGTTTGACCTCGAGCATGGCGTTCGGCGTTTCACCGAAGGTCTCGGGCGAATACATCGCCTCGACGCGCGTGGGCGGCAAAGAGAACTGCCCCGGGTTGTTCAACCGGACGGTGTACTCGATCACATGCTTGCCGCGCGGCAGGTACTCGAAGTAGCTGCGGAAGGCTTCGAAGCTGCGCTCCTCGAACGTGGGCCAGGCCTTGCCTTCCGATGCACCGGATCGGGCGGCGATTTCACTGTCGCGGCCCAGGCCCGAACCGAGCAGCGTGCCGCCGCCGGGCACCGGGTCGCTGACGACGACCCAGGTCATGTCCGACTGCGCATCCACATCGAGGCGCACGCGCATCACGTCACCACGAGACCACACGCCCTTGACCTTCTGCTCCACCGCCGTGACCGTGCGGGTGACCGTGTAGCCGGCGCGCAGCGGTGCCTTCAGCGGCACGGCAGCCAGGCTCTGGACGGTCAGCCAGGGCTTGCCAGTGCCTTCCTGGGTCACCGTGAGCGTGCCGACCTTGTCGGGCCAGGGCAGCTGCAAGGTCCCGCCGGCTGGCCGCTTGGCCCAGTCGACAGCCTGTGACGAGCCGCCGGCCTGCGCCACGGTGCGGCCGGCAACGGGGGTCGATTCAAACTTCGCGGCGAACTTGTCGAGCGCCAGCGACCCCCACAGGTTGGCCGTGGTGGTCAGCCAGGCGCCCCGCTGCTGCCGCCCGAGCGCACCGACGACCATCCGCGGCACGTCGTCTTGCCACGCCGGGTTGTCGAGCACCGCGAGGATCAGGCGCGCCGCGTTGGCGTCGGCGCTGTCCATCAGCCACCACCAGAAGTCGTCCTGTTCATTGCTGAAGCGCAGGGTGGTGCCCGCGTACGTCAGGCGGCTGCGCAGGATCTGCTCTGCCTCGGACAAGCGCTTGCTTTGCTCGGGGATGTCCTTCACACGGCGCAGGATGTTGTACCAATCGATGACCGAGGCGGTGGGCCACAGGTTCGGCGTCAGGTTGATGGAGCCGAGCATCTTCGGCGTGGCACGGCCGTAGCGGGACAGGGCTTCGATGGCGGCGATCTTGCGCACGTCGAGATCCTCGCGCGGCGACCACATCTTGCGCTCGATGCGGCCTTCGACGAAGGCCGTCAGCCCTTCGAGCATGCTGTCGCGCGCCGGTTTGGCGAGCGCGAAGCCCGCCTCGTGCGTGGCGGCCAGAACGTAGGCCGTCAGCCGGTCGCTGCCGCGTGGCCCATCGTCCGCACGCAACGGGAAATATGCTGCGAGGCCGTCTCCGTCGAGATAGGTGGGCAAGTCGTTCGATACGGCCGACCACATCGCCTTGTCGCGCAGGCCCACGGCCTTCGACGTCTTCTGCTCGAGGCAGATGTAGGGGTAGGTCTCGAAGAACCGCCGCAGGCCGGGCAGTGCCCCACTCAGGGTGGCCTGCACGCCGACGTTCACGCCTCCACGAAGCACACCACCCGCAGCGAGCGCATCGGCCGGTGGCGCCACCGGCAGCGTGGCACTGCCATCGAGCTGCTGCAACGTGGCCTGCAGCACGCGCACCGGCACGGCCGGCGTCACCAGTTGGTTGAACTTCAGGCGGTCGCGCACCTTCTCGCCACCGATTTCCTCGGCCGCTGCTTCCCACGACAGGCTCACGGCATCGGCCGGCACGGTGACGCCCCACACCACGTCTTTCGCACTGCCTGCCGGCAGTGCGACGTCCTGCGGTGCAAGCGTCAGCGGATCACGCTGCATGTCGGTCTTGCCGGGCAATGCCTTGTTCGCCGTGGCCGACAGGGATGCGCGCACCGTCATGTCGCGCGCCGTGGTGTTGCGCAGCGTCAGCATCGCGGTGAACTGGTCGCCCTCTCGCACGAGGGGGGGCAGGCCGGACAACATCTGCAAATCCTGAGTGACCTTGATGCTCGTGTGCCCGGAGCCGAACTGCTGCACACCGGCATCGGCCACCGCGACGAGCCGGAAGCTCGTCAGCGAATCGTTCAGCGGCACTTCCACGACGGCCTCGCCGTTGGCATCGAGCACCACGTTGGCCTTCCACAGCAGCAAGGTGTTGAACAGTTCGCGGGTGGGGTTTCGCCCGCCGTCGCCGCCCGCAGGCAAGGCCTTGCGCCCGTAGTGGCGCTTGCCGATGATCTCGCCCTGGCCGGTGCTGGTGTCCACACTCCAGGCGCGCGGCTGCATCATCGCTTCTAGCAGATCCCATGAGGTGTTGTCCCGCAATGCGAGCAGCCCTTCATCCACCGCGGCGAACGCGATCTCTCCGCCCTTGACCGGCTTGCCGTCCTGGGTGACCTTGATGCGCGCGGTGGCCGTCTGGCGCACCGCATACTGCGGCTTGTCGGTGGTCACGGTCACCTTGAGCTCATGATCGGCCACGCCCACGCCGAACGAGGCCACGCCGAGCTTGAAGGCCGGCTTGGACAGGTCGACCATGGCGGTGGGAGCCTCGTACTCGCGGCCTTCGTACCAATACGCCCGCACCCAATCCATCGGGTCGCGCCAGCCCCAGGTGAAGAGCGAATACCAAGGCACGTCGCGCACCCGGCCCCGCAGCGCCAGCACGCTGACATAGACATTGGGCCCCCAGTTGCGTTCCACCTTGACGTCCACCGTGGGGTCGTCTCCGCGCAGCTGCACCACGCGGGTGTCGATGATGCCTTCACGTTCGATGCTCACGAGCGCCGTCGCCTCACGGAACGGCATGCGCACCTGCAACCGCGCCACCTCGCCCGGTTGATAGAACTTCTTCTCGGGCAGCACATCGATGCGGTCGTCGTTGTCCTGCGCGAACCACATCTCGCCGCGCTTCGTCACCCACACGCTGGCCGCGGCTTGGGCGGCGTTGCCGGCGGCATCCTTGGCCTGCGCGACGAGCTGCACCTCGCCGGCGTCGTTGAACGTGGCCTCGCAGAGCAACATGCCGCGGTCATCCGTCTTGCCGCTGCACAGGTTGCCGAGGTCCTTGACCTCGGTGCGGTTGTCATAGGCGTAGAAGCCCCCCACCAGCCGCTTGCGCGTGCTGGTCTGCTCGGCGCGCTGGCCTCGCACCTCGACGGCCTGGCTCTTGATCGGCCGGCCCGCCGTATCCAATGCCAGCACCTGGAAGGTCACGCGCCCCTTGGTGCTGACCCACGACCCGGTCTTGATGCCCAGCACGACGGCGCTCGGCCACACCGGCGTGCGCATCGATGCCGTCTGCACTTCGCCGTTCGGATCGTTGAAGGTCAGCTCGGTGACGAGTTCGCCCGGCGTCTTGATGGCCGGCAGGTCCTTGAGCGTGACCGTCGCGGCACCGCTCTTGTCCGTGGCAAGCGGCAGCTTGTCCGCGACGAGTCGACCGTCGGCCGACACATCGCCTTCATCGCCTTCCTCATGCTGGTTCGCGAGATCGCGCGGCGGATGGAAGGAGAACCCCTCATAACCGCTGAAGTAGGCCGACCTGCCCTTGAGCATTGCCGACATGCGCAAACCCCCCTGCGCCATGCCGCCACCCGACATGTAATTGAGTTGAACGCCGATGGGCAATTCACGGGGCGCCACCACCGGCCCCTTGGGTCCGCTCAGGCGCGCGTCCACCAGCGGCACCCGGAATTCCTCGACACGGAACGAGCCCGTCGTCCAGGTTTCAAGAGAGGTCTCTTCACGCACGAGCTGCACGGTATAGACGCCGAGCTTCGCGTTGGCCGGGATGTTCCAGGTGGACGATGCATCACGCGTGCCATGCCAGGTGAGCTGCTGCTCGAACGACTGGCCGGTGCCCTCGTGCACGATCTTGAGTTTCGGCGGCAGATCCTCTGGTTTCAGCGCGGCCAGGCCCGCGGACGTCTCGGTGCGGATGAAGTGCTTCATCGACACGGTTTCGCCCGCCCGCAGCAGCGTGCGGTCGAAGACGGTGTGCGCGCGAACCGAGGCTCCCTCGTTGAAGTTCATCGGCAGGCCAAAGCGCCACGATTCGATGCCCTTCGTCCAGTTGCTGAACATGAAGGCCATGTCGCCTTCCCCGCCCTTGCGGTCGTTCAGCCGAGCGACGATCATGAGCCCGTCGGGCGAAATGCAATCGCTGCGGTTGGAATCGATGGGGGTCGACACGCGCGCCAGCCCGTTGCCATCCGTGCGGCCGCTCCACAGGCGTGTGCCGCGGCAGTCGTTGATCGTCACCTCCGCGCCTTCGACGGCGCGCGCCTTGTCGAGCGTGGTCACCCAGACGAGCGCGTTCTCACGGCTCTGCTTGAAATGCACCGCCAGGTTCGTGACCAGCACACCCGTGCGCACGAACATCGGCGCCTTGGGGTCCAGCAGGCTTTCGCCCAGGCGCCGCGATTCGATCTCGACCACGTGGTAGCCGGCCTCGTTCATGGGGATGCCGACCACTTCGAACGGCCGGGGATCGCCACCCACCAATTGGGGCAGCTGCGCGAGCTTGACGTTCCGTTCAGGCTTGAGCAGCGACTTGTCCCGCTGAGACCAATCCTCGTGACCCTTCTTCAACTTGGCGTACCACGCGAGGATGTCGGCATCGGTCTTCAACCGCAGCGAGCGCACTGCGCCGCCAGGGGCACCGGGGCGCAGGTCGCCCTGCACATGGCGCAGCGTGACGGGCAGCATCGGCTCCGCATTGAGCTCGATCACGCCGAAAGGCGCAGTGGCGAACTTGGCAATCGGAGGCGCTTCAGCGGTGGCGACCGCCAGCGGAAAGGACGACGCATTGGCCAGCTTGCGGCCGCTCACATCCTTGAAATCGGCGGGCAGCTCGACGCGGAATTTCGTGTTCGACGGCAACGGGGCGTTGAAATTCAAGCCGGTGACGTCGGACCCGTCACGCGTCAGCGACGGCGCGATGGGTTTGCCTTGTTCGGGCACGAGCTTGATCTTCTCGGCCATGGCCTGCGGGACGGGCGCGGAAAATGTGAGCTGCAGCTCACCCAACGGCGAGCACGGTGCGCCGGCGCGTTCGCGGCTGCAGGAGAATTCCGCCCGCAGCACGGGGCGAACCTTGAATTGGAACCGCTGTTCCACCCTGGTGACGACGGCCGGGTTGGTTGCCGATGCGATCCCCTTGCCCCACACGAGACGCACCGGTGTGCTGGACGGAAGTGTGCGCCCGCAATGAACCACCAGCGCCCGGTCGGCCTGGGCCTTCGTGATGCCGAGCGATTTGAGAATCTCGTCGCGGTCCTTGCCGGTGACCGTCTGCAGCGGCAGCCGATCGCCCAGGCCCTGGATTTCGCAACGCGCGTTCGCCGTGATCGATGCAGGCGTGGCCGCACCACTGAGCGACAGCACGAAATGCTGGTCTTCCTCGATCTCGGCATCGTTGCCGCTGTACGGCTGCACCGACACGACGGCAGGCCCCCCGGTGCTGAACTCGTACTTCGTGGCCCCCGTCAGCGCCCCCTGCAGGGGCTTCCAGTCGGGCTTGGCCTGCAAGGTGCAGCGCACGCCGGGCGGCAGGGCATCGTTGAAGTCATAAAGCCACACGCGGTCGGTCGACCAGCGCCCGGCCCCCGCCGGCACCTTGCCTTCGCAGGCGAGACTGAACGGATCTGCGCCCCTGGGGTCGCCGACCGGCACGACGGACTCCGAGAATTTCACCGTCACCTGGCGCACCTCGGCGACCTCGCCCTGGGGGCTGACGGAGACAACGGTCGCGGCCTGCGCCGCAATGGCAAAGCCCAAGGTGGCGGCCGCGGCGAATGCGCGCCGAAGGAAAGTGACGGTCATCGAAAAGAACCCCTGCCCAATTTTGGGCGCAAGGATAACCGGACCCTCCCCCGAAGAACCCAGGCGTGGACGCGCTGCAACACCCCCAAGGGCGGGGTGCCATGCCCTACTCCGGCCGTTCGTCCTGGCGTTTCAGGCGTTCGACGTCACGCAGGCGCGCATCGATGACCGAGGCTTCGATGAAGTCCGCCGTGCGTGGACCGCGCGCGGCACGCTGGCCCGCCCGCAGCCGGTCGATGCCGCCCGTGTAGTCGCCGAGCGCGATGCGCGACTCGGCCTCCGCACGCAATGCGCGCAGGCGGAAGTCCATATGGCCCCAGACCCGGCTGAGCATCAGCCAGACGGAAGCATCCTTCGGGTGCAGGCTGGCCCAGGTCTGGAGTTCATCGGCACAGCGCTGCAGCGCGGGCCGGTCCTTGCCTGCAAGCGCGGCCCTGGCCGCGAGCAGCAGCACCGGGCGGGAGTCGCCCAGAGTGTCCATGTACGGCTTGAGGGCCTCGTTGGCGCGGGCAACATCGCCGCGCTCCAGCTGCGATTCCGCCACAAGCAGCGCCACCGCGCGTTCCGCTGCGGCATCGCCGCCCGGGCCGCGCACGATGCCGAAGGCGGTGGCAATGGCCTCGTCGGCCACCGCCCAGTCGCGGAGCAGCGTGGCAGACAAGGCCCGCGCATAGGCGCCGACCAGCCGATCGGATGCGGGCGCATGGCTGTCCACGCTTTGTGATTGCAGACGGCGCAACGATACGGCGCGCGTGTCCATCAGCACACGTGCCCGCGCCTGCGCCACGGAATGGGCCAGCACGCTGACCGGAGCCACCGGCGCCGCCGAGCCGAGCCTCGCGCGGGCTTCGCCGATGCGCTCGGTCGACATCGGGTGGCTGCGCAAGTACGGATAGCCGCCGCTGTCGTTCAACCGGGAAGACTGATCGAGTTTCTCGAACATGGCCGCCATGCCCCCCGGAGCAAACCCTGCGGCGGACATCACCGCGAACCCGATGCGGTCGGCCTCGCGCTCCATGTCGCGCGAGAAGTTCAGCATGCCCTGCACGGCCAGCGCCTGCCCGCCGGCGATCACGGCATTGGCGCCATCGCCCCTGTTGCTGCGGCTGGCCACCAGCACCCCAAGGATGATCGCCGCGACACCCATGAACGACGTGCGCTTGCTGTTGACCATGCCACGGGCGATGTGACGCTGGGTGACGTGCGACATTTCGTGCGCCAGCACCGAGGCGAGCTCGTCGCGCGTCGCCGTCATGGAAATGAGGCCAAGGTGAACGCCCACGTAGCCGCCCGGCAGCGCGAAGGCATTGACGCTGCGGTCGCGCACGAGGAACGCTTCCCATGCGAACCGTTGATCCAGTTCGGCCTCGATATCGCCTCGGGCGCGGGCGGCGCCCACGAGCCGGCTCCACAGGGATTCGACATACTCGAGCAGCACCGGGTCATCGATGTAGTCCGGATCGACGCGGATTTCGCGCATGATCTGGTCACCGAGCTTGCGCTCGGTTCCCACGCCAAAGGCATCGGAGATCTGGTCACCGAGCGCAGGCAGCCGGCCCTGCGCCAGGCTCGGCGTCAAGGCGGGCGGCATCAGCATCGAGGCGGCGCACAAGGCGGCCAGCCAGCGGGAGGGTCGGGATCGGGGAAACGGTTTCAAGGCGTTGGCCGGCGTTCGGTGCCGCTATCATGCCAGTGACTGATTGCCCCATTGTTTCCAAACATGCCCGCGCCCTCATCCCCGTCCCCGCTGACCCATTTCGACAGCCAGGGCCAGGCGCACATGGTCGACGTGTCCGCGAAGGCGGAAACACATCGGGTGGCCGTTGCCACCGGCGTCATCCGCATGCAGCCGGAGACCTTGGCACTCATTTCGAGCGGCACCGCCAAGAAGGGCGACGTGCTGGGCGTTGCACGCATCGCTGCCATCCAGGGCAGCAAGCGCACCGCCGAACTCGTGCCGCTGTGCCACCCTCTGCCCATCACCCGCGTGGCCGTGTCATTCGACGTCGACACTTCGAACTCATCGGTGCGCTGCACTGCCCAGGTCGAGACCCTCGGCCGCACCGGTGTCGAGATGGAGGCATTGACTGCCGTTCAAGTGGGCCTGCTGACCATCTACGACATGTGCAAGGCGGCCGATCGAGGCATGGTCATGGGCGAGATCCGCGTGCTCGAAAAGCATGGCGGCAAGTCGGGTGACTGGGTGGCGCCAGCCGTTTGAATCAGTTCTTTCGGAAGTCGAGGTAGTTCAACGGCTTCGATGGAGGCGTGCATTGGAACGGCAGTTCCTGCCGCGGCCAGGCGTTGTCGCATTCGGCAAAGAATGTGGCGCCCAGCGGGTGGTTGAATTCCCGGAGCCTCTCGGCCACATACCGGGCACGCTCCAGATCGCCCTGCTCCGCCAGCGCCTTCGACCACGCGATCATCAGCCGGGCATCGAGCAGGTAATGTGCCGCACGGTCAAACCCACCCGGAACCTGCGACGGATGCGTCGCGGTGGTCACGGCCGCGTAGTCCGCATGGTGGGCGAAGAACCAGCTGCGCTGGCCCGCCGCGATGCGTTCGCCCAACGGCGGCGCATCGGCGTCCGGGGAAAAAATCTGCACGACGCGCTGGTAGTCCACCACGGACAGCGCGCTGGCGAGCACCATCGCGGCCGACGCTGCGACCCAGGCAGCTGACGGGCCCGCAGGGCGGTTTGGGGCCGGCAGCGCCGGCCTTCCAAGTGCCGCGCCGAACGCAAACGCGGCCGGGAGCAGGAAGTACGCATACCAGAGCGGATATTCAAGCAGGCTGTGAATGCCGATCATCAGCACCATCACCAGGGCCGCAGCCGAGGTGGTGCGATCGAGGCCCTCCTGCCGGCAAGCCTGCTTGAACGCCCCCATCAGCGCGACGGCGACCAACCCCATCACCAGCGCGGTGAGCGGAATGCCAATCTCCACAGCGAGTTGCAGCAGCAGATTGTGCGTGTGATCGAAGAAGGCCACCGGGCGGCCGGGGAACGGTGTGAGCGTCCAGGCGAAATTGAACTCGCCCCAGCCCACGCCTGCCCACGGATGCATTGCGATCAGCGCCAGGGTGTTCTTCCAGATGCCGAAGCGCGAACTCGACAGGTCGCCCTTGTGCAACTGATCGTCTCCGGCGAACGCATGGTGGTACACGGCCGCCCATTCCGTCATGCCCACCCAGAACACGACCAGGAACAACGGGAGCAGCCACAGCAGCACGCGCGTGAAACGAGGCAATTGCCGATCGAGCACGCCCCACAGCGCCAGCAGCACGATGCAAACCGCACCGGTGCGGGAAACCGTGAGGACCACACCGAAGGTGAATGCGAGCATCGCGATGGCCGCCATGCCATTCAACGCGGTGGCCATCCTGGCATGGCGACGCGACCAGGCGGCGTGCAGCCACACCGTCGCAGTCAGCGACCACAGCAGCAGCGAACTCAAGTGATTCGGCTGCCGAAGATTGCCCCCCACACGACCGCCTGCGCCCGGACGTGCCAGCCAATCGCCATCGGGCAACGAAGGATCAAAGTACTGGATGAGCGCGATGGCGAGGTTCAACGCACCGGTCGCCAGGAGGGCCAGACAAAAGGCTTCGAACGCCGCCTGGCCGCTGCTGCGCTGCCGCACGGCAGCCGAAACGGACACGACGGCGATGGCCGCCCCGATCGAGCCGGCGGAGGAGAGTGCGAGGCCGCTGGGCAAGGCCGCCGTCCAGCGCGCCAGAAACGCCAGGGCAGCCAGAATCACGAGCGCACCGACCAGCGCCCTCAACCCGATCGAAGCAGGCATCGGATGCTGTGCGCCATGGCCGGGGAACAGCGTCAGCATCAGCATGAACAACCCCCAACCCCCGAGCGCCGCAGCCTGGTTCAGGAACGTGGCCGACGGTGGCAGATTGAACGCCAGCAATGCCGGCAGACCGACGGCAATGCAGGCAGCAAAACCAACAGCCAAGCTGAAGTTGCCGCCTGCCGGTATCGCATCCGGCCTGTACACGGCCGCCTTCATGCGCGAAGCACCGTGCTGTCGGAGTGAAACGGGAATGCAGACGGGGAGGCGGCCTTCGGAGTCACGGGCATGGGGCGGGCTGAAGCAATCGCAAAGACGCGATTGTGGGGCCACGAACTACTCAAGGAAAATCAACGCCATTCGGATCGCCCGTATTTGCCTGGGGGGAACCGACCGGTCCCGAGTACAGCCATGCAGATCTTGGCGATACGGCGCTTCGAGCCTCCAAGGGAATGAGACGGCTGTTCAGAAGTAGGCGTCAAAGGGTGCGAAGCCGGCCACGCCCTCGTTCGGATCAAGTAAAGCCACCCAGTCACCTCGAGCCGTCACCGGCAGAAAGCGTGCAGTTCGGGCGTCGAGCCCCGCTTGGGCCAGTGATTCCTCGAGTTCTGCTCGGCGCTGCGGGTATTTGTCGAACAACAGGGAGACCGCCCTCGCCTTTGCTTTCACCCGAATCTTCGCTTCCCCATAGGGTTGCCAAAACAAGGGGCGTTGCCCGATGTCAATTCCATGGAGCCCCTTGAACAGTGCGTCATTGCGTTCGGCGGGTGTGCTCGGTTCGCGTGTCGAGAGCAACCAAGGGCCGCGCAGCGGCAGCGCCCGATACGGAGGCGCGGCTTGCGGCAATTCCGCTTCATCCACGTCGGTTGCCGTGACCACGCGGAATCGGTCGACCTCGAACACCAGCGCCACAGGTCGCACTTCCATGACCGTATGCAGACCGTAGGCGAGCGCACCGGCTTGCAGCAGTGCGATGACCAGCAGGTCCATCCGGAGATGCCGAATACTCTTTCGCGTGCGATCGAACACGGCGAAGGTCAGCAGCGGCCCCAGTACCACGTCCACGGACACCACCAGGGTAAACAAGCTCTGACCGCCGGACATCAGGCGGTACATCCCCGGAAACCAGACCCCGAACACCAATGCCGCTGCGGCGAGGGCGATCAGAGCCGAAATGGCAAGGTGTATCCCGGCGGCCGCGAGGCGTTGCCGCCATTGGTGCGGCCAATTCAACGTTTCAGGCATGGCATCAACGGCATTCACTCGGTGCGTATCGGGCTGGCAGCGTGCCGGACGTGCCACCCAAGTTGCGAGCGGTCGCCACGGCATTGGTCGCTGACTGACAGCTCCAGTCGACGGGGCCCGTGACGCTCGGGGCATAAGAGGCCCCGAGTGGCACCGGCGCAGCACCGGTTGTCACCCAGGGACTGAGCACGAGCGTCTGCGCCGCTGCGAGTCCGACAGCGGTCGCGTTATAGGTGATCGTGATTTCGCCTTGCGTCAGCCCTGGGGCGGCGGAAATGATGACACTGTTCACGAATTTGCTGGTCGCACCCGCGGTCCCTGCCTGATCGTTCCAGATGGACGCTGAGTTGCTCAGTTCCACCGCCGTGCTGGACCCCGCTCGAATCTGCGCTTTTGCACCAGCCGAAATCGACAGACCTTCGGAGGTGCGCGTGCGAATCATGTATTCCTGATAGACCGGCACAGCAATGGCCGAGAGGATGCCAACAATCGCGACCACAATCATCAGTTCGATCAATGTGAAACCTTTTTGGGAGGAATGCATGGTGACTCCCGGTGACATCACGGTCAATGGAACCCGAGGTGCAAAAAAGCGGGCTCAAAAAAAAGGCGCCGAAGCGCCTTTTTTCATCGCGGCATGCTCAGCGGCAGGCTGCAGGAGCGTACTTGGCCAGCAGCGTACCGGCCGTCATGGGGCCCATGCTGTTGGCGGTGGCGTACGCCTGAGTGGCGGAAGCGCAAGCCCAGTCGATGGTACCGGTAACTCCTGCGGTTTGTGCCGCAACCAGCGTCTGAGAGGTACCGGCCGCGCCAGCACGGACATACGGAGCCAACACCAGGGTGTTTTGGCCGGCGGTCACACCGACCGCAGTCGCGTTGAAGGTCACCGTGATTTCCCCGTTAGCCGCAATCTGCACCTGATCGACGTACTTGCTGTTGGCACCGGTGCCGGCAGCTTTGCCGTTCCACGTGGCCCGGGTCGTCGCCAAGTCGATGGCCGTAGCGGAACCATCGGTCGCAATGTCCTTCTTGGCACTTTCAGCCAGGTTCAGGCCTTCAGTAACGCGTGTGCGGACGGTGTAGTCCTGATAAGCCGGCAGTGCAACAGCAGCCAGAATGCCGATGATCGCCACGACGATCATCAGTTCGATGAGGGTGAAACCCTTTTGGATAGAACGCTTCATTTCAAATGCTCCTAATCAAGGAAACCGGTGAGACACGCTGGTTCAGTTGCAGCCGGCGTGCCAACCGCCATCCCTCGAATTGGTGTGCAATTTGACCGTTGTTCTGACAGGTTGGGTCACCGGGCCCCCAAAGGGTTTTCACCACATGGGCCGTGGCTGACAGAAATGGTCACTCCAGGCCGACAAGGGTCGGCTCAATCCAGGTCGAGCACCTGGCCCGCGAAGAGCGGCGAGATGCGATGCGGAGTGGAAAGCGCTCCCACTTCCTCCATCACACGGGCCACCTCCCCCGGCTTGATGTGTGTGATGTGAACATTGACACTGCCCGCAAGCCGCGCCAACTCACGGCCGAGGTCGGCCGGGCAAAGGTGGTGGCTGATGCGGGCCAGCTCATGTTCATCGTCGGAGAAGGCTGTTTCAATCACCAGATGCGCCACTGGCATGCCGGCCAGGCGTTCCCAGAGGTCCGGGTTCGGACCGGTGTCGCCGGTGAACACCCAGTGGCCTTCGGCACCTTCAAGTGCGAAGCCGACGGCGGGCACCGTGTGTGCGGCACTGAGCACCTCGAACCGCTTGCCGCCCAGCACCAGTCGGTCACCCAGGGCCAGCGGCACAAGCACGAGCGCCGGGCATTCGGCGCTCGGCAGCCGGGTGAAGTCGGGCCAGATGACACCGTTGAAGATGTGCGCCCGCAACGCATCGAGCGTTTCAGGCAAAGCATGAACCTGCACGGGCCCGCGTCCGGCGGCTTGGCGACGACGCATCACCGTGTCGGCGAGCAGGCCGATGGACAGCACGTGATCCAGGTGCGAATGGCTGACCAGGATGTGGTCGACCAACGCCAGCTCATCTAGCGAGAGATCGCCCACGCCCGTTCCAGCATCGACCAGCACGTCATGGTCAACCAGAAAGGCAGTGGTTCGGCTGCCAGCGGCGATGGCGCCGGAACAACCGAGGACGCGGATTTTCATGCGGTCTGAGAGAGGAGTTGGCTCTTCTCGCTAGGAAGCCTTGCAGGCGAACTTCCGTGAACGGAAGTTTCGGAGAATACACCGCTGATGCTGAACGCGACCGTTGGGCGGCGCAAGCGGTCAAAGTCGCATTTCCGGGTGGTGCGCGGCTCGAAGGCGTACTTAAAGGAAACTGCTGTGATGCTGATCACGAGGGGGCACGCCCCCCCTGTTGTGTCCCCCCTCCGGCCTCTTGGGCGTCACGTTGGGCAACTTGCTGCTTTTTGAGAATCTTGTTCTCTGGCGAGGCCGCGCCGGGTCTCGGCCCGGCAGCCGAGGCACCTTTCTGTCGCGCCAGAAAGGTGCCCCAATGAGGCGCTCTGAACACCAGCTTCCCCGCTATTTTGCTCAGGCGCTTCGGCTACGAATCCCCCGC
>CBIHPH010000098.1:0-15708 GCA_966212105.1 uncultured Rhizobacter sp.
CAAGCGGGTGGATGCGTGCCGTTCCCGAGCCTGCTGCACCGGGGCCTGCATCGCACAGCCCGCGCCGGCCCTCCCTGATGTCATACCGACGTACGTCGGTATCCACCGGTGGCAGTGGGCCCCGGCTTTCGCCGGGGTGACAAGCGGGTGGATGCGTGCCGTTCCCGAGCCTGCTGCACCGGGGCCTGCATCGCACAGCCCGCGCCGGCCCTCCCTGATGTCATACCGACGTACGTCGGTATCCACCGGTGGCAGTGGGCCCCGGCTTTCGCCGGGGTGACAAGCGGTGTTCCGCGCACATGGCGTTCACAGGAACTTGTACTCGAGTGCGAGACGAACGGTGCGCCGGTACACATCGGCCAGGTTCTGCGGGATCGCCGAGCCGCCAAGCTCGTAGAAGGCTCGCTGATCCACTGGCGGGCGGGTGTTCAGCAGGTTGCGGATGTTGAGTGAAATGGTCAGGCCCGGCACTGCCGTGTAGGCCAGCGCGTAGTCGAGGGTGAACGAGCGGCGCACCCGGCAGTCGCCGGCGCTCCAGCCGTTGTCGATGCAATCCTGTTCGGTCCAGCCGACGTCGTAGAAGTCGCCCCGTAGGTTCGTGCCACCAATGAAGTTCAGTCGCAGTTCATGCGCGAAGGAGCCCGTATCGAGGCCGGTGGTCCAGTGTGCGCGCCAGCGCGGGTAGCCGTAGCGGCCCGCGAGGTTGTCGCCCCAGCCGCCGCGGAAGGTGCTGTATCGGTAGAAGTCGCTCAGGTACGAAGCCTGCACCGCGGTCGTCACCACGCCCCATTGGGTCGGCATGCGGCCGCGGATACCGAAGTCCACGCCTGCTGCGGCCGTTTTCGCGGCGTTCTCGTATTGGCTGGTGGTGCCCGAGAGTGCCCCCGCCGTCACGCCATACTGGATCTGCTCCGCCTGGGTGAAGGAACGGTCATTGAGCAAGGGCAGTCGGGTGACGCGCCCGGCAGGCAGCGTGTCCTCCGCGTTCACGAGGGCCTGGCCGCTGGTGAAACCGATTTCGTTGCGGCGCACGATGCGCCAGTAGTCCGCCTCCACGAGGAAACGCTCGCTGGGGGAGAACACGAGACCCAGCGTTTTGCCCACCGACTTCTCCGGCTTGAGCGCCGGGTTGCTGTTGCGGATGGCAGGCACACCACCAGCACATTCCAGGGCTTGCACCTTCGAGGCGCGGGCCACGAGCGCCGCACGGGCCGCGTCGGTGAGCGCGGGATTCTCCGATTGGGTGGTCAAGTCCTGAGCGAGCCGCATGGCCTGGTCGCAGCGCTTGGGGTCGGACACGGGGTAGTCGAACCCATAGAGCGTGGTGGAGGAATTCTCGACGAGGTTCGGCGCGCGAAAGCCTGATTCCACATGGCCTCGAACCATGAGTTCCCTGGAAGCCTCGAACCGCATGCCCAGCTTCGGGGACAGGTTGGCCCGGAACTGCTGGTATTTGTCGACGCGCGCAGCGGCTTGCAGTTCAAGGCGCTCGGTGACGGGCACCTCGGCCTCGGTGAACACCGAACCGAAGGTGCGGCGGCCCTGGGTCTGGGCCATCCCTGCCCCGACGATGTCGCCCGCGGTCAGATTGTCGGAGGCGGAGATGTCGAGTGATTCGTGTCGAAGGTCGAAGCCCAGGGCCATGTCGACGGGACGCCCGCCCCAGGTGCCCACGGGCCCGGACAGCCGGCCGTCCATGAAGGCCTGCTTCATGTGGCCGGTCTGACTGAACAGCGGGAACAGCGTGTTCAGCACGTCGGCGCTGTTGCCGCCGCCAATGTGGTAACCGCGGTTGAAGAACTGGGGGTCGTTGTTCGAGCCGTAGTCTCCGATCAGGGATCTGAAGCCGCTGTCGCTGAAAAGGCCTCGGGAGCCCCAGCGCACGGTGCTGCCTGTCAGCCCCACCGCGCTCTCCCAATCGACGCCGCGTTCGGTGCCGCGCAGGCCGGCCAGCGCCCGGTAGGCGACCGACTCCACCAGGAGGTGCGAGTCCGCATCCGTGAAGCGGTACGTCAGCGGTGCGTTGTCCTGGCCGGTGAAGTTGAGCGGGTGTCCCGCGGGAAGGCCCCGGCCCTGGAACAGTTTGAGTTGCCCCGTGGCTGGATCGAACCAGGTGTTGACCGTCTGCGGGTCGTACGTGGGATCGGGCATCACGTACATGGTTTTCGAGCGGCCGTACAGCGCCTCGGCGAAGCCCTCGAGGCCGGGCCGGAGGGCGAGCCGGCCGCTCAGCAGCAGGCTCCCACGATCAGACGCGGGCTGGGCTTCCAGGCGCTGGTATTTGTCATAGGTGCAGCTGGTACCTTCGAGTTGAGACGGGTCGCAGCCGGCCAGCGCCACGCCGTTGATGTTGCCGGGATTGCTCCAGCGCGACCGCGCCCCGATGCCGAAGCCGTATTTCGTGGATTCGGGATTGACCAGATGCAGCACATCGGCCCAGGACACGGCGGACCGCCGGTACAGCTCGGCATTGAGCATGAGGTTGAAGCCGTCTTCCCGCCAGTCGCCCACCCCGGCCGTCACACCGGCCGTGGTGGTGCGGAAGTCGCTTGAGTTCGTGGACCTCTCCTGGCTCGCGCGGAGCGCCGCCCCCCGATAGTTCTTGCGGGTGATGATGTTGATGACGCCTGCGATCGCATCGGAACCGTAGATGGCCGATGCCCCACTGCGCAGCACTTCGATGCGCTCCACCGCATCGAGCGGGAGCGTGTTCAGGTCGGTGAACATGGCCGGATCGTCGTGCATGGCGAACGACGAGAGCCGCCTGGAATTCAACAGCACGAGGGTGGCCTGCGGCCCCAGGTGGCGCAGCGATGCTGCCGACGCCCCCGCCGCATAAGAAGCGGAGCCGGTCATGTCGTTGACCGTCCGGTTCGACCCGGTCTGCAGCTGGCTCGACCCGGTCAGTGAATCGAGCACTTCCTTCAAGGAAGCCAGGCCCATGGCCCGGATGTCCTTGCGGGTGATGACGAGCGTCGGGGTCGAGGTCTCGTTCTCGATTTGGGGGATGCGGCTGCCGGTGACTTCGACCTTCGGCAGGGTGACGGCCTCCTGGGCGCGCGCTGCCGTGGGCACGCCGGCCCACAAAGCCAACATGGCCAGGCTGATGGCGGATGGTTGCATGTGTACTTCTGGTTTTTCCTGCCGGTTCGGTGCGTTTCCTGCGCACCGAACCTGCCTCTCCCGATTCAGGCGAGCCGGGGTACCGCGGCCAACAGCCGCCGCGTGTAATCCGTTTGAGGATGGGCCAGCACATCCTGTGCCGCCCCGGATTCCTCGATTCGCCCGTGCCGCATCACCGCAATATGGTCGGCGATGTATTCCACGACGCCGATATTGTGCGTGATGAACAGGTAGGACACATGAAACTCGTCTTGAAGATCTTTGAGGAGATTCAGGATCTGGGCCTGCACCGAGACGTCGAGCGCCGACGTGGGCTCGTCGCAGACGATCAGCCGGGGCTCCACCGCAAGCGCACGGGCGATCGCGATGCGCTGGCGTTGGCCCCCGGAAAATTCATGGGGGTAGCGCCACAGCGCATCGGCCCGCAGACCCACCCGGTCGAGCAGTGCGACCAGGCGCGCGCGGCGTGCGGCGGCATCGAGCCCGGGGCGCAGCGCGATCAAACCTTCTTCGAGGAGATCCAGCACCTTGAGCCGCGGGTTCAGGGACGAAAAAGGATCCTGGAACACGATCTGGATGGCACTGCGCACCTCGCGCAGCGACGCGCCCTCCAGCTGGAACAGGTCGCGGCCGGCGAACATGGCGCGGCCCGTGACCTCGGCATGCCCCCGCAGCAGCTGGACGATGGCCTTGCCGGTGGTGGTCTTGCCGCTGCCGGATTCGCCCACCAACGCCAGGGTGCGCCCCACGCCGATCGACAGGGAAACGCCGTCGACCACCGAGGTGGACGGCGGGCGCCGCCGCAGCCAGCCGCGCCGCGCCGCGTAGCGCACGGTGAGGTCGGCCACGTCGAGCAGCGGTTCGGCCTGCGCATCGCTTGCGGTCGCGGCCAGCGGCGTCAGCATCACCGGCGGCCCGGAGGCGGCGACAGTGCCGCCGCTGTACAGGAGGCAACGGACATGGCGGTCGGGCGGCGTGGGCAGGAGTGCCACCTCGGTGCTCGCACAGTGGGCCATCACGCGGTCGCACCGCGGTGCGAAGCGGCATCCCGCGAAGGTGCCCGACAATGCCGGCACCGTGCCTGCAATGGCCGCGAGCCGCTGGCCCCGCTTGCGGGCATCGGGCAGCGCCCGAAGCAGCAGGTGTGCATAGGGATGCTGTGGCGTGCGGAAGAAGTCCGCCGCATCGGCCACCTCGACAATCTGGCCGGCGTACATGAGCGCCACCCGGTGCGCCATGCCGGCCACCACCGCCAGATCATGGGTGATCAGCAGCATGCCCATGCCCTCTTCTTCCTGCAGCTCGCGCAGCAGGTCGAGCACCTGGGCCTGGATGGTGACGTCGAGCGCCGTGGTGGGTTCGTCGGCCACCAGGTAGTCGGGCTCGGCAGCCAGGGCCATCGCGATCATCACGCGCTGCTTTTGACCGCCGCTCAGCTGGAACGGGTAGTCGTCCACGCGCCGCGCGGCTTCCGGAATGCCCACGCGGTGCAGCCACGCCACGGCCTTCGCCCTGGCCGCATCGCCGCGCAACGGCGTGTGTGCCTCGATGCTCTCGACGATCTGGTCGCCGATCGTCATGACCGGATTGAGGCTCGTGCCTGGCTCCTGGAAGATCATGCCGATGTGGCCGCCGCGAACGGCGCGCATGCGCGACTCCGGCAATGCCAGCAATTGCTCATCGCCGAGGTGCACGCTGCCTCGGGTGATGCGGCCATTCTCGGGCAGCAGCCGCATGAGCGCGAGCGCGGTCATGCTTTTGCCGCAGCCGGATTCGCCCACGAGTGCGAAGGTCTGCCCCCTGCGCAGGCTCAGGTGCAGGGCCTCGATGGCCCGCACCAGGCCGGCATCGCTGTCGAGTTCCACATGCAGGTCGTCGATCCTGAGGGACATCACGCCACCTCTTTGGGCGGTGCCGGCCGGCGCGCACGGAAGACGCGTGCCCGCGGGTCGAAGGCATCGCGCACGCCGTCGGCAAACAAGTTGGCCACCAGCACGAGGCACACCATGAAGCCGAACGCCGCAACGAAAGACCACCAGACGACAGGATCACGTGACATCTCGCTGCGCGCGAGGTTGATCATGCCGCCGAAGCTGTTCATCGTCGGATCGACACCGACGCCGACGTACGACAGCACGGCCTCATACAACACCAGCGCCGAGAAATCGAGCACCGTGGTGATGATGACGAGGTGCACGACATTCGGGAAGATGTGCCGCGCCATGATGTGCCACGGGCCCACGCCGAACGCGGTGGCGGCCTGGACGTAATCGAGTTCACGCAGCTTGAGCGTCTCCGCCCGCACGAGCCTGCACAAGCCCGCCCAGCCGGTCAACCCGAGGATCACGCACAGCAGGAACAGGCGCAGGTCGGCACGCTCGGCGCCCGTCTCGAACAGGTCGGGATGGGTGTCGATGAACACCTGCATCATGAGCACGCAGGCGGCAATCAGGAGCACGTTGGGAATGGAGGACAACACGGTATAGAGGTACTGGACCACGTCGTCCACCCAGCCGCGGAAGTAGCCCGCCACAATGCCCAGCCCCACGGCCAACGGCAGCGTGGCGATGGTCGACAAGGTGCCGATCACGAATGCGGTGCGCACGCTCTTGAGCGCCTGGTACAGGACGTCGTTGCCGGTGCGGTCGGTGCCGAGCACATGGTAGTGCGGCGCGATGGCGATGATCAGGCCGACGACAGCGCCCAGGCCGAGCGCCGTCCAGAAGGCTGCGTGCCAAGGCACCTCGGTGTGGTGATGCCAGGCGGCCGCCAGCGCCCCGCGGCCGCCCAGCGCGGCAAAGCCGGCCAGTGCCAGTGCCGAGGCCACCGCGAGACCGGCCGCAAGCCCCGCGGCCGCTCGCCCGGCCACGTCGCCCAGGCGCTCGGTGACATCGTCATTCAGGTGCGCGCCGCCGTGCAGCAGACGGGGGAAAACCCGCTCGGTGCCGACCGTGGCCTTGGCGAATGCACGCGAGGCGAGCGGGGCCGAATAGGTGACCTCGCGGCTCCGCGCCAGCGGCGCCAGCAGCAGGTCCAGGCACGACTCCACCTGCGTGCTGTACGCCTGGGCGGCGCCCGCACCGCCGCCTGCAGGAAGCGCGCGCCGGAAGTGCAGGCTGTCGGCCACGGCCACCAGCAGGAACGCAGCAAGCACCACGGCCGAACAAAGGGCTGCCGGCTGTCGGAAGACCTTGAGCCAGTCCCGGCGGCGGCTGACGTCGAGCCGCACACGCCATCCGTACAGAATCAGCGCCACGGCGAGCAACAGGACGACGGCGTCCGACCAGAGCAACACCCACTTTGGCAGCGCACCCGTCATGACAACCTCACGCGCGGGTCCGCCCAGGTGTACGCCACATCGATGAGGACGTAGCTGGCCACATAGAGCAGCGAGCCGATGAACACCATCGATCGCACGATGGCGAAATCCTGGCCCGAAATGGCGTCGATCACGTAGGCGCCCAGCCCCGGGATGCCGAAGAAGCTTTCGAACACGAGGCTGCCCAGGAACACGTAGGGCAGGTAGCTGCCGGCACTGGTGATGATCGGGATCAGCGCGTTGCGCAGCACATGGCGCCCCAGCACCACGGCCTCGCCCAGCCCTTTGGCGCGCGCGGTGCGGACGTAGTCGCGGCCGATCTCTTCGAGGAACATGGCCCGGTAGAGCCGCCCTTCACCGCCCAGCCGCGACAGCAGCGAGAGCATCACCGGCAGCACGAGGAAACGCGCGGCATCCAGCCCCGGCGCCCAGCCGGAGATGGGCACGAGGCGAAGCACCCGCGAGAACACGAACTGCCCGACGATGATGTAGAAGAGACTGCTGATGGACAGCATCAGCACGCACAGCACCACGCCCCAGAAATCGATGCGCGTGTTCTTGAAGAAGACGAGCACGAGCGCGAACAAGACACTGGCCACCACCTGCAGCAGGAAGAGCGGCACCGCCAGCTGCAGGCTCACCAGCATGCGCCGGCCGATCTCGTGACCGATGTCGGTGGCGCCGCTCGCGTCGGACCGGCCGAAACGCAAGGCGAAGAGCGATACCGACCGTTCCCAGAACACCGTTTCCGTCACCTTGGCCGTCCCCTCGGCCTCATTGTTCCAGTAGAGCGGCTTGTCGTAGCCGCGTTCGGCCTTCCATTTGACGATCTGGTCCTGCGTGATGCGCTTGCCGCCGATGTTCAGGCGGGCCATGTCGTCCGGCGTGTTCACGGTGAAGAACAGCACGAACGTCAACAGGTTCACCCCGATGAGCACCAGGAGCCCGTAGACGGTTCGGCGAAGGAGGTAGCGGCCCACGATTCAACCTTTCGCCGCGAGCGCCACCGCTCCCTCGCGCCGGCGGTACGCCTGTTGGCCGAGCACGGCCAGCGCCAGACCGGCGGCGGCGAGGACCCACAGCGGCCAGGTGATCGGATGGTTCCACTCCGCCTGGCGTCGGGTGCGCAAGGCCGGGTCGATGCGGTGGTAGCGGATGACGTCGCGCACCATCACGCCGGGCTTGCCGTTGCGAACCCATGGCGCATAGGCGCCCGCCGCGTAAGGGTGGTAGCCGAAGATCCACGGCGCATCCGTGCGAACGATGCCGACCATCTCATCGATCAGCTTTTGCTTCTGCGGGCCATCGTCGAGCAATTGCAACTGTTTGAAGCGCTTGTCGAACGCGGGGTTCTCGTAGTTGGCGATGTTCTCGCCCTCATGCTTTGATTTTGAGTTCGGGCCGTACAGCAGGAACAGGAAATTCTCCGCATCGGGATAGTCGGCCACCCATCCGCTGAAGAAGACCTGGTGCTTGCCCTTGAGCATCTTGTCCTGGAACTGGTTGAAGTCGGTGGCGCGGATCTCCAGCTGCACTCCCAGCTTGGCGAACTGCCTGATCGTCCAGTCCAGTTCGGCCTTCAGCTCGGGCGTCTGCGCTCGCTGGAAATCGTAATTGAGCACCAGCGGGCGACCGGTCTCGACATCCCGCCCGTCCGGGTAACCGGCCTCGGCCATCAGGCGGCGCGCTTCGTCGATCGACCGGCGAACCACCTTGCCGTCCTTGACCTCATGGGTGACCGGATTGCGCCCCTCGAGGGTGCCGTGGCGCGACCCGAAAATCCCGGCGGGCAGCGGGCCATGGGCCGCTTCGCCCGCCTTGTACAGGAAGATGCGGCCATAGCCTTCTTCCCAATCCATCGCGATGGAGAGCGCCTGGCGAAGCTTGCGGTTCCGGGCATCGCGCTGCGGCGTGTCGCCTTTTCCCACGACCGGATCGAGCATGTTGAAGCCGATGAACCAGGTGGTCAGGTCCACGGTCTGCGGAAACTGGAAACCGCGGGCGTTGAAGCGGTCCCTCGTGGCATCGTCGTCGTTCATGTCGGCGAGGAATTCCACGCCCCAGTCGGCACGCTCGATCTCGGGCACATCGATGTACCCCTGGGCAAACTTGGACTTGAGCGGCACGCGCTCCCTTTCGACATCGAACTCGACCCGGTCGATGAACGGCATCGGCTTGCCGCAATCGGCAAGCAGGCCGGCCTCGCGGTCCTCCGCTTCGCCCTCGCAGGGGTACGGATCCTCGCGGTACAGCGGGTTGCGCACGAGCACATGGCGGCGGTCCTGTTCGTACTCGCGCAGCATGTAGGGCCCGGTGCCCACGGGCCAGCGCGACAACGCCATGCCATTGCGCGCCATGCCCGGCTGCGCGTAGAACTTCTCCGCTTCCCAGGGGATGGGCGCGGTGAACGTCATCGCGAGCCAGTACTTCCACTGCGGGTACTTGCCCTTGATGCGGATGCGCAGGGTGTGCGCGTCGAGCGCCTGCACGCCCTCGAGCGGCCAGTTCCGGAAATCGAGGAAGGGCTTGTCGCGCTCTGCAGGATCGAGCGACGCGCGCAGCGCCTTGTCCTCCGCCCGGATGCGCTCGCCGAAGGCCTTCAACCCCACCACGTGCTCCGAGAAGACGCTGAACATGGGCGCCTCGATGCGCGGCGTGGCCTGCCGCTTGAAGGCGTAGACGAAATCGTCGGCGACCAGCTCTCGCGTGCCAGCAAACGGAAAATCGAACGGCGAACGCTTGCCCTCGGTGTCCTTCGCGGTCAGCGCGTGATAGCGGTAGCGCCCTTGTTCATCCCGGGCGAAGGCGGGGTGAGGCGCGTACATCACGCCGCGGCGGATCGGAATGTCGTACACGCTTTCGGCCACCCGTTCCCCTGGCGCATCGTCCGCGAGCGCCCTGCCATTGGCGTCCAGGTAGCGGGGTTGCACCACCTCGGCGGCCACCCTGGGAACCAGCGTGTACGGCCGCTTCAGGTAGTGGTAGGCGTACAGGGTCTCGTGCACCTGGTACACGACCGGGGTCTCGTTGTTGGCGTACGAAGCCGTGGGGTCGAGGTAGCGCGGAGAGCGCTCCTGGAAGGCAATGAACAGCGTGTTGGTGCGCTCGCTCCCTGTCGGGTGCGGGCTGTTGTCACAGCCCGCCAGGCACACCAGCAAGACTGCCCACAGCCAGCGTGAGATCATCGCGTCCGCTTGCCGTTCGATCGGCCGTGATCGCCGTGGTGGGCGTGGTCGTGGTGCCTGTGGTCGTGCGGCGAAGCCCACCCGAGGAAGGCGTCGCGGCCTTGCACCGCCAGCGTCGCCTTGCGGCCCACCGGCAGGCACACTTTCGTGGCCACGTGGCCGTAAGGCAGCCCGGTCAGAATGGGGGTGTCGGTCAGCGAGCGCAGGTGCGCCACCACGGTCTTGAGCGAGTAGCCCCGGTCGAGCGGCGATTTCCTGAATTCGGTGAACGAGCCCAGCAAGATGGCCTTCTGCGCATCCAGTACGCCGGCCTGATGCAGTTGCAGCAGGTTGCGCTCGATGCGGTACGGGTGTTCGTTGACGTCCTCGAGGAACAGGATGCCGCCCTTGATCCGCGGCCAGTGCGGCGTGCCCAGCAGCGAATTGAGCACGCACAGGTTGCCGCCCCACAGCACGCCCTTGGCCTCCACGCCGTCGAAGCCCTCCTCCGTGCGAAAGCCAATGGCCTCGAGTGCGCCGGTCATGGCCTCCCTGAAGCAATCGGGCGTGACCTCGTCGAGCGTGTCGCCACCGAAATCGCCCACGGCCAGCGGTCCGGCCCACGAGGGGGCCTTGCCGTGGGCCAGCAGACCCAGCTGCAGCGCGGTCATGTCGCTGTAGCCCACCCAACGGGTGCCGCGTTCGGCCGCGCGCACCAGCTTCTTCCAGTCCAGACGGTCGAGCAGGCGGGTGAGGCCGTAGCCGCCGCGCGTGGCCAGCGCCACCGAGGGGGCCTGGGCGGCCACGCGGTGGAGCGCAGCAAGGCGCAGGTCATCATCGCCTGCGAACCGCTGGTGCTTGGCGAGCGCGGATTCATCGACGGAGACGTCGAAGCCGAGGCCCTTCAGGCGTTTGGCGGCCAGCCGCAGGGGTGCCGCCTTGGCGACGACGCCGGACGGGGTGAACAAGGTCAACGAGGTCATGTGGGAAAAAGTTCGTCAGTTCGGCGGTGCGATGACATCAATTTCGATCGCATCGCCGGTGGGAATCTGGGGAGAAGATGGTGCCACGGGCGCAGCCTGGGGCTCCGCCGTTGAAGCCGCGCGGCGCTGCCGGTACTGCTCGCGGCGCTCGGCGAAGAAATCGCGCAGCACCTGGCCACACGAATCTGCCAACAACCCGCCCTCGAGCTTCGTGTGGTGGTTGAGCCGGGGGTCACCGAACAGGTCCACCACCGAGCCTGCCGCACCGGTCTTTGGATCCGTCGCACCGAACACGACGCGCTTGAAGCGGGCGTGCATCAGGGCCATCGCGCACATCGCACAGGGTTCGAGCGTGACGTACAGCTCGCATTCCGGCAAACGGTAATTGCCGAGCAGCGTGGCCGCATGGCGCAGCGCCACGATCTCCGCATGCGCGGTGGGATCGTGTTCGGTGATGGGCCGGTTGTAGCCGGTGGCAATCACCTGGCCGGCCCGCATGATGACCGCGCCGACCGGCACCTCGCCCACGAGCCAGGCGTTCTGAGCCTGATCGAGGGCGATGCGCATGGCGTGTTCGTCGGAAGGAGAGCTCATGCGTGCGGAAGATCTCGAGGCGAAGGCATGGCGAATTTTATGCGACGGCCCGTGCCGCCACACCCCACAAGCCCTGCCCCGTCACCATTTGCAATCTCCGTCCTTGCTGAGCGCGGACTGGGCGAGCGGCACGATGGCCAGCAGCCCGGCATTCTGGTGGGCCTTGCGGCAATCGGGCTTGCCCGCGTTCTGCATGTCCTCCGCCAGCTTCGACTTGCGTTCGGGCGGCGGAGGGAGCAGGTTCAAGGCTCCGCGCGAACCCGAATTCGACGGCAGGCCGGCGCCCCGCGCGGGGTTGAGGTCCAGCTTCAAGGGTGGGGGGGCACTCGCCGACGGCGCTGGGGACGTCCCGCCCCGCAGGTCGACGCTGCCGGCGGGCACCCCGTTCTGCACACCAGGCCGCGCGGCAGGCGCAGGCGCTGCGGCCGGCCCGGGTGACACCGGCCCCGGCGCTGCAGGAACAGCGGCCGGCGCAGTTGGCGGTGATGCGGGCACGGGCGGCGGCGGTGCAGGCACAGGCGGTGGCGGCACTGGCGCAGGCGGCGGTGGTGCAGGCACGGGCGGCGGTGGCACTGGCGCAGGCGGCGGTGGTGCAGGCACGGGCGGTGGTGGCACTGGCGCAGGCGGCGGCGGTGCAGGCACGGGCGGTGGCGGCACCGGCGCAGGCGGCGGTGGTGCAGGCACGGGCGGCGGTGGCACTGGCGCAGGTGGAGGTGGTGCAGGCACGGGCGGTGGCGGCACTGGCGCAGGCGGTGGCGGTGCAGGCACGGGCGGCGGTGGCACTGGCGCAGGTGGCACTGGCGCAGGTGGCGGTGGTGCAGGCACGGGCGGCGCCGGCTCCGGGGCAGGCGGCGGTGGCGCAGGCACGGGCGGCGGCGGCACTGGCGCAGGCGGCGGTGGTGCAGGCACGGGCGGTGGTGCTACCCGCACAGGGGGTGGCGGCGGAGGAACCGGCACGTCCTGCTCGGACGGCTCCGCCGACGCCTCCGGTTGAGAAGCCGCGAACACCGGCGGCGCGGGACGCGGTTCGTGCCGCGGAGCTTCCCGTTGAGAAATCCGTGGCGCGTCCGGCAACTGGCGGGTCGGTGGCAGATGGATGACGGCTGGAGGGGGTGATCGCCGAGCCGGAGCCGGAACTGGCTCCGGCTCCGGCTGGGGCGCCTGCGCGAGCGGTGCTTCCGCCACCGTCGCCTGGTCGGGCGCAGGGGGGGATGGTGGCGGTGGCGGAGGCGCCAAGGTCACCGTCAACGGCCCAAACGGGATCACGCCCTGGCGCGAAGAAGGTAGGCCATCGCTGCTGGCGCTTCCCACCCATACCACCACGAGCACGTGCAGCAGCAATGACAGCGCCGCGAATTGGTACAGCGACGGATGTTCGGCGTCCGCGGTGCCAAGATGCACCCGCGCGACCGTCACGTGGACGCCCTCCAAGCCGGGCCGGCAGCAGCCAAGCTGGCATGGATCGATGGTGGGGTCCTGGACATGTGGCGCGGGCAAATCGGTATCGTACCAATGCCCCCTGCCCTCACATCCCCCATGAACGGCGCGTCAGCAGATTCGGGGCACCTACTTTTTCACGCCTGGCTCCGTTCGGGCCGGCCGTTCAAAGGTTCGGGCAAGAACCGATCCATCCGATCGGATCTTGCCCGAGATCATCGCCCGGCCCGCGGCGATGGAGTGCGTCGCGCCGGCTCTGCCGGCCACGACATTCAAGGTCAATGCGCCACGCGGCCGCGCATCCAGGCGTTGTAGTCCTTGTCGGTTGCCAAGGTCCACACGGCCAGCACCAACACCACGATGCCGGCGCCCACCGTCAGGCGCATGATGTCCCGGCGGTCGGCGAACCCCAGCACCCAAGGGGAAATGATCAGCCACAGCCCGAGGGCTGCTTCGGTCCATTCCTCCCAGGCACGCGGCACCACGATGGCACCGATCGAGACAGCCATGAGCGCAATGCCCACCAGCGATGCGTTGGCGGCTGCAGTGGCTTCGTTGGCGAAGTCGAACAACCACGGAGAAAGGAACAGGAGCAAACCGATCAACGCGTTGACCGGGTCCTGCCAGTGCTTGAAGAATTTGGTCATCTCAAATACCTCCTGCCGGCGACACACAATGGCCGGTACCGGTTGGAGCCGTGCCGAAGCGTCTATGTTCCGTCAATCCACTCCGCGTGGACGACCGGTCAGAATCCCAAGCAGCTCAGCGGAAAAACAACTGGCGGATCGCGTGCGTGTGGCCGGCCTCGATGGCCATGAGCGCCACGAGCACCATCAGCCCGAACGTGGGCAGCAAGATGGCCGTCACGAGGGCCAGCCGCTCCCAGGCCATGTGCATGAACACCGCGACGATCAGCCCGGCCTTGAGCAGCATGAACAACAGGATCAGCCCCCAGCGCAGGTACCCGCTGATGTGGAAGTAGTCGACCAGGTACGACATCGTGCTCAGCACGAACAGCAGCAGCCAGATCTTGAGGTACAGCCCGATGGGATGCTGCTGACCGGTCTTGGTGCTCATGGTTGAACCTCACCACAGGTAGAACAACGCAAAGATGAAGACCCACACGAGGTCGACGAAGTGCCAGTAGAGCCCCACGATCTCGACGATCTGCTCGCTTCCGGCGGCGGCATAGTCGCCCCGCAGCAGCTTGTACGCGATGATGAGCAACAGGATCACACCGCCGGTGACGTGCAGCCCGTGAAAGCCGGTGACCATGAAGAAGATGGACCCGAATTGCGCGGCCCCCCACGGGTTTTCCCATGGCCGCATGCCCTCGAGAATCAGCTTGGACCATTCGAAGGCCTGCATCGCCACGAACAGTTCACCGAAACCGGCGGTGACGATCATCAGCGTGGCCGCGTTGACGCGATCGCCGCGGTAGGCGCAGTTGACCGCCATGGCCATCGTGCCGCTGCTCGTGATGAGCACGAACGTCATGATCGCGATCAGGAGCAGCGGCACCTCCACGCCGCCCACGTGCAGCGCGAACACCTCGCTCGGGTTGGGCCATGCCGTCGTGATGGACCCTCGCACCGTCATGTAGCCCGTGAGAAACGAACCGAAGATGAAGGTGTCGCTCAGCAGGAACACCCACATCATCGCCTTGCCCCACGGCACGTGGAAGGCCTGGCGGTCGGACGCCCAGTCCGACACCAGCCCCCGCGCGCCTGCCGCGACCGGCGCCACCGCGCTCATGGCTTCACCCCGCAAATGGCGCGCGCCACCTCGGGCGTGATCCAGCTGAACGCCATGAAGAGAACGACCCACAGCAGCAGGAGGTAGTGCCAATAGCGGGCGCACATCGCAATGCGCCCCGGCGTGGGGGCGGCCTGCACATTGGCCCAGGCCACCAGGCCGCCGGCCACATGCAGGCCGTGCAATGCGGTCAACAGGTAGAAGAAGCTTGCGGCCGGGTTGCCGGTCAGCGTCACGTTGGCGGCTTGCAGCGCCTGCCAGGCCGTCCACTGCGCCACGAGGAAGCCCATCGCACACGCGCCGCCCGCATTCAATTGCCCGCGCTGCATCATCACGCTGCCGAGCGTCAGCACCGCGGTGCTCACCCAGAGCTGCCACGGCATCTCGATGGCCACGGCGTCAGGGCTGCTCAGCCGCATCACATAGGCGGTCAGGAACAGCGAGAAGAGGCTGGTGACGACCACCAGGAACGCCCACAGGCCCGCACTGAGCGCGCGCTCCCGCGCAGCCTCGTCAGGGGCGTTCAACGGAACGGCCGAGGTGTTCATGCCGCACCTCCATAGGTGGGTTCCGCGCCGCCCTCTTTCGACGGGGCATCTTGGGGGATGAAATCCCGCGGCGCGCCAGGAACACTGTAGGCGTAGGCCCAGCGATGCACCACCGGCAAATCACGCCCCCAGTTCCCATGGGCCGGTGGGGTCTCCGGCGTCGCCCATTCCAACGATGCGGCCTGCCAGGGGTTCGGGTCGGCCTTGCGGCCACGGAACGCGCTCCACAGGAGGTTGAAGACGAACACGAGCTGCACGGCCCCCACGATCAGCGCGATGACCGTGATCCAGGCATTGAATGCATGGGCCGAGGCTGGAATGAATTCGTAATCGGTGAAATGGTGGTACCGGCGCGGCATGCCGAGCAGGCCCAGGTAGTGCATGGGGAAGAAGATCGCGTAAGTGCCGAGGAAGGTCACCCAGAAATGCAGGTGACCGAGCCGGTCGTCGAGCATGCGACCGGTGATCTTCGGGAACCAGTGGTAGATGCCGCCGAACACGACGAGCAGCGGCGCCACCCCCATCACCATGTGGAAGTGCGCGACGACGAAATAGGTGCCCGACAACGGGATGTCCACGCTGACGTTGCCGAGGAACAGGCCGGTCAGTCCGCCCAGCAGGAAAGTCAGCATGAACGCCAGCGCGAACAGCATCGGCACCGAGAGGTGGATGTCGCCGCGCCACAGCGTCAACAGCCAGTTGTACACCTTGATGGCCGTGGGCACCGCGATGATGAGCGTGCTCGTGGCGAAGAAGAAGCCGAAGTACGGGTTCATGCCGCTGAC
>CBIHPH010000099.1:0-15650 GCA_966212105.1 uncultured Rhizobacter sp.
GTGCGGGGGATTCGTAGCCGAAGCGCCTGAGCAAAATGCGTGGAAGCTGGTGTTCAGAGCGCCTCTTTGGGTCACCTTTCTGGCGCCGTCAGAAAGGTGACTCGGCTGCCGGGCCGAGACCCGGCGCGGCCTCGCCAGAGAACAAGATTCACATCAAGATGGCACCAAGATGGCACTCAAAAGGAGGCACTCCATGGCAAACCACCCTTCCCCTCGGATCCCAAACTGAGGGCCATTGAATGGCCCGCCCCGATGTCGTGGTGATCGCAGGCGGCTCGGCCGGCATCGGCCGCGCCACGGCACTGGCCTTCGCCCGCCGAGGCGATCGGGTGGCGATCCTCGCGCGCGACCCCGAACGGGTGCGATCCGCCTGCACGGAACTCGCGCAATGCGGCGCGCCGCAGATGCTCGGCATCCCGCTCGACGTGGCCGACGCAGATCAGGTCGAAGCCGCCGCAGAGCGCATCGAGCAAGAGCTCGGCCCCATCTCGATCTGGATCAACAACGTGTCCACCACCGTCTTCGCCCCGGCCATTGAGACGACGCCTACCGAGTTCCGGCGCGTGATGGAGGTCACCTACCTCGGGGCCGTGCACGGGACACTCGCCGCGCTCAAACGCATGCAGCCGCGCAACCGGGGTTGCATCGTGCAAACCGGCTCGGCGCTGGCCTACCGTTCCATTCCGCTGCAGTCGGCGTATTGCGGCGCCAAGGCGGCGATCCGCGCCTTCACGGATGCCCTGCGCTGCGAGCTGATCCACGAGCGGTCTTCGGTGCGCATCACGATGGTCCAGCTCTCGGCCTTCAACACGCCGCAGTTCGACTGGGCGCGCAGCCGCCTGCCACGGCGGCCGCAGCCGGTGCCCCCGATATTTCAGCCGGAGCTCGCCGCACAGGCGATCGTGTGGGCAGCAACTCATGACCGCCGCGAGTGGTGGGTGGGCTGGCCCGCGGCGCAGGCCATTCTGTTCACGAGGTGCCTGCCAGGCCTGGGTGATCGCATCGCCGCCCGAAAGGCGTACGACGCTCAAATGACCGAGGACCCTGCGCCAGAACACCGGCCGGACAATCTTTTCGCGCCGGTACCGGGCGCCTTCGGTGCCCATGGCCGCTTCGACGCACGGGCCCGGTCAGGCAGCGTACAGTGGTGGCTTTCTTGCCGGCGTTGGATGGTCGTGGCGGCCCTCCTGGCCGTCGGTTGCCTGATCGCGCTGATGGTTTGACTTGACCGCGTCGTGCGGCGTCAGCGGGGCAGACCGTGAAGCGGTGACGACGGCGTCCCGACGACCGGCTCGATGCCGTGGCCTTCCAGCTGTTCGATCACGGTGCGGTGATCTGCACGGCGTGCAGCCACGTGGAGAACGCCGTTGCCCACGCGAATGCCTTGCACGGACAGGCGCGGCAGCCATTCGGGCAGCACCGGCTGCACATGGCAACGCCCATGTGGCGCATCGGGCACGAGGCCAAGCATCAACTGCGCCGCGAAGACCGGTGCGGCGGCCGACCAGGCCTGCGGCATGTTGGCCTGCGCATAGGGCACCGGCGCGCCGTAGGCACGATCGAGACCGCCGAACAGTTCGGGCAGGCGGTCGCCCTCGAAGGCCCCAGCGGCATCGAGCACGCCCTTGATCAACGCCAGCGCAGCATCGTGCGCCCCATAGCGGCTCAGTCCCGCTGCGGCGATGAGTGTATCGAAAGGCCATACCGAGCCGCGCTGGTACGCGATGGGGTTGTAGGCGGGATTGGCAGCGCTCAGGGTGCGCAGGCCCCAGCCGGTGAACATGTCCGGTGCGAACAGCCGCCGCGCCACCACCGCGGCCCGATCGGCCGCCGGCAGCCCGCACCAGAGCAGATGTCCCGCGTTGGATGAAATGGCATCGACCTGACGCTTGTCACGGTCGAGCGCCAAGGCATAAAAGCCCGCATCGGGCATCCAGTAGCGCTGCTCGACACGCCGGCGCAACGCGCGCGCCGCATCATGCTGGTGCTGCGCCGCCACCGTGTCGCCCCGCGCATCCATCAATTCGGCCATCGCCAGGCGCGCTGCATAGAGATAGCCTTGCAGCTCAACGGTCGCCAATGGCGGCTGGGCCTGCCGCCCTTGCGCATCGACCACGGCATCGCCTGCGTCTTTCCAGCCCTGGTTGCGGTACCCCTTGCGGCTGCGGGTCGCGTACTCCTGCAGCCCGTCCCCATCGCAGTCTCCATGGGACTCGCACCATGCCAGCGCACGCATCGCCGTGTCAAAGTACCGGTCCAGCAGCATCGGCTGCCCGCTCCATCGCCAGGCATGCCAAAGCGTCAGGCAGTACAGGGCCGGCACGTCGTGGGTGCCGTAGTAGGGAGAGTACGGGAGCTCGCCGCGGTACGTCAGTTCGTCGTGGCGCAGTTCGTGCGGCAGCTTGCCGGGTTCGGCATCGCGGAAATCATCGCGCTCGCGTGCCTGGTACGGCGCCAGGGCGGCCAAGGCGCCTTCGGCGATCCAGCGGCCCGCCAGGCCGCCCATCAGTGCGGGAAGCAGCGAATCACGACCGAACAGGGTCAGAAACCAAGGCACACCGGCGGCCACGTAAGGGGGCGACTGGGATTGCGCCTGCGGCTGCGGCTGTGCCAGCGCATGCAGGTCTCTGCGGCCGGATTCGAATGGCTGGCTGAGCAACGGGTCCGCCGTCAGCGTGATCCGATCGAGCGGGACGACCGGGTCGGGTTCGGGTTGGTGTGGATCACTGGCCATCGTCAGCACGCGCTGATCCACCTCGGGCTGTGCCTCCAGGCAGCAATGCCAGCGCTCGGCGTGTTGCAACGTCAAGTCGAACTGAAGGCGCGAGCCCACGAGCGAGAGCGGCTGCTTCGGCCAGATCCGCACATGAAGCGCTCGGGAAAAGCCATCGCGCTCATAGCGCAGGGTGAAGCCATCGTCTCGCGGCAGCCTGAGCGTTCGCAGCCGCGGCAGCATCGTCGATTCCTTCACCCGGAACAGGTCGGCGAAGTCGCCGTCCAGTTGCACGATGAACCGCAACTGCACCTGGCGCTGTGCGAACGAGATGATGCGCCAGTCGTCGTGCAGCACGCCATCCACCCGGCGCTCCAGCGTGAAGACAATGCTGCCGGCCTCGATGGTGCCTTGCGCATCGCGCAGCGTGCGGTTCTGGAAGTGCCATTGCGCACTGGCATGGCCCAGGCTGCTTCGGCCGAGCAGTTGCCAGCTGCACCCATTCACGTCGAATTTGTAGGTGGAGAGCAGGCGCGTGTCGCCGGCAAAAAGGCCGTAGGCGCCTTCGGCGTCGATCTGTCCTGCCATGTCGCTGACGACCGCCACGCCGCCGCCATGCAGTGCGATCTTCGGTTCGAACATGCGGACGGTGGTCATGAGTAGATGACCCCCACCAGCAGGCCCCAGATGGCGTGCAACACCACGGTCGTGAGCGCATAACGTGCAGAACCGGTCTTGCGGCCGTAGACCCCGAGCCCGGACAGCGGCGCCACGACAGCGCCGGCGAGCGTGACGGCGAGCACTTCTCCCCACAGCAGACCCAGGAGCGGCCGGGGCCAGTCGAAGTTGGGTTCGATGACGCAGGCCCACAACAGCACCAGCAGCACGCTGTTGACCAGATGCGATGCGAAGCCCAGCAGCCAGGCGCTCGTGCGGTCCGACACCATGTAGCGGCGGCCGTAGTCCGCGATGTCGATGGCGATGAGACCCGGCACCTGTCCGGCCCACAGGCCGGCGATCGCCATGACATAGCCTGCCACCAGCCCGGCCAGCACCACGCCTGAGAAGCTGACTTCATGCCATGCAAGAGCGATCATGGTATCTGGCCCCCGCGCACAAGCGACTTGCCGCCTGATCGAGGTCAGTTTGAACCCGCCTGCATAACCAGCCCTCCGTCGCGGTCAACCGGCTGGCACAGCTTTGGCGTCCGTGGCGACGTATCAGGCTACCGGCCCAGAGCAATCTCCTGCCGCGGGCCCCTGCATGAGCCAAACCAAGGAATCAACCGCGATGCCTCGCCAAGGCCTGCTCGATGAACAACGACCACACTTCATCGGGCTGCCACAAGCCGTGCATCAGCTCGAAGGCCGGCTCGACGTCCCATCCCAGCCGGACAACCCGGTACAGCCCCAGGAAAGCGGAGACCCGGATGTTGGCCGCGCAATGCACCCAGAGCTTCTCCGCGCGGTGCGCATCCATGGCAGCGAAGAAGGTTTGCAGATCCGCATCGGCGGGCGACTCGAACCGAACCGGGATGTGAATGTAGTTCAGGCCCAGCGCCTGGGCCGCACCAGCCTCATCCGGCAATGAATACCGCGGGTCGTTGTGCAGCGCCAGATTGATGATCGTCTTGAAACCGGCCGCCGCGATGGCACTCAGTTGCTCGACCGTGGGCTGGCCCGATGTGCACAGCAGGTCGTCTACGGTACGGTACTGGTAGATGCTGGAGATGGGAGGCGACTTGGTCATGATGGTGGAGCAAGGTTGAAGAGCACCCGCAGCTTCATGGGGTGAGCCCTGGTGAAAGCGCGAACAACCATCGCGACAGGCGCCACGCGTCAAGGACGCGAACTCGTACGAACGACCACACGAACGCCAATGAAGAAGACGATCAAGGCCGCCATCGCCAACGGAGCCGCCGCCAGGTAGGGCCCGCCCAGGTCGTGAAGGAGGTTGACGAGTTCGCAGAAGCCTCGATGTCTTGTGCAAGTTCTCGGCCATGCCACTTCTCCGCTTGTCATACGTGCCGCAGCAAAGGCCGGACCGAACGACAGCACCACGACGACGAGACCGGCAGCTGTGGACGGTCTGTCAAGACGAACCCAAAGCAAGGCTGCCATGAACAGCAGCACGGCCGTAATGCCGAGGACTTCAGGCTGTTCGGCGATGTGAGGCGTTGCCTTGACCATGAGCCACGCCGCACCGCTCAGCAAGGCCAAGGACAGCACCGCCTTGAACCCCAACCACATGACGCGAAGAAGCATGGCATTTGATGCAGAGTCGGCTGTCCATATGCTATCGCCAATTGGCGTCGCAACATTCCTTCGGCGCGTAGGCCGGCGGCAAGAGGAAAATTTTCTCCGTCCTCATCAGCACGCCGCCTTCAGGAGAAGCGGTGCCTCCGTCGAAATCACGAAGGCAGCCGGCGTGTTGAGTGTCCGCTCGGTTCGTGAACGTCGCCAGTGGCGTCAGTGTTTCCGATCGCAGGGGACCGGTGATCTGGCTGACCGAAACCTTGCACGCGTGCCGGTTGTAGACGTACTCGACCTCGTAGTCCAGGCCCGGCTTGAACTGGAAACTGAGCGCAACGCCGCACCTGTAGCTGATTGAGAACTGGTATTGCGAGTCGGACTCACCGCTCGTGATCAAGCCGTGAAACGGTCGCGTCGCGTCGACGTACAGCTCCTTGGCGCCGTTCTGGTGGAACCGCCAGAGCGGCATGCCCATGCGCTTCGGGCTGCTGTTCAGGAAGGTTCCATTCCGGAGCCTCATCCACTCCTGCTCGTTCACCGAACAGCTTGCATCGTCGTAGCCTCTGACGAGAACGACGTTGTCGGTCCGGGTCGCGAACCTCACCCGCGCCCGCTCCCCCGACACGGGCTCCTGGTACGAAAGGCTCGAGCACCCGGCCAATGCCAGGCAAACAAGCGCCGTGATTTTTTGATTCATGTTCTTCTCTCTACAACTCATGTTTCAGCGCCCTCCTCCGATTGGGACGCGGGTCCTGCTTGCGAAGTGCCCCCTCACCGCTTGCCGCTTTCGACCTCGTGGAGTTCGGCCGCGCGGTCCTTCGCCTGATCGGCTTGGGCGAAATCATCGGTGGCCGGCAGTTGCACGTCGAACGCGCGAACCTCAGCCACGGCCACCTCGCCTTTGATCAGGCTGCCCGCGAGCACGTGGCCGCCGAAATCCTTGGCGTCCGAGATGAAGTGCCAGTGCCAGCCTGGAACGCTGATGCCCTTCGAAAACGCAGGGCTGCGGATGCCGACCAGCGTGCCGGCAACGGCGGCGCGCCGGAAGACCACCTGCTCTTTGGACACCTCGGCCAGCGGCCGGTACGGGCGCGTTTGCGGCGCGATGGCCCGCGTCGACACATCGCCGTACTCGCCCGAGACCTTGACCGCGTAGAAGACGTTCTTGTTTGCCAGCTTGCCATCGAGCAAGGCTTCCAGCTGAGCCAGCGGCATGGCCTGGTCCGAGGCCTTGACCGCGAAAGAGGTCGATGGGCGGAATGGCAACACGAAGGCGAGCGGCACGCGCTCGTTCTGATCGGCCTTGGCAACGGTCCCGTCGGCCAAGACGTGCCAGAAGGTTCCGCCCAGCGCCACCATTTCACCGTTGAGCCGGTTGTACGTGCCCAGGCCGAAGTCGCCCTTGGCCGCGAGTTGCTTGACGGTCAGCTCACCGTCGTAGGCGCCGGCGAGCAAGGCATCGATGGTCGAATAGATGTACATCGCCGGCTCCGCAGCGTGCGCGACGGGGGCGAACGCAGCGATGAGAAAAGCGGTGCACGAGGAAACGAATGCCTTTTTGAGCATGATGTGATTTACCCCTTGATGAATGTGCTGCTGCGCCTGGGAAGGTGGGTGTTGGCCGTGCGAAGGCCTGCGGTGCAACTGCGAACTTGGCCGGAGGCCCCGAGATCAAATGGGCGTACGCAGGGCCAGCGGCGCCTGGCGTGGCATCGCCAAAGCGGTGACAGGCCAACCATGCAATCCGGCGTCGATTATGAGTTCGGGCCCTGTGTGAGTCCAAGCGACGCTCACAAATGTTCACGCCTCCACGTAAGCAGAAAGGCCCCCCTTCGCAGCGGAACGGTTCATCGCCATGACTCGAATACCATCTGCCCATCAGCAGACAGGGACCACCCCGCGCATGGACCGCCACGTGTTTCGAGCACACCCCCTGGATGGGGCAATGCTTTACTTTCATCCCGCCACCGGCACCCATGTGCGCATCGAGAACAGCTCGACGCGAAGCCTGCGGCGACAAGCGCCGCGGGTCGCGATGTTCGGCATCACGAACCGCTGCAACCTCGCCTGCGGTTTCTGCTCGCGTGACACCGGCCGCGCCAGTACCTGGAGCGTGTCTTCCGCGGTCGAGGTGTTGCAGGACCTGGCCCGGGCCGGCACGCTGGAAGTCGCCTTCGGCGGTGGTGAGCCGCTGGCATTCCGAGGCTTCGACGAACTGGTGAGTGAACTGCACCGCACCACTCCGCTGGCGCTCAACATGACGACCAACGGCACGCTGATCCGCGCCGCCACCTTCGGCGCGCTGGCGGGCCGGCTCAGCCAGGTCCGGTTGTCGATCTACGAGAGTACCCGCTGGCGCGACGCGGCACGGGTCATGACGGACCATGGTCAGCGCTGGGGCGCCAATGTGTTGGTCGACGACGCCCTGCTGCCGCGCTTGCCGGCGCTGTTCGCGGAATTGGCGGCGCTGGGGTGCCACGACGCATCGATCCTGTCGTATGTGGGGCCGGACCCGCGTCTGCATCTCTCGCCCGAGGGGCGCGCCACCTTGGCCGAACAGCTGGCCGACAGCCCGATCACCTGCCGGTTGTCGGTGTGCTTCGGTGACAGCGTGCCGGCGCCACGCCTGTTCGACGGCGCACAAGGCAGCGGCGACTGTGGCGCCGGCCTGGACTTCGTCTCCATCACGCCCGACCAGCGCATGCAGGGCTGCTCGTTCCATGACGGAGGCTTGCCGGCGGGCAGCGCCGCGGAAATCCTGCACGGCTGGCGAAGCGCGCGCGATCAGCTCAACGCCCCCAGCCCGCGCGAGGGTTGTGCGCGTCGCGCAGGGCGCACGCATGCTGCTGCACGCACACCCATGCCCCCCGTCGCGGTGTGGCAGGCGTTCTCCGGCAACAACAGCGGTGAATGCGTCATGGTGGCGAAATTCCAGACGGTGGCGGATGCCAACGCCTACCTCGAGCAATTGCTTCCGGGGTGGACGGGCGGTGAAGTCGATATCCCGCCCGAGTGGCATCGCCTGTTCGCTGCAGAGCGCGTGGTCGCTGCCCCCCTCCCTGCATGGCGTCAAACGCCGCGCGAGCTGCTGGCGATCGGCCGCTCGGTGATGGCCATCGGCTACGACGCCGACGACATGCTCAAGGAACTGCGAGCCCTGGCCTGGATCAAGGGCGCCCACGTGCTGCCCGGTGGTGTGCACCTGCACGACAAGTTGCAGTTGCTGGCAGCGGTAAGGGCACGCGACCGCCAGGACGCGCAGGCCCTGCTGGATCGGGCGCCGCATGCGGCCGCCTCGGTGTTTCCACACGGTGATGTGGTGCTGGCGTTGCTGGGCATCGATGGGCCACTCGAACCGGAGTCCGTTCGCGAGGCGGGTGACTTGCTTGCCGCATGGGCGCAGCACCGACCGCTGGCGGCGGAGATCTTGTTCGAGCCGGCCGACGATGCGGCGCTGATCGAAGTCAAGAAACACCTGGGTGCCGAGCTTGCGCAAACGCCACGTCTGGCGGTGCACTACTGGGGTGAGGACCGCGACGCCAAGGCTGCCCGGTTCGCGCAGCTCGTCAGCGAAGGCACGGTGACCGTTGCGGGCGGCTGCGCCCTCGTGTCTGGCGTGGTGCGCCGCAAACGGCTGGCAACACTGGCCTACCGCCACCATGCCAATGTCATGGCGCTCGATGGCGCGGAAGTCATCGTGCACGCCTACCTCGCCCTGCCGAAAATCCAGGGCGCTGACGGAGGACGCGGCAACAGGCAGAAGAAGCACAAGCATGAGACTCCCGGAATCGACTCCGCGGCGCTGCAGGCCGCACTGCAAGCCCGCATGCCCGGGTCGACCCGCTTGACCATCTCGCGGATGGCTTGGCAGCCGGGGTCGACCGTCAAGATGCGCACGGACGACCCGGCCCAGGCATTGATGGCTCTGGCCGAGGTGGCGCAAGGCTTGGGCGCATCACTGCAGACCTGGGTGTTCGAGGCCCACCCGCTGGCGCTCGCAGTGCGCCGCGTGATCCAGGACGTCCGCTCTTGAGACAGGCCAAGACCGCCTGAATCTCTGCGGGTACGCGCCTTGCCGCAGCTTTGGACTCAACCACCACCTCATCGGAGAACGCAGATGTCCTACATCGATGGATTCGTGATTGCGGTGCCGATCGCGAACAAGCAGAAGTTCATCGACCACGCCAAGCAATTCGACGCGCTGTTCATGGAGTTGGGCGCGACGCGCATCCTCGAATGCTGGGGTGACGACGTGAAGCCAGGCAAGCTGACCGACTTTCGCCGTGCCGTCGATGCCAAGGACGACGAGGAAGTCGTCTTCTCATGGGTCGAATGGCCCGACAAGGCCACGCGCGACGCGGCCATGTCGAAGATGGAAGACCTGATGAAGACCGACCCCCGCTGGGACCCGGCCAAGAACCCGATGCCCTTCGATGGCAAGCGGTTGATCTACGGCGGATTCGCGCCGATTGTCGAACTGGAATCGAAGGCGTAGATCACGCAGTCATGGGGCGCGGCGCTTGATGCTGCGCCCGCCTCCGTGCCCCTGGCGTGATGGGGGCACCGACGCTCTCGCGGAAGCAGTCGTTGGGGCTGCCGCCCACAACGCGCGGCGGCGTCGCCCCCGATTTTGATGTCCGAATCCGGCAAGTGCGCCCCCGCAAGGAAACGTACCCTGCGCGTCGGTCAAACAACCGCGGGCGTTGGAGGCGCCTTCCCATGAACATCGTTCTGCTGCATGGCAGCTGGCACGGCGCCTGGTGTTGGCACAAGGTGGTGCCGCACCTCCGGTCGGCAGGCCATGCCGTGCATGCGCCGGATCTGCCGGCGCACGGCCGCCACTGGCGCATCGCACGAGGCCGGACCACGCTCCGGTACATGGCCCAGCATGTGTGCAGCCTGCTCGATTCACTCGACGCACCGGCCCTGCTGGTGGCGCACAGCCGGGGAGGCATCGTCGCATCCACGGTGGCGGAGATGCGGCCCCACCGGGTCGCTGGCCTTGTTTATCTGGCGGCCTACATGCTGCGCCACGGTGAGCGGGTGACCGACTTCTTCCGGCTGGACAAGGACTCCCTGGTCTTGCCGAACATTCGCGTCAGCAAGCGGACGATGACCGACCACCTGGCCGAGCAGGCGTATCGCCCTGCCCTCTATGCAGACTGCTCCGAGGCCGATGTCGCATTGGCGAGTGCGCTGCTGACGCCGGAGCCCTCGCTGCCGGCACTGACGCGCCTGAAGCTCTCCGAACTGAACTATGGGTCCGTGGCCAGGCACTACATCGAACTCACGCAGGACAGGGCGGTGTCATTGGCCTTGCAGCGAAGAATGATCGAAGCATCTCCCTGCGAGACGGTGTCGACCATCGATGCCAGCCATTCGGCTTACTTTTCATGTCCCGGGCGGCTGTCCGACATCCTGCATTCGATTGCGTGCCGCACCTGAGGGCGGAGCAACGCCAACGTACCTCGGCGGGGCCGGCTACCGGTGGGCACCGGCTTGCGCCGGTGTGACATGTCAGGGGCATGCCCGTGTCGGCAGGGTACTAGACTGGCGTTCGGATCGCACGGATAGGGAGCAGTCTCATGATGAACATCGGCGACGCCGCCCAGGCGTCCGGCGTGTCGGCGAAGATGATCCGGCACTATGAAGAGGTGGGTCTTTTGCCCGCTGCGCGGCGCACGAGCGCGGGGTATCGGCAGTACGACGAGAACGCCGTCCACACCTTGCGCTTCATCCGGCATTCGCGCGACCTGGGATTCTCCATCCCGGAGATCACCGAATTGGTCGGCCTGTGGCACAACCGCCGGCGCCCCAGCCGCCAAGTCAAGGCACTGGCAGAGGCACACATCCGGGAACTGGAACAGAAAGCCGCCGAATTGCTTGCCATGAAGTCGGCACTGGAGCACCTGGTGCAATGCTGCCATGGAGATGACCGGCCGGATTGCCCCATCCTCGACGAACTCGCGAGTGGTGCTGCCACGCCGACCTTCCAAGGCAAGCCTGCGGCGACTCGCCGTCGACACATTCTTGGCGATTGAAGCGACGTCGACCTCCCCGAGCAGTTGGAGGCGGCCCGGAAGGGATTCATTGAACCTCGACGGAATGTCCTCGGTACATGCCTTCCAGCCACTCGGGTGGCATCAGCTTCAGTCGGGCATCGTTCGGCCGGAGTGACTCCCACGTCTTGCCCCCATCAGGCGAGTGCAGCACCATGGGATCGTCTTCGCCGGTGAGCGACGCCAGGCCGGCCGCCAGCCAGATGTCTTTGTCGGAAGCGACGTAAGCACCGATCATCGAATACACGTCGGGCGACAGTGGCACCTTTTTCCAATGTTTGCCGTCCCGCGACCTGAGCAAGGTCTGCTCGATGGAGCCGACGATCCACCATCCCCCATTCTTCGACCATCCCAGTTCGACCAGCATGTCGGGGTCGCCGAGGTTGACCCGGGACAGCACTTGGCAATTGAAAGGGTCGATGCCGGTGACCCGGCGGGACACGGCATTGCCCCCGGCCGCATCGAAGTGGGTCTCGAGGCCAAGAAGCTTCTTGTCCGATGCGGTGAAGATGATGTTGTAGTCCGCCAGGAGTTCGGTCGCCGACTTTCGGTTCGTTCGGCCGAAGCCCAAGGTTTTCAGCGTGACGGTGCAATGGCGGCCTGGTGTTTCGATCCGGAACCTTTGTCGTTCGTCTTCCGGCACGACGTAGACCGATTCGCTCAACAAGACGCCCCCTCCCGCCTTGACTTCCCGGACGGTTCCCTCGGCGGTGTCCATCACCTTGTTTCCGATGAAGAACCGTCCCCGCTCGTCCGATCGGATCGGGGGCCAGTACTTCCCGCCGGGCAGGATGTCCACCACCCACGGCGGTTGTTCCGGGCTGCGGATCTCCAGGCGGTCCGTGCGCGCAGTGAATTCGACGCGCCCGATGCTGAACCTCTGGGGAGACTGCTGGGCATGGACCGGAAGCCACGCCGCCGCCAGCAGCCCAATGAAGATGCAAATGCGCTTGTTCATCGACTCTCGAAAATGGAGGGCACGCAAAGCCCCTGCGCTCGGGCAGCCCTGTCCGGGATCAGGGTTCCCCTGAATTTTCCGCCGACTCGACAGCTTGCTTGGCGTCCGGTTCTTCGGAAAGCAACTGCTCCAGCAATCGGCGCACTTCGTCGACACCTTTGCGCGCACGGCCCACGGCATCGGTCGTGTGCCCCGGTCTCAAGGCCTCGGACGCCGCCTGCAGCTTGGCCATCACGCCAGCGACCGCCGCCCGGGCATCGCGTTGCCCGGCCGCGGCCCGCTCGAAGGCACGCGCGTTGGCAATCAGCGCAGCGGCATGGTTGGCGAAGGTGCGAAGGTGCTCATGCTGGAAACCTGCGAGCGGCTCGCTGACGCGCACGACGAGCGAGTCTGCGAGGTCGCCGTCGGCCGTCAGCGGCAGGGTCTGGATGCAGCCGTGGCCCTCATGCTGGACGAAGGTGCCTTCGCCATCACCGCCCAGCCACACCTGAACATGCTCTACGCCACAAGACACGAGGGCCTGGGCAATGGCATCTCGCAGATCCGGCAAGGTGTGGTGCCTGGCGACCTGGGCCATGGCGCGTGGGATCTCACCCGTGTTCATGCGAGGCGGCCCTCGGGCGGGTGAAACATGGCGAGCCTCGTCGGAAAAGTAATGGAACTGTGCACCGGTGCCACTGTAGCAACGCCACGCCACCTCCAGGCTGCATTGCATTGCGTTACCAGCTCGAACCCATTCTTTGCCACGTCCTCAATGTTGCGGATTTGCCAAAGGCAGCGCACGTCTAAGGTGGGCGGGCTTGCACAGACACAGACAAAGAAAAAAGGGAAATGTCATGTCGAACCCCTGGCTGAGCCGAGATGCGGGCGATCGCGTGTGGCCGCCCCCCGAGGCGGGCCGGTACCCATTGCAGTTCCGCGCGCAACCCGTGCTGTCGCCCTGGCTGCGCATCACGGGATGGACCACGTCACCCACCGCCCGGCTGGCGCGCATGCTGTACCAGCACCGCCGCGCGTTCGATGCCGAATGCCTCGGCTTCCATCGCACGGCCGACTTTTTCTGGCGGGAGGCGTTGCATGCGTTTTGCAAGCTCTGGCCGGCCCAGACGCTGTGGGACGCTGCCGCCCGTGCCTGGCCCGAGTTGCCCCGGCCCACGGGCGAGGGCTTGCGCCGGCGCATCGCAACCGAATTGTTCATCGACGGCCACATGGCCTTCGCCAATGGCTGTCTCGCGTCGCCGGACGATGCCGGCCGCGCGCGCGCCGACGTCCACCTCCGGCATCTCGAGACCCTCCTGGCGCTGCGACCGCAGCCGGTGGCCGACCTCCACAAAACCATGCTGCCCGCGGTCCAGGCCCTGGTCGACGCGGACGAAGCGGCCCACCGCTACGACCAGGCCATCGCAAGAATCCGCAACTTTCGCCTGCCGGCGCTGCGCGATGCACTGGCAGACTTGTTGGTCGGCCTGATCCATCGCCGTGGCCTGGCCCGCCTGGCACCGGAGCCGAACGGCAGGGAACTGGACGACGCGCGGCGGCTGGCCGGTGAAATCAGCGAACTCAAGGCGCTGGCCGCGGAACGGGGCCACCTCAGGTCCGCCCACGAATCGATTGCCAGGCTGCTTCACCTGCGCAGCCTCAGGCTCGCCAACGGCGGCAAGGTGTCGGAAGCGCTTGTGGCGTGCGAAGAGGCCACCTGCCATTCGCCCGGTTTCGAGGCAGCCGTTCAAGCGATGACCCAGCTGACCGAACGGATGAAGGCACTGCAGGAACAGGAGCGGTCCATCCGGGACCATCTCAAGCGCCATCCGGGGCACCTGCTCAATGCAGAAGGCAGGCGTCTGGTGGCTGACGCCAAGCGTGGGTTCGCTCCCTTGCACCGGTTCCGCGAGTCAGGTGAACCGAAGCGCATCGCCGCAGCGCGGTTGCTGGCCGAGGCGCGGCGGCTGTGGCGCCACATCGACCCGGCGGCACGCCGGCCGCCCGACGGTCACCTCCTGGCGCTGTATCCCCTCGTGGAAGACCTGTATGCATCCGGTCCGTCGGATGAGGATGAGCTCGCCGCCGTTTTCAGCGACGCGTGTGCCGGGCAACCCGAATTGCGGTATTTCGATGCACGCCAGCTCGCCGCGTTCGTTGTTCGCCGGCGCCTGGAACACTCGCCAGGCTCACGCGGCGAAGCTCTGGCCGCTCCCGGTGCATCGGAGCGGCCGGCACTCTTGATACGGCATGCCTTGCCGGTCCTGGACCGCCCACCCTGGCTGCGCTGGTGGTTCTGCGCCCGGCAGCGTGGCGGTCGGGCGTTCGGCGCACTGGCTGCGGCCTGCGCGTTGTCGGTTGCGATGGCCGCCATGGGCGAGCTGGAGAACCGCCCCGACCGATCCGCTGAATCGGTCACCGGACAAACGACGCACCGTCTCGGTGCGGGGTGTCGACTCTCAGGGTAAATCCTTGCGCCGTCGCCTCAAGGTGCTCCACAAGGCACCGATAACGACGCACAACCACATACCCAAAAACAGGGAGTCTCTGCCATGATGAAGTTGTCTTCCCTTCGTCTGGGGCCACGCCTGGCCATCGGCTTCGGTTCCATCGTCCTCTTGTTCGCGGCCGCCATCGGGTTCGGCATCAACCGAATCCGCATCGTCCACAGCCTGGCCCATGAACTGGGCACGATCGAGGCGGAAAAATTATCACTGTCAGAACGCTGGGGCCGCGCGATCGAATCCAATGCCGCGCGCACCTGGGTGCTGTTCTATGCGAACGATGGCGAAGCGAGAAACCGGGTGAAGGCCGAAATGCAGGCCACCGTCGCAGAGCAGACCAAGCGCATCGAACGGATGACCGAAATTGCCACCTCGGAAGAGGACAAGCAGCTGCTGGCCGATGTCGCGGCGCAGCGCAGTGCCTACCAGGCGTTGCGCGGCGATCTCCTCAAGCGCCGCGAAGCGGGCGAGGATGTCGGCGCCGAGGTGCTGGCCAAGCTCTTCCCTGCGGCCGCCGCCTACAACCAGGCCGCCGACAGGCTCGTGGCCCGCCAGCGTGACAGCATGGTCGAGACCAAGCAACGCGCCGAAGCCGCAGCCCGCGACGGCATGATCGCACTGACCACAGGCGGCATCCTCGCACTGGTGCTGGCGGGTGGTCTCGCATGGCGGCTCACCCGCTCCGTCGTCAGGCCGATCGACCAGGCCAAGGCACTCGCCGCATCCATCGCCTCGGGCGACCTGACCCGCATCGTCGATGTGCAGGGCCGCGATGAAGCGGCGGAGTTGCTCGAATCGCTGCGGTCCATGCAGCAGTCGCTCGCCACCCTGGTCGCCCAGGTGCGGACCAGCAGCGATGGCATTCACACGGCCAGCTCCGAGATTGCCACGGGCAGCGTGGACCTGAGCGGCCGCACCGAGCAGGCCGCATCGAATCTGCAAGAGGCCGCCTCGTCGATGGAGCAACTCACCGGCACCGTCAAGCAAAGCGCGGACGCCGCCCGCCAGGCCAACGAACTCGCTGCATCGGCGGCCGAGGTGGCCCAGCGAGGCGGCCATGTCGTGGCACAGGTGGTCTCGACGATGAACGAAATCAACAGCAGCTCGCAACAGATCGGCAACATCATCTCGGTGATCGACGGCATTGCGTTCCAGACCAACATCCTCGCGCTCAATGCGGCGGTG
>CBIHPH010000100.1:0-15534 GCA_966212105.1 uncultured Rhizobacter sp.
CCATCAGGGCGATCAGCATGAACACGAGTTCGCCGGCGAACATGTTGCCGAACAGCCGCATGCCGTGGGACACGGTCTTCGCGACGTACTCGATCATTTGCATGAGGAAGTTCACCGGGTACAGGAACCACTTGTCGCCGAACGGGGCCGCAACAAGTTCATGCGCCCAACCGCCCACGCCCTTGATCTTGACGTTGTAGACGAGGCAGACGAACAGCACGCTGGTCGACAGACCGAGCGTGGTCGACAGGTCGGCCGTGGGCACGACACGCAGGTAATCCTTGAAGCCGAGCGCGGGGCCGGCGGTGTGCCATGCGGCGGGGAGCAGGTCCACCGGCAGCATGTCCATGAAGTTCATCAGGAAGATCCACAGGGCCACGGTCAGGGCCAGCGGAGACACGAGCTTGCGGCTATGGGCGTTGTGGATCACGCCCTTGGCCTGGTTCTCGACCATTTCGGCGAGGATCTCGACGGCGGCCTGGAAGCGGCCCGGCACGCCCGACGTGGCGCGGCGCGCGGCCAGCCACAGGACCCAGCAACCGAACACGCCGAGGACCACCGAGAAGACCAGCGAATCGAAATTGAAGACGCTGAAGTCGACGATCGACGTTTGCTTGGCGCTCTCGAAAGAGAAGGTCTTCTGCAGGTGTTGCAGGTGGTGCTGGATGTACTCCGTGGGCGAAGGACCCGCGTGATGAGCAGCGTTTGCTTCGGCAGACATGTCGAATCAGACTCTCTTTGTTTTCGTGGACACAACCGGCCGGCGCCGCACGAGCAGCACCAACCATCCCAACTTCAGGCTCACGACCATCGTGACCAGCATTGCCGGCCAACTCAGCTCGGGCGCCCACATGGCAGCGCCCACCAACATGGAAGCTGCCACGGCGATCTTCACCAATTCCCAGAACATGAACCCCGCGGCCGCAGCTGCAGGATTGCGTGTTCCTCGTCGAATCCCGTGGGCCAGCAAGGCCCCGGGAAGCACCACCACTGCCGCGCCCCAGAGAGCCGACCACACCGCGCTGGCGCGATGCGTCAGGCCCCAGGTGACCAGCGCGCAAGCCACACCCAGCGCGGCTTGCGCTGCAAGGATTCGCCAAGGCGAGACCGGTGGATTCTTGGCCCGCAAGGCCGACACTTCTTCCGGTGTCAGGGCCTTGAAAGCCGGCTCATGCGCCGCATCTGGGTCGGACGTGTCGTCAAAGCCATGATCGAGAGGTCCGTTCACGGTTCAAGTACATCCGGTTGCAGCAAAGCCTCGGAATTATACGAGGAATCCCGTCCTCTTCCGCGCACTGCAATTCGAGCTGTCTGGTTTCAACCAAAAAAGGGAGTGGGAAGTCCCGGGACATCGACGCGCAATGCGAGCACGCAGCCAGCCCAGGGTTGGGCCTCGAGTTCGGCTTGCGGGCGCTTCTCGCGTGCGGTGGTGAGGTACAGCGTGCGCAGATCGGGCCCACCAAAGCAGGGCATCGTGGGGCACTGCACCGGCACGTGCACATCGCGCAGCACTTCGCCCGTGGGCGCCAGGCGCAACACGCGCCGCCCCTCGAACATCGCCACCCAGTAGCACCCCTCGGCATCCACCGCCGCGCCGTCCGGACGCCCGCCATAGCTGTCGAGGGACTGCCCCGGCTGCCTGAGCGGGAACTTCACGAACACGCGCCGGCGCGACAAGGTTCCCCGGATGGGATCCATGTCGAACATGAAGACCGTGTGCGAGGTGGTGTCCGACCAGTACATGGTGCGGCCGCTGGGGCTGAAGGCCAGCCCGTTCGACACGGTGATGCCCTCGGCCATCCGCTGCAAACCCTCTTGACGATCGAAGCGGTACAGCCCGGACAGCGGCTGGCGCGGGTCGTGCAGCGTACCCACCCAGAAGCGCCCCTGGGCATCGCACTTGCCGTCGTTGAACCGGAATTGCGCGGGGTCGTAGGGCGGTGCAGCCAGCGGTTCACACGACCGGGTGCGGCTGTCGAATTGCCACAGGCCGTCTCGGCGCGCCAACAGCAAGGCGCCATCGGCCATGGGCGCCAGGCTCGCCACATCGCTGTCGAACTGCCACCGTCGAAGCTCTCCGGTGGCCGGATCGAAGCGCCTCACTTCGCGGCCGGCGATGTCGCAGTAATAAAGGCACTGTTCTCCGGGATGCCACATCGGCGACTCGCCGAGCATGGCCGGCGCGGCCAATGCCAGCGTCCAGGGCGCATCTGTTTCGGGCGGAGGCGCGTTCACAAGGCAGTGACGGCCAGCGCCATCGAGGCTTCGAACGTCTCACCGGGGGCCAGCGGGCGCAGGCCGTGCGCCGCCGGGTCGTCCATGCGAATGGCATTGCTCACATGGCTCACCGGCTCGACACAGAAATAATCCTTGTCCTTCGGCGTGTAGACAACGAGATAGGGCAACGTGGAAGTCAGCTGCAGCGAGAACTTCTCGTCGCGGATGCGGGCAGCCCCCTTCCAACCTTCGAAGCAGTTGTCAAAGTCGAGCTCTGACACGTCGGCGTCGATGCCGGACTGGGCCACCAGGCGAACCGGCAGCTGCGTGGCGTCGGAATCCCAGCGGCCGGCCAGCTCGATCTGCAGGTTGCTGTGCACTCGCTTTGGAAAATACGGATGCCAGCCGAGGCCCACCGGTTGCGCAATTGCATCCCTGTTCGTGAACACGAACCGCACCGTCAGCTCCTGCGGCGTCAGCTTGAAGTACTGCACCACATCGAACGCGAACGGCCAATGCTCGTCCGCGGCATGGCGGTATCGCAGCGCAGCTTCCCCCTGGCTGGATGAAATGACCTCCCAGGCGCGAAGCCACGCCACGCCATGCACCGAATGCGGGTTGTCGCCGAAGTTCGGGGCGGTGGTGTAGTCCTTGCCCATCCAGGCGAAGCGGCGGTAGCCGATGCGGTTCGAATACGGCACGAGCGGATAGCTTGCGGACGTGCGCGGCTGCGCCAGCGCCGCCGGCTCCGTGGAGCGAAGGACTGGCGTTTCGCCGTGCCACAGCCCTGCGATGACACCACCGAGGTCGGGGCGCAGCGCGAGCCGCAGCGCGCCGGCATGAAGTTCGAAGCTATCGGGAGTGGATGCGGTCATGGCCTGTCTTGGGCAAAAAAGGAGGAGGTGGTGAGCGCGTGTCCGGAGGAGTCAGTCCAGATCGGCCTTCAGATAGTGCGCGCCCGGGATCGGGTTGAAGTAGTACGGCGGAATGTCGTGAAAGCCCAGTGCGGCATAAAGGCCGCGGGCCGCTTCCATGTCGTCGAAGGTGTCGAGCAGCATGGTTGAATACCCGGCCCGCCGGGCCTCATCCAGCAGGGCCTGGGCCACCACCCGGCCGAGGCCGAAGCGGCGGAACGCCGGGCGCACATACAGGCGCTTCATTTCGCAGGCGTTCGGATAGTCAGCGTCGGGCAGCGGGGCAAAAGCGCCGCAACCGGCGATCGCACCGTCGACCAGCGCCAGCAGCAGCAACCCTTGTGGCGCTGCATAGCGCCCGGGCAGCGTTGCCATTTCGTGTTCGAAGCCTTGGAATGCAAGGTCAAAGCCGAGGCTGTCGGCGTACTCGCGAAAGAGGTCGCGGGCGCTCTCGAGCCACTCGTCATTGTCGGCAGCGATCAGGCTGATGTCGGGAGCTTCCATTCCGGCAGGATTGAGGCGGTCCGCACCAGTTTATCGGTTCGCATGGACCCCCACGGCAATTCACGGCATTGCAACGTGGCGGCCGATTCCAGCACGGCGTTCGGCTAACATGCGCGGCTGCCATCAACGGCGCACCGCAACACCGCCCATCTCCGCAGGGCCGAACGCGGGCCTTTCACGAGCGTGTACGCATGACCTTGTTGTCCCCCCGATCCCTGATCCAGGCCGGCGTGCTGGCCGCTTCCCTGATGGCGCTTCCGGCAGCCACGCTGGCAGCCGGGGAGACATCTCCCAACATCTTCAGCATGCCGGCGCTTCCATCCAGCGCCCAGGAACAACGCCCCGCCGGCGGCCCGCCGCGTGCGCCAGGCAGCGAAAGTGGCGTCTTGACGTTGCGCAATGACCCCGCTGCCAGCAGTTCTGCAGCTTCGCAACCGCCGCAGAGCCTCTCTCCTGTCACCAGCCCGGGCCGTCGCAGCGACCTGCAGTCGCCCCGGCAAAGCGAATTCCAGAAGTTCGTGGAGGCTGCCACGGGCCGCCAGTTGCAGAACTTCGGCGCGCGGTTCTTCCATGACGCTGCCGATTCATTCTCGCCCGTGGACAACGTGCCCGTATCGGCCGACTACACCATCGGCCCGGGCGACCAGTTGCTGATCCGCGCCTGGGGCAGCATCGACGTCGACTATCGGGCCACGGTAGACCGCGCAGGCCAGATCAGCCTGCCGAAGGTCGGCACCTTCACGGTCGCCGGCACGCGAGCGTCCAACCTGGAGAGCCACCTGCGAGCGCAGATCGGAAGGCTTTTCACCAATTTCAATCTGAACGTCACGCTGGGGCAGCTGCGCGGCGTGAAAGTGTTCGTGGTCGGTCCGGCGCGTGTGCCGGGCGTTTACACGCTCGCAAGCCAATCGAGCTTGCTTTCGGCAGTTGTCGCGGCGGGCGGCCCGAGTCCAAACGGATCGATGCGCAAGGTGGCGCTGCGCCGTGACGGCAAGACAGTGGCGGAAATCGACATCTATGATTTCCTGGTTCAGGGAGACAAGTCAAAGGACGTCCAGCTGATTGCCGGCGACGTGATCGTCTTCCAGCCGGCCGGCCCCCGCGTGGCGGTCACCGGTGCAATCGACAGCCCGGCCATCTATGAATTGCGATCGAAGGAGGAGCCCGTCGGCGACGTGCTTCGGTATGCTGGCGATTCCCCGGTGCTCGTCAACCCCAACCGCGTGCAGGTCGAGCGCATCGATCCCGCGCGCGCAGGGGCGGCCCGATTCGTGGAACAGTTCAAGCTGGATGCCGAAGGGCTGAACAAGCCACTGCGGGACGGCGACGTGATGACGCTGCTGGCCATCTCACCGGAGTTCGCCAATGCCGTGACTCTCCGGGGCAGTGTGGCCCAACCGCTGCGCTATGCCTTCAGCCCCGGCATGCGAATCCGCGACCTGATCCCGGATCGTGACGCGCTCATCACACCCGACTTCTACCGCCGCAAGAACATGCTGGTGCAGGTCATGGATGAGGATCGCGAAGAGCGTCGCGCGCGGCAGCTGCGCCGTGGCGAGGCCAGCGATGTGCCAGACGAACGGCGCAACCGCGCGGATGGCTACAACAGCCGGTCGCGCAAATCATCGGACGCCGTGGGCGACCGCGAGTTCGACCGCCAGCGAGCGGGCACCAAAGACTTGGAACGGGAAGGCGGCGGCAGCGCCGACCGCGATCGGGACCGGGATGGCGCCATGGCGGACCGGGACCTCCAGCGCACCGATTTTGACCGCTACAGTGCGAACATCCGCCAGCGCCCGGCTGCTCCGCTGTTCGATGAACTGAACTGGGAATACGCGGTCATCGAACGACTGAACAAGAGCGACCTCACCACGCAGGTCATCCCGTTCAATCTGGGCAAGGCCGTGCTGCAAGGCGATCCGGCGAACAATCTCGAACTGCTTGCGGGCGACGTCGTGACCGTGTTCAGCCAGAAGGACGTGCGCGTGCCGGTCTCGCGCCAGACCCGCATGGTTTCGCTGCTCGGAGAAGTGGGTGCCCCCGGCACCTACCAGCTGCTGCCGGGTGAAACGCTTCCCCAGCTGATTGCCCGCGCCGGCGGCCTCACGCCACAGGCGTACGTGTACGGCCTCGAGTTCAGTCGCGAGGAAACCCGCCAGCGCCAGCGCGAAAACCTGAACGCAGCCATCGTGCGGCTGGAGTCGCTGTCTGCAGTGCAGGCCGCGCGCGAGGCCGCGAACCGCACCAACGAAGGTGCAGCCGCCCAGGCCATCAGCACCGCAGCCACGCAGGCCCAGATCGGCCGGCTGTCGCGCATGGAGCCCAACGGGCGCATCGCGTTGGAATTGCAACCCGCGTCCGTATCGCTCGCCGATCTGCCCAACGTGCCACTCGAGCACCAGGATCAGATCGTCGTGCCGACGAAGCCAGCGTTCATCACGGTGGCCGGTGCGGTCGTCAACAACAACGCCTTCCTCTGGAAACCGGGCAAGACGGTGGGCGACTACATCAATTCGGCTGGCCTGGACGACGCGGCCGAACTGTCGAACATGTTTGTGCTTCGCGCCGACGGCACCGTGATGCATGCAAACGAGTCGCGAGGATTCTTCGGCAGCCGCAACCTGCAATCGGCCGTCCTGCAACCGGGTGACGCCATCGTGGTGCCGAACAAGCTGGACTACGAAAGCTGGGGGCGCGCGCTGGTACGCAACCTCAAGGACTGGTCGCAGATCTTCTCGCAGTTCGGCCTGGGTGCGGCCGCGATCGTCACGCTGCGGAACAATTGAGGCGACATGGACCATTCCGATCAAATACTGGACCAGGTACAGCAAGGCAATGGACCGCAAGTCGGGCTGGTCGATCTGCTCACGTGGATCGGCGAACGCAAGCTTTTCATCGCTGGGGTGACGACGGTCGCGGCCCTGGCGTCCGTTGCATACGCGCTCTCGCTGCCGCCCATCTTCACCGCCCGCACCACGCTGCTGCCGGCGAGCAACCAGCAGCAAAGCGGGTCCACCGCGGCGCTTGCGGCGCTCGGTTCGCTCGGCACGCTGGCAGGCGGCCTCACATCGAAAACGCCCGACGAGCTGTATGTCAGCCTGCTGCGCAGCGACACCGTCCAGCGCAACCTCGACAAGCAATTCGATCTGAGGGGGCGATACCACATCACCAGCTACGAAGATCTTCGCAGGACCCTGCCGCGTTTCATTCGCGTGACCGCCGAGAAGAAATCCGGTGTGATCACAGTGGAAGTCGACGACAAGGACCCGAAGTTCGCAGCCGAGTTGGCGAACGCGCATTCGGGCGAGATCACACGCCTGCTCAGCCGGCTCGCGGTCACTGAAGCGCAGCAGCGCCGAATCTTCTTTGAGCAGCAACTCAAGGAAACCAAGGAGAACCTGGTCAAGGCCGAGGTCGCCTTGCGGGAGGTGCAGGAGAAGTCGGGGATGGTCGTGCTCGAAAAGCAGGCCGAAGCCATCATTGAAGCTGTCTCTGCGCTCAAAACGCGCATCGCCGAACGGGAGATCCGCCTGAAGGTCTTGCGCACGGCCACCACCGCGGAGAACCCGGACGTGCGCCTGCTGACATCCGAAATTGCCGCGCTTCGCTCAGAGCTCCAGCGGATGGAATCGAATGGTGCCGCAGCGTCATCGGCAAAGGAAGGCACGATCGACATCCCGGTCGGCCGGCTGCCGTCCACAGGGCTGGAGTATGTACGCGCCTATCGCGAAGTGAAATTCCAGGAGACGATGCTGACCAGCATGCTGCGTCAGTTCGAGGTCGCCAAGCTCGATGAAGCCAAGGATGCGCCTGCGTTGCAGCAAGTCGATGCGGCATTGCCGCCCGACCGCAAATCCAAGCCCTCACGCGCAATGATTGTTCTGGGCGGCACCTTCATTGGACTGCTCCTCTCTGTGCTGTGGGCGGTCTTGCGCCGCTACAACACGCTCGCAGGTGAAAACGATACGAACCGGGCCAGGGCGTTGGACGGCCTGCGCCATGCGTGGCGCCTGCGCCGTTGAGTGCTCACAGCAACGCCCTCAGCGCATCCGCCAACATCCGCACGCCCCGATCGATCTGATCGGGCGTCGATGTGACGAACGAGAGCCGCATCGTGGCCGGGTTGCCCCGGCCCACGTGGAAGGCATCCCCGGGCACGAAGGCAACGCCGCGCGCCACGGCGAGCGGCAGAAGCGTCTGAGCATCGACGCCCGCTGGCAGTTCGACCCAGAAGAACATGCCGCCGCGCGGCGTATCCCACCGGCAGCCTTCGGGCATGTGAAGCCGCAAGGCATCGGCCATGGCATCACGTTGGGCCTGGTACCGGGCGCGCATGGCCATCAAGTGTTGGTTCAGCACGTCGGCGCGAAGGATCTCCAGCACGATGCGCTGATTGAACCCTGGGGTGTGCAGATCGGCCGCCTGCTTGGCCTGCAGCAGCTTCAGTCCGAGCACGGGCGGCGCCACCACGTACCCCAGGCGCAGACCCGGCGCGAGCACTTTGGAGAACGATCCGAGGTACACGACACCCTCCGGCCAATGTACTGCGAGCGGCGCGGGCGGCGGTTGGTCGTACCAGAGTTCGCCATACGGGTTGTCCTCCACGATGGGCAAGCCGACGGTTTGCGCGGCCCCGACGATGGCTTCGCGGCGTGACGCACTGATGCAACGCCCACTCGGGTTCTGGAAATTGGGCAGCGCATAGAGCAGCCGGGCCCCTTCGGCAGACGCGAGCCCATCAGGCAGGGGACCTTCGTCATCGGACGACACCGAAATCCATTCAGGCTCGAACACGTTGAACGCCTGCAAGGCCCCCAGGTAAGTCGGTGACTCCACCGCCACACGGCTGCCTGCGTCCACGAGCACCTTGCCCAGCAGGTCGAGGCCCTGCTGTGAGCCGGTCGTGATGAGCACCTGGGATGCGTCCACCCGCATGCCCGTGCCGCGCAAGTGTTCGGCGACCCATTCCCGAAGCTCAGGCAATCCTTCGCTCGAGGCGTATTGCAGCGAGGCATGGGCCGTGTCGCGCAACACCCGTGCGCTTGCTTCGCGCACCGCCTCCACGGGAAATGCCTCCGCGCACGGCAATCCGCCAGCCAGCGAAATGATGCCGGGGCGTTCGGTGACCTTCAGGATCTCGCGGATGCTCGACGGGTTCATCAGTGCAGTGCGGCGGGCCAGGTGCCAGGTCATGGAAATTTCTCCGAGGGCAAAAGCCCAGTCTATGCACCCGACCCGATACAGGACCAATACACTTAACCGATACGTTTGACGCACTGTACTGGCCTCCGAGACCGCCACATGACCACGTCATTGCTTTCCCGTCATGCCCACACCACGCTGACCGAGCAATTGGCTGGCCGCTTTGCCGAGCGCATCCACCAACGGTTGCTGGCACCAGGTTCCCGGCTCCCTTCGGTGCGTGAATGCGCGCGCCGGCATGGAGTCAGTACCCACACAGTAGTGGCCGCATATGATCAGTTGCTGGCCATGGGGCTGGTGGAAGCACGCCGGCAACGCGGCTTTTTCGTGCGCGAGACCCGTCAACCCAACACCCCTGCGGCTCATCCAGAACCAGCGTCGCCATCTCGCCCCACCGCCCCGGTGAGCGCCACGGCATTGGCGCGTGGCATGTTCCAGCTGCCGGGTGCCCGGCCAATGCCGGGTCTGGGCACACTGCCAGTGGAGTGGCTCGATCTTCCGATGATGGCCAGAGCCCTGCGCCGGGTGGCCAGCGGCTCACAACTGGAGGCCCTGACGCTGCGTTACGGGGAACCGGCCGGCGATTCGCGCCTGCGGCAGGCGCTGTCCATCTGGCTTGCCGAAATCGGTGTCACCGCCTCCGCAACGCAGATCGTCACGACGTCGGGCGCCATTCAGGCGCTCGATCTCCTGACCCGCACCTTGCTGCGTCCGGGGGACACGGTGCTCGTCGATGAACCGGGCTGGTCGGTGGAATACGCCCGCCTGGCCGCCCTCGGCATGCGCATGCTTCCGGTGCCCAGAGGCGACGAGGGGCCCGATCTGGCGGCCATGCAGCGAATGATCGAGGCCCAGCAGCCTGCGGACCGTCCTCGTCTCTATGTGACGGTGCCGGTGCTGCACAACCCGACAGGCGCGTCGCTGTCACTCGGGCACGCCCACAGGCTGCTCCAACTGGCACAGTCTCACGATTTCCACATCGTCGAAGACGACGCCTGCGGCGCGTTGGCCGCTCCCCACCTGCCGCGCCTGTCTGCCCTGGATGGCCTGCAACGAACAGCGTACGTGTCGAGTTTCTCGAAGGTGCTCGCGCCTCAGTGGCGCGTGGGCTACTTCGCGGCATCACCCGCGCTGGTGGAGCGTGCAATTGATACGAAGCTGCTGACCAACCTCACGACACCGGCCCTTTGCGAGCAAGCGATCGCTCACTGTCTTGAAAATGGCCTGTTGCGCAGGCACATTGAACGCGTGATCCACCGGCTCGATGCGGCGCGGGCGCGCAGCGTGCGGGCCGCGGAGGCCGCGGGCTTCCGGTTCGCCGCGCCGCCGCGCGGCTTGTTCGGTTGGGTGGATGTAGGGATGGACACCGAAAGGCTGTCGCATACGATGCTGGACGACGGTTGGTTCCTTGCGCCTGGCACCCTGTTCTTTGCCACGCCGCGACCCACGCCACTGATGCGCATCAACTTCGCCACCACGCAAGACCCACGCTTCTGGCAAGCCGTCGCCAGCGCCGTTCGCGGCGCATGACGTCCGCCCCGCCCCATTCCCCGGAATAGGGCGGAGACCCCCGGTGCCCATGTGGCATACAGTCACGCCTGAAGCGATTGCCTGCATGTTCGAGCCCACCATTCCATTTGGCGAACCGGAGTTGATCCGGGTCAGCGCCTTTCAGCGGTACTTGCATGAACCCGGCGGGCCTCGGGCGCGCGGTGTCGTGCAGCCCGGCGCCCGCGCGTCGCTGAGCCCGTCCCTTCTGGCCGATCTGAGCCGGTTCGAACAGGGCGGTCACGCCTCTGAAGCGCTGGAAGTGCTCGCGGCTTGCGTGCGCCATTCGCAGCAGGTGGTGATTCACCTGCAGATGGGTGACATGGTTGTGCCATTGACCGTGTTCGCGCTCGAAAGGCTCGTCCACTGCCCCATCAGCCTGGACGCGCTGCTCAAGCAGCGCCCCACCGAACTTCGGGTGCTGCATGTGGAACCGGCCGTGCTGCGTCCTCCAGGCGACAACGACACCGCGCTGATCGGTGAGGACCAGCACTACCATCCGTTGCGTCCCGTTCTGTGGGAATTCGCCTTGCGCGGCTCCCGCGCCTCGCTGCTGCCCGAGATTGCCGGCCCGGTGGCCTACCGGGTGGCCCCCGGCCTGGAACTCGGCGACCTGCGGGTCACCGGCGCCCTCCTGGCCGCCATCGTGCGCCTGCAGGGTGACAGCGTCTCCATGCGCGAGCTGACCGACTGGCCCGGCTTCGACACCGAACGCGCGGCCCGCCTGCTCAACGCCCTCTACCTGCAATCCGGCCTAATCATCAGCCGCACGCACCGCGCCGCCAGCGAGTCCTGGTTCGGCGTCCTCAGCCGCTGATCCGGGGGCTTCGGCGCCTCAGCGAGCCCCAAGCTCTTCCCAGCGCTCCAGGGCGGTCAACAGTTCATCGTCAATCGCGGCGCAGCGTGCCTGCGCGTCGGCCAGGCGCTTGGCATCGCTGTAGATTTCCACGCCCGACAGCAATTCGACCAGCTGCTTCTGTTCGGCCTCCAGCGCCTCGATGCGTGCAGGCAACCCGTCGAGTTCGCGTTGTTCCTTGTAGCTGAGCTTGGTCTTTTTCGCCGGGGCCGCGGCCGGTACGGGCGACGGTACAGCGGGTGGCGTGGGCGCTGGTGCGGCACGGGAGGCCTTGTCGCGCAGGCTGCGGGCTCGCTCGCGCTGCGTCTTCCAGTCCTCGTAGCCGCCTTCGTACTCGCGCCACAGGCCTTGCGCGTCATCGCCCTCCCAGGCGATGGTGCTCGTGACCACGTTATCGAGAAACCGCCGGTCATGGCTCACGAGGAACACGGTACCCGGGTAGTTCTGCAACAGCTCCTCCAGCAGCTCGAGCGTGTCGATGTCGAGGTCGTTCGTGGGTTCGTCCAGCACCAGCACATTGGCCGGCAGTGCAAACAGCCGCGCGAGGAGCAAGCGATTGCGTTCACCGCCCGAGAGCGTGCGAACCGGCGAGTTGGCACGCTCCGGCGAAAAGAGAAAATCGCTCAGGTAGCTCATGACGTGCTTGCGCGCCCCGTTGAACTCCACCCATTCGCTGCCCGGGCTGATGGTGTCGGCCAGCGTGGCGTCGAGCTTGAGCGTGCTGCGCATCTGGTCGAAGTAGGCCACCTCGAGTTTCGTGCCCTGGCGGATGGCACCGCTGTCGGGCGGCAGTTCGCCAAGGATCAACTTGAGCAAGGTGGTTTTGCCGGCCCCGTTCGGGCCGATGAGTCCCACCTTGTCGCCACGGAGAATGGTCGCGTTGAACCCCTTGACGATGACCTTGTCGCCGAACCGCTTGGCCACGTCGCGCAGCTCTGCCACGATCTTGCCGCTCGGTACCCCGGCGTCGATCTCCAGCCGCACCTGACCGAGAGAATCCCGACGCGCCTGGCGGTTTGAACGCAACACCTCCAGGCGGGCAATGCGGGCCACGCTGCGCGTGCGGCGCGCTTCAACGCCTTTTCGAATCCACACCTCTTCTTGCGCCAGCAACTTGTCGGCGCGCGCATTCGCAAGCGCCTCGGCGGCCAGCTGCTCTTCCTTCAACCGCTCGTACGCAGTGAAGTTGCCCGGGTAGCTCCGGATGATGCCGCGGTCGAGTTCGAGGATGCGGGTGGCCACGCCATCCAGGAACGCACGGTCGTGGGTGATCAGCATCACGCTGCCCTTGAACGCGCGCAGCAGGTCTTCCAGCCATGCGATGGAATCGAGGTCCAGGTGGTTGGTGGGTTCGTCCAGCAGCAGCACGTCCGGCACGGCCACGAGGGCCTGCGCGAGCGCCACGCGCTTTTTCATGCCGCCGGAGAGCTCGCCCACCGTGCGGGCGCCATCGAGGTGAAGCTGCGCGATCGTGGTTTCGACGCGCTGCTCCCACGTCCATGCATCGAGCGCCTCGATGCGGGTTTGCAATGCGTCGAGGTCCACGCCTTCTGCATGCTCCTCGTATTGCTGCCGCAGGGACTTCGCTTCGGCAACCCCCTCGCTCACGACCTCGAATACGGATGCGGCGAGGTTGAACACCGGCTCCTGCGGCACATAGCAAACGCGCAGACCCTGCGTCATCTGCAACAGCCCGTCATCCGGCTTCTCCAGCCCGGCGATGATCTTGAGCAGCGAGGACTTGCCCGCCCCATTGCGGCCGATCAACCCAAGCCGCTCACCCGTCTCGAGCGAGAACGCGGCGTTATCGAGCAGGGCCACGTGGCCGAAGGCCAGATGGGCGTTGGTAAGCGAAAGGACGGCCATGGGAGATCAGTGAACGGCAAACCCCGATTGTCGCTGCTCGTCGCCCGTTCCCATCGAACAGACACCGCGCTCGTCCATCATTCGCGCGAAAAACCCAATGCAGCCTCCAACGCATCGATGAACATCGCTGCCACGTCGAACCCGGTCTGCTGCGTGATTTCCTGGAAACAGGTGGGACTGGTGACGTTGATTTCCGTGAGGCTGCTACCGATGACGTCGAGCCCCACCAACAACAGGCCGCGCGCCATCAGGATGGGCCCCAGGTACTCGGCGATCTCGCGGTCCCGGGCACTCAGCGGCTGAGCCACCCCTTTGCCGCCCGCCGCGAGATTGCCGCGGATTTCGCTGCCCTGAGGAATGCGGGCGAGCGCGTACGGCACCGGTTGGCCACCGATCACCAGCACCCGCTTGTCGCCATGGACGATCTCGGGGAGGTAACGCTGAACCATCACCGTCTGCGCGCCGCCGCGGTTCAGCGTTTCGATGATGCTGCCCAGGTTCAAGCCGTCCGCCCCCACCCGGAAGATGCCCATCCCCCCCATGCCGTCGAGCGGCTTCAGGATGATGTCCTGGTGCTCGGCATGAAACCGGCGGATGTCCGCCTCCGAACGCGTCACGAGCGTGGGGCCGATGAACTGAGGAAACTCGAGGATCGCCAGCTTTTCCGGATGATCACGCAGCGCAGCGGGCTTGTTGAACACCCGCGCACCCTCACGCTCGGCCTGCTGAAGCAGGTGCGTCGCGTAGAAGTATTCACTGTCGAACGGCGGATCCTTGCGCATGAGCACCGCATCCACATCGGCCAGTGCGGTGACCATCCCCGCAGCCACCTCGGCATACCAGTCTTCCAACGACCCGGTGAGCGCAACCTCGCGCACCGTCGCACTGACTCGCCCGCCCCGTTGCCAATGCACGTCCCGCGGCTCGCAGACCCACAGCGTGTGCCCCCGCCGCGCGGCCTCGCGCATCATCGCGAAAGTGGAATCCTTGTAAGGCTTGAACGTGTCGAGTGGGTCCGCGACAAAAAGCAGTTTCATGGCGACAGGGAAAATGGACGACCCGACACTGTTGCACAAGTTGGAAAGCCCTCAGGGACGGTTCGTCTCCTGCCTGCGCGGCAGGGCGCCCTGTCATTTCGATTTGGCAAATCTTGTTCTCTGGCGAGGCCGCGCCGGGTCTCGGCCCGGCAGCCCGAAGAGGCGCTCTGAACAGCAGCTTCCCCGCTATTTTGCTCAGGCGCTTCGGCTACCCATCCTCCGCACGCCCACTGTCTCCAGCGCCACCGTGACCGTACGAGACGCGGCCGTGCTGGCACGCTTCAGCTCGCTTCGCATCGTGCCCGCTCGCTCACTGGACCCGGTGGGCCCCGGCTTTCGCCGGGGTGACATTTGTTTGCGGCTCCCGCATGTGATTGCGGCTCCCCGCATGTGTTTGCGCCCCCCCCGAATGTCATACCGGCGAACGCCGGTACCCACTGCTCCGAACGGCCACGACTGCCGCCGGAGCTAAAAAAGAGCCAGAGGCGAGCGAGCAAAGCGAGCAACGCCCCGCAACGCGCGCGACAGGAAGGCGAGCAAAGCGAAGCCGCCCATCAAGCCACACGCGAGCCCGGCTCCGCCGGGCGACCCGTGGCGCCCCTCGGGGGCAGGAGCGAAGCGACTGGGGGGCTCTAGATTTCTATTTTGGACCCCAGCTCCACCACCCGATTCGTTGGCAGACTCAGGAAATCCGCGGCGCCGCTGGCGTTGTGGTGCATGCTGGCGAACATCTTCTCGCGCCACATCATCATTCCTTCGCCCAGCGACGGGGTCACGATGTCACGTGACAGGAAGTAGGAAGTCTCCATGTCGTCGAGGCGCACGCCACGCCCCCTCAGGAGATTGAGCGCCTCAGGCACGTCGGGATCGTTCTTGAAGCCGAAATGCAGCGTGACCTGCCAGCAGTCGTGACCCAGTGACTTCAGTTCAACCCGTTTGTCGAAACCGATCCACGGCACCTCGTGGTGCGTCACGGTGACGAACACATTGGTCTCATGGAGCACCTTGTTGTGCTTGAGGTTGTGCAGCAAGGCGTTGGGGGTGAGGCCGGGTTCGCTGACGAGGAACACGGCCGTGCCGCTCACCCGCGCTGGAGGGCTCACGAACACGGCATCAAGGAAGCTCACGAGGTCGATGGCGTCGTTGCGAAGACGGTCGCGCATCAGCTGGCGCCCTTCCTTCCAGGTCATCATCAGCGTGAACATCCCGCCGCCGATCATCAGGGGGAACCAGCCACCATCGAACACCTTGACGATGTTGGCAGCAAAGAACACCGCATCGACGACAAAGAAAAAGCCCGTGGCCGCCACACACACCAGCCAGGGATACTTCCAGCCATAGCGGATCACGAAGAAGGTCATCGTGGTGGTGATCAGCATGTCCACCGTCA
>CBIHPH010000101.1:0-15441 GCA_966212105.1 uncultured Rhizobacter sp.
GGGGGCCGCAAACAAATGTCACCCCGGCGAACGCCGGGGCCCACCGGGGCCAGTGAGCCAACAGTGCAAAGCGAGCTGATGCGAGCGGGCACGGCCGTGTCTCGTACGGTCACGGTGGAGCTGGAGACAGTGGTCGTGCGGGGGATTCGTGGCCGAAGCGCCTGAGCAAAATGCGGGGAAGCTGGTGTTCAAAGCGCTCTTTGGATTACCTTTCTGGCGCGACAGAAAGGTAATTCGGCTGCCGGGCCGAGACCCGGCGCGGCCTCGCCAGAGAACAGGCCCCGCGCCAAGCGAAAGGTTTCAGGCAGCGGGGCGTGACCCGTGCGCAAACAGGTCACATCACCAGGTTCCGGAGGTGAGTCGGCCCCGCTCGCCGCTCGATCTCCTCAAGCAACGCCTTGTTCCAGCCCAGCTCGAAGAGCGCTTCGGCGGTGATGAACATGGGCCCCACGAGCAGCCCGATCAGGTCGTCGGCGAAGGCCGGCTTGCGGCCTTCGTAATAGTGGCCAAGGAATTGGCCGATCCATCCGGACACGAAGCTGCCCACGCCCCAGGCGAGCCAGCCGCCCGTGCTGCCGTCGGACACGCCGTGCGCGGCAGCGACCACCACGCCGATGGCCGCCGTGACGGCGACGCTCAGCAGGAATTGCCCGCGGCGGGTCAGGTACCAGATGGCTGAAAGCGCAAAGGCAAGCCAGGCGGCGCTCAATGTGAAGTCGTTCACGTTGAAGCGGGCCCGGGCCAGGAGCACGCTGATGCCGAAGACGATCATCGGCACCCCGAAGAAGTGCGTGGCGATGTTGCGCTGGTCGCGGTGGTACACGGCGTACTGGGCGAGCAGTTCGGTAGAGGTGCGTGCTCTGCTCATGGCAAGGTCTCCAGCGGCGCATAGGGGGCCGCAGCGTCGGCCCCATTCTGCGCCCGTGCACAATCGAGTCGCCTCCGTGGTTTCCTCAGGCAGTAGGATGGTCGCCGGAGGACGCACATGACGGGGACGGCAAGGGCAGCAGGAATCGGCGAGATTTTGCGCGAGGGCTTGCGCACGGTGGTATTTCTGAACCCCCGGTGGCAAGGCGGCGCAGCCGGCCCGACCGTGGTGTTGTGTCTGGTGGCAGCCGGCCTGTTGTCCGGCGCAGCTCTGAGCCGCCTGGAGATCGCCGGTCCGGCCGAGCATGTCGCTTCGGCATGGGGCACCGGTTGGCTGTCGATGGTGGTACTGCTCCTGGCGGCCTGGCTCGCCGCGCGACATGGCAAGGAAGCGGTCGCCACGCCGGACGCTGCCACGGCACTGTCCTGGTTCCTGGTTCAGTCCCTCCTGATCGGCTTGCCCGTCGGCGTCGCGCAGGTTCTTTTGTACCGGTTCGGCTTTCCTCCTGCACCCGAACGCCTGGACGAGGTGTGGTTGGGGGTGGTGGCCGTGAGTTTGCTCTGGCAGATGGCGGCGGCATCGGTGGTGGTTGTTCGTCTGCTGCCGAAAGGCCTGCATCGCCTGGCGGCCATGGGCGTGCTGGTGCTTCACGGTGCTGTCTCCGTGTACTTTCCTCCATCGAGCCTCTGGTACCCGAGCCGGGAGGCGCTCGCGGCCGATGACGGCGACGACAGCGCCGGGCCACCTCCGTTGACGCAGGAGGTCTTTGAGGCGCAGTCCGATCGGTTCGAGGCGGCGCTCGACGGCGTGCTGCCCGAGCGGCCCGGCGTGACCGAGCTGTATGCGATCACGTTCGCGCCGTATGCCGATGAGGATGTGTTCAGTCGCGAGGTCAAGGTGGTGGGCGACGTGATGCGTGAGCGCTTCGACGCGGATGGCCGTCTGGTGAACTTGCAGAACCACCGCACGACGATCGCCCAGGTGCCCTGGGCCACGCCGCTGAACCTGCAGCGCGCCATCGCCCGGATGGCCGAGCGCATGGGCCGCGATGAGGACATCCTCTTCATCCACCTCACGTCCCACGGCGCGAGCGACGGGCGCCTGGCGGCGCGGTTTTTCCCGCTGTCGGTTGAAGAAGTCACGCCCGAGCAGGTGCGCCAGTGGCTCGACGAGGCCGGCGTTCGCTACAGCGTGATCTCCATTTCGGCGTGTTACTCGGGTTCCTGGATTGCGCCGCTGCAATCGCCCGGCACGCTCGTGATGACAGCGGCCGATGCCACCCACACCTCGTATGGCTGTGGCCGCAAGTCGGAGCTGACCTTCTACGGCCGTGCGATGTATGCCGAGCAGCTGCGGCAGACCCGGTCGTTCCAGGCGGCGCATGAAGCGGCGCTGCCGGTGATCGACCGCCGCGAAAAGGAAGCTGGCAAGAACGACGGTCCGTCGAACCCGCAGATCTGGGTCGGTCCGGACATCCAGCCTCGCCTGGACGCCCTGGTGCGTCGGCTCGAGGGCGGCGCCGCGTCCCGTTGATTCCTGGGCGCTCAAGGATAATCACGGCCGAAGCGGGGGCCGTCGAGCCTTCGGCACACTGAAACAGAGCGGTAAGGCATGGAAAACAGTCCGTTGATTCGCTGGCATTCGATGTTCATGGGTGTCGCACTGCTGGCGTCGGCACGGTCCAAGGATTCGCGAAAGCGCAACGGCGCATGCATCGTCAGCCCGGACAACCGGATCGCCGGGGTGGGCTACAACGGCCTGCCGCGTGGATGCGCCGACCACGACCATACCTACTGGATGGACGACGACACGGACCCCTACCAGTCGCGCCACAGCTACATCGTCCACGCGGAGATGAACGCCATCCTGAACTGCGTGGTGTTGCCGTTGACCGGCTTCACCATCTACGCAACGCAGTTTCCCTGCCCGAAATGCGTGCAGTCCATCATCCAGGTGGGTATCCGCAAGGTCGTCTACCTGGAAAAGAAGTCCCATCAGGTGCGCGTCAATGCGGCGGCAACCAAGATGCTCGACGACGCCGGCATCACCGTGGAGGCGCTTTCGGAGATCGAACCGCAGTCGGCCGACTGGTCTGCGCAGCTGGCCCAGTTCATCGAGCAAAGCACCGCCGCACAGGCTGCCGTGCCAGGGCGGGGGCGAGGGCTTCCGCCCGGGGTGCCCTGACTGCGGGTGATGCCGTGCGCCGCGCGTGACGAACGCGTGGAAACCAGCTAAAAGAACAGTGAGCGGCGCGCGAAGGAGCAGTCATGAAGTGGGAAGGCAATCGCGAGAGCGACAACGTCGAGGACGCCCGCTCGGGCGGCGGCGGCCTGCCGTTCGGTGGCGGGCGCGGCATCGGGCTTGGCACCGTGGTTCTGGCGCTCGTGGTCGGCTGGATCTTCGGTATCAATCCGTTCACGGTGCTGAGCCTGCTCGGCGGAGGAGGGCAGCCCGACCCGGTGCAGCAGGCCCCGGCGCCCAGGCTGCGGGCGGACGACCAGATGACCCGTTTCGTCTCCACGGTGCTGGCCGACACCGAGGACGTCTGGCGCGAGCAGTTCAAGGAAATGGGCGACACCTACCGCGAGCCCAAGCTCCGGCTCTTCCGAGGCTCGGAACCCACGGCTTGCGGCTGGGGCGAGGCGGCGATGGGGCCGTTCTACTGCCCGGGCGACCAGAAGGTCTACATCGACCTCAGCTTCTATGAAACCCTGCGCACGCGGCTCGGTGCGCCCGGCGATTTCGCGCAGGCCTATGTGATCGCGCATGAGGTGGGCCACCACGTTCAGAACCTGATGGGCATCACGGAGAAGGTGGATCGCGCGCGTGGCCGCGTCAGCACCGCGCAGCAGAACGCGCTCAGCGTGCGCCTCGAATTGCAAGCCGACTGTCTGGCCGGCGTATGGGCCCACCATGCGGAGGCCGCCCGTCACATCCTGGAGGAAGGCGACATCGAGGAGGCGCTCAACGCCGCCTCGCGCATCGGCGATGACGCACTGCAGCGCAAGTCCCGGGGTACCGTGCAACCCGAAACCTTCACCCACGGCACCAGTGCCCAGCGGGTGGCATGGTTCAAGCGAGGCCTCAGCACGGGCAGCATGGAGCAGTGCGACACGTTCGCGACGCGACAGCCCTGAGCGCTGTGGAATGGTTCATGGTGACTGCACCGGTTCACCGCACCGGTGCCGGACGGGCGAAGGCAGCCGCACCATTCACGACTCAGGCCGCAGGTACAGCGTCTCCTTGATTTCCTCCATGACGATGTAGCTGCGGGACTCGGTGGCCGATGGCAGCTTGAGCAGCAGCTTGCCCAGGAGATGGCGGTACTCCGACATCTCTCTGAGCCGCAGCTTCACCAGGTAGTCGAAGTCGCCGGACACGAGATGGCACTCCAGCACTTCCGGAACGTGTGCGATCTGCTGCTTGACCCGATCGAACACCTCGTCGGATTTGGTTGCCATCTTCAGCTCCACGAAGACGAGCAGTTTCTTGCCCAGCCGCGCCGGGTCAAGCCGGGCGTGGTAGCCGGAGATGATGCCGTCGCGCTCCAGCCGGCGCACCCTCTCGGTGCAGGCAGTGGCCGACAGCCCCACTTGGGCCGAGAGCTCGGTGATGGCGATGCGGCCATCCCGCTGCAGTGCATCGAGGATGCGGCAATCAAGGCGATCCAGGTCTTTCATGGATTTTCACGGTTGGGAGCCCACCGCACGGTGGCAAACGCCGGTGGAGCTGCAGCCAGGACACGACTTTAGTGAATATCCCCGAAATCATACCGGTACAGTAGCGAATATCCAAACCAGACACGCTTCGAAGACGGCCATGAAAGTCATCAGTTCTCGGAGGGGGCGATCGATGCGGCGCAGCGCACGATTTCGTGCGCGCCCGCATCAACGCGGAACTGGTCGTTGTTGATCGGAGAAGCAGTGCTGCACCCCTGGGCAGCTTCCGGGACTTCCCTGAGAGCATCGACATGGAACCTTCGCGGCACCTTGCGCGGAACCATGTGACCACTTCGCCCTGAAGAGGGCAGATTTCGTGGCTTCGGCCTGCCTTTGCAGGGCGTCGAACCACAGAGCCGTGCGGCCCGGATTTCAGGGGGGTCAGGCGCGATGGTGCAACCCATGTTGATTGGGTGCAACCAAAGGGTTTCTACTCGGAAGTAAATCCCGATCGTCGTGAAACAATCCCGCCCGATCGACTGAAAGCAAATGATTGTTATGACAACGACAACGCTCGGGATCAAGGTGGACGATGCATTCAGGAATCGGCTGCGAGTCGCAGCTGAGGCCGTGGACCGTACGCCGCACTGGTTCATCAAGCAAACCGTGCTGATCGGTATCGAAAAAGTGGAGCGGGACGGGGCTGAATCTGGTTGGCGCTGGATTAATGGTGATTTGGCATCAACGGGTGATGATGATTTGAATTCAGATTCATCAAGCGATCAAAACCAGGGTGCAACCCCGGTGCAACCATTTTTGGAATTTGCCCAATCGGTGTCGCCGCAGTCGGTGCTGCGTTCGGCCATCACCGCGGCCTATCGGCGCCCTGAACAGGAAGCCATGCCTGCCCTCATCGCGCAGGCCCGCCTGGAAGCGCCGCTTCTCGTGAAGACCCAGGGATTGGCACGCAGACTGGTCGAAAGTCTGCGTGCCAAGCGAATCGGCATGGGGGGCGTGGAGGGGCTGCTGCAGGAGTTTTCGTTGTCCAGCCAGGAGGGTGTCGCACTGATGTGCCTGGCCGAAGCCCTGCTGCGCATTCCCGATCGGGCGACCCGCGATGTGCTGATCCGGGACAAGATCAGCGTGGGCGACTGGAATGCCCATGTCGGCCAATCCCCCTCGATGTTTGTCAATGCGGCCACCTGGAGCCTGATGCTGACGGGCAAGCTGGTCGGCACCAGCAGCGAAAAGTCGCTCTCGGCCGCGCTGACCCGCATGATCGCCAAGAGCGGCGAGCCGCTGATCCGCAAGGGCGTCGACATGGCGATGCGGTTGCTGGGCGAGCAGTTCGTGACCGGCGAGACCATCTCCGAGGCGCTGGCCAACAGCCGCAAGTCAGAGGCGAAAGGCTTCCTGTATTCGTACGACATGCTGGGCGAGGCGGCGACGACGGCCGAGGACGCCCAGCGCTATTGCGACTTGTACGAGCAGGCGATTCATGCCATCGGCAAGGCAAGCGCCGGGAGGGGCATCTACGAAGGGCCGGGCATCTCCATCAAGCTTTCGGCGCTGCACCCGCGCTACTCGCGCGCCCAGATGTCACGGGTCACGGCTGAATTGCTGCCCCGCGTGCGCGCACTGGCCCTACTCGCCCGCCACTATGACATCGGCTTGAACATCGATGCCGAAGAGGCGGACCGGCTGGAGATTTCCCTGGACCTCCTCGAATCCTTGTGCTTCGACCCGGCGTTGTCGGACTGGAACGGCATCGGTTTCGTGGTGCAGGCGTATCAGAAGCGCGCGCCCTTCGTGATCGACCATCTGATCGACCTGGCGCGCCGCAGCCGTCACCGCCTGATGGTGCGGCTGGTCAAGGGGGCGTACTGGGACACCGAGATCAAGCGGGCGCAGATCGATGGCCTGGAGGGCTACCCGGTCTACACGCGCAAGGTCTACACCGACGTGTCTTACCTCGCATGCGCACGGCGCCTGTTGGCGAACCCCCAGGCGGTGTACCCGCAGTTCGCCACCCACAACGCCTATACCCTGGCAGCGATCTATCACATGGCCGGGCGGAACTATTACGCAGGCCAGTACGAATTCCAGTGCCTCCATGGCATGGGGGAGCCGCTGTACGAGGAAGTGACCGGCGCGGTCGCCGACGGCAAGCTCAACCGGCCTTGCCGCATCTATGCCCCCGTGGGCACCCACGAGACGTTGCTGGCCTACCTGGTGCGGCGCCTCCTGGAGAACGGCGCCAACACGTCCTTCGTGAACCTCATCGCCGATGCCCGGATCAGCATCGACCAGTTGATCGCCGATCCCGTCGAGATGGCCGAGCGCATCGTGCCGCTGGGGGCTCCCCATGCCAGCATTCCGCTGCCGATCGACCTCTACCGCGGCGCCTCCGGCCAAGGACGCCCCAACTCGGCCGGCATCGATCTGACCAATGAGCACCGCCTGGCCTCCCTCTCGGCGGCATTGCTGAACAGCACCGGCGCGGCATGGCGGGCGGCGCCCATGTTGGATGGCCATTCCGAATGGGATTCGGCCCTTGCGACGGCGGTGCACAATCCGGCCGATCGACGCGATGTGGTGGGGCAGGTCATCGAAGCCGGGCCAGGCGATGTGGAGCAGGCCCTGGCGAATGCATGCAACGCCGCCCCCATCTGGCAGGCCACACCGGTCGATGAACGGGCGCGTTGCCTGCTGCGGGCGGCCGACGCGCTGGAAGCGCGGATGCAGCCGCTGCTGGGGCTGCTGGTGCGTGAGGCGGGCAAGAGCCTGCCGAGCGCCGTTGCCGAGGTGCGCGAGGCGGTCGATTTCCTGCGTTACTACGCCGAGCAGGTGCAGGCGGAGTTGTCCAACGGCACCCACCGCCCGCTGGGGCCGGTCGTCTGCATCAGCCCCTGGAATTTCCCGCTTGCCATCTTCACCGGGCAGGTGGCCGCCGCGCTGGCCGCGGGCAACACGGTGCTGGCCAAGCCGGCGGAGCAGACCCCGCTCATCGCCGCCCAGGCCGTCAGCATCCTGCATGCTGCCGGCGTCCCGGCCGGTGCCTTGCAGTTGTTGCCAGGGCAGGGCGAAACCGTGGGTGCGACGCTCGTGGCGGACCCTCGGGTGCGCGGCGTGATGTTCACGGGCTCGACGGGCGTGGCGCTTGCGATCGCCCGGACTTTGGCCGATCGCCTGGATGCGCAAGGTCGACCGATCCCGCTGATCGCCGAGACCGGTGGCCAGAACGCCATGGTGGTCGATTCGTCAGCGCTTCCCGAGCAGGTCATCACCGACGTGCTGCAATCGGCCTTCGATTCGGCCGGCCAGCGATGCTCGGCGCTGCGGGTGCTTTGCCTGCAGGAAGACATCGCCGACACCACCCTCAAGATGCTGCGCGGGGCGATGCGCGAGCTGTCGGTGGGCAGCCCGGACGACCTCTCATGCGATGTGGGCCCGGTGATCGATGCCTCGGCCCGCGATGTCATCGAGCGCCATGTGGACGCCATGCGTGGGGCGGGCCACCGCCTCGATCGCCTCGCACTGCCGCCGGCCTGCGCCCACGGTACCTTTGTCGCGCCGACGATCATCGAAATCAGCAGTGTGAGGGAACTCGAACGCGAGGTGTTCGGCCCGGTGCTGCATGTGCTGCGCTATCGACGCGAGGACCTCGATGCGCTCATCGATGACATCAACGCAACGGGATATGGGCTGACCTTCGGCATCCACACCCGCATCGACGAGACCATCGCACGCATCCTGCCGCGCATCCGCGCGGGCAACGTGTACATCAACCGGAACGTGGTGGGCGCCGTGGTGGGGGTCCAGCCTTTTGGAGGCGAAGGCTTGTCGGGCACGGGGCCGAAGGCTGGCGGACCGCTCTACGTGCATCGCCTGCTGGCCATGGGCTCGGCGCCGCGCCTGGAACTGCATTCGCCCGTGACCTTGGCGGGGCCGACCGGTGAGCGCAATACCTACTGCGTCGAGCCGCGCGGCACGGTGCTGTGCATCACCGCCACGGAACAGGGTGCCAAGGCGCAATGGATGGTCACCCAGGCGACCGGCAATCGCGTGCTGTGGCAGGACACCCCTGCAGCGCGGGCCTGGATCGCCGGCTTGCCGGCCGCTGAGCGCGGCACGCAGGCGGTGATCGCCAGTGATGCCATCGATCAGCATGACGGCATCGACGCTGTCTTGTTCGAGGGCGATGGCGACGCCTTGCGTGCACTCAACCAACGCATCTCCCGCCGGGTGGGGCCGATCCTGCCTGTGCTGGGGCTGACCTCCGAGGACATCGCCTCTGGCCGTGCCTGCTATGCGCCAGAGCGCCTCGTGCTGGAACGTTCCGTGAGCATCAACACTGCCGCAGCAGGAGGCAATGCGTCGCTGATGACTGTCGGCTGACGCATACATACGGCCGGAACCTGCCCGGCTTTACACACACGAAGAGACTGACTCATGAATTTCCACAAGAGAAGCGTACTGGTGAGCGCACTGGCCTTGTGCCTTGGAATGGGCTCCTCCACGGTCATGGCCCAGACCGTGGACATCAAGCTCGGCTTTGCTGCACCGCTGACCGGTCCGCAATCTCACTATGGGGAGGACATGCGCAACGGCATCCAGCTCGCGCTGGCCGAGGCCAATGCGAAGAAGATCAAGGTCGGCGGCAAGGTCGCCAACTTCGTGCTCGTCATCCGGGACGACCAGGCCGACCCGCGCATCGCCGTGCAGGTGGCGCAACAGCTGGTGGATGCGGACATCCGTGGCGTGCTCGGACACTTCAACTCCGGCACCTCGATCCCTGCCTCGCGCATTTACAACGAAGCCGGCTTGCCGCAGATCTCGACGGCCACCGCCCCGGCGTACACCAAGCAGGGCTACAACACCACCTTTCGCATGTTGACGAGCGACACCCAGCAGGGCGGAGCCGTCGGACGCTTCATGGTCAAGAAGCTCAATGTCAAGAAGGTCGCCATCATCGATGACCGCACTGCCTATGGGCAGGGTCTGGCCGACCAGGTCGAAAAGGCTGTCAAAGAGTCTGGCGGGCAAGTGGTGCGCCGGGAGTACACCACGGACAAGGCCACCGATTTCGCCTCCATCCTGACCAACGTGCGCACCGCAGGCGCAGATGCCATCTTCTACGCCGGCGCCGATGCGCAGTCCGGCCCGTTGAAGCGCCAGATGCAGCAGCTCGGCATCACTGCGCCCCTGCTGTCCGGCGAGATGAGCCGCACGGACACCTTCCTGCGTCTGGCCGGTCCCGCGGCAGAGGGCACGTATGCGTCGCTCGCCGGCCTGCCGATCGACACCATGCCGGGAGGCAAGACGTTCAAGGCGGACTACAAGGCCCGCTTCAACATGGAGCCGGGCATCTACTCCCCCTATTCCTACGACGGCACCTGGAACATGGTGGCAGCCATCGAGAAGGCCGGCTCTGCCGACCCGGCGAAGTACCTGCCGGTGCTGGCCCAGCAGCAGCGCAAGGGGTTGACCAGCGAGAGCATCGCCTACGACGCGGCCGGCGACCTGAAGGAAGTGGCCGTCACCATCTACCGGGTCAAGGGTGGCAAGTGGGAGCCGGCGGAAACGGCGGTCGGCCAAGCCGGCAAGTAATTCCCGGCGTCCTCTCGACAAGCAGGCCGGCCCGCCGGGCGCAGCAGCGAAGCTGCGCCCGCGCCCCGCCTCGCCCATCAACATTGAAAGCCAGTAGATGGAAAAATTCGCTCAACAACTGGCCAACGGCGTGACGCTAGGCAGCGTCTACGCACTGGTGGCCTTGGGATACACGATGGTGTACGGCATCATCGGATTGATCAATTTCGCGCACGGAGAGGTGGTGATGATCGGCGCCATGGTGGCCACCGCCATTGCCGCTGCCCTCGCCGTGGCCCATCCCGGCATGGCCCCGGCCATCGTGTTCGGCTTGTGCCTGCTCCTGGCCATTCCCGTTTGCATGGGCGTCGGCTGGACGGCCGAGCGCATCGCCTACCGTCCGCTGCGCAAGGCGCCGCGGCTGTCCACGCTGATCACGGCGATCGGGGTGTCCATCATCCTCCAGAACGGCGCCATGATGATCTGGGGCCGCAACTACCTGAATTTTCCGCGGGTTGTCGAACCCGTGGTCTATGGCATCGGCAGCGTACGCATCAACAGCGTGCAACTGGTCATCATCCTGATCGCCGCGGCGATCATGGCCTCGCTGCTGGTGCTGGTGCACCGCACCCGGCTCGGCGTGGCGATGCGCGCCACCGCGCAGAACCGTGAGGTTGCCGGGCTGATGGGCATCAACATCGACACCGTGATTTCCTCTGCGTTCCTCGTGGGGTCGGCTCTGGCGGCCGTCGCGGGGCTGATGATCAGCGTCTACTACGGCGTGGTCAATTACTACATGGGCTTCATGCTCGGACTGAAGGCCTTCACGGCGGCGGTGCTGGGAGGTATCGGCAACCTGGGCGGCGCGATGCTGGGCGGCGTGCTGCTGGGCGTCATCGAGGCCTTGGCATCGGGCTATGTCGGCGACCTGACCGGAGGGTTCATGGGCAGCCACTACCAAGACGTGTTCGCCTTCGTGGTGCTGGTCCTGGTACTGATTGTCAGGCCCGCCGGCTTGCTCGGCGAACGCGTGGGAGACCGGGCATGAAGCACATTCCTTCTGTTTCCGGCACGGCTGCCGTTCTTCATCCGACGGCGATGGGCAGCTCCCGGCGCGGTCCGAATGCCAAGCACCTGGTCGGCCTCTTGCTGGTTGGCGTCGTGCTCGCGGTGCTGCCGATGGTGCTCGGCTATGGCGGCGGCCAGAGTTGGGTTCGACTCGCCAACTTTGCGTTGCTGTACGCCATGCTGGCCGTGGGGCTGAACATCGTCGTGGGCTTCGCAGGACTGCTGGACCTCGGCTACATCGCCTTTTACGCGGCGGGCGCATACCTCTACGCGCTGCTGGCCTCGCCACACTTCGGGCTGCATCTCCCGTTCTGGGTGATCCTGCCGCTCGGCACCCTCGTGGCCTGCCTGTTCGGCGTGATGCTGGGTGCGCCCACGCTGAAGTTGCGCGGCGACTATCTGGCCATCGTCACGCTTGGCTTCGGTGAAATCATCCGCATCTTCATGAACAACCTCGATGCCCCGGTGAACATCACCAACGGGCCCCAGGGCATCAACCGGGTGGAACCGCTCACGGTGGGCGACTTCTCGTTCGCACGCACCGAAACAATCCTCGGTATTCGCCTCACGGGGCCAGAGAAGTACTACTACCTGCTGGTCGTGCTCGTGATCGTGATCATGGCGCTGTGCATGCGGCTGCAAAAGTCCCGCATTGGCCGCGCGTGGGAGGCGGTGCGCGAGGACGAGATCGCGGCCAACGCCATGGGCATCAACACCCGCAACGTCAAGCTGCTCGCCTTTGCCATGGGGGCTTCTTTCGGCGGCCTGGCAGGCGGGCTCTTCGCGGCGATGCAGCGCTTTGTCAGTCCCGACAGCTTCAGCCTGCTGGAGTCGATCTCCGTGCTGAGCATGGTGGTGCTGGGCGGCATTGGCCACGTGCCGGGTGTCGTGCTGGGGGCGATCTTGCTGGCCGTGCTGCCCGAAGTGCTGCGTACGGTGGTGGTGCCGGCTCAGGAGATGATGTTCGGCTCGGTCGTCCTCGATCCGGAAGGCATTCGCATGATGATCTTCGGCGTGGCGATGGTCGCCGTGATGCTGCTGCGGCCGGCAGGCCTGTGGCCTTCGCCGGTGCGCAAGCGGGAATTGAAGGCCATGGCCGAGGACAAAGAAGGAGGCAAGGCATGAGCGAAGACTTGTTGCTGAAAGCCAGCGGCATCGGCAAACGCTTCGGCGGCCTGCAGGCCTTGTCGAATGTCGGGTTCACCATTCGCCGTGGCGAGATCTACGGCCTGATCGGGCCGAACGGCGCCGGCAAGACAACGCTGTTCAATGTGCTGACCGGCTTGTACGTGCCGGATGAAGGGAGCTTTGTGTTCCAGGGGACCGACCTGCGCGGGCTCAAGCCCTCCCAGGTGGCGGCGCGCGGGTTCGCGCGCACCTTCCAGAACATCCGCCTCTTCGGCAGCATGACGGCCCTGGAGAACGTGATGGTCGGGCGCCATGTGCGTTCGTCCACCGGTGTCTTCGGGGGCATGTTCGGCACACGGGCTGCCCGGGCCGAGGAGCGTGACATCGAAGCCCGCGCCCTGCGACTGCTCGACTACGTGGGCATCGGCCACCGGGCCAACGAACTTGCGCGCGCTTTGCCCTACGGTGATCAGCGCCGGCTCGAGATTGCGCGGGCCCTGGCCACCGAGCCGGCGCTGCTGGCGCTCGACGAACCTGCCGCCGGCATGAACGCCACCGAAACCGTGGCGCTGAGCCGCCTGATTGAAACCATCCGCGGCGACGGCATGACCGTGTTGCTGATCGAGCACGACATGAAGCTGGTGATGGGCATGTGCGACCGGGTGCTGGTGCTTGAATACGGCAAGGTCATCGCCGAAGGTGTTCCGGTCGAAGTGCAGCGCAATCCGAAGGTGATCGAAGCCTACCTGGGCGCTGGTGCTGCCGAGCACGCGCCCGTCTTGAATGGAGCGATGGCATGATGATTTGCACCGACACGGCTGTGTCCTCCCGTGTGGCCACATCGGCCGGCCCGGCACCGTTGCTGGATGTGCGCGACCTGCATGTCTCCTACGGCGGCATCAAGGCCGTGCGCGGCCTGAGCCTCAACGTCGGAGAAGGCGAGCTGGTGTGCCTGATCGGCACCAACGGTGCAGGCAAGAGCACCACCCTGCGGGCAATCTGCGGTCTCGTGCCGGCGGCCAGCGGGCAAGTTGTCTACGATGGCCGTTCCATCACGGGTGAGCGACCCTTCGAGCTGGTGCGCCGCCAGCTCGTGATGGTGCCCGAAGGCCGCGGCATCTTCGGGCAACTCACCATCGAGGAGAACCTGACGGTGGGCGCCTACGCCCGCAACGACAAGTTGCAGGTCCGCCGGGACGTCGAACGGGTCTTCAGCCTGTTCCCCCGCCTGGCCGAACGCCGCGGCCAGGTGGCCGGCACCCTCTCGGGCGGCGAGCAGCAAATGCTGGCCATGGGCCGCGCGATGCTTTCCAAGCCACGGCTGCTGCTGCTCGACGAGCCCTCGATGGGATTGGCGCCGTTGATGATCCAGAAGGTGTTCGAGGTGGTGAAGGCCATCGCCGCCGAGGGGGTGACCATCCTGCTGATCGAGCAGAACGCTCGCCTGGCGCTGGAGGTCAGCCAGCGCGGCTACGTGATGGAGTCAGGGCAGCTCACGCTGGAGGGACCGTCGAGCGACCTTCTGCACAACCCCAAGGTGCGTGCGGCCTACCTTGGCGAAATGGGATGACACTCCCTGGGCCGGGGCGCCTCGGCTCGTCACATCCCTTTGGATGCTGGTCTGCGCGCCTTGCGCGGCACACCGGCATTCTCCGTGGCCAAAGGCCAGTGCAGCGGTCGCAGCTGGGGGTGGTCCGTCAGGTGCGTCACGAGGTGCTCGACGAACCGCCTGGCCTTCAGCGGCGTGTTGCGCCGGTCGAGCGTGCAGGCGTAGAACTCCAGGGGCTCCGCAATGGCCACGGCAGACCGGCCGTGGCCACGCAGGAACAGCGGTTCGAGCTGTCCCGAGGCGATCAGGTCATTCGCGATGAAACTGCCCAGGCGGGTGATGCCCGCACCGGCCACGGCCATCGCCGCCAGGCCACCAATGTCGTTGCATGCGAACGTGGCGCGCACGGGCGGTTCGAATCGCACCCCGTCACGCACGAAGGCCCAGCGCAGCACGAGGCCGTCGCTGGGCACGCGAAACACCAGGCAATCGTGATCCTTCAGTTCCTCCGGCCGGCGCGGCCGACCGGCACGAGCGAGGTAGGCCGGTGATGCGCAAAAGACCAGCGGCACGTCGGCCAGCCGCCTGGCCACGAGCCCTGGCTCCAACTGCTCGCGAAAGCGGATGCTGACATCGACGGCCTGCTTCACATGGTCCACCGCATCGTCCGTGAGCACCAGCTCCATCGACACCCGCGGGTGTGCGGCCAGAAACGATGGCAACAGCGGTGTGATGATGGTGCGGCCGAACGCGCTGCTGCAGGTCACCTTCAACATGCCCTGCGGCTGGCCGCGCACCTCATCGAGCGCGGCGTGGGCCGAATCGAGCTGCTCGGCGAGGTCACGAACCCGTTCGAAATACACCTGACCGCCGTCCGTCAGGGCCAATGAGCGCGTGGTCCGGTTCAGCAGCCGCGTGCCCAGCGCCGCTTCCAGCCGTGCGATGGCCTGGCTCGCGCCGGCTGCGGTGATCCGCAGCTGCCGCGCCGCCTCGGCGATGCTGCCCGCCTCGACCGCCTTCACGAAGATTTCGATGCCACGGAGGTGCTTCATGGACATGAGTATTGCATTGCCCATTCGAAACATTCCGTGATGAGTGACCGAGTGGCGGGCGCACTACCCGCGACGGGCGGTTCTCTTTAGAGTGCGGTTTTTGAACCAACTCATCTGAAAAGAATCCGGCGATGAAACTACCCGCCAAATTCACGCCCGTCGTGTTTGCCTTTTACATGGCCGCCATCATGGCGTTCCTGATGTGCTCCGTGATCGTCGGGATCGGTCAAGGCTTTGGCGCCGGGTTCCCGGCCAAAGTGCTGCAGGCCTACGTCGTTGCGATGCCTACGGCGTTTGTGTGTGTCATGCTTGTTCGGCCGATGGTGATGCGGCTGGTGCGGTGGACGGTTCAGGGGGGCTGATATGTCTTCTCTTTGCTTGTGCAGCTGGCTGCCTGACTGCTTTAGATGATCTTGTTCTCTGGCGAGGCCGCGCCGGGTCTCGGCCCGGCAGCCGACTTCCCTTTCTTGTCGGCGCCAAGAAAGGGAAGCCAAAGAAGGCGCTGGAACACCAGCTTCCCCGCATTTG
>CBIHPH010000102.1:0-15363 GCA_966212105.1 uncultured Rhizobacter sp.
CCGCACGACCACTGTCTCCAGCTCCACCGTGACCGTACGAGACACGGCCGTGCCGACTCGCCTCGGCTCGCTTCGCTTCGCATGCATCGCATCGCATCGCGGCACCACCTCGTCGTCCCGGCGAAAGCCGGGATCCACTGCCCGGGTGGGCACGGCCTCGCACGACCACTGTCTCCAGGTTCATCGTGACCGGACGAGCACCGCCGTTCCGATCAATCCAGCAGGCCGGCAACCGGAACCGGCATCTTCACTCCGCAACTGGAATGAAAACGGTGAAGCCGCATCCACCAGTGCCCTCCAGCCCGCGGGCCAGTCGAACGGTTCCCCCGAGCCGCATCGCAGCTTCTTTCACGATGGCCAGCCCGAGGCCGGATCCGGTAGCGTCGTGGCCGGCGCCGCGGTAGAAGCGATCGAAAACCAGCTCGCGGTTGGCGGGCGGGATGCCGGGCCCGTCATCGGCCACCCACAGGACCACTCCTCCGCCGCCTGCAAGCTGGGTCAACTCGACGACGACCTGTCCGCCTTGCCGGCCATATCGAATGGCGTTGTCGATCAGGTTGTGCAGCACCGATTGAAACGCTTGCAGCTCGAGCCGCAGTTTCAGCGAGTCGGGTGCCTCCAGTGAGAGTTCGATGTCGCGGTCGGCGGCAGCCGGAGCGAGCAGCGCCATCTCGGTGCGCGCCAGCTGGGCCACATCGACCTCGCTCGCGCTCAAGGGGCGCAGGACGTCGATGTGCGCCAGCACCAGCAGTTGTTGCACGAGGTGTGAGGCGCGTGCGATGGCGTGATCCATGCGGTGTTCGGCAGCGGTGCGAGCTGCGTCATCGGCTGCCTTGGCCAACACATGGGCTTGCGCCGAAATCACGGCCAACGGCGTGCGCAATTCATGTGCCGCATCCTGCACGAAAGCGTGTTCGCGTCCGATCTTGTTGCGCAGCTGGACCATCAGTCCATCGAGCGCGGACAAGAGGGGCCTGAGTTCCGCATACTTGAGGTCGACCTCCAGCGCCGACAAATCATCGGGGCTCCTGGCAGCAATGCGATCGGACAGGTGCTGCAGTGGGCGAAGCCCCTGCTTGACGGCCAGCCAGAGGGGCAACAGCACGAAGGGGAAGGCAATCGCCATGTATTTGGTCAAGCTGCCCCCCAGATCCTTCAGAAGCCAACGCTCTTCCAATCTGGGCACGGCCATGACCAAGGCCCAGTGCGGCGATGTTGCGACATGCACCACATGGGCTTCGCCCCGGACCGACTGAAGCAGCGTGCCGCTTCCTGCGGCAGGTTCGGGCATCGTGGCGTCCTCCGCCCCGTCTGACGCATACACCAGGCGGTGATGCTCGCGGTCCCACGCTTGCACGAGCACTGGCGACGACCGTCGGTCGCGCATCCAGGGCGTGTTGAACTGCTTGAAGGTGGCAATTGCCAGGATGCGAAGCTCGTTGGGCTCACGGACCGACGAAAGGGCATCCGCAGTGGCGGTGATGAAATCGTTCACTCCTGCATCGTCGATTTCGCTGCTGCGGATTTCGATGTACTGCACGCCCATCAACATTACCCAGGCGACGCTGAAGGCGCAGAGCAGCGCGATCACCACGCGCCGCACCAGGGTCGGCTCCAACAGGCTTCTCATGGCGCGAGCCTGTAGCCCACGCCACGCACAGTGCGGATCCGGTGAGCGCCAATCTTGCGCCGCAGGTTGAAGACGTGCACCTCCAGTGAACTGAAATCGACCGCTTCAAGCAGCGGATTCAGTCGCTGTGCCAACGCCTGCTTCGGCACCACGGCACCGCCCTCGCGCCACAGCTCCAACAGCAGGCGAAACTCGCGCTGCGACAGCTCAACGGGCAACCCGTCCAGGCGCACCACGTGGCGCCGGGGCTCGATCTCAAGATCACCCCAAGTCCATACGTTGCTGGCCTGCAAGGCATAGCGGCGCACCACGGCACGAATGCGCGAAACCAGCTCCGCAGTGGCAAAGGGCTTGACGAGGAAGTCGTCGGCACCCTCGTCCAAGCCATGCAGGCGGTCCGGCAATGCTGAACGCGCCGTGATGATGATGATCGGAACCGACGCCCCTTCGCGTCGCCACCGCTTCAGCAACTCGAAGCCTGTGCCATCGGGCAGGGTCAGGTCGAGCAGCACGCACGCCACCGAGGCTTCGTCGGGCATCTGGGGGGCGTCGACGGCGCGCCGCAGCCATTCGCTGCTGATGCCCTCGGCTTTCATGGCCTGCTGCAAGGCCTGGCCGAGGTCGAGATCGTCTTCAATGAGTAGGACATGCATGGCGCGCATTATCGAAATGTCCGCTTAAGCCGGGACTAAGGTTGCGTGGCACACACTGCACGCCTTTTCGTCTCCTGCCCTTCCCGATGAGCTTCGTATACCCCGGCCCAGTGCGCCGCCGCACGCGTGTCGTCACCACCATCATGTCCTTGGCGGCCCTGTCTTTTGCGGTGCTGGCACTTGCCGCTTGCGGCGGTTCGGACGACGAACCCGCACCGCCCACGTACGCGCAGCGCTGCGGTCTCTCCAAAGCAGAAGAGGGCGTGCTTGAATTGCCGGCGCCCACAGGGAACCACTGCGTCGGCAAGGCCAGCTTTCAGGTGGCCGATCTGGGCAGGCCCGAAACGCTGACTGCAGATGACACCGATCAACGCGAACTCAGCGTCAAGATCTGGTATCCCGCACCGGCAGACACCGGCGCGCCTCGCGCGGACTACCTGCCCGGCCCCATCTTTGACGTGGTGAAAACCATCCAGCAACTTCCCGGCGACACCAGGCAGCCGGCAACCAACGCGAAGCCGGATTTGCGGATGGCGGCGCAAGCACGCCATCCCGTGCTTTTGTTTTCGCCTGGGTACGGAAGCAACGTCGAGATGTATTCAACGCTGCTCGAAGACGCCGCAAGTCACGGATACGTGGTGGTGGGCATCGACCATCCGTACATTTCGGGCGTGACTGCGCTGGCCAATGGCAGCATTGCAGCATTCGGCGACCCCGAGTTCACGCACGGGCCGCTGTCGGCGGCCATCATGGTCGCAGACCAGCGCAGCATGGTGGACTGGCTGGAAAGGCAGAACGCCCCGGGCAGCGGCAATCTCGTCAGTGGGCACCTGGACCTGTCGCGCATCGGAACCTTTGGTCATTCGATCGGTGGATCCGCAGCACTGAATGCATCGCGCGCCGATCCCCGCATCAAGGCTTCGATCAACATGGACGGAGCGGTCTGGGGGGATCTCACCGGGCCGTGGCCAAAGCCGCTGATGATGATGCTTGCCGAGGATCACACGTCCGACGAGACGATCGATGCGGTCTTGCGCAATGCGACTGGCGCCGCTGTTCGCTCCGTGCTCCTGGGAGCCGGACACAACGACTTCAGCGACTTGAAGCTGTTGGCAAAGCACTACTTCCCCAACGCGCAGGCTCAGGAATTGGAGGCTCAAGGCTTCGGTCGCATCGACGCCAGCGAGGCGTTGCAGTTCGCGCGGACGAAGACAATGGCCTTCTTCGCCTCCTACGTGCAGCGCTGAGAACTTCGTCCGGAACTGAGGTTTGATGAAGTGGGTTTCGCTCGGCGCGGGGCCCGTTCTCTGGCGAGGCCGCGCCGGGTCTCGGCCCGTACAGTCGCGCCAAGAAAGGGAAGCCAAAGAAGGCGCTTGAACACCAGCTTCCCCGCCATTTTGCTCAGGCGCTTCGGCTACCAATCCCCCGCACGCCCACTGTCTCCAGCTCCACCGTGACCGTACGAGACACGGCCGTGCCCGCACGCTTCAGCTCGCTTCGCATCGCTCCCCGTCTCGTCATCCCGGCGAAAGCCGGGACCCACTGCCCCGGTGGGCACGGCTGTCAGCGCCTGGTGAATACCAGGTCCCACACACCATGGCCGAGTTTGAGCCCACGGTTCTCGAACTTGGTCAGGGGGCGGTAGGGCGGTTTGGGGGCGTAGCCTTCGGCTGTGTTCGCCAATCCGGGTTCGGCGGTCAGCACTTCGAGCATTTGTTCCGCATAGGGCTGCCAGTCGGTGGCGCAATGCAGGTAGCCGCCCGGGGCCAGTCGCGTCACGAGTTTCTGCACGAACGGTGCCTGGATGAGGCGGCGTTTGTTGTGCTTCTTCTTGTGCCAGGGGTCGGGGAAGAAGATGTGCACGCCGGCCAGGGCGTCCGGCGGGATCATGTGTTCGAGCACTTCGACGGCGTCGTGCTGCACGATGCGGATGTTGCCGATCTGCCGCTCGTCGATGTGCTTGAGCAAGGCGCCGACGCCCGGGGTGTGCACTTCGACGCCGAGGAAGTCGGTGTCGGGCAGGGTCTGTGCGATGGTCGCTGTCGCATCGCCCATGCCGAATCCGATCTCCAGCACGAGGGGCGCCGTGCGACCGAACAATGCAGGCGCGTCGAGGGGGGCGGGGGAATAGGGCACCACGAACCGCGGCCCGAGTTGCTCCAGCGCACGCATCTGGCCTGTGCCCATGCGGCCGGCGCGAACGACAAAGCTGCGAATGCTGCGGGGATGGTCGATGGGTCGGGCAGGATCGGTCATGGACAAACGGCGCGAAGCGGGCTGGCATTTTGCCTGACACACGGTGGGGCGTCCGAAAAAATTCCCCGGCCTGCCAGAGCGCAGCAGGCGCGCAGGCCGACGCCCCCATGATGGAGACGGCCGACGCGAACGTTGCCGGTACGGCAGGCAACGCATCAATTTTCAGCCGGTTGGCGCGAGGTCCACGCACACCAAGCCGGGGTAGGTGTTCCATCGGAAGGTGATCACATAGGGATGGCGGCACGCCTGTCGGGTGTCGATCCGCGGGCCACGCACCGTGGTGGGGACGGAGATGTCGACCTCACTGCCGAGGTGGCGCCGCGCGTTGCCCGCAAGCGTGTTGGCGATTTCGCCCACGGCATCGAGCAGGTTGGCCTCGGTCAGCTTCGTCTCACGCTGGATGAGCAGCAGTTCGCACACGGCGCGCATCGGCAGCGACACCGTCACCTGGCCCGTGAGCGGCCCCGAGAACGTCACGATGCCGTTGAACTCATGGCCATGGAGCGCACCCATGCCGAGGTAGGCGGAGGTGATCTCGACGGGCACCCGGCTCGTGACTTCGAAATACCGGCGGACCGAATCGATGAACAGCCGGAGCTCGGATTCCTTGAGCGACTCCATGGGCGTCAAACCTTGTGCTGGACCAGGCCATGCAGTGCCAGCTGCAGCGCCTCGTCGGTGAATGGTTTCGGCAGAAAGCCGTGGGCACCCAGGCGCAGCGCTCGGATCGCCGTGCTCTTGTCGTCGAGCGCACTGATCACCAGGATGCGAGTGCGCGGATGCGCAGCCAGCAGCGCAGGGATGCAGGCCAGGCCGTCCATCTCCGGCATGGTCAGGTCCATCGTCACCAGGTCGGGGCTGGCTTGGCGGGCGGCCCGCAGCGCCTCCGCGCCATCACGGGCCATGCCCACGAGCGTGACGGCACCCAGCGCGCCGCCCTGCACGATGCGGGCAATGCGCGAGCGGACCATGTTGGAGTCGTCGACCACCAGCAGCTTCATCGGGTGTCTCCGGGCAGGCGCACACGGAATGTCGTGCCCTGGCCGGGCCGGGTGGACACCCGCAGCCGTGCCCCGAGCCGGCGCGCCTCACCCGAAACGATGTCGAGGCCCACGCCACGGCCCGCGTATTCACCGGCTTGGGCCGCCGTGCTCAGGCCGGGACGAAAGATTTGCGCGAGCACCTGGGCGGGGCTCATCTCTTCGAGCTGCCGCTCGGTGAACCAGCCGAGCTTCTGCAGCCGCGCCCGCACAGACGCCACATCCAGGCCCGCACCATCATCGCTGACCACCAGTTCCACCTCGTTGGCTTCGTTGCGGTGGAGCGAGACGTCCACCGTGGCCAGGACCGGCTTGCCGAGCGCGATGCGGGTGGGGGCGTCCTCCACACCGTGCGCGACGGCGTTGCGGACCAGCTGAAGCGCCACTTTCTGCAGCGCTTCCTGGCATCCGGCGGGCAGCGTGGCCAGCGCGGCCAACGAGATGCTGAGCCGCGCGGGCTTGCCCAGATCCTTCGCCATGCGGTCGACGAGCGCCGCCATGGATGCCGACACATCCATGGTGGGCTGTGCGACGGTGCGGTTGCTCAGCACCGAACGCTTGAGCGCCTGCAGGCGTGTCAACAGCTCTTCGAGTGGCAGCGGAAGTGCCAGCAGCGAGTCGCCCGAGAACGTGCCCCGTTCTCGCAATGCCTGGATCTGCGCTTCGAATTGATGCGCCGTGGCCGTCAGCAGGTCGAGCGACAGCATCGACGCTTCGCCCTTGACCACGTGCACATGCCGGTACACCGCATCGACGATGCGGCGCAACTGCTTTGCATCTGAGCCGCTCTCCACCTGCCGCAGCAGGTCGTTGACTTCGAGCAGCGCCGCCTCCGAGCGTTCCACGAACCCTCGCAGGGCCCCGGGATCGGTTTCGAACGCACGCACGAGCAGGTCGAATTCGCGCTGGGCGCGCTGCTGTTCTCCTTGCAGCTTCTGTTCGAGTTCGACGCGCGCGGAAACGTCCTGAACGGTCACGAGCAGGTGGCGAATGCCGCCGTCGGCCATCACGCGGTTGAAATGCATCGACAGATGCCGCAGGCGCGGTTGGCCGAGTGCATCGGTGGTCGTGACGGTGACCTGGGTCAGCGGATTGATGCTCTGGATCAGGTCTTCCTTGATGTGCGGCAGGTACAGGAGATCGATGTAGCCACGGGCATCATCCAATGTGCGGGCCGACACCATCGGTCGCAGCACGTTGAGGAAATGGTCGCCCGGCCGCACCGTCTGCCCGAGGATGGCGGACACCGATTCCGACAGCTGCATGCCCAGCGTGTACTCGGGCGTGAGCAGGAAGAGCCCCTCGCGCACCACCGAGAGGATTTCGCGCGTTTCCTCCGAGGCCTGCTCGGCGGCTTCGTCGGACTGCCGCAGGCGCCGGATGAACTTGAAGAGGATGAACAGGAAGTTCAGCAGCGCCAGCACGATGCCGCCCGTCTGCACCATGCGCAACTGTGAGGCGCGCTGGTTCGCGGCCGACTCGAGGTCGGTCGTCAGTTCGTTCATCAAGGCGAGCAGGGCCATGTTGTGGGTGCGGGCGTACATGCCGGCCGCATGGACGCGTTCGGGCGTCAACGCGCCGTCCGTCAGCAGTTGCCGCCATGGTTCCCACAGCGCGGCGCTGCGCGACAGGATGTCCGCGCTTTTCGGGCTGCTGGCCGCCATGAGCTGCACCGGCTTTCCCTCGCCGCTCGTCACCGCGCCGCCGCTGCGAAAGCCGGTCAAGGTTTCATCGAACAGCCGCGTGGCCAGGCGCAGCTCGTCTGCCAGCGCCGAAGGCGGCGGGCCATCGGCCACCGCCAGCTCCATTTCGAACAGACCTTTCGCCAGCCGCTGCGTCAGCATCCGCTGACGTCCGGACAGGTTGATCGAGACGGCGTCTTGCGAGATCTTGAAAGACACGTAGAAGTTCAACACCAGCACGGCCAGGTCGAACAGCAGGAAGAACGCGACGGCAACCAGGATTTCACGGTACTTGCCGAGCTTGAACCCGAGCGCAAGACGATGAAGCGATGTTGCGGCGGGAGGCGTTGCCGCCGGCGCCGCGTTGATCGTCATGTGGGAGGTGACAGGCGAACTCATGGGGAACCCCCGACAGTGCTGTGGTACGGATGGCGGCGGGGCGGTTCAGGCCGCCCCGCGGTGGCCTTCGCTCAGGCAGCCCGCTCGACGTGGCCGTGGCGCGTGTAAAGGAAGTCGAGCACTTCCTTGCGGTAGCGCACATACCGGGCGTCTGCAGCCAGTTCCACGCGGTTGCGCGGGCGCTCCAGGTCGATCGACACGATCTCTCCGATCGTTGCCGCCGGGCCGTTCGTCATCATCACGATGCGATCGCTCAGCAGCACCGCCTCATCCACGTCGTGCGTGACCATCACGACGGTGCTCTTCGTGCGGGCGACGATCTTCAGCAGTTCATCCTGCAGGTGGGCACGGGTGAGGGCGTCGAGGGCGCCGAACGGCTCGTCCATCAGCAGCACCTTGGGTTCCATCGCCAGCGCCCGGGCGATGCCCACGCGCTGCTTCATCCCGCCGGAGATTTCATGGGGCCGTTTCGAAGCCGCATGCCCCATGTTGACCAGGTCGAGCGCGGCGCGCGAACGCGCCTTGAGCAAGGCGCCGGATTCGGCGGCACCGAACACACGTTCCACGGCCAGGTGCACGTTCTCCTCGCAGGTGAGCCAGGGCAGCAGCGAGTGGTTCTGGAACACGACGGCGCGTTCGGGGCCCGGCGCGGCGATTTCGCGGTTGTCGCAGATCAGCGCGCCGTCGGTCGGCAAGACCAGTCCGGCAATGAGGTTCAGCAGCGTGGACTTGCCGCAGCCCGAGTGCCCGATCAGCGTGACGAATTCGCCCTGGGCCACGCTCAGATTGATCTGGCGCAGCGCGTGGAAGCGCCCCTTTTTCGTGTGGAACACCATCTCGGCGTTTTGCACATGGATGAAGCTTTTCATGGTGCGTGGGCTCCGTTGATCAAACATCGTCGTAGGTGAAGCGTTTGGCGATCGAGACGAGGCCCCATTCGAGCAGCAGGCCCACGGTGCCGATCAGGAAGATGGCGATCAGGATGTGGGTGACGTTGAGGTTGTTCCATTCGTCCCACACCCAAAAGCCGATGCCGACCCCGCCGGTCAACATCTCGGCCGCGACGATCACGAGCCATGCGGTGCCCACGCTCAGCCGCACACCCGTCAGCATGTAGGGCAGCACGGCCGGGAACAGAATCTTCGTGATGACGTTCCATTCGGAAAGGTTCAGCACGCGGGCCACGTTCAGGTAATCGGCCGGCACGCGCTGAACGCCGGCCGCGGTGTTGATGATCATCGGCCAGATCGAGCAGATGAAGATGGTCCAGATGGCCGCCGGATTGGCCGCCTTGAACACGAGCAGCCCGATGGGCAGCCAGGCCAGTGGCGACACCGGGCGCAGCAGGCCGATCAGTGGAGAGACCATGCGGCTGAGAAAGCCGAAGCGGCCGATCATGAACCCGAGGGGGATGCCGACGAGCGCGGCCAGGCCAAAGCCCACCGCCACCCGTTGCAGCGAGAACAGAATGTTCCAGCCGATGCCCTGGTCGTTCGGACCCCTGCTGTAGAACGGGTCTGAAAACAACGCGACGGCTTCCTTCAGCGTGTCTGCTGGCGTGGGGAACGCGCCGCCCTTCATCGTGAGCAGGGCCCAGATGCCGATGAGCGCGGCGATCCCCGCAACGGGAGGGATCACCTTGAGGAGAAAGCCTCGCCCATCGAACGGCGTGCGTGCCGGCCGGGCCGTCGCTGGAGGGGGGGCCGCCGCGGTCTTCGGTTTGTCCGCAGCGGCGTGAGCCTCCTTGGAGGCGTCGAGGGGGGAATGAAAAACTGCACTGACCATGGTGGTCTCCTTCGTGGGCGGGCGGGGCGGATCAGGCCTTGACGGCAAAGCCGTCGGCGTACTTCTTCGGGTCCTTGCCGTCCCAGATCACGCCGTCGATGAGCTTGCTCGCGCGCATCACATCCTTTGGCACGCTCACCTTCAGCGCACTGGCGGCTTCTTTGTAGAGCTCGGTCTGGTTGATCTGCCTGGCCACGCCCAGGTAATCAGGATGGTCCTTCAGCAAACCCCAGCGCTTGTGCTGGGTGAGGAACCACATGCCGTCCGACAGGTACGGGAAGTTCACCGCACCGTCGTTGAAGAACTTCATGTGGTTCGGGTCGTCCCAGGTCTTGCCCAACCCGTTCTGGTAGCGGCCGAGGATGCGCTGGTTGATCGCGTCGACGCCGGTGTTGACGTAGGCCTTGCCGGCCACGGTTTCGGCCATCTTCAGCTTGTTCTGCAGGCTCGCGTCGATCCAGCGGCTGGCCTCCAGAACGGCCATCACCACTGCCCGCGCGGTGTTTGGGTTCGACCGGGCGAACTCGCCGGTGCAGCCGAGCACCTTCTCGGGGTGGTCCTTCCAGATGTCTTGCGTGGTGACGCCCGTGATGCCGATGCCGTCCATGATGGCGCGGTGGCCCCAGGGTTCGCCCACGCAGTAGCCATCCATGTTGCCCACGCGCATGTTCGCGACCATCTGAGGTGGCGGCACGGTGATGACCTTCGCGTCCTTCATCGGATGGATGCCATAGGCCGCGAGCCAGTAGTACAGCCACATCGCATGCGTGCCCGTGGGGAAGGTCTGTGCGAACGTGTACTCGCGCCGGTCTTTCTTCATCAGGGCCGACAGGCTCGGGCCATCCACCGCGCCCAGTTCGGCCAGCTTTTTCGACAGCGTGATGGCCTGGCCGTTGTGGTTGAGCGTCATCAACACGGCCATGTCCTTCTTGGGGCCGCCCGCGCCGAGGTGCACGCCGTAGACCAGGCCGTACAGCACATGCGCCATGTCGAGTTCGCCATTGACGAGCTTGTCACGCACGCCAGCCCAGGAGGCCTCTTTGGTCGGAATGATCTTGATGCCGTACTTCTGGTCGAATCCGAGGACCGAGGCCATCACCACCGAGGCACAGTCCGTCAGCGGGATGAAGCCGATGCGGACTTCCGTCTTCTCGGGCTTGTCGGAGCCCCCGGCGTACACCGCCGAGGGCAGGCCGGGCACCATGCCCATGGCGCCGGACGCAGCGGCTTTGATCAGGGTTCGGCGGCTCATGAGGTTCTTCCGGTCTTCGGTGTGGTCGGTCATCGAGGTTCCTTCAGGTCTTCACGCGGGAAGACAACAAACAAAAAGGCGTCCGCACGTCACCTGGGCCGGGCCCGGGAGCGTGAGGACGCCTTCGTCCCACCAAGGGAGCACCGTCGTTGGTGCTTCCTGGTGTCAAATTTCAGGGGATCGCCGTTGATCCCCGGCTTCACATTCGCAAGTGCTGTGCCAGTCCTTCTGGTGCCAGAGGGCACCGGAACGGTGCTGCTCAGGCGAGCAGGTCGGTCACGTCGATCAGCCGCTGCGCCACTTCGGCGAGCCGCAGGCCTTTGTTCATCGCGGTCTTGCGCAGACGCGCATAGGCGTCCTGTTCGGTCAGCCCGTGCTGCTGCATCAGGATGCCCTTGGCTCGGTCGATCAGCTTGCGGTCGGAGAGCTCACTGCGTGCATCGGCGAGTTCACGGCGCAGGCCTTCCTCATGCCGGAACCGGGCCAGCGCCACGTCGAGCACCGGTTTGACGCGTTCCGCGGCCATGCCCGCCACGACGTACGCGGTGACCCCTGCGGCGATGGCTGCACCGACATGGGTCGTGTCCTCATCCTCGGTGAACAGCACGATGGGGCGGCGCGCCTCCCGCGTGGCCATCACCACATGCTCCAGCGTGTCGCGGGCCTGGCTCTCCGCGTCGACGATGATCATGTCCGGTGCGATCTGTGCGAGTCGTTCCGGAAGAAACACATCGGCGGGCAGCACCGCAACGATGTTGTAGCCGTTCTCCAGCAGGCCGATGCGCAGCGCGCGGGAGCGCTCGGCCTCATGGATGGCGCGTGCATCGCTGCCGTCGGCCAGCAGCGAGTCCGGTGCGACGATCACGATGCGCAGTGGTGCGGCCAAGGGGCGAAGCGGCGATGTCATGCCCCAGGGCGAGCAACATCTGCGCCACGAAGGGGCGCCAAAACGTGAAAAAGCCCGCACACGGCGAGCTTCTGCAAGGGCAGGGGGCGGTCAGCGGCTGCCGCGCGAGATGTTGAACCTGCGGCGGATCCAGTTGCCGAGGGGGCGCACCGAATCGAGCAAGGTATCGGAGACGAACAACTCGCGCTCGGCCAGCAGGCCGCGTGAATGAAGCGAGGCGAGGAACTGGCGGACTTCCTGGCGCCGCACGCCGCTGCTCGTCATCAACTGCGACATGGACACGTACCGGTGGGACATGTCACTCAGCATCCGCCTGTAGGCGGAGCCTTGGTACGGGGCCGCAAGCTCGGGCCACGACGTCAGGCGATATTCCTTCATGGTGTTTCCAGCAACAAGGCGGTCTGCTTCGGCTGATGAAACCGAAGCCGGTGGTCCGCCCGACAAATCCAACAAAGCGTTCCCCCCGATTTTCTGGAAAAGGCGCGCCCCACATTGTGACAAGTTGATACGGATTTCGGATAAACCACCGTTTCTCCCGCTTGTTACACTTCGCCGATGAAGGTACTGGGCGTCGAATCGTCGTGTGACGAAACCGGGGTGGCTGTGGTCGAGGCTGAGGCATCGGGGGTTCCCGTCCTGCTGGCGCATGCGCTGCACAGCCAGATCGACATGCACCAGGCCTATGGCGGCGTCGTGCCCGAGCTGGCCTCGCGCGACCACATCCGCCGCGTCGTCCCGCTGGCCCGCCAGGTGCTGGCCGAGGCGGCCCTGACCCTGGCCGACATCGACGTCGTCGCCTACACCAAGGGGCCGGGGCTGGCCGGCGCGCTGCTCGTGGGTGCCGGTGTGTCCTGTGCACTGGCTGCCGCGCTCGGCAAACCGGTGCTCGGCGTGCACCACCTCGAAGGGCATTTGCTGTCGCCCTTCCTGGCGAGCGATCCGCCCACGTTCCCGTTCGTGGCCTTGCTGGTCTCCGGCGGGCACACCCAGCTGATGCGGGTCGACGACGTGGGACGCTACGAGCTGCTCGGCGAGACCATCGATGACGCCGCGGGTGAGGCGTTCGACAAATCGGCCAAGCTGCTGGGGCTCGGTTACCCGGGTGGCCCGGCGCTGGCGCGGCTCGCGGCCTTTGGCGATGCGTCGGCCTATTCGCTGCCACGGCCCCTGTTGCACAGTGGCAACCATGATTTTTCGTTCGCCGGGCTGAAGACGGCGGTGCGCACCCAGGTGCTCAAGCTGGGCGCCGGGGTGTGCGAACAAGACAAGGCCAATCTCGCCGCGGCCACCCAGGCGGCCATCGTCGAGGTGCTCGTGCGCAAATCGATGGCCGCGCTCAAGGACACCGGCCTGAAACGGCTTGTGGTGGCGGGCGGGGTGGGGGCCAATGCCATGCTGCGCGAGCAGCTCAACGCCCAGTGCGCCAAACGCCACATCCGGGTGCATTACCCCGAGCTGGCGCTCTGCACGGACAATGGCGCGATGATCGCGCTGGCAGCGGCCATGCGGCTGCAGCGCGGGGCCGTTCCCGCGTTCGACCAGGGCTTCGATGTGCGCCCCCGGTGGGAGCTTTCCGCGGCATAGGGGCCAGTGGATGGTCGTCCGCCTTCCGCTATAATCGACCGGCTTTGCGCTCCGACAGGGGCGTGAGCGGCCACCCATGTGGCCTTTCGCACGGCGCGGGGAGGTTTCCCCCGCTACCGCAAGTCAACCCACCCGAAACCGCTGGCACCCGATGAAATCGGCGCCGCACCGGGTTTTTCTGGAAACACACAGATGTCCACCACCGAACAAAAGGCCGAGATCGTCAAGGCCAACGCACGCAGCGCCAACGACACCGGGTCCCCCGAAGTCCAGGTCGCCCTGCTGACCGCCCGCATCAACGAGCTGACCCCCCACTTCAAGACCCACCTGAAGGACCACCATGGTCGCCGTGGTCTGCTGAAGATGGTCAACACCCGCAAGCGGCTGCTGGCCTACCTGAAGGACCGTGACGCCGACCGCTACACGGCCCTGATCCAGAAGCTGGGTCTGCGCAAGTGATCGCACGGGAACTCGTGAACCTCACGTCGCGAGCAGTTCCGACGAAGCCATCCGGTTCATGAGTTCCGAAAAGAGCCTGTCTGGGATCCCCAGCACAGGCTCTTTGTTTTGGAGTCCAGGCATCCACCGATGACGATGTGTCATTCCATCAGCGTTCCAGGCGACCCGGCAAGGGCCACGCGACGAGCGCCGATGGAATGGCATCGCGCCAGGGTGCTGCAACTCCAGGGTCCGGGCGCCGCCCTGCAGGCGCCGCACACTAGGAGAAACGCATGAGCATGTTCAACAAAGTCACCAAGACCTTCCAATGGGGTCAGCACAAGGTCACGCTCGAAACCGGTGAAATCGCCCGCCAGTCGAGCGGCGCCGTGATCGTCGACATCGAAGACACCGTGGTCCTCGCCACCGTGGTCGGCGCCAAGAACGCCAAGCCGGGGCAGGATTTCTTCCCGCTGACGGTCGACTACATCGAGAAAACCTATGCCGCCGGCAAGATCCCGGGCAGCTTCTTCAAGCGCGAAGGCCGCCCGAGCGAGCTCGAGACGCTGACCAGCCGCCTGATCGATCGCCCGATTCGCCCGCTGTTCCCGGACGGCTTCTTCAATGAGGTGCAGGTCGTCATCCACGTCCTGAGCCTGAATCCCGAGGTGCAGGCCGACATCGCCGCGATGATCGCCACCAGCGCCGCCTTGAGCGTCTCCGGCATCCCGTTCAACGGCCCCATCGGCGCCGCCCGCGTGGGCTACGTCAACGGCGAGTACGTGCTGAACCCGGGCAAGACCGACCTGGCCAATTCGAAGATGGACCTCGTCGTCGCCGGCACCGAAGCCGCCGTGCTGATGGTCGAGTCCGAAGCGGACCAGCTGAGCGAAGAGATCATGCTGGGCGCCGTGGTCTACGGCCATGACCAGGGCAAGATCGCCATCAACGCCATCCACGAGCTGGTGCGCGACGCCGGCAAGCCCGAGTGGCAATGGCAGGCCCCCGCGAAGGACGAGGCCTTCATCGCCAAGGTCAACGGCCTGGCCGAAGAGAAGCTGCGCGCCGCCTACCAGATCCGCAGCAAGCAGGCCCGCACGCAAGCCACGCGTGAAGCCTATGCCGCGACGATGGCCGCACTGAAGGCCGAAGGCGCCGAGTTCGACAGCGTCAAGGTCGAAGGCCTGCTGTTCGAGATCGAATCGCGCATCGTCCGCGGCCAGATCCTGGCCGGCGAGCCCCGCATCGACGGCCGCGACACCCGCACCGTGCGCAACATCGAGATCCGCACCGGCGTGCTGCCCCGCACCCACGGCTCGGCGCTGTTCACCCGCGGCGAAACCCAGGCGCTGGTCATCTCCACGCTGGGCACCGACCGCGACGCGCAGCGCATCGACGCGCTGTCCGGCGAGTTCGAAGACCGCTTCATGCTGCACTACAACATGCCCCCGTTCGCCACCGGCGAAACCGGGCGCGTGGGCAGCCCCAAGCGCCGCGAGATCGGCCACGGCCGCCTGGCCAAGCGCGCGCTGATCGCCGCGCTGCCGAGCAAGGAAGACTTCCCGTACTCCATCCGCGTCGTGTCCGAGATCACCGAGTCGAACGGCTCCTCGTCGATGGCTTCGGTGTGCGGCGGCTGCCTGGCGCTGATGGACGCCGGCGTGCCGATGAAGGCGCACGTCGCCGGCATCGCGATGGGCCTGATCAAGGAAGGCAACCGCTTCGCGGTGCTGACCG
>CBIHPH010000103.1:0-15199 GCA_966212105.1 uncultured Rhizobacter sp.
ACCGCTGACCTCTTGCATGCCATGCAAGCGCTCTCCCAGCTGAGCTATACCCCCTCTGAACTTTTCATTTGATCTTGCGATCGCTTGAATGTTCGTGCTGTTCAATCAAGACCATCATTATAGAACGACTTTCAGACAGCGTGCAAGCGTTTTATTGCACTTTCTCGATCAAACAATTCAAGGACTGCATCGAGCGACGGCGTCTGCGCCCGACCGCACACGAGCACGCGCACGGCATGCGCGAGTTGCGGCATCTTCAAGCCATGCGCGCCCAGCGTTTCCTTGATGACCGCGGCAATCGCAGGCTTCGTCCACTCCACCGTCTTCAGCTTCTCGCAAAGCGTGGCCACGGCCGGTTTGACGGCATCGGTCACATGCGTTGCAAGGTCGTCGGTCGAGGGCGTCACGTCAGCGAAATACATGGCGGCCCAATCAGCGAGTTCCACCGTGGTGGCGCAGCGGTCCTTGAACAGACCGCACACGCGGGCGAGGTGGTCGCCGGCTTGGGCCGCGATCCCGCGGCGCGAGAGTTGCACCGCCACGAGCGGCGCGAGTTGCGCATCCGGCGCGGCCTTGATGTATTGGCCGTTGACCCAGTCGAGCTTTGCCGCGTCCCATTGCGCGGGGCTCTTCGCAAGGTGCTGGCCATCGAACCAGGACACGAGTTGTTCGCGTGAGTACACCTCGTCGTCACCATGGCTCCAGCCGAGGCGCGAGAGGTAATTGATCATCGCCTCGGGCAGGTAACCACCCTCTTCGTACTGGAGCACACTGACCGCGCCATGGCGCTTCGACAGCTTCTCGCCGTCAGGGCCGAGGATCATCGGGGTGTGCCCGTACACGGGCAGCTCCGCACCAAGGGCACGCAGGATGTTGATCTGCCGAGGCGTGTTGTTGACATGGTCGTCGCCCCGGATCACGTGGGTGATCTGCATGTCCAGGTCGTCCACGACCACGCAGAAGTTGTAGGTGGGCGTGCCGATCGCGCCCGCTTCGGCGGACGGTCGCGCGATGATGAGGTCGTCCAGCTCGCGGTTGCTGATGGTGATGGGGCCCTTGACCATGTCCTCCCACGTGACATCGCCATCGAGCGGGTTGCGGAACCGGATCACCGGCGGCACGCCTTCAGGCACCGGGGGCAGCGTCTTGCCCGGCTCGGGCCGCCACCGGCCGTCGTAGCGGGGCTTTTCACCGCGGGCACGCTGGGCCTCGCGCATCTCGTCGAGTTCGGTCGGCGTGCAATAGCACCGGTAGGCCGTGCCCGCCTCGAGCATCGATGCGATCACTTCACGGTACCGCGCGATGCGTTGCATCTGATAGAACGGGCCCTCGTCGTAATCGAGGTTCAACCACTTCATCGCGGCGATGATCTGGTCCACGGCCTCCTGCGTGGAGCGCGCTTCGTCCGTGTCTTCGATGCGCAAGATGAAATCGCCGCCGAAGTGGCGAGCGAACGCCCATGAGAACAAGGCTGTGCGCGCCGTGCCCAGGTGCAGGAAACCGGTGGGCGACGGGGCGATGCGGGTGCGGATCTTTCGGGTCATGGGGTCAAGGTATCGAGGCCGCGCTGGAGGTCGGCCTTCAGGTCGCGCACATCCTCCAGGCCGACCGCGACGCGGATCAGGCCCTGCACGATGCCGGCGGCCTGGCGCTGTTCTTCGGTCAGCCGGCCGTGGGACGTGCTGGCGGGGTGGGTGATGGTGGTCTTGGTGTCGCCGAGGTTGGCCGTGATGGAGCACACCTGCGTGCTGTCGATCACATGAAAGGCATTGCGGCGTGCCGCCGTGGGACCGTCCTGCGGCGCGCTGCACACGACGAACGAGACAACGGCACCGCCCGCCCCGCTCTGCTGCGCCATTGCAAGTGCGTGCTGCGGATGGGATGCGAGCCCCGGGTAGTAGACGCGTTCCACATTGGGCTGGGCTTCGAGCCAGCTGGCGAGTTCGAGCGCGCGGCGGCTCTGGGCTTCCATGCGGATGGCCAAAGTTTCGAGGCCCTTGAGCACCACCCACGCATTGAACGGCGACAGCGAGATGCCCGCGCTGCGCATCACCGGGACGAACTTCTCGTTGATGAGGGCCTCGGCACCGCACACGGCACCGGCCAGCACGCGCCCTTGTCCGTCCAGGTACTTGGTGCCCGAATGCACGATCAGGTCGGCGCCGAGGGTCACGGGCCGCTGCAGCGCCGGTGAGCAAAAGCAGTTGTCGACGGCCAGAAGCGCGCCTGCCGCATGGGCGATGTCGGCCAGGGCGCGGATGTCGCAGACCTCGGTCAGCGGGTTCGTGGGCGATTCGGCAAAAAGCAGCTTCGTGTTCGGGCGCAGCGCGGCCCGCCATGCGGTCACGTCGGTCTGGGCGACGAACGTGACTTCCACGCCGAACTTTGCGAACTCACGGCCGAACAGCACGAGCGTGGAACCGAACACGCTCTGCGAGCAGACCACATGGTCACCGGCCTTGAGCAACGCCAGGCCCAACAGCAAGATGGCGCTCATGCCGCTCGCCGTGGCGATCGCGGCCTCCGTGCCCTCGAGCGCCGCCAGGCGGCGTTCGAACATCATCACGGTAGGGTTCGTGAAGCGCGAATAAGTGAAGGCCTCTTCTTCGTTCGCGAATCGGGCCGCAGCCGTGGCCGCGTCTGGCTGCACGAAACTGCTCGTCAGGAACAGCGCTTCAGAGTTCTCACCCCACGGGGTGCGTGGCAAGCCCTCGCGCACGGCCAGCGTGTCCGGCCGGACACCGGCCGGGAAATCGACGCGAGGGATGCGCTTCATCCGTTGCGCTCCGAGGCGCTTTGGAGCGCCAGGCGCGTGCGCTCCGTGTTCTCATCTTCCTCGCCTTGAGACTTGCGCTGTGCCGCCAGGGCGTTGAGGTCGTCGATCGACACATCGCCCGTGACGTAATGGCCGTCGAAGCATGACGCCTCGAAGCCGTTCAGTCCAGGGCGGAGGGCCGCAACCACCTTCTTCATTGCATCGACATCCTGGTAGATCAGCGCATCGGCGCCGATGAACTCGCGGATTTCCTCGACGCTGCGGTTGTGCGCGATCAGCTCCTCTTTCGTCGGCATGTCGATGCCGTACACGTTGGGGTAACGCACTGGAGGCGCAGCCGAGGCCATGTAGACCTTGTTGGCGCCGGCGTCGCGCGCCATCTGGACGATCTCCTTCGACGTGGTGCCGCGCACGATGGAGTCATCGACCAGCAGCACGTTGCGTCCCTTGAATTCGACGCCGATGGCATTGAGCTTCTGTCGCACCGACTTCTTGCGCACGCCCTGCCCCGGCATGATGAAGGTGCGGCCCACGTAGCGGTTCTTGACGAACCCCTCGCGGTACGGCTTGCCAAGGCGCTGCGCGAGCTGCATCGCCGACGGGCGGCTGGATTCGGGAATCGGGATGACCACGTCGATGTCCTTCGGAGGCACCGTGGAGATCACGCGCTTGGCGAGCGTCTCGCCCATGTTCAGGCGGGCCTGGTACACCGAGATGCCATCCATGATGGAATCGGGGCGCGCCAGGTACACGTATTCGAACATGCATGGGTTCAGGCTCGGCTGGTCCGCGCATTGGCGCGCATGCACCACGCCTTCCATGTCGATGAAGATGGCCTCGCCGGGGGCCACATCGCGGATGACCTGGTGGCCCGTGCCTTCGATGGCCACCGATTCGCTCGCCACGACCAGCTCGCGGCCTTCCGGCGTCTCGGCCTCACCGAAACAGAGCGGGCGGATGCCGAACGGGTCGCGGAACGCGAGCAGGCCATGGCCTGCGATGAGCGCCACGACGGCATACGAGCCCTTCACGCGCTTGTGCACCGCGTGCACGGCATCGAACACGATCTCGGGGGTCAGCACCTTGTCGCGGGCCGCGGCCTGCAGCTCGTGGGCCAGCACGTTGATCAGCACCTCGGTGTCGCTGGTGGTGTTGATGTGCCGGCGATCGATGTCGATGAGTTCCTGCTTGAGCACATGCGCATTCGTCAGGTTGCCGTTGTGCACGAGCACGATGCCGAACGGTGCGTTCACGTAGAACGGTTGCGCTTCTTCCTCGCTGTAGGCATTGCCCGCCGTGGGATAGCGCACCTGCCCGAGCCCGATGTTGCCCGGCAGCGCGCGCATGTTGCGGGTGCGAAAGACATCCCGGACCATGCCGCGTGCCTTGTGCATGTAGCACTTGCTGTCTTGCATCGTCACGATGCCGGCGGCATCTTGCCCGCGGTGCTGAAGCAGCAGCAGCGCGTCGTAGATCAATTGGTTGACCGGCGTTTTGGAGATGACGCCGAAGATGCCGCACATAAACCGAGTCCTTGCTAGTAAATCAATGCGCCGCTGTCACGCCGGCAGATGCTTCGAGATGGGATCCGGCAACACCGGCTTCAAGCCGGTGATGGCCGCTTGCAACCAGGGGGCACCGATGGACGCCTGCCACGCCGGCGATCGCGCGGCCGGCGTCATGCCGACCACCGTGACGATCACCAGCAGCACGAGCACCCCTCGCAGCCCGCCGAACAACGCCCCCAACAGGCGATCGACCACGCTCAAGGGCGTGGCATGGATGATGAACCGCACGATGCGCGATGCGATGGTCCAGGCCAGCAGCGCTGCAACGAAGGTGAGCACGAAGGCCGATACGGTGTTGACCGCCGAGCCCGGGTTGCCCAGCGGGAGGTGAGCCGCGACGTCGGCCGAGAACCAGTGCGCCACGAAGTACGCAACGACCCAGCCCACGATCGACATCACCTCGAAGACAAAACCACGCACCAGGCCGACCACGACCGACACCAGCAGCACCGCGAGCAACGCCAGATCGACCCATGCCATGGCGCCTCGTCACAAGGTGAAGACGGCCGCGCCGAGGCCGGCCGACTTGATCTTGCCAGCGGCCCGGTCGGCCTCGGCACGGCTTGCAAAGGGCCCCACGCGGACACGCACGCGGTTGCCGGCGGACGTTTCCACCACCTGGGTGTACGTCTTCAGGCCGAGTTTTTCGACCTTCTGGCGAGCCTCGCGGGCGGCACCCATTTCGGAGAAGGCGCCCACCTGCACGATGAATCGGCCATCGGCCTCGGCGGCCGGCTTGTCGTTGCGCCTGGATGTGTCCTGCCCGTTGAGGAGCGCCTGGGCGCGGGCATCATCGGCCGGCTTCGCAGGTTTGGCAGCGGGCTTGTCCGCCGCCGGCTTCTCCGGCTTGTCTGCGGGCTTGCGTTCGCGCTCGGCGTGCCTGGGCGCGGTGCGTTCCGCCGGGGGCTCGGCGGGCTTGTCCGCGGGTTTGGGCTCATGCCGGGCGGCAGGCTTCGACGCCTCGGGTTCCGGTGCCGGCGGTGAGGTCGGGGTGATGTCGCGGCCGGCATCGGCGGCCGTCTCGTTGACGATCACGTTCGGCGTGGTCGCAGGGGCCGTCGCACGGGGCGTGGCACCCGTCGCCGCCGTGCTGCCCTCGCGCCGGGGCATCTCGATGGGCGTATCGACCGGCAGCGGCCGTGGCTGGGTGGCGAACAACAGCGGAAAACCAATGACGCCGGCCACCACCAGAACGGCCGCGCCGATCAGGCGCTGGCGTGCGCGGGTGCGCGCCTGCTGCACGGCATCCACCACCTCCTTGGAAGGTTTGGACGAGGCCGTCTTCGGTTGGTCCGCGGACCGGCGTTTCAGAAATGACAACAAACCCATTGCGCTGTTGGTTCCAAGTGGGCGGGATGGCGGCGTAGCGGAGGGTCATGCGTTGAAGCCATCATGACCGAGCCGCCCTTCTTTTGCCCCTTCTTTTGCCTCTTGTCAGGCCAGGTGCTTGGCGCTCAATCTGGGGAGCCCGCCCTTCAGCACACCGCCCACGGTGTAGAACGAGCCGAAGACGACGATTCTATCAGCGGGGTCCGCCGTGGAGAGGGCCGCCACGAGGGCTGAACGGGGGTCAGGATGCCGCAATACGGTGACAGGACCCGGCCCTTTCAACCCCAATGAGGCGTGCAAAACCTCGAGTTCCGCCGCCGTGGCGGCGCGGGGCAGCGGCAGGTCGCAGAAATGCCATTCATCGACCAATGGCGCCATGCGGGTGAAGATGGCGGCGAGGTCCTTGTCCTTCATGGCCCCGAACACCGCCCGCGTGCGCGGGTAGTACGGCATGCTCTCGAGGTTTTGCACGAGCGTGGCCACGGCATGGGGGTTGTGAGCCACGTCCAGCACGATGGCGGGCTGCCCCGGCACGATCTGGAAGCGCCCGGGCAATTCGACGATCGCCAGGCCGTTGCGGATGGCTTGCGCGGTCACCGGCAAACGGTCGCGAAGCGCCTCGAACACCGCGATGGCACCCGATGCATTGAGCAACTGGTTGGCGCCACGCAGCGCCGGATAGGCCAACGCGTTGAAACGCTTGTGGCGCCCGGCCCAGGCCCATTGCTGCTTGTCGCCTGCGTAGTTGAAGTCGCGCCCGATCTGCCACAGATCGGCCCCCACCGCGGCTGCATGCGCCGCCAGGCTCGCCGGTGGCATGGGATCGCTCACGATGGCGGGTTTGCCCGAGCGCATGATGTCGGCCTTCTCGCGGCCGATCGATTCCCGATCGGGCCCGAGGTACTCCATGTGGTCGAGGTCGATGCTCGTGATCACGGCGCAATCGGCGTCGAACGCATTGACCGCGTCGAGCCGGCCGCCGAGGCCCACTTCGAGGATGACCACATCGAGATTCGCCTGCGACAGGAGGCGCAGGATCGCCAGGGTAGTGAACTCGAAGTACGTGAGCGCGATGTCACCGCGCGCTTGCTCCACCGCCTCGAAATGCGGCACGAGATCGGCGGCCGAAACCATCGCGCCAGTGACCCGGCACCGCTCTTCGAAGTGCACGAAGTGCGGCTTGATGTACAGCCCGACACGGTACCCGGCCTGCAACCCGATGGCTTCGATCATCGCGCAGGTGGACCCTTTGCCGTTCGTGCCGGCAACGGTGACCACCGGCACGTCGAAACGCAGGTTCAGACGCGCTTTCAGCTCGAGCATGCGCGTCAAGGTCATGTCGATCTCGCGCGGGTGCAGCCGCTCGCAGTGAGCGAGCCAGTCGTCGAGGGTCAGGGGCAAGGTCATGGCAGAGAGAAACAACAAACACAAAGGCGGCCGAAGCCGCCCTTGAAGGGAACGTCAGGCCAGGCGCGTCAGGCGACCGCGTCGGCGCTTTGACGTTGCAGCATCGCGAGCGAGCGGGCGACGGTCATGCGCAGTTCGCGTCGGTCCACGATCATGTCGACGGCACCTTTTTGCATGAGGAACTCGGCACGCTGGAAACCCTCGGGCAGCTTCTCGCGCACGGTGTCCTGGATGACCCGGGGGCCTGCGAAACCGATCAGTGCCTTCGGCTCGGCAATCACGATGTCACCCATGAATGCAAAGCTCGCGGACACGCCGCCCATGGTCGGGTCGGTCAGCACGCTGATGTATGGCAGCTTCATCTTGGCCAGGCGCGTGAGCGCGGCGTTCGTCTTGGCCATCTGCATCAGGCTGAGCAGGCCTTCCTGCATGCGTGCGCCACCCGTGGCCGTGAAGCTGATGAACGGCACCTTCTGCTCGACGGCCGTTTCGACCCCACGCACGAAGCGCTCGCCGACGACCGAGCCCATCGAGCCACCCATGAAATCGAATTCGAAGCAGGCGGCGACCACGGGGATGGTGTGGACGGCGCCGCCCATCACGATCAAGGCGTCCGTTTCGCCGGTGGACTCCATCGCCACCTTCAGGCGCTCCGGGTATTTCTTGCTGTCCTTGAACTTCAGCGCATCGACGGGCACGACTTCCTGGCCCAGCTCATACCGGCCTTCGCCATCGAGGAATGCATTCAAACGCGCACGGGCACCGATCCGATGGTGGTGGCCGCATTTCGGGCAAACGTTGATGTTCTGCTCGAGGTCGTTTTTATAGAGCACCGTTTCGCAAGACGGGCACTTGATCCAGAGGCCTTCGGGGACCGTTCGGCGTTCGCTCGGATCGGTCTGCTGCATCTTTGGCGGCAGCAGTTTTTCAAGCCAGCTCATCGGTGGGCTCCTTTCAAGGTGTCGAGGGCGCTGCGGATGTCTCTGATGAACGTCACAGCCTCGGAGACGACATTGTCTCGCGTTTGGGTTTCCAGGATCTGGATCAGGCGGGATCCGATGACCACGGCATCCGAGACGGCGCCGACGGCCTTGGCCGACGCCGCATCACGGATGCCGAAGCCCACCCCCACCGGCACGCTCACGTGCGCACGGATGCGGGGCACCATGGCGGCGACGTCGGCGGTGTCGAGGTGGCCGGCACCGGTCACGCCCTTGAGCGACACATAGTAGACGTAGCCACGGGCAATGCGGCCCACGTCCTTCATGCGCTGCTCGGTGGAGGTGGGCGCGAGCAGGAAGATCGGATCGAGCCCCTGCGCCGTCATGCGGGCCGCGAAGGATTCACACTCTTCCGGCGGGTAGTCGACCACCAGCACGCCGTCCACGCCGGCCTCGGCCGCATCGCGCACGAAGGCGTCCTGGCCGAGGCGCTGGTCGTAACGCTCGATCGGGTTCGCATACCCCATCAGCACGATCGGTGTGCGGTCGTTGCGGGCGCGGAAGGCGCGCACATAGTCGAACACCTGCCGGGTGCCGATCCCGTGCGCGAGCGCCCGCTCGGATGCGCGCTGGATCACCGGGCCGTCGGCCATGGGGTCCGAGAACGGCACGCCCAGCTCGATCACGTCCGCACCGGCCTCGGCCATCGCGAGCATCAGCTCGACCGTGGCATCCGGGAACGGGTCCCCGGCGGCAATGTAAGGAATCAGGGCCTTGCGGCCGTCGGCCTGGAGCGCCTTGAAGCAAGCGGCGATGCGGCTCATGCCTGCTCCCCCTTCAGCGCGGCGGCGCCCTTGACGCTGCGTCCGGCCTCCGACGGCCGGTTGTAGAACTCGACGCCGGACAGATCGGCCACCGTGCCGATGTCCTTGTCACCCCGACCCGAAAGGTTCACGAGCAGGTTCTGGTCCGGACGCATGGTGGGCGCGAGTTTCATCGCGTACGCGACCGCATGCGACGATTCCAGCGCCGGGATGATGCCCTCGCTGCGACACAAATAGTGGAACGCCTTGAGCGCTTCCGCATCGGTGATGCCGACATACTCCGCCCGGCCGATGTCTTTCAGATAGGCATGCTCGGGGCCCACGCCGGGGTAGTCGAGCCCCGCGGAGATCGAATGCGTCTCGGTGATCTGGCCGTTGTCGTCTTGCAGCAGGTAGGTGCGGTTGCCATGCAATACGCCCGGCGAACCCGCGATCAGGCTGGCCGAATGCTTGCCGCTGTCGAGCCCTTCTCCGGCCGCCTCGACGCCGATCAGGCGCGTGCCATCGACATCGATGTACGGATAGAAGATGCCCATGGCATTGCTGCCCCCACCCACGCAGGCGATCACCGCATCAGGCTGCCGGCCGCCACCCAGCATGGCCGGCATCTGCACGAGGCATTCGTCGCCGATCACACGCTGGAAATCACGCACCATGGCCGGGTACGGGTGCGGACCGGCCACCGTACCGATGATGTAGAAGGTGGTTTCGATGTTGGTGACCCAATCGCGCATGGCTTCGTTCAGCGCATCCTTGAGGGTCTTCGAGCCGCTTTCGACGGGCACCACGGTGGCCCCCAGCAGGTTCATGCGGTACACGTTGGGCGACTGGCGCTTCACATCCTCGCTGCCCATGTACACCACGCACTCCATGCCATACCGCGCACAGATGGTGGCGGTGGCCACGCCGTGCTGGCCGGCACCGGTCTCGGCGATGACCCGCTTCTTGCCCATGCGCCGGGCCAGAAGCGCCTGGCCGATGGTGTTGTTCACCTTGTGCGCGCCCGTGTGGTTCAGGTCCTCGCGCTTGAGGTAGATCTGGGCGCCGCCGAGCTCACGGCTCATGCGGGCCGCATGGTACACGGGGCTCGGGCGCCCCACGAAGTGAGCCAGTTCGCTGCGGAATTCGGCAAGAAAATCCGGATCGTTGCGGGCCGCGGCGTAAGCCGTGTTGAGTTCGTCGAGCGCGTGGATGAGTGTTTCGGCGACGAAGGTGCCGCCGTAGGGGCCGAAGTGCCCCCGGGCGTCGGGTTGCTGGTATGTCATGGAATTCCTCGGTGTTCAGGTCTGGAGGGATGCCAGGCGGGCGTCAGCCTCGCGCACGGCATCGCAGAACCGGCGGATCGCCGCGGCATCCTTGATGCCTTTGGCGGATTCGACGCCGGAACTCACGTCAACGGCCCACGGCCGCACCTTGAAGATGCCTTCGATCACATTTTCGGCATGCAACCCACCAGACAAAACGACCGGACGGGACACGCCGCGAGGAATAAGAGACCAATCGAAAACCTTTCCGCCGCCGCCATACCCTTCGACGTGGGCGTCGAGCAGCACGGCCTGAGCATCAGGATACTGGAGCGCGAAGTTTAACAAATCGAAACCGGGCGCCATGCGCGCCGCCCGCATGTAGGGGCGGCCCGATTGCCAGCAGTCTTCCGGGCGCTCGTCGCCGTGGAACTGCAGCACCACATTGGGAATGGCACGCACGGCCGCCTCGATGTGCGAGGCGCCGGCATTCACGAACAAGGCCACGGGTGTCACGTACGGCGGCAACTCCCGGGCGAGCTGGGCGGCCCGCTCCACCGTCACATGGCGAGGGCTGCGCTCGTACAGCACGAAGCCGATCGCATCGGCGCCGGCCGCCACCGCGGCGCTCACATCGACTTCGCGGGTCAGGCCGCAAATCTTGATTCGGGTGCGTCGGGTCATCGGAGGATTCTTTTGGTCAATGCGGCAACCAGTCCATCGCCGCCGTGTGAGTGGGCAGGCCCCAGGCTGGATCGTAGTACGGTCCAGCGAAAAAGAGGCCCGCAGGAGAAAAGGTGGGGGCCGCATGAATGCGCTGCCGGGACGCGAGCACGTCAGCCAGCCAGCTTGCGGGACGGCGGCCGCTGCCCACGGCGATGAGGCAGCCCATGATGTTGCGGATCATGTGATGCAGGAAGGCGTTGCCGTCGAAATCGAAGCGCCAGTAGGCACCGCACCGGCGGATGTCGACGGTGTGCAACCTGCGGACCGGCGAATTCGCCTGGCATTCGGACGACCGGAAGGCGCTGAAGTCGTGCTCGCCCACCAGCAATGCCGCCGCCTCGCGCATGCGATCACCGTCGAGGGGCGTGAACACCCAGCCGGCGGAACCGGTTTCGAGCGCAGGCCGCACCGGCGACTCGAGGAGTACGTAGACGTAGCGCCTGCCCAGCGCGCTGTAGCGGGCGTGGAAGTCATCGGCGACCTGCCGGCACCATTGCACCGCGATGTCGTCGGGGAGGTAGCGGTTGGTACCCCGAACCCATGAGTTCAGTTCTCGCTGAACCGGGGCATCGATGTGGACCACCTGGTTCAGGCCATGGACGCCGGTGTCCGTGCGCCCGGCGCACTGGGTTTCGACCGAAGAGGCCGCGAATTGAGACAGGGCCGACTCGAGCCGGCCCTGCACGGTGGGTTGCGACGGCTGGCGTTGCCAGCCGTTGTAGGCCTGACCGCGGTACGTGATGCCCAGCGCCAACCTCACGCGAGCACCTCGGGGCGGTCAGCCGGGTGGGACGTTCCTCTCAACAGCAGCGGTCAGCCCAGTTCGTCCAGCATCGCCTGCGCGCGCGTCTTCACAGAACCCGTGGCCTTGGTCACCACTTCCTGCAACAGATCGCGGGCACCTTCCATGTCGCCGATCTGGCGGAATTCCTCGGCCAGTTCGAGCTTGCGGGCGATCGGATCGGCATCGTCACCACCCGCATCGCCAAGGTCGATGTCGGCCAGATCGGGTGTCTCCGGCTTGGACTTCGGCGTGGCGGGCAACGTGACTTCATCCACCGGGGCACCATCGCCCAGGTCCAGGGAGATCGACGACAAATCGAATTCCATGGGGCCCGAGTTCGACACAGGTGCCGCCGCGGCTGCCGGGCTCGGTGCCGGCGACGCGGACAGCGCATCGAGGTCGAGGTGCATGTTCCCGAGCTCCTCGGGCTCGGCCGCCGGGAAGGGCTGCGTCTGCTCGCTCGGCCGCGCCAGAGGCGCTTCGGCCACGGCGGGTGAACCATCGAACGCGCCCAGGTCGAGGTCGAGATCGACGCCAGAACCTGTGGAATCGAAACCGCTCGACGGACCGCCCGTGCTGCTGCCGAATTCGGCCGGCGACGGCATCACGGAATGCGGCATGGTGCTCGCACCCAGCGGCTCGGATGACGGGCGACCGCCGTCGCCTGCCGTCTGAGCGGGTGCACCGCCTGGCTGGTACAACGGGTTATCCGGTTCGATTTGCTGGCCGAGCTCCTGGGCCTTGGCCCAGTCGTCCCCCTGCCCGCCCGTCAGGCCGTAAAGCTGCGTGGCCAGAAGCTCGAAGCCCTTCGTGTCGCGGCGCTTGGCATACACCTCCAGCAGCTTCGTGCGGATGGCCAGGCGCTCGGGGCTCGCGCGCATGGCTTCCTTCAGGATTTCCTCGGCCTGCAGGTCACGGCCATAGGCGAGGTAGACATCGGCCTCGGCCACGGGATCCACGTCGCCGATGGCGTCGAGCTGGCTCAGCGAATAGCTCATCGAGGACGATGCGCCGCTCGCGTCACGGGTGTCGATGCGTTGGCCACCGCTCGCCCCGAAGAACGAATCAGGTTGCAGGCGGCTTTCCAGGAAGGACGTCTCTCCGCTGTCCTTCTTCTTGCGACGGGTGAACCGGTAGATGCCGAAACCTGCCAGAACGGCCAGCAGCGCGGCACCGAGGGCGAGCGCCACGGAATTGTCGAGGATGGACGTTTCCCCTTCAGCCGCGGCCGCCGGTGCGGGCGCCGGCACCGGCGCCGGCGCAGCGGAGGCAGGTTCTGCTGCGGCCACGACAGGCGAACTGGCGCGGACGTCCGCTGCAGACGCAGCAGCCGCCACAGGCGCGGAGGCCGCCACCGGGGCAGACGCCGCGTCGCGCGCAGTGGCCACGGCCGGGGCGGGTGCCGACGCAGGGGCCGAAGCTGGAGTGGAGACAGGCACCGGCGCCGATGCGCCCTGTGCAGCTGGCTTGGTTGCCGGCGTGGGCACCGTGGGCGTCGCCACGGGCGTGGTCACCGCAGGTCCGCTGGCCGCGGTCCCCGCTGCACCAGGCTTGCCCGAACCCGCCGGCGTGCCGGACAGCTTCTTCAGGTCCTCGACGTTGCGGGCGAGTTCGGCCACGCGCGCGGCGTTTTCTTTCTGCTCGCGCTCCTTCGACAGTCGCGCCTCGGGCGCGGAGGCCTTGGCAGACGCACCCTTGCTGAGCGTGAGTTTGTCGGGCTCGGCCGCCGAGCTCTTCTTGCGATCGTCGACCTCGGCCTTGACCTGGCCGGTGGCTTGGCGCGAGGAACCTTCCACCCTCGCGGCCGGCACGCCACCTGCGAGCCGCTGGCGGTAGGCACCGAAATCTGCGCTTTGGGCGATGATCAGCTGGCGGGCTTCACTGGGCGAGACAGCACGCGCGGCATCGGCAGACGGCACGGACAGCACGGCACCGGATTTCAGCCGGTTCATGTTGTTGCCGAGGAACGCATCGGGGTTGGCCTGGTAGAGCGCCACCAGCATCTGGTCGAGCGACACGCCGGAACGCTGCGTGCGGCCCGCGATGCGCGAGAGCGTGTCGCCCGGACGCACCTTGTATTCGTCGCCGGAAGCATCATCGGCCGCTGCTGCACGCGGCGTCGGGGCGGCGGCGCGGCGGGGTTCGGCAGGTGCCGAAGCTTCGGGCGCCGGTTTCGGCGGCGCCACGGGGCGGCGCTCGGCGCGCTGCGCCGTGGCGGGCGACTCGGGACGCGCCGGCGTGATGTTGGGCGAGGTGGACGGTGCGGGTGCTGGCGCGGCCGCTGTGCGCGACGGCGGATCGAACAGCATCGTGTACTCGCGCACCAGGCGACCCGTGGACCACGAGATTTCGAGGATCACGTCGACGAAAGGCTCCTGCACCGAGCGGTCGCTGATGACACGCAGGTAGGGGCGGCCGTCTGCACGGCGCTCGAGCGTCACCTTGGTGCCCGGAAGCACGGCGTTGTAATCGACCCCGGCAGCACGGTATGCCTCGGGGGAGGCCACCTTCACCTGCAGGTTGGACGCTTCATCGGCGGTGAGGCTCGACACATCGATCTCGGCGCGCAGCGTTTCCCCGAGCCCCGATTGCACATTCAGGCGGCCCAGGCCCAGCGCCATCGCATCGACCGAAGTGAGCAACATGGTGGCCAGCGCCACCCCGGTCAGAGCGAAGCGCCCTGCCAACAGCGAGTTTCTATTCAACAAGGCGTCTCCCAAGTGGACGGGTGTGGAAGCGTGCGAGCCGCACTGCTTCCAGAGTTGTTTGGTGCGCTTCAAGGGGGTCAGCCATGCGATTTTCAGGGCGTAACACTCGAAAACACAATAACATCAACTACATACGAACACAAGCTCATGCTTTGGCTGACGTTCCGACGAACGCCGCAGGCAGCCCGCTTTTTCACGGGCGCTCGTGCGTGACTTGTTGTGACCCCACAACGGGCTCAGGCGTCGAGCAGGATGCGCAGCATGCGGCGCAGCGGCTCGGCGGCCCCCCACAGCAACTGGTCGCCGATCGTGAAGGCGCCCACATATTCCGGCCCCATCGCCAGCTTGCGCACCCGGCCCACGGGGATCGTCATGGTACCCGTCACCGCGACCGGCGTCAGATCCCGGATCGTGGCTTCACGGGTGTTGGGCACGAACTTCACCCACGCGTTGTCGTTGGCGATCATGGATTCGATGTCGGCCAGCGGCACGTCCTTCTTGAGCTTGAACATGAGCGCCTGGCTGTGGCAACGCATCGCACCGACGCGCACGCAGAAACCATCGACCGGCACGGCCGGCGTGCCGAAGCCTTCACCTTGGCCGAGGATCTTGTTGGTTTCGGCACCACCCTTCCATTCTTCCTTGCTCATGCCGTTGCCAAGGTCCTTGTCGATCCACGGGATCAGGCTGCCGCCCAGCGGCACACCGAAATTGGCCGTTTCCGATTCGGTGAGGCTTCGCTGCTTGGCAACGACCTGGCGGTCGATCTCCAGGATGGCGCTCTTGGGGTCGTCGAGCAGGTGCTTGACGGTGCCGTTGAGCGTGCCGAACTGGGTCAGCAGCTCGCGCATGTGCTGCGCGCCGCCGCCCGAGGCCGCCTGGTAGGTCTGCG
>CBIHPH010000104.1:0-15058 GCA_966212105.1 uncultured Rhizobacter sp.
CCGTGCCCAGCTCCTGGGCGCGCTTGGGCTCGTCCCAGACCTTGGGGTTCTCGAGCGCCGCGTTGACTTCGTTCAGCCGAAGGGCTTTGCGATCGTAGTCAAAGATACCCCCGAAGGTCGACCGTGCGGCGGGTCAGGTCGGCGAGGGTGTTGCCGATGGCATTGATGTGTTCGATGTCCATGGTGCGGTTCCTGTCAGTTCGGTGCAAGCCCGCGATTTTGACACGTGCGGGGTCTGTTCAGGACGCGAGGAAGGCCTGGAGGCATTGGGCCAGTGCACGGGGCTGGTCGTGGTGCAGCATGTGGCCTGCCGGAGACAGCACGCGCCGGCAGGTGCGCCGCACCACCTTCAGCCGTTCATCGAATTCGGCTTTCGAATAGCGGTCCGCCCACCAGCGGGCGACGTCCGTCCGGTCGCCCTCCACCCACAGCAGCGGCGCCTCGATGGCCGCCCAGCAGGCGAGCACCTCCTCCTTGCGGTACAGGTACGGGTTGACCCGTTTGTGCGCCGGGTCCCCGAGGATGCGCCAGCGTCCGTTGGCGTCGGGCCGGGCCCAGTGCCCGGCCAGCCATGCCGCCCGGTCGGCCGGCAGCAGGGGATTGTTCTTGCACAGGCGGCGGGCCACGCCGGCCACATCCGGGTAGGTGATGAGGTCGTTCGGTTCCTTGAGCTCGTCGAGCCAGCGGGCATAGCGCGCTGGCGCTTCCTCGGGGCGGGAGGCAGGTTGCCCGAATCCCTCCAGGTTCACAAGGCGCCGCACGCGATCTGGACGCGCCCCGGCATACATCATCACCACGTTGCCGCCCAGGCTGTGGCCGAGCAGGTCGATTTGCCGATGCGCTGGCGCTCGCGCCAGGAGGGCGTCGAGGAGGGCGTCGAGGTCGCCCAGGTAGTCGGGGAACCAGTAGCTGTCCGTGGGGGGAGACTGGGTGAGGCCGAAACCGCGCCAGTCGGGGGCGATGATCCAGCGGCTCGGGCCCTCCAGGGCCGCCAGTTCGTCCACCGTGAACTGGAACGAGGCGCCCACGTCCATCCAGCCGTGCAGCAGCACGAGGGGCGGGCGCCCTGCGGTCGCGAGGCTGGCGTCGCCCCATTGGCGCAAGTGATACCGCAGCCCGCGCAGGTTCAGGAATTCGCTGTGGCTTTCGCGGCGTATGGCATACGGGGCGGTTTCGGTCATGCATGCGATGATATTGCGGTGCACCATGCGGCGTCGCCCGCCTGGTGAACGCCCACCACCCGACCTTTGCCGCCTTCATGAGCCACGCCGCACCGTTTTCCATCCGCCCTGCCGAATTGCGCGACGTGGCCCCCATCGTGGGTCTGATCCGCGAGCTCGCCGAGTACGAACAGCTCGTCCATCTGCTGCAGGTCACCCCGGAAAAACTGCGCCCGCATCTGTTCGGCGAGAAGCCCGTGGCCGAGGCACTGGTGGCCGACGCCGGCGGCGAGGTGGTGGCCTTCGCGCTCTACTTCACCAATTTCTCCACCTTCCTGGCCCAGCCGGGGCTGTACCTGGAAGACTTGTACGTCAAGCCGGCAGCCCGGGGGCAGGGCATCGGCGAGGCCATGCTGACGCGGCTGGCAAAGCTGGCGGTGGATCGGAACTATGGCCGCTTCGATTGGAGTGTGCTCGATTGGAACGAAAGCGCCATCGGCTTTTACCGGAAGATGGGCGCCACCGTGATGCCGGATTGGCGGCTGTGCCGGGCCACCGGTGATGCCCTGCTGACCCTGGCCGGCCAGCCGCCGGCAAGCGCCACGGATGGCGGCTCCGCCCGTTGACATCCGGCCCCGTGGCAACCCGCCCGTGCAGGCCTAAACTCGGGCCATGAGCACCTCACTGCCCCTCATCACGCTCGGCCGAAGCGATCTCCGGGTCACCCCCATCTGTCTTGGAACCATGACGTTCGGCCAGCAGGTGGGCGAGGCGGCCGCTCACGATCTGCTCGACCAGGCGCTCGGCCGCGGCATCAACTTCATCGACACGGCCGAGATGTACGCTGTGCCGGCGCGAGCCGAGACCTGCGGTGCCACCGAGCGCATCCTCGGCGACTGGTTTGCCAGCCGTCCTGGCGTGCGTGAGAAGGTGGTGCTCGCCACGAAGGTGGCGGGCCCGTCGCGCGGCATGCCCTGGATTCGCAACGGCGCGCGCAACCTGCTGCCGGCCGACATCCACCAGGCCTGCGACGACAGCCTGCGCCGCCTGCAGACCGACCGCATCGACCTCTACCAGATCCATTGGCCCAACCGCAACGTGCCCACGTTCGGCAACCTTTACTTCGATCCGTCGCGGGACGATGTCTACACCTCGATCCACGAACAGCTGGAAGCGCTCGCCGTGCTGGTGAAGGCGGGCAAGGTGCGCTACATCGGCCTGTCCAACGAAAGTCCGTGGGGTGTGCATGAATTCATCCGCCTGGCCGAACAGCACGGGCTGCCTCGGGTGGTCACCGTGCAGAACCCGTACGCGCTCAACAGCCGCGCGGTCGACAACGGGCTCGACGAAACCTTGTATCGCCTGGGCGTGTCGCTGCTGGCGTACTCGCCGCTCGGGTTCGGCGCGCTCACGGGCAAGTACGACGACGTGGGGCTTTATTCCAGCGACAAGCCCGGCCGCCTGGCCATGTTCGATTCGATGAAGCAGCAGCGATGGGCCCGGCCCGAAGCGCTGGATGCCGCGCGCCACTACAACGCGCTGGCCCGCCGGCACGGGCTCACGCCCGCGCAGATGGCCCTGGCGTTCTGCTACACCTCATGGCGGGTGGCCAGCACCATCATCGGCGTGACCAAGCCCGAGCAGCTCGACGCCAACGTCGATGCATGGGGCCTCAAACTGTCGCCTGAACTCCTCGCCGAGATCGACGCCATCCGCTGGCAGCATCGCGATCCGGCCCAATGAGGCGAACGTCCCACTGACCCATGGCCCGCAAAGACCACGCATCCGAAACCCCCGCCACCCAATGGCTCCGGCGCGAACAGGTGCCGTTCAGCGAGCATCTGTACGACTATGTGGAGCATGGCGGCACCACCGAATCGGCGCGCCAGCTCGGGGTGGATGAGCACCACGTCGTCAAGACGCTCGTGATGGAAGACGAGTCGGCGCGCCCGCTCATCGTGCTGATGCACGGCGACCGGCAGGTGAGCCTGAAGAACCTCGCCCGACAGATCAACACGAAGAAGGTGATGCCGTGCAAGCCTGACGTGGCGCAGCGGCACAGCGGCTACCTCGTGGGCGGCACATCGCCGTTCGGTACGCGCAAGGCGATGCCGGTGTATGTGGAGGGCTCGGTGCTTGGGCTGCCGAAGATCCTGATCAACGGCGGGCGAAGAGGTTTCCTCGTGGGCATCGACCCGCAGGTGCTGGTGCGGCTGCTGGGGGCCAAGACGGTGCAATGCGCCGGTGCAGAATAATGGCCTTCTGCATTTGCCGTACCCCATGGAGACTTCCTACGTTTTTGCTGCCGCCCTCGCGGCCTACCTGATCGGCTCCCTCTCTTTTGCGGTCATCGTCAGCCGGGCGATGGGGCTCAACGACCCGCGCAGCTATGGTTCGGGCAACCCGGGCGCCACCAACGTGCTCCGTTCGGGCAACAAGCTCGCTGCAGTGCTCACGCTGGTGTTCGATGCCCTCAAGGGATGGCTGCCCGTGTTCCTGGTTCAGCGTTTCGGCGAAGCGCATGGGCTGGGGGAAGGTGCGATGGCCACCGTCGGTCTCGCGGCATTCCTCGGCCACCTGTGGCCCGTGTTCTTTCGCTTTCGCGGCGGCAAGGGCGTGGCCACGGCGGCCGGTGTGCTGCTGGCTTTGAACGTCTGGCTGGGCCTGGCCACGCTCTTGACCTGGATCCTCATCGCCGTGTTCTTCCGCTATTCGTCGCTGGCGGCCATCGTGGCGGCGCTCTTCGCCCCGTTCTACCAGCTGCTGGTCTGGGGCTTCGGCCCCACCGCGGCGGCGGTCGCGGTGATGGGCACCCTGCTGGTCTGGCGCCACGGCGCCAACATTCGCAAACTTCTGGCCGGTACGGAAAGCAAGCTCGGCCAGAAGGCCGCCGTGCCGGCCGCAGCGCCCACTTCACAAGGACGACGCCGATGACCAACCCCGTACGCCGCTTCCATGTCGGCGACCGCCTCTCCGAAATGGCGATCCACCACGGCACCGTGTACCTCGCAGGCCAGGTGCCCGACGATGCCACGCAGGACATCCGCGGGCAGACCCGCCAGGTGCTGGCCCATGTGGACCGCCTGCTCGCCGAGGCGCACACGGACAATGCCCACATCCTGATGGCCCAGATCTATCTCGCCGACCTCGCCGACTTCGACGGCATGAACGAGGTCTGGGACGACTGGGTGCCTCCGGGCGACGCGCCGCCGCGCGCCACGGTGCAGGCCCGCCTGGCCAACCCGGCTTGGCGCATCGAGATTGTGGTGACGGCGGCTTTGCGCGTCTAGCCCCTCGTCGTGTTCAGCACGGTATGGCAGGCCGAAAGCATCCAGACACCCGCAACGGTCTTCTCAGGGCACTGGGGGGCGTGACCTCTTTCCCTTCCATGAAGCGCGTCATCCACGGCCGTCTGACGTTCGAGCGTCGCACTTGAGGATGAAGGTCTTGCGCCACATGACAACGGCAGCAGTCACGGACCCGATTCATGATGTCCTTTGCATGGAATACAACGATGGAGCAGAACGGATGGGTTAAGCCGACCAGAAGCCGCACCTTGCCCGAGTTGGAACAGCTGATCGCAGAGAAACGGGCCGAACTGGAGTTGCTTGAAGCCGAGGCGACGGCTCTGCGGGAGCAAGCAAAGCTCGAGGCCCTCGCGAAGGCGCGGAATATCATGCGAGCCCATCAGTTGACGCCCGAGGATCTCCTGTAGCCGTACGGGAACATTCCTGGGCGTGAAGGTCAGGCTCGCTTCGTCGAGCGCGTGGTGGATGAAAAAGCGCCTTGCCAAGATTCGACGGCAGCACGACACAGAGGCCGAATCGCACGAAATGGAACAGCATGGCAGCGCTTCAACTTGATGCGGAACTGTCACCCTCCCGGTGGGCTGAGCTAGGCCGCCCGCGGGGGATCTTCAGGCGTCATGACGGCGTGTGTGCCGTCAGCAGCACCTTCGATGTGCTGTACTGGCCGGCACGTGCGCTCTACAGTGGTCATTCCCTGAAGGAACGGGTGTGCATCTATGCGCCTGACCTGCGGGAGCGTTGGGCGGTATTCGACGCAGCGCGGTTCCCCGTGAACGAGGTGGCGTTCCATCCTCGCGAGCCCTGGGCCGCCATCGCCACGGGAAGCTACGACGGCGGGTATCTGTTCGAAGGGGAGTTGTGGCTTTGGAACTGGGAGACATCGACCCATTTCCGGGTGCTGTCGGAAAGCCGAGAAGTCACCCGTCTGCGATACCTCGAGGACGGTCGCTTGGCGCTGCTCATGCGTCCCCCTGATGAAGGGGATTTCGACGGCACCGCCTTCGATACCTTCTTTGGCGGTTGTCTCGACGATCTGCGCGGTCACGAGGCCATGGGCCTTTCCTGGGGGAGTGCAGACCCACGGCTGGCATCGTTCGTACCGGTGAACCCGGCTTCCCTTGGTTTTCGGGAGGGCGTGCTGAGCTGGGAGAGCCAGAGGGCGGGCTTCGACACGGCCTTTGAGAACACGCCGATGGAGCGTCGCCACCGCGTCTGGGATCTGGCGTGGCAAGACGGCGAGCACCTCATCGCGGTACACGACACTTGTCATGTGGAGGTGTGGCGCACCAGCGGCGACCGCCTCTGGGCGGCCCACGGCCCTGGACACGGCATACAGATCCTGCAGCACGGGGGGCGCAGCTTCGTCCACGTGATGGAGCGGTCGCATCAGACGTCGACATCCCGTCTGATGGAGGTCCGTGGCCAGGCCCTCCATGAATGCCGACGGTTCGATCAGACACCCCTCATGTCGATGGATCGGTACGGCCGCGTGTTGTGTCGTCAGACTGGCTGGGCGGCCCATCGACGGAGCACGAGTGACTTCATCGTGGACCCGGCTGGCCCGGTGACTCCCGTGAATTTGGGGCATTACGACTGCTTCAACCATCATCTGCGCATCGACGGCGCCGAGGCGCTCTACTTCCTGCGCGGTACCCCGGCGTGCTCTCATGAACACAAGGTGCTATGCCTCATCGACGAACACGGCGCGATTCAGCAAGTGTGCCGTTGGGATTCCCGGGGCAACGGTCATCTCATGGAGACGCAAGCGTGCCGGCTGCCCCAGGGCGGATGGGTGCGGGTATGCAAACACTACAACCCGCGAGGTCCCGGGGAGTTCTTCATGGAAGGTATTGATGAACGGGGCCGCTCTCTTTGGCTGCGGCCTGTGCCTTCGCCGGCGACTTCCCTGACGACTCTGACGCCAAAATCGCACCTTCTGGCCTATGCGCTGACCAACGGAGAAATCGGCATCGTGGACGTTCGCACGGGGGAGTCTTTTTGGGCACAACCACTGGAGTTGGACGGCGTGGCCAGCGTGGCGCTGTCACTGTGTTCCCGTGGCGATGCCCTCGCCATGGGCACGCTGGATGGACGGGTGTTGCTGTGGCGGTGGTCGCACTGACGTCACACGCAGATCGCAACGGAGGCGCGCGCGAAACCCAGGACCCTGGGCGAACAACCGAGCGGAGCACGGCGGGGCGCCGATGAGGCCGCCCCAGAAGTGCAGTCGGCGGAACAGGCGGTGCAGGCTGAAGGGGAACGCTATCGCGTTTCCTCCGTCGTGAACCGCAGCCTGACGATGAGCGTGCGGGGCGAGTTCGGTTGGTGGCAACAGAAGTAGGGGCCAGGCCCGGCTTGCCTGGACTGGCCCTCTCGAAAGAACGTTAAGCCTTTGCTCGCTTGAGCGACCACACGAGGGCCCGCAGGTTCAGTCAGTGCCTCAGCTTACGCTTGCTTGACTTCATCGCATTGCCTCCTCTGTGATCCGCACATGTGCATCCGTGATGTGCACTCCGTAAACCTCAATGTCGTCCAGGCACTCGTCGGAGTCGACGCCAGGAGTTCTCTCCCCTCTTCGAAGCTCAATGGTCTTGAAGGCGGACCAGGGGGCATAGTTCTGTGGGAGGTTTGCGCCCGCTGCGTCAGTTGTAAAGCCAAAGACGCGGCCGGGCCCTCTGAAGATGTGTATTTGCATGAGATTGACCAGAAGCTGTGAATTGAAGCATTTCCAATTTCTCCTTTCTCCAGTTTCAGAACAAATGCCACGAAACGCATGGATGCAGGTCCACGCGGAAACCGCGGTGGACGCGGCGTCCCAAGTCCATGGACGGTACCACGCTGGATGGACGGGGTTGTCCTGATGGTGGTCGCCCTGACGCCCCGCAGGAATACAGGACGAGTCAGGCCCACCCAGCCCGGCGCCCAGTAAGCCAGCGCAGGCCTTCCAGCCCGGCCATCACAAGCAGGCTCGTGCCGAACACCGGCATCGCCAGCGCCAGGGCGGCGAGCACGGCCCACCAGCGCAGGGGCACGCCCCGAATATCGGCGGGCGACAGCGGCGGCGCGGCCAGTGCGCCTTGGGGGCGCCTCAACCACCACATCGTCAGCCCCGAAACCACCGAGAACACTGCGGCGAGTGCAGCGATCGCCAGCAGCACCTGGTTCCATACACCATACTCCCCGCGGTGGAAGGGGATGCCCACCGCGGTGGCTTTGGCCAGCACCGGAAGCTGGGCCCAGCCCGAATGGAACAGGGTTTCGCCCGTGCGGGCATCGAGCGCCATCACGAACCGGCGAGAAGGCAGGGAACGGTCGAAATTTTCGACATGCCACACGCCTTCGTCTGTGAGGGGCGCAGTGATTTGCAGCGACACCGCGGGCGCTTCAGCGCGCGCGCGGGTCCAGGCGGCCTGCCAGCTCACCTGCGGGGCGTCGCCCGGCACCGAATGCAGCGCCCGAGGCACCTGCGGGGCCTCTTGGCCGGCCGCCTGTTGCAGCTGCCGGAAACGCTCTCCCGCATGCTTGGACCAGGTCAGGCCCGTCACGAGCACGATGGCCAGCACGAGCCCGCAGGTGATCGCCACCGTCGCATGCAAGTCGCGCCACGTGGTGCGGCCGCGGCCCAGGCGCGGCACCAGGGCGCGCCAGCCCGGTCCCCCAGCGCGCTGCGGTTTCGGCCACCACATCGCCAGCCCAGTCAGGGCCAGCACGAGCATCCAGCTCGCACCCAGTTCAAGCAGCCAGCGCCAACCCTGGCCCTGCAGCGCCGATGAATGCAGCTTCTTCGCCCAGGTCTTGAATCGGGCCATTTCGGGCAACTGGCCGAGCACCCGGCCGGTGTAGGGGTCCACATAGACGATGCTGCCGGTGGGCAGGCCATGGTCGTGGGACGCGCCTGCGTGGTGCTCGTGCGGTGCCCGCAGGAACACCTGGGTGCTGTCGCCGGGGGCGAAGCCGGGCACGACGTGGCGCAGCGCTGCGTCGGGTGCTGCCGCCAGGGCCGCCTCGACCTGGCGGTCGAGCGGTACGGTGCTTGCGCCCAAGGGCACGGTGTCGAGGTGGGTGTATCGCCACGCCTCGATTTGCGGCGTGAAGACGTAGAGCAAACCGGTGAGGGCGGCGAACAGCACGATGGGGGCGCCGATGAGGCCGCCCCAGAAATGCAGGCGGCGCAAGAGTCGGTGCAGGCTGGGGGAGATGGTCATCGCGAGTTCCTCAGTTCGTGAACCGCAGCTCGGCAAACAATGTGCGCCCCGGGTACGGGTGGAACTGGAAAGCGTTCTGGTTGAGGGCGTTGTTGATGCCCACTGCCAGCGCCACCTGGCGCGTGGCCTTCCACACCGAGCGAAGGTCCAACTGGTTCACGCGCGACGTGCCGCCATACACGTCGGGTTGAACATCGAGGTTGTAGGTGTCATTGTAGGTACGGCCCTGGTGGCGGTAGCCAGCGGACAACATCCAGTCGTCGCTGGGCCGCCGGGTGACCTGCAGCGTGGCGCGGGTGCGCGGTACGCGCAACCAGCGTTTGCCCACCATGGCCGGATCGTTGCGGTTCGCGGTGACCTCGCTGCGGAGCGTGTAGGCAGCGCTGGCGTCCAGGTCCAGGCCATTGGCGAGCACGTCGCGCCCCGACCATGTGAACTCGACGCCGGTGGTCTTCACCTCATCGACGTTTTGCACGCAGGTGTAGGTGCTGGCAGGCGGGCCCGTGACGACGGCGTTGCACACGACCGGGTCGCTCGTGCTCTGGCGGAGGATCGCGTCTCGCACGCGGTCGTGGTACAGCGACACGCGCAACGTGTTTCGTGCCCAGGACTGCTCGGCACTCAATTCGAGCGCGTCGGAAGTCTCTGCCTTGAGGTTGGGATCGGCGAAGGTCTTGGCCGTTGAGGTTTGAGTGCCGTTGTACAGCTCTTCGACGTTCGGGAATCGCACGCCGCGGCCCGCGCTCAGTGACAGCAGCAGGTCTTGGGTGGCGTTGAATGCCAGCGCGAGCTTCGGGGAGTGCCCGCGGAGCCGGCGAGCGTCGTAAGGCACGGAAGTGTTGCTGTCGAACTGCTGTTGCCCATCGTGCGCGCGGAACCACTCTTCTCGCCAGCCGGCCGTCAGTTTCCAGTGATCGGCGAAACGCCAGGCGTCCTGGGCGTACAGCGCAGTGATGTCGGTGCGACCGCGATAGGCCTGCGTCGGAGCATCCGCCATGGCGAGCCAATTGGAGGCGGGCGCGACGGTGTTGTCGAGCCGGTAGCTGTTGCGGTGCAAGCCGAATGCGAGCGCATGGCGCCCGCCGGTCCAGTCACCCTGTGAGGGTGTCCATGTGCCCTGGATCTCTGCCGTGCGCCAGCCAGTGCCGTCGCGGCTCGTCACACTGCCGGCACCGCCGTTGGCGGCGACCGGGTCCGGGTTGTCGGCCTGGCGTGCCACGTCCTTGAGGATCCGGTAGTCCGACACCACCAGCGAGCCATTCCAGCCGCGCTCGCGGCGGGTCTTCAGTGTGGCGCCGAGCTGCTGATGCACTTCCTCTCGCCGGTTGGGGGCAAACGCCGATGCGGGCACGTTGAACGTGTTCGTGCCGTCGGAGACGATCCCGGACCACACCCGCGCGCCGGTGCTGTCGCGCAGAAAGGTTTCGTTGCGGGTGGTGCTGTCGTTGTACCACCAGGATGCCATCGTGCTCGCCTCGAGTTCCGGGGTGAAGCGATAGCCGGTGCGCAGGTTCAAGGTGTCTTGCAGGGTGTGGTCATTGCCATTCGCACCGAACACGGCACGCCGGGCCCCCTTCGGATCGGTGTCGTAGACGATGCCGCTGACGGGCGTGGCCGTGCCACTCACTGCGGGAAATGCGCCGGCGGCATTGGCCGTGACCGTCTGGTACTGCATCGGCTGCGATGTCGTGTCCTGATGGTTGAGATCGGCCGTGTACCACAGGCCCGATTCGAGCAGGCTGCCCACGTGAAGCGACAACTGCCCGCCGTCGTAATGATCGTCATGGCCGTATTGGTCGAATCGCTGCCGGTATCCCACCGCCCGCCCCGACACTTCGAAACCGATGGGTTTGCGCTGCGTGACGGCCACCGTGGTGCCGATGGAATTGCCGGGCAGCAGTGCCGAGTAGGGGCCATACAGCACGTCCACCCGTTCGACGGCTTCGGGCGAAATCATGTTCCACCGGGGCGCATCGAAGCGGCCGAGGAAATTGCTGATGAGGTAGCCGTCGAGGTAGACGAGGGCCCGCGAGGGCTGCGACGTGCCGAAGCTGCGGCCGGCGATGAGCGCGTTGCGGTCACCGATGTACCGCTTGCGGATCGTCGTGTTGGGCGCGTACTGCAGCGCGTCCTCCGGGTTCACCAGGTTCTGTTCGCGCAGTTGCTCGGCGGATTTGCTGGCCGTGGCGCCTGGGATGCTGAGGTGCAGGCCGCGGCGTGGCGCGCCGCTGGAGACCACCACGGGAGCGAGTTCGGTTTCGGTGGCGACGCCTTAGGCGAGCGCGGCATAAGGCAACGCGGCGCACGCGAGCGCCGCGGTCAGGGGGGTGACGTGGTTCATGATGGACTGATCGGTCGCCGGCATGCGAAGACGCGGCCGGCCGGAAGCGCGTTCCGGGAAAGCGGGACGCGCGAGACAGGTGGCGCACGGGGGCGCCTGCGATCAGGCCGTTGGGGGTGGGGCGTGGAGCCGCGAGGTCAGCCAGCGTCGACTGGCGTCTGGGCGGGCCGGATGACGGAGGTGTGGAGCGGGGCCGGCAGAGACATCGGGCGCGGGGATGTGCGGCTGCGCGGCCGTCGGCAACGGCGCCCATGGGCCCAGCAGCGATGCCAACGCGCACGGGCCATCGGCGGCCGGGTGGTTCGCTGCCGGTTCAGCGGGGCCATCGGCGGCGACGGTGCGCACACCGTAGACCGAGCAGACCTCGACCAGCGCCACGCCACGGTCGTGCGCCGACCAAGCGGCCAGCAGCGGCATGGCCGCCTTGAGCAGCAACAGCGCGGCCAGAGCCCACAGCCACGCCCGGCAGGTGGGCGTGCCGGGGCGGAGTCGGCGCAGGGAATGTGGCATGGCGGGCGGCATTGTCGCCAAGCCACGATCAGGAGCGCGTGCCCTTTTCGTCGGCGTTGTGGATGATGCGGATCAGCTGGGATTCGAGGCTGAGGCCGCCGTTCGAAGAGAAGGTCAGGCGGCCGAGGCCCTTGTAGATGAATTCCTGGCGGTAGTTGTCGGGGCCCGAGGAGGACCAGAAACCCTTGCCGGTGATGTACGAATGCTTGTCCGTGGGTTTGCCGATGACCGCAATCACTTCCTTCATGCTCATGCCCATGCGCAATTGGGTGAACTTGCTGTCGGCGGCGGGCGTGCCTCGCACTTCGCCCGTCTTGCCGTCGTCCTCGACTTTTTCCACCTTGTCGGCGGGGGCCGGTTTCGACTCGGCCTCGGCCGCCCGAGGGGCCTTCTCCGCGCGGGGGGCCGTGGAGGCGGTGGACTCAGAGGGTGCCGGCTTGCGGTGACCGCATGCGCCCAGCAGCACTGCGGCGGCGATCAACGCCGGCAGCAATGGGACGTAGTTCTTGGGCATGGTGGTTTTCCTTTTCTGAATGCGCCGTCAAATGAGCGGCGAATCATAGGGTCACCATTCCCGGTCGCTGCCGATGTTTACGGCCGGTAACGTGGGTCGGCTCAGGGGGCTTGGCCGGCGTCGCCCAGCGCCTGCGCATTTGGGCGCAAGCCGACGTGAGTGCTGCGCTGGAGCCGCCACCCGAGCGCCAGTGTCATGACCAACGAGGCCACCACGACATAGCCGACCCAATCGAAGTGCCGAAGCTGTCCGCCCGGCTCCATCGTCACCATGTGGCCGGCAAGCACCGATGCCAGGCCGCCCGAGAGCTGCTGCAGGGAGGCGCTGATGGCATTGAAGGCGCCGCGCTGCTGCGGCGGCGGGATGGACGACACCATGGCCTGGAAGGGGATGATGCGGGAGAAGATCCCGACGAACATGACGGCGTTGAACATCACGAACGTCAGCACCGTGATCCTTCCCAGGTGGATGTAGATCAGCACCATCACCATCGACAGCACCGAACCGAACACGAACACCCGGAATGTGCCGAATGCATCGGCGGCCCGGCCGATCAGCGGGCCGAAGCAGATCGTGCACAACCCCGTGACCAGATAGACCGTGGGCAGGCTGTGCAAATCGATGCCGAGGTTGTTCACTGCATAGGCGCTGCCGAAGGGCATCAGCATGTAGCCGCCCGTGGCCACCAGGGCCGTGGTGGCGAAGGCGGTGAGGTAACGCGGTTCGGCCAGCGTGTGCAGCAGATGCCTCCACGGGCTCAGTGCCTGGGGATGGTCCAGGTGTCCCGTGACCGGTTGCATTCGCCAGGCCACGATGAGCCCCCCCACCAGGCCGAGCGCGGCCATCGCAAGGAACGGCACATGCCAGTTCCATCGGTTGGACAGGTACAGGCCTGCAGGAATGCCCAGCACCTGGCTCGCGGCAAAGGCCGTCTGGATGAAACCCATCACGCGTCCCCGCATCGCCAATGGAAACAAGTCCGTCGAGATGGCGAACACCGTCGCGCCGATGACGCCGCCGAACAGCCCCGTGATGATGCGTGCCATGAGCAAGGTCTCGAAACTGTTGGCCAGCCCGCACCATGCTGTTCCGGCAATGAAGCCGGCATAGAAGAAGAGCAGGAGCTTCTTGCGGTCGAACCGGTCGGCGAACCCGGCGGTCAACAGGCCCGCGGCCCCCGCGCTGAACGCGTAGGCCGACACGACCATCCCGAACTGCGCCGGCTCGATGGCCAGCGCGGGCATGATCAGCGCGCCCAGCGGCGCCATGATCATGAAGTCGAGCACGACGGCGAATTGAAGAAAGGCCAGCATGCCGACCACGAGTCGCTGGTAGCGCGAAAAGCGCAGTGCCATGGGACGGGCTCAGCTCAGGCCGAGTAGTGAAGGATCGCCCCGGCCGCGGCGCACGATGGCCGGCGGTGCCTGGGTCAGGTCCACCACGGTCGTGGGGGACATGGCGCAGGCGCCCGCATCGACCACCGCCTGGATCTGGCCGTTGAACCGCGCGCGGATGTCTTCGGGGTCGTTCAGTGGTTCGGTCTCGCAGGGCGGGATCAGCGTGGTGGCGAGCAGTGGTTCGCCGAACAGCGTCAGCAACTGCTGCAGCATCACATGCTCGGGCACGCGCAGGCCGATGGTGCGCCGTGACGGATGGGACACGCGACGCGGCACTTCCTTCGTGGCCTCCAGGATGAAGGTGAAGGGCCCCGGCGTGGCGCTCTTGAGCAGGCGGTATTGCTTGTTGTCCACCTTGGCGTAGCTCGACAGCTCGGAAAGGTCGCGGCACAGCAAGGTCAAATGGTGCTTGTCGCCTACGCCTCGCAGGCGGCGCAGTTGCTCGGCCGCGGCCTTGTCGTCGAGGTGGCACACGAGGGCGTAGCTCGAGTCGGTAGGGACGGCGGCGATGCCACCGTCGTGCAAGATCTCGGCCGCTCGCTTCAGCAGGCGCTGCTGCGGGTTGTCCGGGTGCACTTCGACGTATTGAGGCACGGCATGATTTTGGGGAGTCAGGTGGGTCGATGGTATCCGTGCCAGTGGATGCGTGTGGCGGTGTCGACCTTCGGATGTTGAAGGCGCGATCGGACCATTAAAGTGTCAAGCCCATAGCAAATGTCGTTGGCGCCAAATTTAGGGAGGGCCTCGTCTCGGTGTATCGCACAGTTCAGTGCCCGCCCGCCGTGGGGCAAGTCCGGCGAAACGCCTGCTCCTGTTGCACGTCAAATTCAGGAATCGGGCCACACAAGCAATATTCACGCTGCAAGGCCAGTGTTCAGGCGGCTCACAGGCGGACCGCACGGCCGAAGCACTCGACCAGCTCAGGCTGGCCCAGGGCAGCGGCCTTGCGTTCGAATGGCCGGCCCATCGGGTCGTAACTCCAAACGTTAAAAGCCGCATACATACCCAGTGCCCCGATATGGGTTGCCTGAAGCGCAGTAGCGTTCTGGCTGTCGCACCATTAGACACGTCCATGAATCTGAGGCTTGGCCTGATGCGTCACCTCGAGGGGCTGTTTTTCAGCTTCTTCTCTAAAAATTCAAACACATCTTCTGGCGCAATTTCTGAACCAGAAACAATCTCATCTCTCAGCGAGTTTCTTGCATTTGCCAGCCTATTGCCAATGCGATTGGAAACAAAGAAGCGGTGCAGCGATATTGCTACTTCCTCTGTCGTTGCATCCCTGGCCCCCAACTCGGTCCCACGCTTAAATAGATTTGCATCAATCCAGTGAAGCTCGGCAAGAATGTCAAGCAACTTGTGCAAATCAATTGTGCAGAATTGGTTCATTATCTAATCGTCATAGATGCGTTATCTAGCAGGCTGCTGAAATACCGCCCACAGATCAGCGCGCGTCGGGCGCAATATGCGGAATTTCGATGACGGTGGCTGCTGTCGTCGCCGGATGACTCGTCTCGCAGCCGATTCGGGTCTCCTGGAGCCCGTTTTTCGCTCTTTTGCTGGTCATTCGGCAACCTGCGGACGGACTTGTCCCAGCGAGCGCATGCGCACGAGGTTGTAGGC
>CBIHPH010000105.1:0-15057 GCA_966212105.1 uncultured Rhizobacter sp.
CATATTGCCCGAGAGGCGAAGCGATCTGCGGGCGGTATTTCAGCAGCCTGCTAGAACTGTCGTCTGAAGCTCACGATAGCCCCGCCTCCGGACCTGCCCGGCGCCGGCCCTCAACCGGCCAACATAGTTGTCGTCGACCGGTCAGGGTAATTGTCGCCAACCAACGGGCTGTTCAAACCCATCGGCCACATACCCTGTGCCGGTGATGACCGCCGTCAGGATCTTTTTCACGTTTTCTCCCGTTGAATCAAATGGGGTTTCACATATCATTTTGCACTTGTATCCATCGGTCAGGGGAAGAACAATGTCGAGCGGCGCCAGCGTGGAAATTGTCGTATCCAACGAAGAGTTGGCGAACACGAGGCCGAAGTCGAATCCTATTTCTCTTGCGTGGCGAAACTACTACATTGCCTTGCAGAGCATTAGTCAGACCGTCGGTATTGTGATGCCGCACATGATTACCTGGATAGAAGGCGAGCACAAAAAGCTTCAAAAGCGGCTTGCACACTTTTTACCCGAAGAGCCGGGTGATGCGAAGATCGAATTTAAATCGACACACGATTTTATTGAATTCACAAGCACCATAAAGAAGCTTCAGGATTTGCGGCAAAGCCAACAAAGAGCTGTCCCCGTCCTGGCAAGAAGTCTCTTTATGCAAATATTTTCTGAATTTGACGCTTTTACGGGCGCCTTGCTTAAGGCAATCTATCAAAAAAAACCTGATCTTCTCAAATCAATTTCAAGAGAAATCTCCTTAGTCGAACTTTTAGAGTACGGGGATATTGAGGCCGCGAAAATGGCAATTCTCGACAAGGAAATTGAGACAATTAGGAGAGGGAGCTACATTGAGCAATTCGCCCACCTCGGCAAGAGGTTTTCCATAGAGCTGCATAAGTTCCCCGAATGGGGTGAATTTATAGAGCTGTCTCAGCGTCGAAATCTCTGCACCCACAACGACGGTCGGGTTAGTGATCAATATATATCGGTGTGCCAAAAGGAGGGGTGGTGCTTCGCCACAAAGCCGGTAATCGGAGAGTTGCTTGGTGTGGACGCGCAATATCTTCGCCGCGCACTCAATCTCATGACCAAGGTGGGATTCATGCTAAGTCACACCCTGTGGAGTAGGATTTTCGATACAGAACACGAGGAGATGCACCAATCGCTCACAGAGAGCGTTTATGAGTGCCTTGAAAAGAAGCGCTGGAAACTTGCGGTTGAGCTGGGCGAGTTTAGCTTGGTCTCTCCGATGCGCAAAAATTTAGCCGACATTGACCTGCGAATTAGGATTATAAATTTCGCTATCGGCTTGAAGTTTTCCGAGCGAAACGCGGAAGCAAAGAAATGCTTGGATTCGGTCGACTGGTCGGCAAGCTATCGGGATTTTAGGCTCGCCCGCTATGTTCTGAGTGATGAGTTTGATCAAGCGATCAATTTGATGAAGGAAATCGGCAAGTCTGGGGAAATCGTCAGGCAGAAAGACTACCATTCTTGGCCGCTTTTTCATAAGTTTCGAGAGCGCCCTGAGTTTTATCAGGCTTATGAGTCGATATATGGAGAGTCGTACACGACCAAGACGCAACAAGGCGTTGAAAGGGAAGTGGTTCTGTCTTCCACCGACGATGTAGCACAGCCGGCTAAGGCAGATGACAGGCCGCAGAAGCCGAAATCGACGCGGCGGCCCAAGGCGCCAAAGAAGGGGATGAACGAGACGACGGCGATGAAAATTTGACTATCGAACCCCACTGGCTGATTTACTGAGAAATCCTGCGGCGCTTGTTCAGCCGTTCGGAACGCAATCGACCACGCCAAGGCGAACCGGCTCTTCGACTTTGCGGACCGTCTGACCAAGGCGTCGGTTCAAGCTGGGACCCTCGGGATGGCGAGGGGGGCCCAGGAACTGGACTACTTCTCTACGTCGCTCCTGGAAACCATTGCCTTCGACGATCCTAGGCCAGTTGTCAGTGATGGCGATTGTCTATCCCGCTCACGCCCGCGTCGTCTACGTTGCGCCGGATTCGATCAAGGTTCAGTGGATCCCCGAGACTGGCATCAAGCCGGCTTCATCCGCCGTCATTGAAGAAGGGCGTCTCAAATACTTCAAGTCAGCGGCCGTCGTCGTGCTGAATGACGAGGTGCTGCGAGTGGCTGTAAAGGGCGCGGACGCTGCGCTTGGGAACGTGGCTGTGACGGCCGCTCAGCGGTTGTTGATAGCAAGTTGGTGTCGGCCGATGCCGCTACCGACGCGGCACCTGCTGGTCTCGCCGCCTGTGGGGTCACGCCCACTGAGTTCACCGCGTCGGCGCTTGAGACTGTCGCGGCGGCCATCGACAAGCTGCCACTCAGCACTGCGGCGCCCGTGGTTGCGTACTTCGGTCCAACGTGACCGCCCATTTCGGCATCGTGACCGACACCCAGAGGGCCGCAGAAGGGGCCTCCTGGGACACCGGCGGTGTTGCGTAGAACCCAGCCCTTTGGGCGCCTACCCTCGACGACTTTGCCCTCGAAGGACATGGATGCCCAAGCAACGATTGGATCTACGTATGATCAAGGACATCATCCGCATCAAATGGCAGACCGAGCTCTCGCACGAGCAGATCGCCAAGGCCCTGAATATCTCCAAGGGCGTCGTCTCGAAGTACCTCGCACTGGCCGACGCTTGCGGTCTTGACTGGGAGGCCGCACAGGCGCTCGACGAGCGCCAACTCACAGCACGACTGCTGCCGCGCACGAACGCTGCGGGCAGCTACGTCGAGCCCGACTGGGCGGCGATTCACCGCGAGCTCGACCGCAAGGGCGTGACGCTGATGCTGCTGTGGCAGGAGTACCAGGCCGCCAATGCCGAGCGCCGCACCTGGGGCTACACGCAATTCTGGACCCACTACAAGAACTACGTTCGCACCCTGAAGCGCTCGATGCGCCAGCACCGTCTGGCCGGCGAGAAGCTGTTCATCGACTTTGCCGGTCCGACCGTTGCGCTGATGGATGGTGGCCGCGTACAAGTCTTCGTAGCGGCCATGGCCGCATCGAGCTGCGTGTTCGCCTGCACCACGCCGACCCAGCGCCTGGAGGATTGGGTCGAAGGCATTGTGCGTGCGCTGGCCTATTGCGGCGGTGTACCGCAGCTCTTCGTCCCGGACAACCCGGGTGCCCTGATCGCCGAACCGGATAGCTACGAGCCTCGTGCCAACGCCACCGTATAGGACCTGTGCCGCTACTACGGCACCTCGGTGCTTCCAGCGCGCCCGCGTTCGCCCAAGGACAAGTCCATTGCGGAGAGTTCGGTGCAGGTGATCACGCGCTGGGTACTCGCACGGCTGCGGCATCAGCAGTTCGACTCGATCGCCGAGGTCGATGCTGCCATTGCTGCTGCTGCCATCGGTGAACGAGCGGCCCTTCCAGAAGCTCGCCGGCAGTCGCGCCAGTGTCTTCGCCGAGCTGGACGCACCGGCCCTGGGGCCCTTGCCAGCGCAGCGCTACGAGTTGGCACGATTCAAGACGGTCAAGGTCCATATCGACTACCACGTCGAGATCCAGGGGCACCGCTACTCAGTGCCTCACGCCCTGGTCGGCCAGGCGTTGGCGGCCCAGCTGACGCGCAGCTGCGTCGAACTGCTGCTGCGCGGCACGCGCTTGGCCAGCCACGTCCGCAGCGAGTCCACCGAACGCAAGGGCGGCTACACGACCGTGGACGACCACATGCCGGCTTCGCATCGCGCCCACAAGGAGTGGACGCCCGAACGGCTGATCGAATGGGGCCAGCGCATCGGCCTGTCCACGGGCGAACTCGTCATCTAGGATCATCCTCAAGTTGTGCCCGGCGCCGCAAAGCATCGAGTGCGTCGCGTCGCCGAGGGCGCCTCGCAGCCAGTTCCTTGCCAACAACCCCATCGCTCTTCATGTGATCGATCATCGGCTTGGCGATCTGCCGGCGTTTGAGCAGCTTCTTCAACTTCTTTGGAAGCCGGCGGGTGACTCACCAGCCAGCCTTGTACCCGAGGCGGCCTCAACGCCGCGATACCCACTGTCCGCCAACGCAAACTTGGGCATGACACCACACAGGATCTCGACCTGTTCGAGTTGGCTGTCCACAGGGCCGACTATCTAACGTCGGTCGGGCATCCGCGCCGGTGCGATCAAGCCTGAGGCAAACTGTCGCCCCAAGCATTCCCATTCCGCAGTTGCCATGCCGCCTCGTTTTTTCGTTGACCTGCCGCTCGCGTGCGGTGCCGCGCTCACGTTGCCCGCCGGCGCCTCCCGCCATGCGCAGGTGTTGCGCCTGCAGCCCGGTGATGCGGTGACGTTGTTCGATGGCCGGGGTGGTGAATGGCAGGCCGAGATTGCGCAGATGGGCCGCAAGGAAGTGGTCGCCACGGTCGGCATGCATCGCGAGACCGACCCGGAGCTCGCGCTGTCGGTCACGCTGGCGGTGGGCATGCCGGCCAACGAACGCATGGACGATCTCGTGGAAAAAGCCACTGAGCTCGGCGTGGCGTGCATCCAGCCGCTCATGTGCGAGCGGTCGGTGCTGCGGCTCTCCGGGGAGCGTGCTGAACGCAAGCGGGATCACTGGCAGGCGGTGGCGGTTTCGGCTTGCGAGCAAAGCGGCCGCACGCGCGTGCCCGTCATCGAGCCGGTGCGCACCTTGGCTTCCTGGCTGCGTGATCTGCCCGCCGGTGGGCCGCAACGGGTGCTGTTGAGCACCGCCGATTCCCCACCGCTGCCTGCAGCCGATGGCTCGGTGATCGTGTTGAGCGGGCCTGAGGGCGGCTTGTCTCCGTCCGAGGAGCAGGCTGCCCGTGCAGCCGGGTTCCGTGCGGCCAGCCTCGGTCCACGGGTGCTTCGTGCCGACACGGCGCCGCTGGCCGCGCTGGCTGTCTGGAGCGTCGGTGCGCCGGCGATCGCGTGATCGGGCGCGTGGCCCTCAAGAGCGATTGAACATCACGCCACGCGGAACTGAAGGGCGGAGGAGGCCAGGCGAGACGCCGAAGCGTTGAGGTTCTCGGCGGCTGCTGCGGCTTGCTCCACGAGCGCTGCGTTCTGTTGCCCGATGTCGTCGATGCGGCCGAACTCTTCTTCGAGGGCGCTCAGGCGGCCACGCTGCATTTCGAGCTCTCGCGCAATTTCGGTGAAGGCCGTGGACACCAAGGCCACACGCTGGTCCACTTCGACGGTCACCACGCCGATCTGCCTCGCGTTGACCTGGCCGGCGCGCGCATTCTCGACAGCTTGTGCGATCAACGTGCGGATTTCGCGCGAGGCGTTGCCCGCCTTCATGGCCAGGGTGCGTACCTCGGCCGCGACCACGCCGAACCCTTTGCCGGAGTCACCCGCACGGGCGGCCTCCACGGCGGCATTCAAGGCAAGGATGTTGGTCTGGGCAGCGATGCCATCGATCAGGCCGATGATGTCTGAAATTCGTTCCGAGCTTTTGACGATGGCGTCGACGCTGCCGACCATCACTTCCACCGTTTCACGTGTCTTTGCGACGTAGTCAGACGTTTCCCGGGCCTGCCCCTTCGCTTCGGCGGCGCTGTCGGCGATCAGCTGCGTGCCTTCGCTCAGGGCCGCAACAGACTGCCGCGTGGCCGTGACCGCCGAGCTCAGTGATTCGGTTCGAGAGGACAGGTCCGCGTTGCCTGAAGCAATTTCGTTGGCCGAGCCTGAGATCTCCGTGGCGGAGTTTTGCAGCACGCCGATCATCGCGCTGAGGTTGGAGACGGTCTGGCCCAGCGCATCGGATGCCTGTGCGATTTCGTCGCGTCCGCCAACGCGACCCACCGGGCGGAGCACACCGTCCTTGAGCTGGGCGGCTGTTTGCGAGATGACCTTGATCTCGGCCAAAAGGCCTCTGCGCACCACGTACGTCACAAGGCAGGCGACGACGAAGGCCAGGCAAGCGCCGGCCAGCACGGTGCGGCTGACTTTCGCCTGGAGTGCATGCAGGTCCGCGCGCGCAGCCTGCGTGGCTTGTTCCTGGCCCGCGGCCAGCTTGGCCAGGGCCGCTGTGAGTTCGGCGTACCGCGATTCGGCGCGTTCCATCGCGTTGGCGGCAACGGAAGTGTCCGTGGCCGCCATGTCGAGCGCATCCTGCATGCCCTTGCGATACGCCGCCAGGCTTTTCTCTGCCTGCTGCACCAGCTCCTTCTCGTCCGGCTGGAGCGCGGAATTGCCTGCCATCTCCGCAAGCGCCGCGGTGAGGCCTGCCAATGCGCTGTTCAATTTGACGTCGATCGCGTCCAGTCTCTCCTTCGAGAAGCCGGAATTGATCGCGCTGAACTTTCGATACGCGGAACCGTTTGCTGCGGCGCCGGTTTCCTTGGTGATGAGTGACAGCGCCTGCAAGCGCATGCGCAGTTCGATGACTTCATCGACCACGCTCGATTGCGCCCGCAATCCCACCAGGGCGGCCCCGGCGACGGCCAGCATCAGCAGGGTGATCAACCCGGGGGCGAGCGTCAGCTTGGCGCCCAGTTTCAGTCGTGACAGCATGGCATGCGTCCGTTCGCGAGCGTGAAGCCGCTCACTTGGCGTAGATGCCGGCCTCGACGATGATCGATCCCGACTTCTGGTAGTAGGTCTTCTTGGCTTCCACGTGGTTCGTCACCGGGTTCTTGGATTTGTAGTTGACCCAACCCTTGCCGACCTTGGCTGCGCCGTCCGTGATGTCCTTGCGGAACAGTTTCCCGTCCGCATCGGGAACATCGTTGAGGTTCTTGCCCACCAGGGACGATTTCATCGGATGCGCGAGGATGGTGCCGTTGAGGTCGCGCACCACGACGTACAAATCCCCGGTGACGAATGCCGAGTCTTTCGCATTGACCCGCTCCACCAGCTTGCTCTCGCCGTCCTTCTTGGCCGTTGCGATCGCCTTTTCCACCAGGCCGACCGCGTCGGCATCCAAAGCCGCGTGAGCAGGGGAGCCTGCGGTTACAGCAGCGGCCACGAGCAAGGAGTTGAAGAGTCGGCGAGACAGCATGATGGAACCTTTGAACGGGTGAATCGAGCGCCGCGCGGGTCACGCTGGCTTGTGCAATCTCGGCACGGCGCTCGGGCCGTTGAAGGGGACGCCCCAGGTTCCTCGACGGCTCCCGCCGATGCCCGTGACAAACGTCTCGAAATGCCGGTCCCAGTGACCGGGCGCAGTCGGTCTACACCGAGCCGGAAGCACCCCCGTGCCGCATGGAGCCAGCGACCAGGTCGAAACGGTACAGACGGCATTCGATCGGGCCGTTCCACATCGGCACGCGACGCGCTTCCTTCAACCGCATCGCCGTCGGCAGTTTCATGTCGGGGCTGAGCACCCAGGCCGTCCAGCCAGCCGGGTGTTTCGTGTAAGCCCGCTTCCAGTGGGCCGACAGGCGGGGGAAGAAGTCGTCTGGCGTGTCACGGTCCTGGGCGGACGGGCGCGCGGCCTTGCCAGCCACCTCGATGCGCTCACCGTAGGGCGGATTGATCATCAGCGTGCCGGGCAGGCCGTCGGGCAGGGCGGGGGCCGGGCGCTCCAGGGCATCGCCGCCGTTGAACTGGATGGCGTCCAGCACACCGGCACGTTCTGCGTTGCGGCGGGCGAAGTCGACCATCCGGAACGACACATCACTGGCGTAGATCGGCACCGCGCTCGCCTTGATGCGAGCCTTGGCCTGGCTCTTCTGGCGTTGCCATTCGGCGCGCTGCTCGGCATCTGCGAACGGCAACAGGCGTTCGAACGCGAAACGGCGTTGCAGGCCGGGCGCGATGCCGCAGGCGATCTGCGCCGCCTCGATGGCGATGGTGCCCGAGCCGCAGCAGGGATCGTGCAGGCCGCCGCCCGCCTCGGGTGTGCCCCGCCAGCCGGCAGCCGCGAGCATGGCGGCGGCCAGCGTTTCCTTCAGCGGGGCGTCGCCCTTGTCTTCGCGCCAGCCGCGCTTGAACAGCGATTCACCGGACGTGTCGACGTAGAGCGAAGCGCGCTCCGGCCCGAGGTGCAGCTGCAGGGCCAGGTCGGGATGGCGGGTGTCCACGCTCGGGCGCTCGCCGGTGGCCTCGCGCAGCATGTCGCACACGCCGTCCTTGATGCGCAGTGCCGCGAAGTTCAGGCTGCGCAGCGGGCTGCGCGTGGCGGTCGTGTCCACCCGCAGGGTATGGCCTGGCGTGATCCATTGCTGCCAGTCGACAGAGCGGGCGAGGGCGTAGAGATCGGCTTCATCCCGGTAGGGCCCTTCGGCCACTTCGGCCAGCACGCGCATGGCCAGGCGGCTGTGCAGGTTGAGCTTCATCACCTCCTGCGGGCCGCCGTCCAGGCCCACGCCACCCCGGGTGGGGTAGAGCACCTTGCTGGGGAGGATGCGCTGCACCTCTTCTTCGAGGAACGGTTCGACGCCAGCGGCGCAGGGCAGGAACAAGGGCAGGGCCATGGGGCGGCAATCGGTGGACGCGGTGAGCCTCCATTGTCGCCGCTCCCGCACGGGTCAGCGGCCGTAGCGCGCTTCGAGCGTGGCCTGTCCGAGGCGGTTCATGCCGAGGAAGTACCCCACCATGGCCGGTGATGCACCGGCCGGCACGTCCAGCCGGTCTACCTTCAGGGCGTGCACGGTGAACACATAGCGGTGAGGCCGGTCACCCGGGGGCGGGCAGGCGCCGCCGAAGCCTGGGGTGCCATAGTCGGTGCGAACCTGGACCGCGGAGGCGGGCAACGACCGGCCGTCGACGGTGCCGGCGTTGGCCGGCAGGCCCGACAGGGTGGCAGGCAGGTTGTAGACCATCCAGTGCCACCAGCCGGAGCCCGTGGGCGCATCCGGGTCGTACACCGTGATGGCGAAACTGCGTGTCCCGGCCGGCGCACCGGACCATGTGAGCGCCGGTGACTGGTTGCTGCCCTGACAGCCGAAGCCGTTGAACACCTGGGCCGTTCCGAGTGTGCCGCCTTGAGACACCTGCGGGCTCGTGACGGTGAAATCGGCCGCTCGGGCCGAGGCGGCGATGGCCAGGGCAGAAAGGAAGAGGGCGGTGGAGCGCATGGGTCGACTCGGTAGTGGAAAGGCCCCCATGGTTCCCCGTTCGAGCAAGCCCCGTCAGCCCGACGGCGTCATCCGTTGTGCCGTGCGAGTCACGGGTCGAAGGTCGGAGGGCGGCAGCCCGAACCGGGCACGGAACGCCGCGGAAAAACGGCTGTGCGATTCGTACCCGCATCGTGAGGCGATTTCTCCCACCGGCAGGTCGGTTCCTTGCAGCAAGCCAAGCGCTGTTTCCAGGCGAACTTCTCGCACGAGATCGCTCGCGGTGGTGCCATCGGCGGCCAGGCGGCGGCGCAAGGTGCTGGCGCTGGTCAGGAAGGCGGCAGCCAGGGCGTCCACATGCCAGTTGGCCTGCGGATGCCTTGCAATGCGTTGGCGGATGCGTTCGGCCCACGAATGTTCGAGCCCCGGGTCGAAACGCCAGCCGCGCTCCCCGAGCAACATCAGCACCTCGAGGATGCGGTGGTTTTGCAACGCAGGGGAAAGCGGCGCGCTCGGGTCCAGGGAGCGGGCTGCGCGCTGAATCGCATCGGTCAGCTCGCTGTCGGCCGGCAGGCCGGCCGTGCTGGCCACGGGCCGGGCCCCATCGGCCGAAAAGGTTCGAAGCAGGTCGTGGCCCGGCACCAGGAGCAGGGCGCGGTAGTGGCCGTCCGGCGCAGGATCGTTCTCCACGTCCCATTGTGTGCCGCGTTGCAGCAGGAACAATTCGCCGCGCCGCCAGGTGCGAGCGCCTCCGGGGAAATGGACGGTCTTGGTGCCGGACTGCACCCAGCCGATCATGTCGTCGTGCACGACGATGGTCTTCAGGCGATGCCGGGTGGTGGCGGCCACATGCGCGGCCTGACCGCTGGATGACATCCCCGGCCCTACATCTGGCGGCGCAGGTTGGCCGGGGCGATGCGCAGCGCCTCGCGGTATTTCGCGACCGTCCGGCGAGCCACCTGGATGCCCTGCTCCTCGAGCATGCGGCTGAGCTGGCTGTCCGACAGCGGCTTGTTGGGGTCCTCCGCGGCAACCAGCTGCTTGATCAGCGCGCGCACCGCCGTGCTCGAGGCGTTGCCCCCGGCCTCCGTGTTCAGCGATGAACCGAAGAAATACTTTAGCTCGAAGGTGCCGAACATGGTGGCCATGTACTTCGCGGTGGTCACGCGCGAAATGGTGGATTCGTGAAGCCCGAGTTCATCGGCGATTTCACGCAGCACGAGCGGTTTCATCGCGATCTCGCCGTGCGTGAAGAAACTCTTCTGCCGCTCGACGATGGCCTGAGAGACGCGCTGAATGGTGTCGAACCGCTGCTGGATGTTCTTCATGAACCAGCGGGCCTCCTGCAGCCGCGAACTCAGCGCTGCACCGGCCCCGCCGCTGTTGCCCGACCCTCGGCCCTGGCGAATCGCCTGAGCGTACAGGTCGTTGATGCGCAGCTTGGGCATCACATCGGGATTGAGCACCACCTTCCAGTTGCGGCCCGACTTCTGCACGATCACGTCCGGCACGATCACGTTCGATTCGGCCCGCGAGAAGCGTCGGCCGGGTTTCGGTTCGAGCGCGACGATCAGCGCCTGGGCTTCCTTGACCAGGTCCTCGTCGGCGCCTGTGGCGGCCATCAGCTTCTTGAGATCGCGGCGCGCCAGCAGGTCAAGGTGTTGCTTGCAGATGATGATGGCGATGGTCTGGGCTTCGCAACGCGGCTGGGCGCGCAGCTGCAGGGCGAGGCATTCGCCGAGGTTGCTCGCGCCCACGCCGAGCGGGTCCATGTTCTGCAGCCATTTCAATGCGACGCGCAGCCGTTCGAGCAATTGCTCGCGCTCCTCCTCGTCCTCGCAGAGCTGCGTGGCGATCTCCTCGAGCGGGTCATCGAGGTAGCCATCGTCGTTGAGCGATTCGATCAGCACATGCACCGCCGCGGCATCCTCCGGGCTCAGGCGCATGCCGAGCAACTGCTCGCGCAGGTGATCCTGCAGCGTGGGCCCCGCGGCATTGCGGTCCTGCGGCTCGAAGTCGTCGTTGTCGCTCTGCGAGGAACCGCTGCCCGAGCCGGGCATCTCCCGGATGCCGTCGAAGTCGTCGCGTTCGGTGCCGTTTTCCCAGTCGTCTCGCTCAGTGGTGCCGAAGTCGGCACTGTCGACCCCCGTGGTGTCTTCGGCCGCGTCGGCGGTGGGCGATTCCGTCGCCCGCTCCATCTCGCGCTCGGCCGAGCGTTCGCTCGACGTCAACCGTTCGGCCAGCGGTTCGTATGGCGTGCCCGCCTCTTCCTCCACATCGAGGAACGGGTTCTGCTCGAGCATCTGCTCGACTTCCTGATGGAGTTCGAGCGTGGACAACTGCAGCAGCCGGATCGACTGCTGCAGCTGCGGCGTGAGTGCCAGATGCTGCGAAAGGCGAACCTGCAACGAGGGTTTCATGACGCCCCTCGCAGAATCGACACGACGGCCGACACATCGGCCGGGCCGAGGAATGCTGCTCTGCTCATGCCTCGCTCACATCCGGAAGTGCTCGCCGAGGTAGACCTTCCGAACGTCCGCGTTCTCGACGATCTCACTTGGGGTGCCTTCGGCCAGCACGCGGCCTTCGCTGATGATGTAGGCACGGTCGCAGATGCCCAGCGTCTCGCGCACGTTGTGGTCGGTGATCAGCACCCCGATGCCGCGGCTCTTCAAGAAGCTGATGATCCGCTGGATCTCGATCACCGCGATGGGGTCGACGCCGGCGAACGGTTCGTCCAGCAGGATGAAGCGAGGCTGGGTGGCCAGGGCGCGCGCGATTTCGACCCGGCGGCGTTCGCCGCCCGACAACGCCGGTGCGGGACTGTCGCGCAGCTTCTCGATGCTCAGATCGTTCAGCAGGCCATCGAGCAACTGTTCGATCACAGCCTTCGACAGCGGCTTGCCCTTGGCATCGTGCTGCAGCTCGAGCACGGCGCGAATGTTTTCTTCGACGGTGAGCTTGCGAAAGATCGAGGCTTCCTGAGGCAGATAGCTCAGGCCGAGGCGGGACCGCCGATGGATCGGCAGCCGTTCGACCCGCTGCCCGGCGAGCGTGATCTCACCGGCGTCCGCCCGGACGAGGCCCACGATCATGTAGAAACTGGTGGTCTTGCCGGCGCCGTTGGGCCCCAGCAGGCCCACCACTTCACCGCCCTGGACCGACAGCCGCACGTCCTTGACGACCTTGCGGGCACCGTAGGTCTTCTGGAGGCCGTGGGCCACCAGGCTGTGGGCCGTGGCGGTCATCGCGAATCCCCGGGTTGCGAAGCGGCTTGCGAAGCCGCGTGCGCTGCGGCTTCTGCCGCGGCGGCGGTGCCGGCACGGGGGGCCAGCTCGACCACGACCCGTCCCTTCGGCTCCTCGGGCTTTGCCGAACCCGAGACCGTGAAGACCTCGGACGTGTTGTCGTAGACGATCACGGCACCCATGGCCTGGTCGGCCAGCTCGGTGCCTCGAAGCCGGCGCACCTTGGCCTGGTCGATGAGCTTGAGCGTGTCCGCCTTGCTGTCGTAGGTCAGCGTCAGGGCTTCGCCCTCGATCCATTCATTGACGCCGTCGCGCTTCTGGCGGAACCGGGCAGGCGAGCCGGTCGCGACGGCCGTCTGGTAGCCCTCCGCGTTCTCGCGCACTTCGATGCGCGACGCCCGGATGGACATGGTGCCCTTGTTCACCACCACGTTGCCGTTGAAGGTGACGATGCGCTTCTGGATGTCTACCTTGCTCGGCTGATCGGCCTCGATCTGCATCTTCGCGAAGCGGTCGGCCCGTTCTGCGAAGGCGGGCAATGCGGTCGCGAGGAGGGGCGCGACAAGGACGCCCAGCAGGAATTTGTGAAAGGATGAATTCATAGCGGCATGAAACTTGCAGACCATTTTAGCCACAAGTTGCATGCCGGCTGGAACTATCGTGTGCCGGCCCCTGCACCCGAGGGGAGGGGCGAGCGGCAGGCGCTCAACCGCCCTTGCGCACCTTGTCGATCAGGGCGCTGGCCACAGTGAGTGAGCGGTCGGGCCCGCCGGCCAGCTGACCCGATGTGTAGAAGCGGCCGTGGATGCCAAGGGCCGGCACCCCGTCGATCTTGTAGGCCTCGGCCAGGCGGCTGGCCTGCTTGGCTTTCGTGGTCACGGTGAACGAGCCCAGCAGTTCCTTGAACTTCGCCGTGTCAACGCCGTTCTTGCCCATGAACTCCAGGATTTCGGCTTCCTTGTCGAAATGCTTGCGCTCGATGTGGATGGCCTGGAACACCTTGCGGTGCAGCTCGTCGACCTTGCCCATGGCCTCGATGGCGTAGAACACGCGCTGGTGGATCGTGTAGCTTTCGCGGAAGGCCACCGGCACGCGGCGGAAGGCCACATCGGCGGGCAGGTTCTTCTGCCAGGCGTCGAGCGCCGGCTCGAACGCGAAGCAATGCGGGCAGCCATACCAGAAGAATTCAACCACCTCGATCTTGCCTTTTTCCACCGAGAGCGGCTGGCTCAGGCGCACGTACTCCGATTCGGAGAGCGGCTTGGTCTGGGCTTGGGCGGCAAGCGGGGTGACCAGGGCCGAAGCACCGAGGCCGGCCAGGCAGGCGGAAAAATCGCGACGTTTCATGTTGGGGTCCATGCGAATGACGGGTGTGTGGAGTGTGGCGGGCCGCAAAAGTTCAGGCGGGGAACGTCACTTTTGCACCTGGATCAGCGATGTCTCCATGCCTGCAGTGTCGAGCCGCTCCTTCGTTGACAACGCCTCATCCTTCTTGTCGTAAGGGCCAAGACGCACACGGTACACGGTGCGGCCGGCTTGTTCGCGTTCCGTGACACGGGCTGTCATGCCGAGCATGGCGAGCTTGCCGCGTTGTGCTTCGGCATCCTCGGCCCGGCCGAAGGCGCCGGCCTGGACGAAGTAGCTGATCAACGGATCGGCCGGGCTTTTGGTGGACGAGGCCGACGCTGCAGGCCGGTCGGCCAGGATGGCGGCCGGGTCGCGCGTGGAGACCGGGGCGCTGGCCACCGGCGGCGGTGCGACCGGCGGGGCCGAGGCGGTGGGCAACGGCGGCACCACCCCGCTCGAGGATGCGGCCGGTCGCGACGGGTTCTTGCCGCTCAGGCTGCTGTTCGGATCCCAGTTCTTGTTCTTCTCGGCTTCCGCGGCGTCCTGCTCGGCGCTGCGCTGCGGCACCTTGTTCACGAACGGCACCGGGACCTTGGCAATGTACAAGGCCACGCCCAGCGCGAGCGACAGGCCTGCAAGCAGGCCGACGATCAGGCCCAGAAAAAAGCCACCACGTTGGTTCTTCTTCATTCGTTCTCCATCACATCGAATCAGGGGCGCTCACGCCGATCATTGAGAGCGCGTTGCGCAGCACCTGCCGGGTGGCGGCCAGCAGGGCCAGGCGAGCGCGCGTGAGCTCGGGGTCGTCGGCAAAAAAGCGTTCGGCGGCATAGTAGCTGTGGAACGTGCTGGCCACCTCGCGCAGGTAGAACGCGACATCGTGCGGCGCAAGCGATGCAGCCGCGCCCGCGAGCATGTCGGGGTATTCGGCAAGCTTGAGCAGCAGCGCCGCTTCGCTCGGTGCGGTCAGCAGCGAGGTGTCCGCAGTCTTCAGCGAGGAGAGATCGCCGCCGTGGTCCGACACCCAGTCGCGCAACACCTTGCTCAGGCGGGCGTGGGCATACTGCACGTAGAACACCGGGTTCTCGTCGTTGGTCTTGAGCGCGAGGTCGATGTCGAATGTGAATTCCGTGTCGGCCTTGCGGCTGATGAGGAAGAAGCGGACGGCGTCCTTGCTGGTCCAGTCGATCAGGTCGCGCAGCGTGATGTAGCTGCCGGCGCGCTTGGAGATTTTCACTTCCGCGCCGTCGCGCACCACACGCACCATGGTGTTGAGCACGTAGTCGGGGTAGCCCTGGGGCACGCCGGCGTTCGACGCCTGCAGCCCGGCCCGCACCCGGGCGATGGTGCCGTGGTGGTCGGTGCCCTGCAGGTTGATCGCCTTCGTGTAGCCGCGGGCGAACTTGTTCAGGTGGTAAGCGACATCGGGCACGAAGTAGGTGTACGTGCCGTCGGACTTGCGCATCACGCGGTCCTTGTCGTCGCCG
>CBIHPH010000106.1:0-14599 GCA_966212105.1 uncultured Rhizobacter sp.
CGCTGTCGTCGCGGTTGTCGCGCAGGAACATCTCGGTGGCCGGCAGCGCCGCCCATTCCGTGATGGCGTTCATCTTGATGGTCTGGGCCTGCTCTTCCGTGAGCTGGCCGCCGTCGAACTGATCCCAGGGGATGTCCGTGTCCATGTTCCAGCGGACGGCTTCGAGTTGTTTGAAGAGTTCCGGATACAGCATGTTTCAGCCCAATGTGAGGGTTTCCCATTCTAGACGGCGCCTCGTGACAGTTCGATCGGTACCCCAGCATGCCAAGGACATCGGCACCGTACGGGTACGGCCACAGCGCTTTGGCGCGAAGTGGCATGCTATGGGAATGCTTGCTCTGCCGGAGGCTTCAATGCACTGCAACTTCGTTTCCCGGTTCTTGCTGTGGTTCGTGCTGTTGGGACCCTGCGCGGCCCTGGCTGCCTGCCCGGCCCTGCTCGATCGCAAATTCCCTCGCCTTCAGGATGAAAAGCCGCAGGACCTTTGCCAATATGCCGGCAAGGTGGTCGTGGTGGTGAATACCGCGAGCTTTTGCGGCTTCACCGCGCAATACAAGGACCTCGAAGCGCTGAACCGGTGCTACGGACCCCAGGGCCTCGTGGTGCTCGGATTCCCGTCCAACGACTTCGGCAGCCAGGAGCCCGGCTCCAACAAGGAGATCGCGGAGTTCTGCGAAAACACCTTTGGGGTTCAGTTCCCCATGTTCATCAAGAGCCGGGTGGCCGCCTCGGCTGGGGATCAGATCAACCCACTGTTCGCGGACCTGCGCGAACGCACCGGCGTGTCACCGAAGTGGAATTTCCACAAATATGTGATTGCCCGCGACGGCAAGACGGTCCGAAGCTACGGGTCGACGACCCGCCCGCAGGATCCCGCATTTCTTCAGAGCGTCGAAGAACTGCTGCAGGCGCCATAGGGGCCGGAGTGCAACCGAGTGCAATTCGTTGCCATTTGACGGAACTCGGCCAATCACATCGCATCGAACGCAGCGGTTTGCGTGGCGCCGAGCGCCACCACCCGGTTTTTCTGCTGCACAGCCGTTCGGTCTCACCGATTGCAATCCCGCGAGGTTTCCTTCCCTCCTCCCTCCTACTTCCTCCCGGGGCGCTGTGCGGCATTTTTCTTTCTGGGCAGATCAGCCCCCATTACCCGCAATGGCGGCTTCGATACGGCTTCGAAACGGCCTCGACCGACCTGAGGTCGGAGAGCATCACTTGAGCCAGCCCTTGCGCCGGAAATACCAGAAGGGCGACACGATGCTCAACAGCATCAGCCCGATGGCCAGCGGGTAGCCGAAGCGCCACTCGAGTTCGGGCATGAGCTTGAAGTTCATGCCGTAGATGCTCGCGATCAGCGTGGGCGGCAACAGTGCCACGCTCGCCACCGAGAAGATCTTGATGATCTTGTTCTGGTTGATGTTGATGAAGCCGACCGTGGCGTCCATCAGGAAGTTGATCTTGTCGAAGAGGAAGGCGGTGTGCGAATCGAGCGAATCGATGTCGCGCAGGATCTGCCGCGCCTCCTCGAACTGCTCGGCATTGAGCATGCGGCTGCGCATCATGAAACTGATGGCGCGCCGCGTGTCCATCACGTTGCGGCGGATGCGCCCGTTCAAGTCCTCTTCGCGGGCGATGGCGGCCAGCGCCTCGCCGGCGGCCTGGTCTCCCACGTCCTGCTTGAGCACACGGGCACTGACCTTCTCGAGGTTGTCGTAGATGCCTTCGAGGGCGTCGGCGCTGTACTCGGCGTCGGCGTCGAACAGCTTGAGGAGCACGTCCTTCGCATCCTCGATCAAGGCGGGGATGCGGCGCGCACGCAGGCGCAGCAGGCGAAAGACCGGGAGGTCTTCTCCATGGATCGAAAACAGCACGTTGTTGTGCAGGATGAAGGCCACCCGCACGTTGCGGGCCGTTTCATCATCGTCGATCAGGAAGTCCGAGCGGATGTGCAGTTCACCGTTGTCCTCCTCGTAGAAGCGGGCGGATTCCTCGAGGTCGTCGTCGACGATGTCTTGTGGAATGGTCAGGCCGAAGCGGTGTTCGATCCAACCGATTTCATCGGGCGTGGGGTCTTCCAGATCGACCCAGACCGGGTACACGTCGGCCAGCGCCTCCAGGCGCTCGATCTCTTCTTGAAACAACCGGCCATTGGCCAGCGTGAACACATTCAGCATGCAAGGGCTCCAACGGGTTCCCCGATGTCTCGTGCATCGGGCGCCAGGAAATGAGGGCGGGGCGAGACCGTCTCACTCCGGGCCGCATCGGGGCTTTCAGCCTCGCCGATGGGTGTCGGAGCGGACGGTCAGCAAGAGTGAGGGCTGTCCACGTCGGGTTCCAAGTGTTGAGTCGGGCGAAATTATGTCATCGGCCCGGCCTTCTGGCCCAGACCCCATGCAGTCCGCCCTCTGATTTATCCCTAAGGGGGCGTTGATCTCTCGCAAAGCGCCCCTTTTCCACACTCCGCGAACACCCTGCAGTCCACACGTGTTTTCATTTGAATCACAGCCTTGTCACAAGGCCGAATCCGGCGCACACTGATTTCAACGACTCCGGGCTTCCCGCGCTCCACACGCCGCTTCCTTTCATCTGGAATCCCACCTCCCCTCACTGGTCACCTTCTCGTTTCGGCTTCCACTTCCTGGTCCACGCTTGCCTTGCGTTTCGCGTTTCTCGTTCCGGTTTCCTCACCCCCTGCGAAAGGAGTCTTCATGAACTTGACGATCAGCGGCCACCACCTCGACGTCACGCCAGCCCTGCGTGAGTATGTGCTCACCAAGCTGGACAGGGTCACCCGCCATTTTGACCAGGTCGTCGACATCACCGTGTTGCTCTCCGTGGAGAAGAACAAGGAAAAGGAACGCAGGCAGAAGGCCGAGGTCACCGTCCATGTGAAAGGCAAGGACATCTTCGTCGAACAAAGCCACGAGGACCTGTACGCCGCCATCGATCAATTGATGGACAAACTCGATCGGCAAGTTTGCCGACACAAGGACAAGTTGCAAGACCACCACCATGTGGCCGGCAAGCGCATCGACGCGACGGCCTGAGGCCATTCACTCGTGCAAGCGGCCCTTTCGGGCCGCTTTTTATTTACGCAGTGATGGCACGCAGATGCAAACATGTGTTCAAGTGCTGCTGCACAACAACAATAGTGCACAATTTCACTTCTGATCCATCTCCGTGCGTAGCGCCTGCCGCCAGCAGGCTCGTAGAATTTGGGAACTGTCACCTACAGACCCCGGCCCGATTTGGGCAAACTGTGATCCGCAGATGAACCGACTTGCCGCGATCTTGCCGCCCAGCAATGTGCTGGTGGATGTGGATGCCACCAGCAAAAAGCGCGCATTCGAGCACGCCGGCCTGCTGTTCGAAAACCAGCACGCCATCGCCCGCGCCACGGTGACGGACAATCTTTTTGCACGCGAACGCCTCGGTTCCACCGGCCTGGGCCATGGCGTGGCCATTCCGCACGGCCGCATCAAAGGTCTGAAAAACCCGCTCGCTGCAGTGGTGCGCGTGCAGCAGGCCATTCCGTTCGACGCCCCGGACGATGAACCGGTCAGCCTGCTCATCTTCCTGATGGTGCCCGAAGCTGCCACCCAACGTCACCTGGAAATCCTTTCCGAAATCGCCGAGATGCTCGGTGACCGCGAACTGCGCGAACGCCTCAAGACCGAAGACAACGCAGCGAAGGTCCACGAGTTGATCTCGAACTGGGAACCGCTCAAATCGGTCGCCTGACCGTGTTCGACAACCTCCTCAGCGCGTGAAACCATCCGTCATCAGCGCCGAGGCGCTGTTCGAAGAGCACCGCCCCGCCTTGCGTTGGGAGTGGATCGCTGGTCACGCCCACCCCGAACGCCGATTCGATGAAGCCGCCGTGCGCAGCGCGCAATCGGCCGCCGATCTGGTGGGCTACCTGAACTACATCCATCCGTACCGGGTGCAGCTGGTGGGGCGCCGCGAAGTCGCCTACCTGCAGGACTCCTCTCTCGAAGACCAGGAGCGCCGCATCCAGCGGATCGTCACGCTGGAGCCGCCGGTGGTGATCGTCGCCGACGCCCAATCGCCACCGGACCGCCTCGTGGCCCTGTGCGACCGAGCCGACATTCCCCTGTTCGTCACCGATGAATCCGCCGGCCACGTGATCGACGTGATGCGAGGCTATCTGAGCCAGTTGTTCGCCGAACGCACCACGCGCCACGGTGTGTTCATGGACATCCTCGGCGTGGGGGTGATGCTCACGGGAGAGTCGGGCCTCGGCAAGAGCGAGCTGGGGCTCGAACTCATTTCACGGGGCCATGGCCTCGTCGCCGACGATGCGGTGGACCTGTACCGCATCTCGCAGACGGCCATCGAGGGCCGCTGCCCCGAGCTGCTGCTCAATCTGCTGGAAGTGCGCGGCATCGGCCTGCTCGACATCAAATCGATCTTCGGAGAGACAGCCGTTCGCCGCAAGATGCGACTCAAGCTCATCGTGCACCTGGTTCGCAAGGAAACGCTCGAGCGCGATTTCGAGCGTCTGCCCTACGAGCCGCTCAACGAGGACATCTTGAACGTGCCGGTGCGCAAGGTGGTCATCGCCGTGGACGCGGGCCGCAACCTCGCGGTGCTGGTCGAAGCGGCCGTGCGCAGCACCATCTTGCAGCTGCGCGGCATCGACACCTACCGGGAATTCATCGAGCGGCACCAGAAGGCCATGCAAAAAGCCGGCTGAGAGTGCCTCGGCATGAGTGCAGTGCTTCACTGCACTGTGGCATCACTTCGTCTTGTGTTCGCAGTTTTTCTTGGTGCACACGGCATACAGCGCCAACGCGTGGTCCTGCAGCTCGAACCCGCGGCTGTGCGCGACGCTGTGCTGGCGTTTCTCGATTTCGGCGTCATAGAACTCCTCCACGCGACCGCAGGTCACGCACACGAGGTGGTCATGGTGCTTGCCTTCGTTGAGTTCGAAGACCGCCTTGCCCGATTCGAAATGGTTGCGCGACAGCAACCCGGCCTGTTCGAACTGCATCAACACCCGGTAGACCGTGGCCAGCCCGATGTCGGCGCCTTCCTGGAGGAGCGCCTTGAACACATCTTCGGCCGTCATGTGTCGCTGGGTGGTGTTCTGGAACACTTCCAGGATCTTGATGCGGGGCAACGTGGCCTTCAGGCCACTGCTCTTGAGTTCTTCGGCGTTGGACATGGTGGAACTTCGACGTCTTTACAGCAGGTGAGTTTCCCATACCCCGGCAGTCCGGGGGATTTGCGCGGGTGCGTGCAGCAGACCAGCCGAGGCCTGCCGCTAGAATCGTTCAATCATATCGAGGTTGCAATCTCTCGTTGCTCATCACCATGCGCTCTTTCCGTTTCCGTGTCCAGCGTCTCCGGATGTCGGCGCCCCTGCTCCTCGCGCTGGCCTCGATGGGCCTCGGTGGGTGCAGTTCGCTGCTGTCCACCGACAACACGTTCCTGGGTCTCATCACGCCCTACCGCATTGAAGTCGTCCAGGGCAACGTGCTCACCAAGGAACAGGTGGCCCACGTCAAGCTCGGCATGAACCGCGACCAGGTGCGCGACATCCTCGGCTCACCGCTCCTGTCCGACGCATTCCATGCCGACCGCTGGGACTACGTCTTCACGATCCGCCGTCAAGGCACCGATCCACAGCAGCGGCAGGTCGTCGTGCGCTTCGACGGCGACACCCTCAAAAGCATCGAAGGTGCCGAAGCCCTTCCTGCCGAACGTGAGTTCGTCGCCTCCATCGACACCGAAAAGAAACCCCGCAAGGTGCCGTCGCTGGCTTTGACCCCCGACGAAATCAAGGAACTGCCGGTGCCCCCGAAACCCGCCCCTGCCGCATCGGCCCCGGAGGGGGCCGTGCGCGCTTACCCGCCGCTGGAACCCACATGACCTCTCCATTGAAAATCGCCATTGCGGGTTCATCCGGCCGCATGGGCCGCATGCTCATCGAAGCCGTCGCCAACGCAGATGACTGCCGGCTTGCAGGCGCACTCGACGTTCCCACCAGCCCGGCCCTGGGCCAGGATGCCTCGGCATTCCTCGGTCGCGAGAGCGGCGTGGCCATCACTGCCGACGTGCGCACCGCGCTCACAGGCGCCCAGGTGCTGATCGACTTCACGCGCCCCGAAGGCACCATGGCCCATCTGGCCGCCTGCCGCGAGCTGGGTGTGGCCGCCGTGATCGGCACCACCGGCTTCAGCGATGAGCAAAAGGCTGAAATCGCCGAACACGCGCGCCACATCGGCATCATGATGGCGCCCAACATGAGCGTCGGGGTCAATGTCGTGCTCAAGCTTCTGGACATGGCTGCACGTGCGCTGAACCAGGGCTATGACATCGAGGTCATCGAGGCCCACCACCGCCACAAGGTGGATGCGCCCAGCGGCACGGCGCTCAAGATGGGTGAAGTGGTCGCGAACGCCCTCGGCCGCGACCTGAAGACCTGCGCGGTCTACGGGCGCGAAGGCATCACCGGTGAGCGCGACCCATCCACCATCGGGTTTGCCACCGTGCGCGGCGGCGACATCATCGGCGATCACACCGTGCTCTTTGCGGGCACCGGCGAGCGCATCGAAATCACCCACAAAAGCAGCAGCCGCGCCACTTACGCGCAAGGCAGCCTGCGTGCCGCGCGTTTCCTCGCAGGTTCGGGCGCCGGGCTGTTCGACATGAACGACGTGCTGGGCATTGCCTGACGCGCCCGCATGAGCGGCACCTGGCAATTCTGGCAGCAGGGTGACGCCGTCACGCGATCTGTCGCGCTGCTGCTGCTCGTTATGTCGGTGAGCGCGTGGGTGCTCATTTTCTGGAAGGCGTGGTTGCTCGCGCGCGTGCGCAACGACATCGGCCGCGCCGTCCCTGCGTTCTGGGGCGCCGCGTCGCTGGATTCGGGGCGCGAGCGGCTGGTCAAGCTGGACCGCGAACGCACGCTGGCACCGCTCCTCGAAGCCGCCATGGCCAGGCCGCCCGCGGAGACGCTCGCCGCCCACGGCATGATCGAATCGCAGCTCACGCGCCGCCTTCGTGATGCTTTGCATCGTGTGCTCGCGCAGCTTCAGTTCGGGCAGGTGGTGCTGGCGTCCGTTGGCAGCACGGCGCCGTTCATCGGGCTCTTCGGAACCGTGTGGGGCATTTACCATGCGCTCGGCAGCATCGCGCTCAGCGGCACGATCACGATCGATCGGGTGTCGGGCCCGGTGGGCGAGGCCCTCGTGATGACGGCCGCCGGACTTGCGGTCGCCATCCCGGCCGTGCTCGCCTACAACGTGTTCGGCAAGCAGATCGGCAGCTGCGAAGCCGACCTGGAAGGGTTTGCGCACGACCTGCGCGAAATGGTGTCGGACACGGCATTGGCATAGGAGCCTGTCGATGGCCTTCGGACGCCTGGAACGCACCCCCCGGCCCACGCCGCTGAGTGACATCAACATGACGCCGCTGATCGATGTCATGCTGGTGCTGCTCGTGATCTTCATGATCACCGCACCACTGATGACGAGCAGTCTCAAGCTCGACCTGCCCAAGGCCGACGGCACATCGCAGGCCGACGTACCGGAGTTCCTCGCCGTCTCCATCGATGCCCGGGGCCAGGTGTTCGTCGGCGATCGCGCCGTTCCGGCGCCAGACTTCAAGGCGCAGGTCGAACAGGCAGCGCGCAAGAACCCGCAAACCGAAGTGCAATTGCGCGCCGATCAGGCGGTGCCTTACGGCCGCGTGGTCGAACTCATCGGCATCGTGCAGGCCGCCGGCCTGAACCGCATTGGCTTCGTCGCGGAACCGAACACCAAGGCCGCATCACCATGACCCCTCGGCACGGGTCAATCGGCCAGACAAAGTTGGCCATGCGGAACGACACTGCGGCACAATCGCGCCACGCCATCAAGGTCATTCCAAGACGCTTCGTCCGACCATCTTGTTCCGTACACTGCGCGCGCAATTGATTGTGGGAAGCGTGACCATCTTCGTGGTCATGCTGGGGCTGCTGCTCTGGAACGCCAACAACCTCGTCACGAGGGCGATGCTGCGCCAGTTCGATTCGGAGGCCGAACTGCTCCGGCCGCTCCTGAACGCCGCCATTTCCCCCTTGCTGGCCACCCAGGACTACGCCACGCTGAACGCCGTGGTCAAGGAAAGCGTGTCCCGCCGTGGGCTCGCCTACCTGCGGGTCGTCGACGGCCGGGGCATCGAGGTGGCCGCCGGCGGCGCACTGCCCTCCAGCCGGCCCGCGCTCGACGTGGTGATGCCGCTGGCGGTGGAGGATGAAGACGTCGGGCAATTGCGGTTCGGCATCCCGACGGGGGCGGTCAACGAGGCCCGCGACACCATGGCGCGCAACGTGCTCCTGATCGGTGCCCTTGTTCTGGCGATCGGCACAGCGTTGCTTGCAGTGTGCATGTCGTGGCTGACCAAAGGTTTGCGGCGCCTCGCCCAGGCCAGCCAGGATCTCGCCCTCGGCAAGGCCGGCCCGGCTGTCCCGGACAGCCCGGTGCTTGAAGTGCGACGGGTGGGCGATGCCTTCAAGCGCATGGCGCAGGCCGTTCACGAACGGGAGTCCTATCTGCGCTCGGTGATCGAAACCCTGACAGAAGGGCTGGTGGTCACGGATGCAAAGACCCGCCAGGTGCTGGACCGCAACGACGCCGCCGTGGCGATGTACCGCGCCTCGTCGCTGCAACCGTGCGAGCAGAAAGGCATGCCCAAGGAACTGCGCCTGCTCAGACCCGACGGCAGTGACCTCCCACCCGATGAACAGGCGACGCACCATGCACTGGTCACCGGCAAACCGGTGCGCAATCACCTCTGCCGACTCTTCCGTCCGGATGGCTCATCGGTGTGGTTGTCCGTCAATGCGTCGCCGCTGTTCCGGCAGGCGGAGCCTGTGCCGTATGCCGCGGTGACGTCCTTCACCGATGTCACGCGCCACGTCCTGGCCGAGCAGGCCCTGCGGCTTGCCAATGAAGGCCTGGAGCGGCGCGTGAGCGAGCGCACGGCCGAGCTGCAGCAGGCCAAGGAACTGGCGGAACAGGCCAGCCACGCAAAATCCGATTTCCTTTCGCGCATGAGCCACGAGTTGCGCACACCGCTCAACGCCATCCTGGGCTTTTCGCAGCTGCTTCAGCTGTCGTCCAGCCCGATGGCCGAACCGGACGCCCAGAAGGTCAAACAGATCGAGATGGCCGGCTGGCATCTGCTGGAACTGATCAACGAGGTGCTGGACCTCTCGCGCATCGAAGCGGGGGCGATGAGCACATCGCTGGAAACATTGAACCTCTGTGAGGCCATTGCCGAGTCGGTCACGCTCGTCAGCACGCAGGCGGCAGCCAAGGAGGTGCGGCTCATCGATCTGTGCCCCGCCGACGGCCGCAGCTGGGTCACGGCCGACCGCAAGCGACTCAAGCAGGTGCTCAACAACCTGCTGTCCAATGCGGTGAAATACAACCGCGAGGGTGGACACGTCACCATCGACATGGAGACCACCGCTGCCGCGCGGGTGCGCGTGCGTGTCACTGACACGGGCCGCGGCATGAGTGCCGAGCAGTTGTCGCACCTCTACGAACCGTTCATACGGTTCGAGGGGGCGGGCGACGCCATTCAAGGCACCGGCATCGGCCTGGTGATCACGCGCCGGCTCATCGAACTGATGGACGGCCGGATCGACGTGCTTTCGGAAGAGGGCAAGGGCTCCACGTTCAGTTTCGAGCTGCCTGCTGCCGAAGCGCCGCCGGGCTGGCCCGCCACCGTGCTGCCGCCCATCGCGCTCTCTGCGCCGCAAACGCCGGCACCCCGGGAAGACCGACGTGTCCTCTATGTGGAAGACAACCCGTCGAATGTGGAGTTGCTCCGCCATGTGATCGGGTTGCGCACGGGCAACGTGCTCCAGGTCGCCACCGACGGCCTGAGCGGCTTCGCGATGGCCGTCGCCGACCCGCCAGCGCTCGCCATCGTCGACATCGACTTGCCGGGCATCGACGGCCTGGAGCTCTGCCGCCGCCTGCGCGCCGACCCCCGCACCACGGCGCTCCCGCTGATCGGGCTCAGCGCCAATGCGATGGACAGCGACGTGGAGCGCGCCCGGGCCGCCGGCTTCGACGTGTACCTGACGAAACCCCTCGACGTCTCGCGCCTGTTCGACGAGATCGAGCGGCTCGCCGCCTGACGCCGCGCCGCCCCGCCGTTGTCCTACCGGTGGCTGCGATGCGGCCCGATGGACGGGCAAGGAAGGGGCATGTCCAATGGTGTGTGTTGCCCTCGAACGGAAAGGCCCGCCATGCCGCCCCTCGTCCTGGACGCCCAGCCCCGTCGAACATCACCCGACGCCCGCGCCTCCACCAGCGGGGACGCGCCCTCGGGCAAGCGTTTCGACATCGACTGCGAACTCGCTTACGACCTGACCGGCGAATGTGATTTCCTCTTCCAGATCCATGCGATCGATGGGATGGGGCAGCAGCTGATCTCCGAGTCACTGGAGATCGACCCGCCCCTGTCCCCCCACATCTTCGAAGACCCGAACCTTCATCATCGCTTTTTGCGGCTGCATGCGCGCGCCGGGCCCTTGACGGTGCGCTATCGCGCCGAAGTGCACCGGCTGCCCGATCCTGATGCCTCCAAGGCAACCGAATCGCCCATCGCCGAATTGCCGGACGATATCCTGCACAACCTGATGCCGACCCGGTATTGCGAGTCGGACTTGCTCAGCCGCACGGCACAAAGACTTTTTGGCGACCATCCGCCCGGCTTTGCCCGGGTGCAGGCCATCAGTGACTGGCTCTTCGACAACATCGAGTATCAGGTCGGCACCACGGTCAACACCACGACCGCGGGCGACGTGTTCCTGCAACGCGTGGGGGTCTGCCGCGATTTCGCCCACCTCGGCGTCACCTTTTGCCGCGCATTGAACATTCCGGCCCGGGTGGTCGTGGGTTATGCGCTGTTCAAGGAACCGCCGCCCGACTTCCACGCGGTGTTCGAAGCGTGGCTGGGCGGTCGCTGGGTGCTCTTCGACGCCACTCGGATGTCCCCGGTGAAGGAATTGATACGCATCACGATGGGGCGCGACGCCAAGGATGTGGCGTTCGCCACGATCTTCGGCCCTGCGAGCATGACACGCATGACCCCATGCATTTCCTCGCCCGAATGATCCCGGCTGGCACTACAATGCCAAGACCTTCCGAGGAGCGTTGCAAGGCCGCCCCCATGGCGCCCCAGGCTCGGAACCTTGAACTGCAACCGCGCTCACCCGCACGTCCATCGTGTCCATGGGTGAGTGAGCCGACAGCCTTCCTCCCTCCTTGACGCGCGTGCGGGTTCCCAACATCAGGAGCCTGTCCATGAACGCCGTTCTCAAAACCGCCACCGACCACGCGATCGCCGACCTCTCGCTCGCCAGCTGGGGCCGCAAGGAAATTCGCATCGCCGAAACCGAAATGCCCGGTCTGATGGCAATCCGCGAGGAATTCGCCAAGGCCCAGCCGCTCAAGGGCGCTCGCATCACCGGCAGCCTGCACATGACGATCCAGACGGCCGTGCTGGTCGAGACGCTTCAGGCCCTGGGCGCCCAAGTTCGCTGGGCCTCTTGCAACATCTTCTCGACACAGGACCATGCCGCTGCTGCGCTGGTGGCCGAGGGCACGCCGGTGTTCGCGCACAAGGGCGAGACCCTCACGGAGTACTGGGACTTCACCCATCGCATCTTCGAATTCGGCCCGAAAGGCGCCGAGGGCGAAGGCCCGAACATGATCCTCGACGACGGCGGCGATGCGACGCTGCTGATGCACCTCGGCCAGCGTGCGGAGAAAGACCCCTCGGTGCTCGCGAACCCGACCAGCGAAGAGGAAACCTGCCTGTTCGCCGCCATCAAGGCGAAACTGGCGGTCGATCCCACCTGGTACACCCGCAAGAGCGCCCAGATCATCGGCGTCACCGAGGAAACCACCACCGGCGTCCACCGCCTGAACGAGATGAGCGCCAAGGGCGCGCTGCTGTTCCGCGCGTTCAACGTGAACGACAGCGTGACGAAGAGCAAGTTCGACAACCTGTACGGCTGCCGCGAATCGCTCGTGGACGGCATCAAGCGCGCCACGGACGTGATGATCGCCGGCAAGGTGGCGGTGGTGGCAGGCTATGGCGACGTGGGCAAGGGTTCGGCCCAGGCCCTCCGGGCACTGAGCGCCCAGGTGTGGGTCACCGAGATCGACCCCATCAACGCCCTGCAGGCCGCCATGGAAGGCTACAAGGTCGTCACGATGGACTACGCCGCGAACAAGGCCGACATCTTCGTCACCACCACCGGCAACAAGCGAATCATCACGCACGACCACATGGCCGCCATGAAAGACCAGGCCATCGTCTGCAACATCGGCCACTTCGACAACGAGATCGACATCGCCTCGATCGAGAAGTACGAATGGGAAGAGATCAAGCCGCAAGTCGACCATGTGAAATTCCCGGATGGCAAGAAGATCATCCTGCTCGCCAAGGGCCGCCTCGTGAACCTGGGCTGCGGCACGGGCCACCCCAGCTTCGTGATGTCGTCGAGCTTCGCGAACCAGACCATCGCGCAGATCGAGCTCTTCACGCGCCCCGAGGCCTACGAGGTGGGCAAGGTGTACGTGCTGCCGAAGATCCTCGATGAGAAGGTCGCCCGCCTGCACCTGAAGAAGGTCGGCGCGATGCTGACGGAACTCACGGACGAGCAGGCCACCTACATCGGCGTCGACAAGAAGGGCCCGTACAAGCCCGACACCTACCGCTACTGATCCGGAAACACCTTCCATGCGCATCGACCAGCTCGTTCTCCAGAAGGGCCTCGCCCCCACCCGCTCGGCTGCCCAGCGGCTCATCGAGCGGGGCGCGGTGCGTTGGCTCGGGCCGAAAGGCTGGACGGTGCCCAAGAAGGCCGGAGAAGACGTGCCCGAGGACTGCCGGCTGGAAGTCACCGACACGGCCGAACTCAGGTTCGTCTCGCGCGGAGGCCTCAAGCTTGAAGGCGCCCTCGAGCACACCAGGATCGACGTCACAGGCCTCGTGTGCCTGGATGCCGGGCAAAGCACCGGTGGGTTCACGGACGCGCTCTTGCAGCGTGGCGCAGCCAAGGTGGTGGGCATCGACGTGGGCCATGGCCAGCTGCATCCGCAGCTCGCCGCCGACCCGCGCGTGCAGGCCTTCGAGGGCATCAATGCACGCGATGTGGCCGGCACGGCATTCGCCGCGGCCATCGCCCCCCAGAGCTTCGGCTTCGTGACGGGCGACCTGTCGTTCATCTCGAGCACGCATGTGCTGCCCACGCTCGCGCACTACCTGGCGCCGCTCGGGCACTTGCTGCTGCTCGTCAAGCCGCAGTTCGAGCTGCAGCCGCACCAGATCGGCAAGGGCGGCATCGTTCGCGACAAAGCCCTGTTCCAGGAAGTCGAGACCCGCATCCGGCAGGCGTGCCGGCAGCAAAGCCTGCAGTTGCACGCCTATTTTCAGAGCCCCATCACCGGCGGCAACGGCAACACCGAATTCTTCGTGTGGGCCCAGGCGGTCCAACCGCAGTGAGATCGACGATGACCCCAAGCATCCCCTTCCCCATCAGCCTCGAATTCTTCCCTGCCAAGACGCCCGAGGGCGTGGCGAAGTACGCCGCGGTGCGGCGCGAGCTGTACGCGCTCAAGCCCACGTTCTGCTCCGTCACGGCCGGTGCGGGCGGCTCCACGCACAAGGGCACGCTCAGCATGGTGCAAGACATCTTCTCCGAAGGTGTCGAGGGAGTGCCCCACTTCACCTGCGTGGGGGCCAGCCAGGATTCCATCCGTGAGACGCTCGCCCAGTTCCGCGCCGCCGGCATCCGCCGCATCGTCGCGTTGCGCGGTGACCTGCCGAGCGGATACGGCAGCTTCGGGGAATTCCGTTACGCCAGCGACCTCATCGCGTTCATCCGTGCCGAGACGGGTGACCATTTCCACATCGAAGTGGCCGCGTACCCGGAAACCCATCCACAGGCCAAATCGCCACAGGCGGATCTTCAGGCCTATGCGGCCAAGGTGCATGCCGGTGCCAATTCGGCCATCACCCAACTCTTCTTCAATGCCGACGCCTATTTCCGCTTCATCGATGAAGCGCGCAAGCTGGGCGCCGACGTGCCGGTGGTGCCCGGCATCATGCCCATCACCAATGCGAGTGGGTTGATCCGGTTTGCCGACAACACCGGCGCGGAAATCCCTCGCTGGATCCGGCTGCGGCTGCAGTCCTATGGCGAAGACGTGGAGTCCATCAAGGCCTTCGGGCTCGAGGTGGTCAGCGACCTGTGCGAACGACTTCGTGCTGGTGGTGCGCCGGGGGTTCACCTGTACACCATGAATCAGAGCAGTGCATCGATTGCGCTTTTCAAACACCTTGGGTGGTGATTTGAACTGAGGGGCTCGATTCTTTGGCTTGGCGCGGGGCCTGCTCTCTGGCGAGGCCGCGCCGGGTCTCGGCCCGGCAGCCGAATTACCTTTCTGACGGCGCCAGAAAGGTAATCCAAAGAGGCGCTTGGAACACCAGCTTCCGCGCATTTTGCTTAGGCGCTTCGGCTACGAATCCCCCGCACGACCACTGTCTCCAGCTCCACCGTGAC
>CBIHPH010000107.1:0-14575 GCA_966212105.1 uncultured Rhizobacter sp.
TCGCCCACGGTGTTCAACTTCTTCCGCCCGGGGTACACGCCGCCGAACAGTGCCGCGGCCAATGCCGGTCTCGTGGCGCCGGAGATGCAGCTGACCAACGAGGTGTCGGTCGCTGGCTTCCTCAACTTCATGCGGGACAAGCTTCGGCCCAACGCTTCCCGAGACATCCAGCCTGACTTCTCCCCGTTGGCCGCACTGGCGGGAGATCCGGCTGCGCTGGTGGAACGGGTCAACCTGCTGCTGATGTCCGGTCAAATGAGCCCGGCGCTGCGCGGGCTGGTGGTCGCGGGTGTCAGCGGCCGCGCGATGCCGGCGGCCACGTCCTCGAACGCCGATGCGGTGCAAGCCGTGAAGAACGAACGCGCCCTGATCGCGGTGATGCTCACCATGGCGTCGCCCGACTACATGATCCAGAAGTGACGAGGACCTCCGACATGACCACCACCAATGCGTCCCGCCGCGAGTTCCTGCGTCGCGCCACTGCCCTGTCCACCACCGTGGGGCCTGCTGCACTGCCGTTCGCGATGAACCTCGCGACGATGAATGCCGCCGTGGCACAGACTTCGGACTACAAGGCCATCGTGTGCTTGTTCCTCTATGGCGGGAACGATTCGGCGAACATGGTCTTGCCCACCGACACGGCGTCCTGGAATGCCTACACCACCGTGCGGTCCACGGGCACCGAACCCATCGCGCTGAAGTCGGCAGGTACGGTCGCGGATGCTGGCGCAGCCGCCGCGTCTCCAGCCGCGCTCGGGGGCGTGCTGCCCATCGTTCCCAGTTTCACCGCCTTTGCGGAGAACAACAGCCGCACGTTCGCGCTGCACCCGGTGATGACGGATGTGCAATCGCTCTTTGGTCAAGGGCGGTTGGGCATCATCGCCAATGCCGGCCCGCTGATCCAGCCGATGACGAAAGCGGAGTACCAGAGCAACACCGTCAAGAAGCGCCCGCCCAAGCTGTTCTCGCACAACGACCAACAATCGAGCTGGCAGGCACTGGCGCCCGAAGGCGCGAAAGTGGGCTGGGGCGGCCGCTTCGGCGACTTGCTGGCCAGCGGCAATTCCAACACGGTGTTCACGAGCATTTCCGCAGGCGGCAACGCCGTGTTCATGAGTGGCCAGAACGTGTTCCAGTACCAGGTGGGCAGCGGCGGTGCCGTGGCGATCGGCAACCTGACGGGCACTTTGTTTGGTTCTGCCGCGGCCGCTGCGAGCTACAAGGCAATCATCACGCAGACGGATGCTGCGCACCTGCTGGCGCGCGAGCAGGCGGTGGTGACCAAGCGGTCCATCGATGCGCAGGCGGCGTTCCAGGCGGCGTTCGCCGCATCCGCCATTGCAGCGCCCACGCAGTACGTCAGGCCGTCTACGCGCACGTCCGCGAACAACGACCTCGCCATCCAGTTGCAGACCGTGGCTCGCATCATCGGTGCGCGCTCGGCGCTCGGGGCATCTCGGCAGGTGTTCTTTGTGTCGATGGGTGGCTTTGACACCCACGACAACCAGAACCGCAGCCAGGCCGATCTGCTCACCCGCTTGTCGCATGCCATCGGCTACTTCGATGGCGTGCTGGGCACCCTGGGCATGCGGGACAAAGTGACGCTGTTCACCGCCTCCGACTTTGGCCGCACCTTCACCAGCAACGGTGACGGCACGGACCACGGCTGGGGCGCCCATCACTTCGTGTATGGCGGTGCTGTCAAGGGCAAGGAAATCTACGGGCGCTTCCCGCAGGTGGGTTTGAACCACAGTGACGAGGTGGGGTCGGGCAGCTTCCTGCCGGGCGTGTCGGTGGACCAGATCGGGGCCACCTTGGGCAAGTGGTTCGGCATCAGCGACAGCAACCTCAACCTGGTGTTCCCGAACCTCAGGAACTTCAGCCCGAACCTGGGTTTCATGGTTTGAGGTGATGTTCATGCCGGGTTGAGCACCCGGCGGTACTGGATGGCTTCGGCCAGATGGGGCACCTGCACGTCCGCGGCGTTCGCCAGATCGGCGATCGTGCGGGCGATGCGCAGCACCCGATGGTGGCTGCGTGCCGACCACCCGAGCCGGGTAGACGCGGCTTGCAGGAACGATGAGGCCGGTGCGTCGAGCGCGGCATGTTCGTCGAGCGGGGCGTTTTGCAGCCTTGCGTTCGGCACGCCCTGCCGGGCAAGCGCGACCGCGTGGGCTGCCGCCACCCGTTGTGCCACCACGTTGGTTTCTTCACCGTCGGGTGCTGCTGCGAGCGTTGCCGGCGCCACGGCGGGCACCTCGACCTGCAAATCGATGCGGTCGAGCAGCGGGCCACTCAGGCGGGCCTGGTATTTCGACACCATGTCGGGCGCGCAGCGGCAGTGGCGAAGCGGGTTGCCGTGGTGGCCGCACGCACACGGGTTCATCGCCGCGATCAATTGGAACCGTGCTGGAAATTCCGCCTGCCGGGCGGCCCGCGAAATGACGATGCGGCCTGTTTCCAGCGGTTCGCGCAGCGCCTCCAAAGCTGCCCGCTTGAATTCGGGCAGTTCATCAAGGAACAGCACGCCGTGGTGGACGAGTGAAATTTCACCAGGCCGCGGTGGCGAACCACCGCCTGCGAGCGCGGCCGGCGACGCACTGTGGTGGGGAGCCCGAAAGACGCGTTGCCCCCACCGGCTTGCCGAAAAGCTCCCGCTGAGGCTCAGGAGCGCGGCCGATTCGAGTGCGGCATCGAGTGAGAGCGGCGGCAGCAGACCGGTGATGCGTTGCGCAAGCATGGATTTGCCGGTGCCCGGAGGCCCCATCATCAGCAAGCTGTGTTCGCCTGCCGCGGCGATTTCCAGTGCGCGCTTCGCGGCGGCCTGACCCTTGACGTCGCGCAGATCGGCAGATGGGGCGGATTCAGGGCGGAATTGGGGTGACATGCGGGGCAGCGTGCCGACGTCCGAGGCGTTGGGGTCGCGGTGCCGGAAGGCTTGCACCACGTCGAGCAGGTGGCGCGCGCCATGGATGGCCAGGCCCTCCACCAGCGCAGCCTCTTGTGCACAGTCGAACGGCAGCACCAGCGCACGGCCGGCACCAGCCCCGCGCCGCAGGGCAAGGGCGAGCGCCAATGCCCCACGCACCGGACGCAGGTCACCGGCCAGCGACAGTTCACCGGCGAACTCGAAGCCCACCGTGCGCTGGAGGTCGATCTGTTCGCTGGCCGCGAGGATGCCCAGCGCGATGGGCAGATCGAAGCGACCCGATTCCTTCGGCAGATCGGCCGGTGCGAGGTTCACCGTGATGCGCTTGTTGTGCGGAAATGAAAGCCCGCAGTTGATCAGTGCCGCCCGCACCCGTTCCCGCGCCTCGCGCACTTCGGTGTCTGCCAAACCCACCAGCGTGAAGACGGGCAAGCCATTGGCAAGGTGCACTTCGACGGTGACGGCAGGTGCATCAAGGCCGTCGAGGGCGCGGCTGTGAAGGACGGCAAGGGACATGTGCCCAGTGTGGATGCGGCGGCCAGTTCACCCCCTTTGGCAATGGCGGGTTAACGATGGCAGTTGGCGAGGCATGCATCGGCGCGCCGCGCCATCAGCCGCTTCTGCGAAACTGCGTGCCGAAATTCTCGTGGCATGGCATGGACATCAGCAGACCGAACAAGCCCCAGCATCGGCTCCTCATCGGGGGTGCATGCGTGTTGGTGATGCTCTTGCTGATCGGCGCGGCGGGCCGTTGGGCCGAGCAGCGCGAGGTCGGTTCCCAGGTGGACATGATCCATCGAGCGATCGAGGTTCACGCATTGGGCTTGCGGGGCGCCGTGGACAAGTTCAGCTATCTGCCTTTCACGGCAGCGCAGCAGCCCGATGTTCTTGCCGCGTTGCTCCAGCCCGAAGATGCCGGGCGGCGTCAGCAAGCCAACCGCTACATCGAACGCGTGAACCGCAGCGCGGGCTCGGACGTGCTTTACCTGATCGACCGGTCGGGCACCACCCTGGCGGCCAGCAACTGGAGCGAGCCCATGAGTTTCGTGGGTGAGTCGTACGCGAACCGCCCCTATTTCATGGACGCGCAGGCCGGCCGACATGGCCTGTTCTATGGCGTGGGCCAAACCACCGGGGAGCCGGGCCTGTTCCTCTCGGCTCCGGTGTTGCAAGGCGAGATGGTGCTGGGGGTGATGGTGGCCAAAGTGAGCCTGCGCCAGATCCAGGATACCTGGGCGTCCGTTCGAGACCCGATCCTCCTGGGCGATGCCCATGGGCTGGTGTTCCTGAGTTCGGTGCGGCCGTGGATGTACCAGGCCACGCGTGCACTGAATCAGGAGGCACTGGATTGGCTGCAACGCCATCACCCTTATGGAATGCATCAGGACCACGGCCTGCTCGACTGGACCATCGATCGATCGACCGAACAATTCGGCAGCTACCTGGTCCGGACGACGATCGATGGAAGGCCTCGCCGGTACCTGGCGGTGGACCAGGCGCTTCCTGATCTCGGTTGGACGCTCACGGTGATGGCGGACCATGCGGCGGTCACCCGGGCGCGCGAGCGGGCCTGGATGCTGGGATTGCTGTGCGCGACCGTTCTGTTGCTCGGCGGTTTGTACTGGCGGTTGCGCGAGCGGCGGTTCGCCGAGCAACGTGACATCCGCCGCGATCTGGAAGTGCGTGTTCGGGAGCGCACACACGCGCTCAATGAAGCGCACTCGTTCCGCAAGGCCATGGAAGACTCCTTGCTGGTGGGCATGCGCACGCTGGATCTCGAAGGGCGCATCATTTATGTCAATCCCGCCCTGTGCCAGATGACGGGCTATGGGGCCGACGAGTTGCTGGGTCGGCAGCCGCCATACCCCTACTGGCATCCGGATGACGTCGACCAGCATTGGCGGGCCTTCGAAACCACGATGAGCGGTCAATCTGCCCGGTCCGGGTTCGAATCGAGGGTGCGGCACCGCGATGGGCACGACGTGCTGACGATGGTCTACACCGCCAAACTGATCGACGCCGATGGCCGGCACAGCGGATGGATGAGTTCAGTGGTGGACATCACTGCCCAAAAGCGTGCCGAGCTGCGCCAGCGGCAGAACGACGAGCAGCTGTGGCACGCGCAGCGCCTTGCCAGTCTCGGTGAGATGGCATTGACCCTGGCCCATGAACTGAACCAGCCGCTCATGGCGCTGACCAATTTTGCCGGCGCAGCCAAGGCGTTTGCGGCGCAAGGCAACCAGCCGATGCTGCTCAGCAGCCTCGACGAAACGATGACTCAGGCCCGTCGCAGTGCCGAGATCGTTGGACGTGTCCGCGGTTTCGTGCGGCAGCGCACGGTGGGCATTGAAGATTGCCCTGTCGCTCCGCTGGTGAGCACGGTGTTGACCTTGCTGCAAGGGGAGATACGGGCCCGGCGGGCACGCACGTTGGTGACCATCCCGGAATCCCTGGGCGCTGTTCGTGGTGACCGTGTGCTGCTGGAGCAGGTGATCTTGAACCTCGTCCTGAATGGCTTGCAGGCCATGGACGAGACGCCGGTCGAGCGTCGTGTGCTCGAAATCGATGCGGCGGTACACGGCGGGCGCGTGCACATTCGCGTGGCGGATCGAGGGCCCGGCATGGACGGCGCAATGGCCGATCAGGTCTTCACGCCATTCTTCACCACCAAGCCGGGTGGCCTCGGCCTGGGCTTGAACATCTGCCGGACGATCGTCGAGAGTCATCGCGGCGGCCTGACCTTTGCCAACCGGCCCGACGGTGGCGCCATCTTCACCCTGGACCTGGAGTGCTTCGATGAACCCTGAGCAAACGACCGTGAAGAACCTGTACGTCGTCGACGATGATGAGGCGGTTCGCCGTTCTTTGGGCTTGTTGCTGCTGTCACGTGGGTTTGCGGTGCAGGTTTTCCCGTCCGGAGAAGCGTTCCTCGCCGGGGCCGATCTTCAAAGCCCCGGCTGCGCCATTCTGGACCTGCGACTGAGCGGCATCAGCGGACTGCAGGTCTTCGATGCATTGCGCGCGCAAGACAGCCCTCTGGTCGTTCTGTTCCTGTCAGGCCATGGCGACATTCCCGTGGTGGTGGACGCGGTTCAAAAGGGAGCTTTCGGCTGGCTGGAAAAGCCGTGCAACGACGAACAATTGCTGAACACCTTGGCGAAGGCCCTGGACAAGGCTGCCCACATCGCCATGCGGCTGCGATCTCGCCAGGCCGCGCAAGCCTTGTGGAGCAAGCTCACCCCGCGTGAGATGCAAGTGGCCCGATTGGTGGCACAAGGCCTGCCCAACAAGCGCATTGCCCTGGATCTGGCGCCTCTGGAGTTGCGCACGGTGGAAACGCACCGCGCCCACGTCTTCTCCAAACTTAACCTGTCAAACAGCCATGAGCTCGATCGCTTTCTTCGGGAGCATGAACTCTAGGTGTTTACCCCTGCGTACAGCTACGCAGCCACCCGCCGGCCCCTTACGGACGACAACGCGCTGACGGCAAAACACACTCAGGGCCCTGGTTTGAAGAAACACAAAAGGTCCCCTGATGAGCACCCAGTCCATCGCCACCGCTCCCTCTTTCGACGAAAGGCGTCGCCGCATCTTCTCCATCATGGCGGCCTCGTCGGGCAACCTGGTCGAATGGTTCGACTTCTACGTGTATGCGTTCTCGGCGTTGTATTTCGCGCCTGCCTTCTTCCCGAAATCCGATCCGACAGCGCAGCTGATGAACACCGCCGGCGTGTTCGCGGCCGGCTTCCTCATGCGGCCGATCGGTGGCTGGCTCTTCGGCCGCATCGCCGATCGGCTGGGTCGCAAGAAATCCATGCTGATCTCCGTCACGATGATGTGCGGCGGATCGCTGGTCATCGCCTGCTTGCCCACCTATGCGCAGATCGGGGCCTGGGCGCCGTTTCTATTGCTGGTTTGCCGCCTGTTCCAAGGGCTGTCGGTGGGCGGTGAATACGGCACGACGGCGACCTACATGAGCGAGGTGGCGCTCAAGGGCCAGCGCGGATTCTTCTCGTCCTTTCAGTACGTCACGCTGATTGGCGGCCAACTGCTCGCGGTGCTGGTGATCGTGACCCTCGAGCATGTCCTGAACGATGCCGAACTCAAGGCATGGGGCTGGCGTATTCCGTTCGCCATCGGCGCCATCGGTGCCGTCGTGGCGCTGCTGCTGCGCGGCACGCTGCACGAAACGCAAAGCGCCGGGGCACTGGCCGACGGGAAATCGGGAAGTTTGAGCCTGCTCTTCAAGCACCACTGGCCGGCGTTCCTCACGGTGCTCGGCTATACCGCCGGCGGCTCGCTGATCTTCTACACCTTCACGACCTACATGCAGAAATACCTCGTGAACACGGTGCAACTGCCGATCAAGACGGCCAGCTACGTGATGACGGGGGCACTGTTTGTCTACATGTGCATGCAGCCCGTGTTCGGCGCGCTGTCGGACCGCATCGGCCGGCGCAACAACATGCTGCTGTTCGGTGGTCTGGGCGCGCTGGCCACCTTGCCGATTCTCACGGCCCTGCAAAAAGTGACGGACCCGTTCATGGCCTTCGTGCTCGTGATGCTGGCCTTGCTGATCGTGAGCTTCTATACGTCCATCAGCGGAATCGTGAAGGCGGAAATGTTCCCGACGGAAGTGCGCGCGTTGGGCGTGGGGCTGGCCTATGCCATCGCCAATGCGATCTTCGGTGGCTCGGCCGAGTACGTCGCCCTCGGATTGAAGTCGGCGGGTCACGAATCGGCCTTCTTCTGGTATGTGACCGTGATGATGGTGATTGCGCTGCTCGTGAGCATGCGTCTGCCGCGACAGGCGAGTTACCTGCGCCACGACCATCACTGAGGGGCGGTGTCGACGGGCCGGCGAGCCCGGCCAATCTATGTTCGGTTCATGGAGATCGCTTCTCATGCCCTCCCGACGCGCCGTACCCTGAGGGGCGTCGCGTTCATCACCGGGAGGACAGATCGCATGAATGGTTGGAACAAGGCCTGGATCTCGGCTGCCATGCTGCTGATGTGCATGGTCGGCCATGCCGCTTCCCTGAAGATTTCCTGCAGTGGCCTGGGGCAGGAACTCGCATTGTGCAAGTCGTCCGCCGAGGCCTGGGCCAGAAAGACAGGCCATCAGGTCGAGGTCGTGTCCACCCCGAACGATGGCAGCGAGCGCCTCGCGCTGTACCAGCAGGTGCTCGGCGCAGGCTCCGACAAGATCGATGTTTTCCAGATCGATGTCGTCTGGACCGGCCTGCTGGCCAGCCACTTGGTGGACCTGAAGCCCTACGCCAACGGGGTCGAGAAGGAGCACTTCGAAAGCCTCATCGCCAACAACACGGTGCAGGGCCGGCTCGTCGCGATGCCCTGGTTCATGAACGCCGGCCTGCTCTTCTACCGCCAGGATCTGCTCGAGAAACACGGACAGAAGGTGCCCACCACCTGGGAGGAGCTGGCCGCCGTCGCCACCAAGGTTCAGCAGGCCGAACGCGCCGCCGGCAACGACAAGATGTGGGGGTATGTCTGGCAGGGGCGGGCTTATGAGGGGCTGACCTGCGACGCACTGGAGTGGGTGGCCAGCCATGACGGCGGGACCGTGGTGGACGCGTCAGGCAAGGTCACGGTCAACAACCCGGCCTCGGCCAAGGCCCTGCAGGCAGCCGCGTCCTGGGTGGGCACCATCTCCCCCAAGGCCGTCTTGAACTATGCCGAGGAGGAATCCCGAGGCGTCTTCCAGGCGGGCAACGCGGTGTTCATGCGCAACTGGCCCTATGCCTGGTCGCTCAGCCAAGGCGGCGACAGTCCGGTCAAAGGCAGGATCGGCGTGACCGCGCTCCCGAAGGGCGGCGCCGACGGACGGCATGCCGCGGCACTGGGCGGTGAACTCCTTGCGGTGTCGAAGTACTCGCGCAACGCCGCACTGGCTGCCGATCTGGTCCTGTACATGACCAGCCGCACCGTGCAAAAGGAACGGGCCCTGAAAGGCTCCTACAACCCGACGATCGGTGCGCTGTACCAGGACCGCGACATCCTCGCCGCCAATCCGTTCATGGGGGCCTTGCATGACACGTTCACCCATGCCGTGGCTCGTCCCGCCACGGTGACCGGGGCCCGCTACAACCAGGTCAGCAACGCATTCTGGAACGCCGCGCACGATGTGCTCTCCGGCCGCGCTGCGGCACCTGACGCGCTCAAGCGCCTGGATGCCCAGCTCAACCGTCTGGGTCGTGCGGGTCAATGGCGGTGAGATTGGTTTCTGGCGTGCGGCCGGCCGGCGTCGGGGCTGCGGCAGCCGTGCCGATGGCGCCCCTTGCGCGCCGGCGGGTGCGCCTGGCTTGGGTGCTGCTCCTGCCCATGCTGGCGGTACTGGCCGCCGTCGCCGGCTGGCCGCTCGGCCGAACGCTGTGGCTCAGCCTGACGGATGCAACATTGTCCGACCTTTCCTCCCGGCGCTTTGTCGGGCTCGAGAACTACATCGGGCCTGATGGCGTGCTGTTCGACCCCGAGTGGTGGAACGCCGTGGGCAACACCTGGATCTTCGCCATCCTGTCGGTCTCGATCGAAACCATGCTCGGCCTCGGTGTGGCGTTGCTGCTCAACCATTCTTCGCGCTGGCGCACGCTGTTGCGGGCCAGCATGCTCATCCCGTGGGCCATTCCCACCGTCGTCTCGGCGCGCATGTGGAGCTGGATGTTGCACGACCAGTTCGGCGTGGTGAACCACTGGCTGGCGGGTCTGGGCATCACTTCCGTGCCACTCGCCTTCACCGCCGATCCAGACCTCGCGTTGTGGACGGTCGTGCTCGTCGACGTCTGGAAGACCACACCCTTCATGGCGCTCCTCATCCTGGCCGCCCTGCAGCTGGTCCCTTCCGATTGCTACGAGGCTGCCCAGGTGGATGGCGTGCCGGCATGGCGCGTGTTCCGGTACATCACGCTGCCGCTGATCTTGCCCGCAGTGGCCGTGGCGATGATGTTCCGGCTGCTCGATGCGCTGCGCGTCTTCGACCTGATTTATGTGATGACGTCCAACAGCCGGAGTTCGAAGAGCATGTCGATGTATGTGCGCGAGCAACTCGTCGATTTCCAGCAAGTGGGGTATGGGTCGGCTGCCGCTACCCTGCTTTTCCTGGTCATTGCGCTGGCCACGATTGCGTATGCCGCGCTCAGCCGGTCTGGCCGAAAGGGAGAAGCATCGTGAAGGCGCACCTTCTGAGCCGCGGCATGCATGCCTGGCTGTCGCTCCTGTTCATCGCGGTGTCGTGGTTCCCGCTCGTCTATGCCATCTCTACATCGTTCAAGCAAGGCTCCGCACTGTTCGAGCCCAGCCTGTGGCCTGGATCGGCGACCCTGGAGAACTACCGCGCCTTGTTTCGCGAACAGCCATTCGCACACAACCTGCTGAATTCGTTCCTGGTGGCCGCGGCAACGGTGCTGTTGTCCTTGGGTCTCAGCCTTTTGGCTGCCTGGTCGCTCGGGCGCATCGCGTTCCGGGGGCGCGGGCTGCTGCTGGGCACCATCCTCGCCGCGTCCATGTTTCCACAGGTGGCCATCCTGTCGGGCATGTATGAGCTGGTCAGGTTCCTCGGCCTGTACGACCATGTGGGTGCACTGTGCATCTCACACCTCGTCATCACCTTGCCCTTCACCGTGTGGGTGCTGGTGACCTTCATGCGCCAGCTGCCCAAGGAACTGGAGGAGGCCGCATGGATGGATGGGCTTGGCGTGCTCACGGTGATCTTCCGGATCTTCCTGCCGCTGCTGTGGCCCGCGCTGGTGGCAACCGGATTGCTGGCCTTCATTGCTTCATGGAATGAATTCTTGTTTGCCCTGACGTTCACGTTGTCACCGGATCAGCGCACGGTCCCGGTCGCCATTGCCTTGATCTCCGGCGCATCCAGTTTCGAGTTGCCATGGGGCGCGCTCATGGCCGCTTCGGTCATCGTCACGGTGCCCTTGATCGGTCTCGTCGTGATCTTTCAGAGGCGCATCGTCTCCGGTCTCATGGCAGGTGCCGTCAAGGGGTGACGACGACAGTGTTTGCCGGATCGCCGATTGCCGGGAGAGCCATCCATGTCCAGCATCCAGTTGACCCACATCAGCAAGCGCTTTGGTGAAACCGACGTGCTCCGGGGCGTCTCACTCACCATCGAGCCGGGCGAGTTCTGTGTCTTCATCGGCCCCTCGGGCTGTGGCAAGTCGACTTTGCTGCGGCTCATTGCCGGCCTGGACGATCCCAGTGCCGGTGAAATCAAAATCGATGGTCGACGGGTCGACCATTTGCCGCCCGCCGAGCGCAACGTGGCCATGGTTTTCCAGAGCTACGCCTTGTACCCGCACATGAGTGCGTTCGAGAACATGGCTTTCGGTCTGCGGCACCAGGGGTTGGCAGGCCGGGAAATTGACCGGCGGATCGCCGAAGCGTCTCGCATCCTCCGTCTCGAGGCGTTGCTGCAGCGCAAACCGAGGGAACTGTCGGGCGGCCAGCGCCAGCGGGTGGCCATCGGCCGTGCCATCGTCCGCCAGCCCAAGGTGTTTCTGTTCGACGAACCGTTGTCAAATCTCGACGCTTCCCTGCGTGCGGCGACACGCATCGAGATCGCCAAGTTGCACCGTGGCCTCGGATCGGCGAGCATGGTTTACGTGACCCACGACCAGGTTGAAGCCATGACGCTGGCAGACAAGATCGTTCTGCTGAGGCCCGTTGCCGAAGGCAAGGGAATGCCGAGCATTGCCCAGATCGGCGATCCCCTGGCGCTGTATCACCGGCCTGCCAATCGCTACGTTGCCGGGTTCATCGGCTCACCGGCCATGAACTTTGTGTCCGGCACGGTCTCGCACATGACCGAAGGCAGCCTGACCGTCCGGGTGGAAGGCTCGCCGGTGGCTGCAAGGGTGGACGGGGCCGCGCTGGCAGAAGATCGTTTGAAGGCTGGATCGAATGTGACACTGGGCATCCGGCCGGAGCACATCGAGCTCGGCCATGGAGAGCGAAGCGCCGTCGTGAGCCACCTTGAGCACCTCGGCGAGCACAGCTACGCCTATCTCACCACGGGCCCCCACGCCGAGCCGTTCACGGCCAAGACTTCGATGTCCGCGCTGCGCGTAGGCGATACGGTTCCGTTCACCTTCCCCCCTCAACACGTCCACGTCTTCACGGCCGATGGCACGGCTGTGCCACGAGTGGATGTGCCCGCCCACCAGGTGCCGGCATGAGGTTCGGAACGGCTCACTTTCATCGGGCCGCGCTTCCGACCCTGGCCGAGAAGTACGGCCGGCTGTTCATGGACGTCCAGCTGAGCGATGTGTTCGGCGACGGCAAGGTCTTCGTCGATGCGGTCGCGCTTCAGTCGCCCGAATACATACGCACGCTGTATGAGTCTCACCACACATTGACCGGCGACGCGCTGGTGGCCTTCGTGCGTGACCACTTCGTGCTGCCCGAGCCGGTCGGCCTGCACGATCCGGCGGTGCCGTGCGCGGATGTGCTCGAACACGTCGAAACCCTGTGGCCTCAGTTGACCCGACAGCCGGTGCCCGGCGCGGAGCAGCGCGAGGTCGACACCATCTTGCCGCTGCCCAACGCGTATGTCGTGCCTGGCGGCCGCTTCAGCGAGGTCTACTACTGGGACTCCTACTTCACGATGTTGGGCCTGATCCACAGTGGCCGTCAGGAACTCGTCGACGGGATGGTGCAGAACTTCGCGCACCTGATCGACCGGCATGGCCACATCCCCAACGGCAATCGCACTTACTATCTGAGCCGATCGCAGCCCCCGTTTTTCTACAAGATGGTGGAATGCCTGAGCCCCGGGGCACCGAAATACGGTCGCTTCCTTGCCCAGCTCAAGGCCGAGCATGCGTACTGGATGGCCGGTGAAACGCTTCTGGAGCCGGGGCAGGCGCGTGCACGGGTGGTCCGCATGCCGGGCGGCGAGCTGCTCAACCGCTTCTGGGATGATCGCGACGAACCGCGCGACGAGTCCTACCGCGAGGACGTGCATACGGCGCAGTCGAGCGGCCGTCCTCCGAACGAGATCTACCGCGACTTGCGCGCCGCAGCCGAGAGTGGCTGGGATTTCAGCAGCCGCTGGTGTGCCGATCCCGATCGCCTCTCCACCATCGAAACCACCTTGATCGTTCCGATCGACCTGAACTGCCTGCTGGCCGGTCTCGAGGAGGCCATTGCCGAAGGCTGCGGCGAACTCGGTGATGAATCGGGGCGCGCAGCGTATGCCGCACGCGCGCACAAACGAAGGGCAGCGATCGGGCGCTATCTGTGGGATGGGGAGCGAAGGCATTTCGTCGATTACCACCTGGGCCACAACGCGCGCCGCACCGGGCTCTCCGCGGCCGTCACCATGCCGCTCTTTCTCGGCATGGCGTCTGCCGAGCAGGCCGCGGGTGTGGCGGGCGTGTTGGCCTCTCAGCTGCTGATGCGCAACGGCATCGTCACGACCACCGTGTGCTCAGGCCAGCAATGGGACATGCCCAACGGTTGGGCCCCGCTGCAATGGATGGCCGTTCAAGGGCTGCGCCGATACGGGCACCACGACCTGGCGCGTGACATCGGAACCCGGTGGATCGGATGCGTGAAGCGGGTTCACCGGGAAACCGGACGGCTGCTCGAGAAGTACGATGTGACAGAGGACAAGCCCGGTGGTGGCGGTGAATACCCCACCCAATGCGGCTTCGGATGGACCAATGCCGTACTCGTGATGTTGATGCGGCTCTATCCGCACGCCTGAGCCAGCATCATCAGCACCCCAGCTCGGTCAGGCCCGGGTGGTCGTCCGGCCGCCGGCCGGCGGGCCAATGCAACTTGCGGTCTGTCGCCGCGATGGGTTGGTCGTTGATGCTGGCGTGCCGCTCGATCATCAGCCCGTGTTCGTCGAACGCCCAGTTTTCATTGCCATGGCTGCGATACCACTGCCCGGCGTCGTCGTGCCATTCATAGGCGAAACGCACGGCAATGCGGTGGCTGTCGAAGGCCCACAGTTCCTTGACCAGCCGATAGTCCAGCTCCCGGGCCCACTTGCGTTGCAGGAATGCTTCCACCTCTTGCCGGCCGGTGATGAACTCCGCACGGTTGCGCCATCGGGTGGCCGGCGCGTAGGCGAGCGCCACGCGAGCGGGATCACGGCTGTTCCAGCTGTCCTCGGCCAGGCGCACTTTCTGGCGGGCGGAAGCTTCATCGAACGGGGGGAGCGGCGGGCGTGGATTCATTCGGGGGTCCTGAAGTGAGATGTAGACAGGTCTGTCTACGTTCACTTTAGAGCATGTAGACAGGTCTGTCTACAATGGCGCATGCCCTACTCCGACCCGCCCGCGCTCTCTGCGCACGACCGCATTCTGTTGGCCGCCCATGACCTCTTCTACCAGCACGGCATCAGGGCCACGGGCGTCGATGGCGTGATCGCCGCAGCGGGCGTTACGAAGGTCACCTTCTACCGTCACTTCCCCAGCAAGAACGACCTGGTGCTCGCCTTCCTGGCTTATCGCCATGAGACATGGATGGCATGGTTCCGCGCGGCGCTCTCGCGCCATGCCCCCCGCCAGGCGCGCCCGCTGGACGCCCTGGTGCCGGCATTGCGCGAATGGATGATCTCGGACTCTTACCGGGGATGTGCTTTCATCAATGCCACGGCCGAGCTGGGCG
>CBIHPH010000108.1:0-14415 GCA_966212105.1 uncultured Rhizobacter sp.
GCAGCGCATTCGTAATGCGAAGGTCGGGAGTTCGACTCTCTTCACCGGCACCAAAGAATCGAGGGGTTAGCGGTTAACAGCCACTAACCCCTTTGTCTTTGGGAAATGCCTGGGAATGGTGGCGAACAGCCCCCCCACGGCCTCCGCTAAGCCGGTGTCGTACGCCACTGCGCCGCCGCCGGGTTGACCGGTTCTCACGTCTGAGAACGAGAGAGACAATGACGCACCTTACCGCTCACCAAGCATACCTCGCGATGTTCGCCTTCCTAGAGGTGCAATACCGATCCACAGGCTCCGATGACCTCGGAGCGCTTCTAGGATCGTTGTCGCTACTCCGAGACCGATCGCCTGCAGACTCAGCTCACGAAGCTGAATGGCAAGCCGCAGTTCAAGCTGCCATTGACGGAAGGGTGAACGCTGGGTTCACCCGAGGCCGGCCCCCGGCTTGATCGGATTTCACGTCGGAGCAAAGTGCGATTTGAAATCGCACCGCATGTTGAGAAGCGTGCAGACGGTCTCGCATTTGAAATGCGGAAGGGTGAGGGGGCTCCGGGAATCTGCGGCCCTACCGGGTTTCCGGCAGGGCATCACCCCGTCCTGCCCGTCGCTTTCCTTCGGCATGCCAGCCAGGCCCGCCGCGTCGGTCGATCGTGCTTCACTTCCCCGACGAGCTCGGGCGCCGTTCTTGCACTGCACTGGTACAGCGGGCGCAAAAAAGGGCGTTGTACAAGCGCGTGTAGCCGCAGTGACTGCATTCCAATGCGAGCACAACGGTGCCGAAGCCGCTGGGTGGTGCCGCGGCCGCCAAGTCTTTCGGCGTGCTTGCTGTCAGCGTCAGGACTCCATCAGCAGGCGAAACGATTGCCCAGTCATTGCGCCCAAATGAGGCACATTCGGATTTGACGCATGTACTCGGCCACGGCGGCGACGTTCACCCTCCCAAGTGCGCTGACGATCTCTGAATCGTTTCCCACATCCCACGGTCTTGCCGGCATGAATGCTCCTTCGGGAATCTATCGGGATAGACCGACGGCCTGCAGAAGCCATGGCCCTACTACGGTCGCACCCCACGCGACGAAAGCCAGTGGAACGCCCAGCAGGAGAAGTCCGAGCGGGCTTGGTACCAAGGCGGTCGACTTTCGCGCTCCGGCGCATATATACGAACTGATTTCATGGTTGTGTCAACTAGATTGCCGTCTACATGGATCCCGTCGTCAAACCCAACGATGGTTACGTCCTTTATGTCTCCGCCACGGGCTTCTCCCTTGACAAGAAGGCCAGTTCGGCGGTCGCGTTTATTACTCATGGGGCGCCCTTGTCTCAGAAGGGGGTAGTGCCGGATGCGATGGGGCGTTCTCAATCGAAGGCGACCGTACGCATTTGAAGATCACTTCGCTCGCCAAAGGCGTCCAACCGCGGGCACCGGACGACTTCGCGTCCTGCAGCACCATCTTTCCCCCTTGGCCTGGCAATAGTCGTCCGCGCGCTGCAGGGCGATGCCTTTGACTTCGGTGTGGCTCATGTGACCACCCACGGCTTTGCCGCCCACCATGTATGTGTCATTGCCCATCGGCGACACATCGGTCACTGAAGAGCAGGCGCAGACGAATGCCGCTGCCGCAGCCGCCATCAGAACGCTTCGCATGGTGTGCTCCCTCGCCCGACCTTCTTGTGGACGTGCCCCGTAGTTTCCGCGTCTGTAGGCTTGTCGTGCGCGGCAACCCTTCACGGATTGGTACATCACGCAGCGTCTACGGGCTCGATAGGGCAGGCGATGTCAGATGCGTCACGCGCGTCCTCTCTTGAGGACATGCTGGTCATATCGAGAGTTGCTCTCGATTTGCACAAAAAGATGAACCGCCCCGGGTTTTGAGGAGGCTCCAACTCTTGAGAAGATGGAGCTGTGAACAAGAAGTCTGGCCCTCAACGCTGCGCCGCAGCCAGCATCCCCTCCATCACCTGTTGGCGAACGCGATCGAGTTCCCCGCTGGCCTGCATGGTGCGGATGACCTGCCCCACCTTTCCCACCAGGTCGCGGTGCCGTTCGTGCAGGAAGTGGTACAGCGGAATGTGTTCGAGCGGTGGGTCGAGCGGCTGAACCTTGCCGTCGAGCCCAAGCCGCCGGATCACCAGCAAGCCGCTGAAGCGGTCGTTCACGGCCACCTCGAAGCGGCCGGCATCCAGCGACTGCATCAGGTTCTCCATCGTCGTCACGGCCTGGACGGCGCGCATGCCCTGCGTCCCGCGCTCTGACGAACCCACGCCGCGCACGATGCCGATGCTGTACGGCGCAAGCGAGTTCCAGCCGCTCACGCGCACGCCCGCGCCGGTGCGCACAAAGGCTGTCGGTTCGATGAAGTTGAAGCTCGGTTGCACCGCGATCAACGTGGGGTACTGGTCCTGCACGGCCAGGATGCGCTGGATCTCGCCGTCTACCCGGCCTTCGCTGGATTCGAGCAGCGAGCGCTTGGCCGGCAGGTCCATGAATTCCACCGTGATGCCCAGCCGCTTGTAGACCGCAAGCAGGATCTCCCCGCCGAGAAATTGGTCAGGCACGTTTTGCAGGCGCCCAAGACGCAGGATGGTTTGTCCGGATGCGACTCCGGCTGCGCCGAGCGCGCAGGCGGCGGCGCAGGCCTTGAGCAGCAGGCGGCGCTCCGAGTTCGTTCGCTGGTTCACTTTGGCCCTCCGGTATTCACATGGGGTCCGCCGATTCGCGCTGGTGGCGAGAGGCTGCCCAGGTTTCCAGTCCCTGAAGAATCGGTTCGATCTGTTCCGACACTTGCTGCAGGCTCGCCCGCACGGCCGCGGCATCGTCCGCGCGGCACGCCCCTTCGAGCGAGAGGGCGGCTTCTCGCAGCCCCAGCATGCCCAAGGTGCCGGCGACAGCCTGCAGGTCGTGCGCCACCCGGCGTGCATCTTCGGAATGCCCTTGTGCCCATGCGTCGGAGAAGCGTTGCACGAAGTCATGATCCGCATCGAGAAAGCGCAGCAGCATTCTTTCGAGCAAGCCTTCGTTGGATCGCATGCGTGCCAAGGCCACCGTGACATCCACGCCGTGCAATCCGTGCAATCCGTTCAAGCGGGCGTTGCCGTCGACCGCTTCCTTCGACGGCGTGGCATGCGTGCGACCCGGCGCGAGCCAGCGTGCCAGCGTGGAGAACATTTCTTCGACGACGATGGGCTTGGCGATGTGGTCGTTCATGCCGGCGGCAAGTGCCTTTTCGCGATCGCCCACCATCGCGTTGGCCGTCATGGCAATGATGGGAAGGTCTCGCGTATGCGGCCATTCGCGCAGCGTCTGCGTGGCGGCAAAGCCGTCCATCACTGGCATCTGGCAGTCCATGAGCACACCGTCGAAGCGCTCGCGCTGCAGGATGTCGAGTGCCTGGCGGCCGTTGGTTGCCACCTCCACCTCGATGCCCTCTTCGGTGAGCAGCTCGAGCGCCAGCTCGCGGTTGATCTCGTTGTCTTCCACGAGCAGGATGCGCGCGCCCCTCAATCTGGATTGCGATTCCGTGAGTGCCTTCTTGCGCCGCTCGGTGCGAGTGGTACCCGGCGATGCCAGCCCCAGGGCATAGCAGCAGGCATCAAAGAGAGAGGAAGGTGTCACCGGCTTGGTCAGCAGTGCGGCAACTTCCACCTGACGCGCCCTCAAACCCCTGAGCACCTCGTCGCGGGAAAAGGCCGTGAGCATCATCAGCTTGGGCACGCGTCCGTTCGGACGAGACATCTCGACGATCCGCTGCGCGCAATCGAGTCCGTCCATGCCCGGCATCTTCCAGTCGAGCAGCACGAGGTCGTAGGGCGCTGCGGCCTCATCGGCTTTCGACACCTTGCGCAGGCCTTCGGCGCCATCGGCCGCGGTGTCTGTCCTCAGGCCAAGGAGCTTGGTCATGCTGGCAAGCAGCTCGCGTGCCGACGCGTTGTCGTCCACCACCAGAGCCCGCCTGCCGGGCAACTCGTCGGAGAACAACGGCGCCGGAGCCGTCGGAACAGGCTGCAACAGGAAGCGCAGCGTGAAGAAGAATCGGCTGCCCTGTCCCGGCTCGCTTTCCACGCCGAGCTTTCCGCCCATCAGGCGCACCAGGTGCTGGCTGATCGCCAGGCCCAGTCCTGTGCCGCCATGGCGGCGGCTGACGGAGGCGTCGGCTTGCTCGAACGGCTGGAACAGGCGCCTGCGTTGTTCCGGGTCGATGCCGATGCCGGTATCGCGCACTTCGAAGCACAGCTCCACGAAGCCCGGGCCGTGTCCCGCCACCTGCAGGGCAACGGTCACCTCGCCGCGTTCGGTGAACTTGACCGCGTTGTTCCCCAGGTTCAGCAGCACCTGGCTCAGTCGGAGCGGATCGCCCACCAAGGCCAGCGGAACATCCGGAGGCTCGATGTACAACAGCTCCAGGCCTTTCTCCTCGGCCTGCATGCCCACCACGTTGGCCAGGTTGTCGAGCACGTCGGCCAGGTTGAAGTCGACATGCTCGATTTCGATCTTGCCGGCCTCGATCTTGGAGAAGTCGAGGATGTCGTTGATGATGCCCAGCAGCGATTCGGCCGACACGCGGATCTTCTGCACGTAGTTCTGCAGGCGCGGGTCGAGCCTGTTCTGCAGCGCCAGGTGCGACATGCCCAGGATCGCATTCATCGGTGTGCGGATCTCATGGCTCATGTTGGCCAGGAAGTCGCTCTTGGCCCGGTTGGCATCCTCCGCCCGCTGCCTCGCGTCTTCGAGCTGCGCGGTGCGCTGGCGCACGGCGTGCTCGAGCTGGTCGCGGTGGTGGCGCAACTCCTCCACCGCCTGCTTGCGGTCCGTGATGTCCGTGATGAGCCCCTCCATGCCCGAACTGCCCTGGCCCGGCGCTTCAGGTTGCTCCGATTGATGAGGCCGGGCATTGAGCAGCACCCAGATTTGCTGGCCGTCGAGCCGCGTGAGGTGCTGCTCCATGCCCACGATCTGGCCCTGGCTGTCGAGGCTGTCGAACAGCGCTTGCACCTGTTGGGGCGAGAAAAAGGGCGACGCGATGCGCGGCTGAGCCTGGGCACCATTGACCGCGTCCATCAGCGCCTGCGGGCTTGCATACCCGAGCATCCATGCGAGGGCCGGGTTGGCGTCCAGCAGCCTGCCCGAGCGGTCCAGCCGGAAGATGCCTTCGGCCGCGTTCTCGAAAATGCCCCGGTATGTCGCCTCGCTGCGGCGCAGGCGGCGCGTCGATTCGTCGAGCTTGTCGGCCATGGCATTGACCCGCGTCGCCAGGCGCCCCAGCTCGTCCTGACGGCTCACGCCGCAACGCGCTCCGAAGTCCCCTGCTGCGATGCGGTCGACTGTTTCCTCCATGTGGCGGATGGGCCCGCCCACCAGACGCCTGAGCAACAGGTACGTCACCCCGTACAGCAAGACCATCACCGTGACGATCAGTGCGGTGATCGTGTTGCGCGCGTTGCGGATCGCGCGCTCGGCCACCGCTCGGGTGAAGACAGCCTCCACGCGGCCCACCTCCTGTGGCTGCCCGCCCGGGGGCGTGAAGACAATGGGTTTCACGCGCACGACCGTCTCTGAAGGATCGACGTGGGGTTGGCGCACCACCTCGGCCACGGTGCCCTCCTGCCCGGCGGTCACCCGAAAGCTGACGACCTCCGGGTTCGGCGCAAGCGCGTCGAGTTGGCCCTGGACGGCGCCCCAGTCCACCGTCCACAGCGTCGGGGCCAGCGATCGGCTGAACAGCTCGGAGATGCGGTCGGCGCGGGCGTCCAGCTCGCGCAGCCGCCGCTCCCGTTCCTGGTCGGTCAGAACCGTGACCGATATCCCCGCCGCCGCGACCACCACCAAACCAAGCGCAAGCATCAGCCTCGTGTGAAGGCTGGTGGTGCGTGCGGCGTTGCTCATGTTGGGCACCTCGCAGTTGAGGCGATCCAGTGGGCGTGGCCACGAAGCCCCATCACGGAATCATACGATCCTGGGGCCGCGCGTCCAGTGGGCGAACCCGCATTCAGGAGTGCCGGCAGCGATCCGCCTCAGCCAAACGGGTTCTGCTTGCTCCACGTCGGGCTGTGCCCCAAAAGGATGAACCGCTGTTTGCTCTTGGGCTGCGATGCCGCAGTAGTACAGAGGTTCGCCCATTGCCGCCCGCCTCGGCTGACCTTCATCGCGCTGTCATCCACGCTGCCTATCGTCGCGGTCTCTCGCTGCAAGACGCCGCGGTGAACAACGGGGAGAAAAAAGCATGACGCTCTTTGGCGCCGATTCGGCTCAGTACAAAGTGGTGGTGAATGACGAGGGTCAATATTCGATCTGGTTTGCCCATCGGGCCAATGCCCCGGGCTGGCGCGATGCGGGCCGGTCGGGCAGCAAGGAAGAGTGCCTCGGTTTCGTTCGTGAGGTGTGGGTCGACATGCGTCCGCTCAGCCTGCAGCGGCACATGCAGGCGGTGCAGGCCCACCAGGCCTGACGCGGATGACCTCGCCCTTTTCGCAAGGCTTTCCCCTCACCCTGCCGCAACGTGACATCTGGTTCGACCAGCTGCGTCATGCCGGAGAGCCGATCTACAACATCGGTGGGTATCTTCGCCTCGCGGGAGCCATCGACGCCGCCCGCTTTCAACGCGCGGCCGAATTGCTCGTGCAACGGCATGACGTGCTGCGCACCGTTTTGTCCGAGCCTCGAGAAGGCGAGGTTCCGCTGCAGGCTTTTGCCGAATCGGTGCAGGTGTCCGTTCCCTTGCTCGATTTCTCCACCGAGCCGGCCCCGGAGCAAGCGGCGCTCGACTGGATGCGTTGCAGGCTGTCCGAGCCGTTCTCGCTGCACGGGGGAGAGTTGCTGTTCCGCTACGCACTGATCAAGCTGGACGCGGCCCGCTTCCTCTATTTCGGCTGCTATCACCACCTGATCGCCGATGGCTGGACGATCGCCTTGCTGGCCCGTTCGCATGCGCAGATCTACAGCGCGCTGATGGCCGGTGAGGGGACGACCGAGCCGGCCACGTCCTACAGGGCCTTCATCGAGGACGACAGCCGCTACGCAAGCTCTGACGCGCTCGCCTCGCAAGGCCGATACTGGCAGTCGAAATATTCGCCGCGGCCCGAACCCCTGTTCGCGGCCCGTCGACCGGAGGCAGTGGCAGGTCCGCGCAGTGCATGCAGCACCGTGTCGTTGCCGTGGGAGGTGCATGAGCGGCTCGTGTCCTTCGCCCAGGCCCACGGCGCCACCACCTTCCATCTCATTCTTGCCGCGGTCTACACGTGCCTCACCCGCATCGAGCGCCGATCGGAGCTGGTCGTGGGCCTGCCCGTTCTCAATCGCAGCAACGCCACGTTCAAGGGAACCGCCGGCTTGTTCGTCAGCGTCACGGCCGCGCGACTGAGCTTCGGCACGGCGTTGAGCTTTCGCGACTTGCTGCAGGCCATCGGGCGTGAGCTGAAAGAGAACTACCGCCGGCAGCGCTTCCCGCTGAGCCGCCTCAAACGGGACCTCGGCCTGGCCGACCTGTTCGACGTCGGCGTGTCGTATGAGCGGCACGATCACCCGGCCCTGTTCGGGCAAACGCCCAGCAGGGCAATCCCGCTGGTGAACGAGCATCAAACCCATCCGTTGATGCTGTACGTGAGGGAGTTTCACGAGGGCGAGGCGGTGCAGCTTGACTTCGTCTATCACCGGGCCTATTTCGACTGTGGCGACGTGCAGGCCATCCAGCGAAGACTCCTGAACCTCCTCGATGCAGCTCAGCAGTCCCCCGACCTGCCCGTCAAGGACCTGCCCTTGATGACGGCTGCGGAGTACCGCCAGGTCACCGACACGTGGAACGCCACGCGCATGGACCATGCCGCGCCTCATGCAGTGCATCGGCTGTTCGAGATGCAGGCCGAAGCCACGCCGGACGCGCCCGCCCTGGTGTTCAAGTCGGAACAGGTGAGCTATCGGGCGCTGAACGAGAAGGCCAACCGGCTCGCGCACCGGCTGCTGGCCGCCGGCGTGCGGCCCGACTCGCTCGTGGCTGTCTGCGCGGAACGTTCGATCGAGATGGTGGTCGGCCTGCTGGCCGTCCTCAAATCGGGTGCGGCATACGTGCCTCTGGACCCGGAGCAACCTCCCGGTCGCCTCGCCCGCATGCTCGAGGAGTTGGCCGGCGCTGTGCTTCTGGTGCAACCGGCGCTGCGGTCGAAACTCCCTCTCGCGGCCGACGATCAGAAGGTCATGTCGCTCGACTTGGCGTCTGCGGCCGGATTCCCCGGCACCCATCCCGGCGTGGACGTCCATCCGCTCCAACTTGCCTACACCCTCTACACGTCCGGCTCGACGGGCCATCCGAAGGGTGTCGGCATTCCCCATGGCGGGCTGACGAACCGCTTGCTGTGGATGCAGCACGTCTACCGTCTCACCGAGGCTGACCGCGTCCTTCAGAAAACGCCGTTCAGCTTCGACGTGTCGGTGTGGGAGTTTTTCTGGCCCTTGATGACGGGGGCGGTGCTCGTCATTGCACCGCCGGGCGATCATCGAGACCCGATCCGGCTGGGAGATCTGATCCGCCGAGAGCGCATCACCACGGTGCACTTCGTCCCATCCATGCTGCAGGCCTTCATCGACCATGGTGGGTTGCCGCGTTGCCACAGCCTGCGCCATGTGATCTCGAGCGGCGAAGCATTGCCGGCTGTGCTGCAGCATCGCTTCTGCCAACAATCGCAAGCCAGCTTGCACAACCTCTATGGCCCGACAGAGGCGTCGATCGACGTCACCGCCTGGACCTGCGACGGCCACGCGCAGGAGGTGGTGCCGATCGGGCGCCCCATCGCCAACACACGCATCTATATCCTGGATGCAGAGATGGCGCCCGTGCCGGTGGGCGTGACGGGCGAGCTCCATATCGGCGGTGTTCAACTGGCCCGGGGCTACCACGGCCGGGCCGATCTGACGGCCGAGCGTTTCGTCCCCGATCCGCTGGGCGCGTCCGGCGATCGGCTCTACCGCACGGGTGACCTTGCCCGCTGGCGTGACGACGGGACCATCGAATACCTCGGACGAACCGATCATCAGGTGAAAATCCGCGGGCTGCGCATCGAACTCGGCGAGATCGAGGCGGCTCTCCTGAGACACCCCTCGGTCAAGGAAGCGGTGGTCGTGGCCCACGACGACCGCGGTGACAAGCGCCTGGTGGCCTACCTGACGGTGAACGCGCCGTTGCCGGCAGAGGATGTGCGAAAGCACCTCGAGCGGCACCTGCCCGACGGAATGATCCCCTCGGCCTTCGTCGCACTCGCATCAATGCCTCTCACGGCGAACGGCAAGGTCGACCGCAAGGCCTTGCCTGCATTCGTCGACACCCAGGACAGCACCCGGGCATGCCTGGCGCCACGCACGCCGACCGAGGCCATGCTCGCCACACTGTGGGCCCAACTGCTGGCCCTGGGCACCGTGGGCGCGGACGACCACTTCTTCAAGCTGGGCGGGCACTCGCTGGTGGCGGTCCGCCTGATCGCCAGGCTGCGAGAACTGGCAGGCGTGGAACTGCCGTTGCGCACGGTGTTCGACGCACCCGTCCTCCACGAACTGGCCTTGCGCATCGATGCGGCGAGAGGGAGCGCAGCCGACACCGTGCCGCGGCCTGCGCGCGCGGCCCGATCCGCTCCCGTGCCTCTGTCCTTCACACAGCAGCGCATGTGGTTCCTGGACCGCCTGGACGCTGGAAACGGCCTGTACCACATGGCGGGTGGTGCTGAGCTGCTGGGCACACTGGACACCCCCGCGCTGGTCGCTGCACTGAAGGCCGTGGTCGCACGACACGAGGCCCTGCGCACGTCGATCCAACTGACCGCGAAGGGCGCCGTGCAATCCATTGCGGCGGAGCCGGAGGTGCCGGTGCACCGCACCGACTTGTCCTCGATGCCGGCCGAACAACGCGAACACCATGCCCGCACGCTCGCGCAGGAAGAAGCGTCACGCCCCTTCGACCTGTCCAGGGCGCCGATGATCCGTGCGCATGTGCTGCGGCTGGCTGAGCGCAGGCACTGGCTGCTGCTCACGCTGCACCACATCGCTGCCGATGGCCGGTCGCTGGAGATTCTTCTGCAAGAGCTTGCGGCGTTCTACCGCGAGCAAGTCTCGGGCGTGCCGGCCAACGTGCCACCCCTGCCCCTGCAGTACGCCGATTTCGCCGCCTGGCAGCACAGCCTGGCCGGCGCAGCCCAATGGCAGCACGAGCTCGATCACTGGCGGAAGCAGCTTGCCGGGGCACCCGCCATGCTTGGCCTGCCCACCGACCATCCGCGCCCTGCCCTTCGCTCCCATCGCGGAGCGCACCTCGTCTTCGAGTTGCCGGCCGACGTGACCCATGCCCTTCGCGCCGTCTCGCAAGACAGCGGCACCACGCTGTTCATGACCTTGCTGGGCGCTTTCGGAGTGCTTCTCTCGCGCTACAGCGGGCAGAGCGATCTGTGCATCGGCACCCCCGTGGCGAACCGTCGCCATGCCGAGTTCGACGGCCTGATCGGCTGCTTCGTCAACACGCTGGTGCTGCGGCTGACATTCGAGCGCGAGACCAGCTTCGAACAGCTGCTTCGGCAGGTGCGCGAGACGGCCCTGGCCGCCTACGCGCATCAGGATGTTCCCTTCGCGCAGGTGGTCGAGGCACTGCACGATGCACGCAGCTTGAGCCATGCACCGCTGTTCCAGGTGATGTTCGCACTGCACAAGGAACCGCCCATGTCCTTGGCCGGACTCGACGTGCGACCGCTGGACCTCACCCAGCCGAATGCGAAGTTCGATCTGACGCTCGACATGTGGGAAACCGCGACCGGGCTGCGCGGCCGCCTGGAATACTGCACGGACCTGTTCGAGCACGCCACCATCGAGCGCATGGCCGGACACTTCTGCATGCTGTCGTCGGCCCTGACAGCCCAGCCCGACGCCCCGGTGGCCACGCGGCCGATGCTCACGCCGCAGGAGCAGCGGCATCTGCTCGAAGATTTGAATCGCACATCGCATGGGTTTCCGTTGCAATCGTCTTATGCGACGCTGTTCACCCGGCAGGCCCAGCGGCATCCCGATCGCGTGGCGGCGGTCTGCGGGGACCAGCGTCTCAGCTACCGCGAGCTCGACGAACGCAGCACGCGCATCGCCCGAGCGCTGCAGGCGCAGGGCGCCGGGCCGGATGTGTTGGTCGGTGCATTCGGAGAGCGCGGCCTCTGCTTCCTTGCCATGATGATCGGCATCATCAAGTCAGGTGCTGCCTATGTTCCGCTGGATGTCAACCATCCCGTGCAGCGCTTGAGGGACTGCGTGTCACGCGGAGGCCTTGCCTTGCTGCTGGTCACCGAGCGGTCGACCGCGCTGCTCGATGCCGTGCTGCCTGGGTTGGATGCCGCGCCGACGGTGCTGGTGGCGGAACGGCTCTGGTGCCACGGAGATGCCACGGCCGTCGCGTCCGCGGGCTCCCCTGCGGACCTGGCGTATGTGATCTTCACCTCCGGCTCCACCGGTCAGCCCAAGGGCGCCATGGTGGAACACCGGGGCATGCTCAACAACCTGTACGGCAAGGTGCCCGCGCTGGGCCTGGGCGAACACGACCGTGTGGCACAGACGGCTTCCACCGCCTTTGACATATCGGTATGGCAGTTCCTCGCGGCGCCGTTGCTGGGCGGCTGCGTGCACATCCTGCCCGATGCGGTGGTACGCGACCCACAGCGGCTGCTGCACGAGTTGGCCGCGCAGGCGATCACCGTGCTTCAGCTCGTGCCGAGCATGCTCAGGCAGCTGGTCAAGGTGCCAAGGGAAAATGCAGCGCCGCTGCGCTGGGTGCTGTCGATCGGCGAGGCCTTGCCGCCGGATCTGGCGCTGGCCTGGTTCGATCGCTTTCCTTCGGTGCCGCTGATGAACATCTACGGCCCGGCCGAATGCGCGGACAACGTGGCGTATCACGTGCTGCATTCCGCCGAGGAAGCACGAGCCTGTCTTGACCTGGCCTCGGTGCCTGTGGGCAAGCCCACGGCCAACAACCAGCTCTTCGTGCTCGATGCGCAGTTGCAGCCCGTGCCGGCCGGCGTGCCCGGAGAAATCTGCGTTGCCGGTGCCGGCGTGGGCCGGGGCTACCTGAACGATCCTGCAACCAGCGCGCAGGCCTTCATCGATCATCCGTTCGAGCCCGGTTCGCGCTTTTACCGCACGGGCGACCTCGGCCGATACCGTGCCGACGGCACCATCGACTACCTCGGCCGGCGCGACCACCAGGTCAAGATCCGGGGGCAGCGCATCGAGCTGGGCGAAATCGAAGCCCGGCTGCGGGCATGCCATGGCGTGCACGACGCGGCCGTGATCTCCCGCAAGGGAATGGACGGGGAGCTGTTCCTCGTGGGCTACTGGTCACCCGCCGCACCGCAGGCCATGTGTGCGGAAGAGTTGCGGCGCACGCTGAGCCAGGGCTTGCCGCAGGCCATGGTTCCCGCGCACCTGGTCATGCTCGACGCGCTGCCCGTCAACGCCAACGGCAAGCTCGACCGCAAGGCACTGGCCGCACAGCCTTGGCAAGCGTCGTCACCCCGCACCGTGGAGTCGCCCACCACGCCTGCAGAACGCGAGCTGGCGGCGATCTGGGCCTCGCTGCTGGGCCGCACCGACATCGGCCGCGATGACAGCTTCTTCCACCTGGGCGGTCACTCCCTGCTGGCCATGCAGGTGACATCGCGCATTCGGCAGACCTTCGGCGTCGACCTGCCGTTGCAAGCGGTGTTCGAAGCACCGACCTTGCGGGCGCTGGCCGAGCGGATCGCGCAGCGCCAATGCACTCCCCTTCTCGGAGAACCGGCCATTCCTCGAGCGGACCGGCGCTCTCCGCCGCCTGCCTCCTTCGCTCAGCAGCGAATGTGGTTCCTCGATCGGCTGTCCGACGGCAGCGCGCTGTACAACATGCCGGTCGGCCTCCGGCTGGAGGGCAGCTTCGATGCCCCCGCATTCGGCGCGGCACTTCACGACCTGGCTCGGCGACACGAGGTGTTGCGCACAGCGCTGGTCCGCCAGGATGACCAGGTGGTGCAGCACATCGCGAGCGAAGTCACCGTACCGCTCGAAGTGCATGACCTCGGCGCGCTGGACGCGGCGAACCGTTCCATCGAAGCCCGCCAACTCGCCGCAAAGGCTGCGCAACGCCCCTTCGATCTGAGCGCCGCACCGATGCTGCGCGCACAGGTACTGCACCTCGACTCGCATGAGCACCACTTGCTGCTCACACTGCACCACATCGCGGCCGACGGCTGGTCCATCCAGATCCTGGTGCGCGAGCTGGCGGCGCTGTACCGCGCGCGCTGCACCGGAGCAACGGCATCCCTCGAAGCACTGCCGCTGCAATACGCAGACTTCGCCGTGTGGGAACGGCACCCTGCGCAAGGCCCGGCCAGGGAGCAGCAACTGGCCTACTGGCGCGCGCAGCTGAAAGACGCGCCGCCATTGCTGCACCTGCCGACCGATCATCCCCGCCCTGCGGTCCCATCACACCGCGGAGGACGCGCGGCCATCAGCCTGGACAACGCACTGACCGGCCGCCTGCGCGCGTTGTGCCGCCAGACCGGCACAACGCTCTTCATGGCACTGTCCTCGGCGTTCGCGTTGCTTCTGGCTCGCTACAGCGGCCAGGACGACGTGTGCATCGGCACGCCGGTGGCCAATCGCCACCGGGAGGAGGTCCAAGGCCTGATCGGATTGTTCGTCAGTACAGTGGTGCTCAGGTTCCGCATCGACGCGCACGGCTCGTTCATCGGCTTGCTCGAACAAGCGCGCGACACCCTGCTTGCGGCACAAGCCCATCAAGAACTGCCGTTCGATCATCTGGTGGCGGCCCTCCAACCAGAGCGGCACCTGAGCCATTCACCGTTGTTCCAGGCCATGATCGTGTTGGACCATGCGCCCAAGGAAGCGTCGATGTTCGGCGACCTGAGCGCTTCACCGCTGGACATCGACCCGCCCCCGCTGGCCCGGTTTGATCTGACGCTCCATCTCACGGAACATGCCGATGCACTGCGGGGAACGTTCGAGTTCAACGCCGATCTCTTCGAGCAGGCATCGATGGACCGCCTCGCCCGGCATGCCCGCCAACTGCTGGAAGCCATCGTCGAGCAACCGGGACGCGCTGTTTCGGAACTGTCCCTGATGTCAGCCCAAGAAGAACATCGCATCCTGGTCGAATGGAACCGGACGATCGCCGCCCTGCCGCCCGAGCAGACGATGCATGAACTGTTCGAGGCCTGCGCGCGCACTCACGCGGACGACATCGCCGTGGTGTTCGAGAACGAAACCTTGACCTATGCCACGCTCAACAGGCGGGCCAACCACCTGGCCGACCGCCTGCGCGCGTGCCGCATCGGCCCCGACGAATTGGTGGGCGTCGTCATGGAGAGGTCGCCCGACATGATCGTGGCCATGTTGGGCGTGCTCAAGGCCGG
>CBIHPH010000109.1:0-14219 GCA_966212105.1 uncultured Rhizobacter sp.
ATGGCGATGGTCAGCGCGAACTGGCGGTAGAACTGGCCGGTCAGGCCGGACACGAACGCGATGGGCACGAACACGGCGCACAGCACGAGGGCGATCGCGATGATGGGGCCTGACACCTCCTTCATCGCCTGCACGGTGGCATCCCGCGGGCTCAGCCCGTTGGCGATGTTGCGCTCGACGTTTTCCACCACCACGATCGCATCGTCCACCACGATGCCGATCGCCAGCACGAGCCCGAAGAGCGACAGCGTGTTGATCGAAAAGCCGAATGCGAGCATGAGCCCGAACGTGCCGATCACGGACACCGGCACGGCCAGCAGCGGGATGATGGACGCACGCCAGGTCTGCAGGAACACGATGACGACGATGACGACGAGCGCCACCGCTTCGAGCAGCGTCTTCACGACGGCTTTGATCGAGTCGCGCACGAACTGCGTGGGGTCATAGACGATGGCGTAGTCGACGTCCTGCGGGAAGTCCTTCTTCAGTTCTTCCATCAGGCTGCGCACGTCGTTCGACAACTGCAGGGCATTCGATTGCGGTGCCTGGAACAGGCCCATCGCAACGGCCGGCTTGTTGTTCAGCAGCGAACGCAGCGAATACACCTGGGAGCCGAGTTCGATGCGGGCCACGTCGCGCAGGCGCACCACGCCACCGGTCTCGTTGCCCGATTTGATGATGATGTCACCGAACTCTTCTTCGGTGCTCAGGCGCCCCTGGGCGTTGACGGACAGCTGGAAGGGCGCATCCTTCGCGGGCGCCGCGCCCACGACGCCTGCGGCGACCTGGACGTTCTGCTCGCGGATGGCATTGACGACATCGGGCGCGGTCAGGCCGCGCGCGGCCACCTTCTGCGGATCGAGCCACACCCGCATGGAGTAGTCGCCGGCGCCGAACACCTGCACCTGGCCCATGCCCTGCACGCGGCTCATGCGGTCGCGGATGTTGAGCACGATGTAGTTGCGCAGGTACACCTCGTCGTACGTCGAGTTCGGCGACAGCAGGTGAACCACCATCGTGATGTTCGGCGAACTCTTGACGGTGGTGACGCCCACCTGGCGCACTTCCTCCGGCAGGCGCGGCAGCGCGCGCTGCACCCGGTTTTGCACCTGGGTCTCGGCCTGTTCGACGTTGGTGCCCACCTTGAAGGTGACGGTCAGGTTCATGCCGCCGTCGCCGGTGGCCTGCGAGGACATGTAGAGCATGTCCTCCACCCCGTTGATGGCCTCTTCAAGCGGCGCCGCCACGGTTTGCGCGATCACGGTGGGGTTCGCGCCCGGAAAGCGGGTGCTGACGACGACCGAGGGCGGAACGACCTCCGGGTATTCCGAGATCGGCAGCTTGAAGATGGCAAGGAGCCCGCCGAGGAAGATCAGGATGGACAGCACCGACGCGAAGATCGGCCTGTCCACGAAGAAGCGCGAAATGTTCATGAGGGTTCTTCTTTCTGTTCTTTACCGCGCGAGCATTACCGCGAGGCCACGGACACGCCGGACGCCGCGGTGGCGACCATCGGCACTTCCTGTGGCGTCACCGGTGCACCCGGGCGCACGCGCTGCAGGCCGTTGACGATGATGCGGTCACCGGCCTTCAGGCCGCTGCGGGCCACGCGCAGGCCGTCGATCGACTGGCCCAGCTCGACCACGCGGTACTCCGCCTTGTTGCCTTCGCCCAGCACGTAGACGTACTTGCGGTTCTGATCGGTGCCCACGGCGGTGTCCTGGATCAGGACCGATGTGGTGCTGTTGGCCTCGGCGCCGATCTGCACACGGGCGAACAGGCCCGGCGTGAGTGCACCGTTCTTGTTGTCCACGATGGCGCGCATGCGCACGCTGCTCGACGTGGGATCGATGCGGTTGTCCACGAAATCGAGGCGGCCTTCGCGCGGGTAGCCGGTTTCGTTCGCGAGCCCGAGGTGCACCTTGACGGCCGAGGCTCCGCCGCGCGCGGCGCTGCCGAGGGCGAGGTAGGTGGCCTCATCGCCGTCGAAGCTGACGTACACCGGGTCCACCGACACCAGCGAGGTCAGCACGACGCTGCCGTCGACCAGGTTGCCCACGGTGACTTCCGCCTTGCCGATGCGGCCGTTGAATGGCGCGCGCACGGCCGAGTATTCGACGTTGAGCTTCGCGCTGGCCAGTGCGGCCTGGTCGGCGCGGGCAGCGGCATCCAGCTGGCGGGCGTTGGCGGCGCGTTCATCGAAATCACGCTGGGAAATGGCGTTGTCGGCCAGCAGGCGCCGCGACCGTTCCAGTTCAGTGCGGGCGAGCTCGGCCTTCGCGGCCGAACCGGCCGCGGCGGCTTCGCCGCGCAGCATCTCCGCCCGGTAGGCGCGCGGGTCGATCGTGAACAGCAAGTCGCCCTTTTTCACCATGGAGCCGGGCTTGAAATGAATGGCCTCGACCGTGCCCCGCACGCGGGCGCGAATCTCCGCCGATTCGACCGCCTCGATGCGGCCGGAGAACTCGTTGTGCTCGGTCACTTTCTTCGTCACGACCGCCGCGACGCTGACCGGCGGGGGCGGCGGCGCCGCGCCTTGCGCCTGGGCGTCGATCCCCTTCGAGCAGCCCGAGAGTGCAAGCAGGCCGGCCGATGCGAGGGCGAGGGTGGTGATGGTCACGGCAAGGGAAAGCGGGCGGTCAGTCATGGGGAGCCTCGGGGTTTTTCGAAAGGAGTACGGATGCGACGGACTTCGACGGATACGGCTTCGCGCGTTGAACGAAGGGGGCGAGGAACGCCTCGACGGCCGCGCAGCAGGCCTCGCGGCTGGCGGCGGAGCAGCGCGCCTCGGCGCCGGCCAGGTCGCCGGCGGGCAGCACGGTGCGCTGCACCTGCACCCCGGCGCGTTCGAGCTTGTCGGCATAGGTGCGGGCACCTGGTGCCAGCGGGTCGTTCTCCGCATAGACAATCAGCGCGGGCGGCAGGCCGGCCAGGCGGCTGGATTCGAGCGGGCAGGCATAGGGGTGCACCCGGTCGGCCGCGCGCGGCAGGTAGTCGCGGAAGGCCTGGGTGAACAGCCGGCTGGCGCTGTCCGGTACCCCGTGTCCTGTCGGGGAGGTCTGCGCTTCCCGCATGCTCGGATCGAGCATCGGCATCAGCAGCATCTGGCCAGCCACCTTGGGGCCGAGCCGGTCGCGTGACATCAGCGTGGAGACCGCGGCCAGGTTGCCGCCCGCCTCGATGCCGCCCACGACGAGATGGCGGCCTGTCCAGCCGCGCAGGCGGCTGCCGCGCGCCGCAGCCATCTTCAGCACGGCATGGCTGTCCTCGATGGCGGCGGGGAAGGGGTGTTGGGGCGCCACCGCATAGCTGGGCGCGAGAACGGTCACGCCGGTTCTCTCGGCGAATGCCTTCAGGCAGCTGTTGGCCGACTCCAGGTCGGCCACGAGGAATCCGCCCGGTGGAAAAAACACGAGCAGGGCCTCGGACTTGCGGGGTCCGGCCGTGTAGAGGCGCGCCGTCAGTGGACCGCTGGCGCCGGGCCATTCGAACGTGTCGTCCGGACCGGTTCCAGGGCATGAAGAGGTGTTCATGGCGATGGGCAAATCAGGGAATACAGCACGCCGCGAGCTTGTGCGGCGCAGCATGTACTCTATTGATCGTTCATTCGAAGATAAACTGCCATTTCTTGGAATGACTGTTCAGGATTCGCGAACAATGGACATCATCAAAGCCATGCGCGCGTTCGTCGCCGTGGTGGATACAGGGGGGTTCACCAAGGCGGCGGAATTGCTCGGTACCCCGAAGGCCACGCTGTCGGCCAGCGTGGCCGAGCTGGAGGCGCATCTGAAGGTGCGGCTGCTGCACCGCACCACCCGACGGGTGTCCGTCACGGCCGACGGTGCGGCGTACTACGAGCGGTGCGTTCGCATTCTCGAAGACTTGCGCGACGCGGAGGAATCGTTTTCATCCCGTCAGGCGAATCCGCGCGGCAGGCTGCGGGTGAACGTGGCCTCGGTGGTGGCGAGCCGGCTGCTGATCCCGTTCCTGCCCACCTTCTTCGAGCGCTACCCCGACATCCAGCTCGAACTGGGCTGCAGCGATGGCCCGCTCAACCTCTTGAGCGACGGGGTGGACTGTGCGCTGCGCGGCGGCAACATCGAGGACCAGTCGATGATCGCCCGGCGCGTGGGCTCGATGCAGATCGTCACCTGCGCCACCACGTCCTATCTGGCCAAGCATGGCCGTCCCAAGCATCCGCACGACCTGAAGAACCATGTCTGCCTGAACTACTTCTCGCAGCTCAACGGCCACCTGTACGACTGGGATTTTTCACGGGACGGGCAGCGCATGACCATGCCCGTGGGCAGCCAGCTCACGCTCAACGATTCCAACGCCTATGTGGACGCCTGCCTTGCGGGCCTCGGCGTCGGCCGCCTGCCCACGTACATCTTCAATCAGTACCTCGAATGCGGTGCGCTGGAGCTGGTGCTCGGCGAGTGGCTTTCGGACCCGGCGCCCTTCCACGTGGTCTACCCCTCCAGCCGGCACCTGTCGCCGAAGGTGCGGGTGTTCGTCGAATGGGTGGCCGAGATTTTCGAGCATCACGCGGGCATGCAGCTGTGCACCCGCTTGAGTGCGAAGCAATGCGATTGGATTTGCGGCGAGTCCGGCCAGAGCGCAGGTCGCCCGTCCGGCGAAGAAGCGGGAGCGGGCGAGGTGCCGGCGTGAGGGGCAGCCGGCGGCGGCCAATCGACGCTCACCTCGGTCAGTTCGTGCGGTAACGGTGCACCTCGAATGCCGTCACCGTGTGGCCCTGGTTGCCGAAGCTCTTGCGAATGTGGGTCAGTACGGCGGCCACGTCCTCCTCGCTGAGAACGGTCGCGAAGGGTGGCATGCCGAACGGGCGCGGGTTGCCGGCGGTGGATGGGGCGAACCCGCCGAGCAGCACCACGCGCACGAGGTTGGCCGGCGGGTCCAACGTGACGGCGCGGTTGCCGGCAAGCGCCGGATAAGCCCCGGCCACGCCTTCGCCCTGGGCGCCGTGGCACTGCGCGCAATGCTGGCCGTAAAGGCGTGAACCGACGGTTTCACGGCCGGAGGGGGACGATGCAGCCGGATCGATCACGCGCGCGGCTTCCTGCGGCAGCGCTTTCAGGTAAACGGCCATCGCCCGCAGATCGGCCTCCGTCAGATGCTGGGTGCTGTGTTGCACCACCTCGGCCATCGGGCCGATCGCGGAGCCGCGTGTCGAGACGCCGTCACGCAGCAGTGCCACCACGTCACGGGTGTCCCATGCGGCCACGCCCGCTTCATCGGGCGAGGCCAGCGAGGGTGCGTACCAGTTCTGCATCGGGATCAGGCCGCCGCTCAGGTCGAGCACACCTACCGAGCCGCCCAGCAGGTTGCGCGCCGAATGGCATGCGTTGCAATGTCCAAGCCCCTGCACCAGGTACGCGCCGCGATTCCATTCGGCGCTTTGCAACGGATCGGTGATGGTGCCTCCCGGCCAGAAGAACAAGGCGCGCCACACGGCCAGGGCCACTTGCGTGTTGTACGGGAAGCCCACGGTGTGAGCGGCGTTGGGCTGGCGCACCGGCGGCAGCGAGCGGAGGTAGGCGTAGATCGCGTCCGAATCCTCTCTGCTCACGTGGGTGTAGTTCGGGTAAGGGAAGGCCGGGAACAGCCGGTGACCGTCCTTCGAGCGCCCCTGGTGCATGGCACGCCACAGGTGGGCGGGCGCCCAGGTGCCGATGCCGGTGGCATCGTCGGGTGTGAGGTTGGACGTGAACACGGTGCCGAACGGCGTGTCGATGGGCCGTCCACCTGCGTACGGGACACCGCCGGGTGCCGTGTGGCAGAACATGCAGTTGCCCGCGGTGGCGAGGTACAGGCCGCGCTGCACCTGTTCGGCCGTTCCTTCGACAGGCGTCGCGTTGGCGGGGATGGCCTCGTCGCTGCGGAAGTCGAGCACGACGACGGCCAGCACCATGGCGAGCGCGAGCGCGAGCAGGACATGCCACACGCGCCGCATCATGGCAGTCCCCCTTGGCCGATGCCGCCGCATGGCAACGGCAACGGGCCGGGCAGCACAGTGGCGGCCTTGGCAGGGACTGGCACGGGCTGCGCCGCAAGCCAGCTGGAGACGGCATTGATGTCGGCCAGGTTCATGCGCACGGCCACTTCACGCATGCAGTCCGGCGCATGCGCCCGGCGCTTGCCGGTGCGCCAGGCGCCGAATTGCCCGTTCAGGTAATCGCGGGGCAGTCCGAGCAGGCCGGGAATGGCCGGCGCCACGCCGGTCATCTGGGCGCCGTGGCATGAGACGCAGGCTGGCACCCCGCGCGCCGGATCGCCCCGGTGCACAAGCATTTCGCCGCGCGCGGCCAAGTCGGCGGGTGGGTTGGCAGCGGGTGCCGGGTACGGCAAGTCGAGTGCCGAGAAGTGCGTGGCCATCTCGAGCAGGTAGGCGTCGGTGAGCGGCGCCACGAGGTGGGTCATCAACGGGTAGTGGCGGCGCCCGTCGCGGAAGTTCAGCAACTGGTTGTAGAGGTAGCCTGCCGGCTTGCCCGCAATGCGCGGGTAAAAGCCGTCGGGCCCCGCGCGGCCCTGCGCCCCATGGCATCCGGTGCAGGCCAGCACCCGCTGCGCAATCGAATCCTCGAACCGGGGCGCGGCCCACCCGGGAGGGGCAAGCCCCCCGAGGGCCAGGGCGGACAGCAGCTGCAACAAGAGGCGGCGCGGCATCCGCACAGCGTATCAGTTGTGGGCTGATGTGGTGTGCCGTCAGTGCAGGATGATCGGCCGGTCGCCGCCCGTCACCGCCGTCTGGGCATGCCGCGCCATCCACAGCGTGGACCAGCGCAGGAACTCTGCGGCGGGCATCGGGCGGCTCATGTGGAACCCCTGGGCTTCGTCGCACCGCAAGGCGCGCAGCAGTTCCCACGCCTGGGCGTTCTCGACCCCTTCGGCCACCACGGACAGGCCAAGACCGTGAGCGAGGTCGATGGTGGAGCGGACGATGCGGGCGCCGTCGACATCGCTTTCCATGCTGAGAACGAAGGATTTGTCGATCTTCAGTTCATCGACCGGCAGCCGCTTCAGGTAGGCGAGCGACGAATACCCGGTGCCGAAGTCATCGATCGACAGGCGGAACCCGAGCGCGTGAAGCCGCTCCAGCGTGCACAGGGCCCGCTCGGGATCGTCCATGATGGCGCTTTCCGTGATTTCAAGGCAGAAGGCCTCGGCCGGCACCGTGTGGCGAATCAGCAGCGTTTCGAATTTCTGCGGCAGCTCGGGGTCGAGCAGATCGCGGGTGGAGAGGTTCACCGACAGGGTGAGCTGCAGCCCGCTTTCCAGCAGACGCTTCCATTCGCGCGCGGCCTCTTCGAAGATCCAGAGGGTCAGCACCCGCACGAAACCCGTTTGTTCGGCGAACGGGATGAATTCCATGGGCGGCACGAGGCCACGCTGGGGATGCTGCCATCGCATCAGCGCCTCCGCGCCCACGATGCGCGCGGTCTCCAGGCCCAGTTTCGGTTGCAGGTACAGCCGCAGCTCGCCCCGATCGATGGCCTGGCGCAACTCGGTCAGGAGCGACAGCGTCTGGTGGCTCGCAACGTCCACCTTCGCGTCATACACCTTCGGCCCGTCGTGCCGGCGCTTGCTCGCGTACATCGCCACCTCGGCGCGGCTGAGCAGCGTGTCGGTGTCGCCCGCATGGTGCGGCCACAACGCGATGCCGATGCTGGCCGTGATGTCGACCGCCTGCTCGGAAAGCATCAGGCTGTGATCGAAGGCATGGTTGATGCGCTGCGCCACTGCTCGCGCGAGGGCTTCGTCATGGACCGGATCGAGGTCCCGCAGCAACACGGCGAACTCATCACCATCCAGCCGGGCGACGAGGTCGCCGTCCCGCACGGCTTGTTGCGCGAGCCGCTCGGCCACTCCCTTGAGCATCAGGTCCCCGATGTGGTAGCCGAGCACATCGTTGACGTGCTTGAAACGGTCGAGGTCCAGGACCAGCACGGCGACCGAACGATTCGCCGGGCCGGCGGCCTCCGTGGCCGCGGTCACCGCGTTGCGGAAGTGCATGCGGTTGGGCAGGCCGGTCAGCGAGTCCCGGTACGCGAGCTGGAGGATCTCCTGCTGATGGCCGGCGATGCTCGTGCGCATCCGTTCGAACGATTGCGCCAGTTCGCCGATCTCGTCCATGCGCTGCAGGCCGCTCAACGGCGTGTCGTAGTCCCCGGCGCCGAGCCGTTCTGCCGCGGCGGCGAGGCGGCGGATCGGGTGCGTCACCCGGCGCGCGGTCAGCACGCTGCCGATGACGAACACGATCACGCCGAGCAGCGTCAACGCGGCCAGTCCAAGTTGCAACTGGCGGTAGGGATCCAGGGCGTCCTCCACCGAGCGCATCAACAGCGCCGACACCTCGCCGGACGACCCTTGGGCGAGCGGCACACGGTGGCTGCTGTATTCGCCATCGGCCAGGTAAAGCGCGGACGGCGTCTTGTCGCCCCAGAAGGCGGCCGCTGGGAGTGCATTGCCCGGCAAAGTCGACACGGTGGTGGCCCAGCGCGCGTTCGGACCCTCACGCACCTGGATGCTCACATGCAGCGCGGACAGGTTGCGCATGTCGTTCATCAACGGCCCATGGATCGGAAAGCCCATCAGCACCCAGCCGACGACGGCGGGCGTTCGCATGGGCACCATCACCAGCTGAAACGGATTGCGGCCGAGCACGACAACTTCCGTCGCAGGCTTTGATCCGGATGCCCGTTCCGCGAGGCGGTGGATCGCGGGCTGTAACGCCTCGAGGCCCGGTTGCGCCGCGGCCAGCAAGGCGAAGCGGGTGTTGAGCAGCGCCGTCACCGTGGCGCCGATGCGATCACCATGGTCGGCCAGCACGGCCGCGATCGTTTCCGCATCGTTGCCGGTGACGGCGGTGCGGAAACCGTGGTCCGCCGCGAGCAGGCTCGCGCCCTGCGTGAGCTTCTGGGCGTTCTGGTCGAGGAGCCGTTGCAGCAGATGCTCGCCGGATTGCAGCGAGTCCGCGATCGACGTGCGGGCGTTGCGGTCGATCGTCGCGCGAATCGCCAGGAAGCACAACGCCTGCACGGCGAGCAGCAAGCCAAGGAACAGCAGCACGATGCGTGCACCGAGCGAGCGGCAGCACCAGGTCTGCAGCCTGGCGAGGGCGGTGGGCAGGCGCTTCATCGGACCACAGGCGGTGCGGCACCGCCACCGGGCACAGGGCCCTGGCACATGACTTGGCAGGCAATTGAACAAGAGGCAACCATCGGCAGGCTTGGAGAAGTGGCGCCTCGCTGGGGGCGTGAAGGCTCGTGGCCCGTTCAGCTGGAATATCGGCGGCGAAACGAAGGGCTTGAACGCAGGTGCCCGTTGATGTGAACAGGGTCACATACACGTCGTGTGACATCCGGACACCCCTGCTGACGAGGCTCCCCGTTAGCCTTTGCGCATGAAGTACCCGACCTGCGCCAGCCGCCTTGCGGCACTCTTCGCCGTCTGTGCCACCCTTGCCGCTTGCGGCGGTGGGGGAGACGATGCCCCCGAAACCAATGCGGCAAGCGCCACGGCCACACCGGCCGAGACTGCTGATTCAGCGGGTACTGCGCCCGCCGCCGAGACCCCCACCGTTGCGGCGTTGGCGGTCACATCATCCGCTTACATCGGCAACTGTGGTCTGGCCAACTTCGTCTCCGACACCATCAACTTGGTCAATGCTTTCCGGGCCCAGCCCCGCACCTGTGGCACCACCACGTACCCGGCAGCACCCGCACTGACGTGGAACGACAAGCTCGCGCAGGCCGCCTACGGCCATTCGCTCGACATGGCCACGAACAACTACTTCTCGCACACCAGCCGCGACGGCCGCACATTCGCCCAGCGCATCAGCGCCACGGGTTACCAATGGCGCTCCGCGGGGGAAAACATCGCTGCCGGCTACAGCACCACGGCCGCCGTCATGGCGGGTTGGCAAAAAAGCCCGGGCCACTGCGCGAACCTGATGAACAGGTCGTTCGTCCACATCGGATTGAGCTGCTCCAAGGGGACCGCCACCAGCACGTACCCCACGTACTGGACGATGGACCTCGCGAAGCCGTACTGAAGCCCTGAGAATGTGACCCGGCGGAAGTCGAGGTTCATTTCGGCCAGTGGGTACCGGCGTTCGCCGGTATGACGTGGTGTGGGTGGGCCCGACCAGTGCGATCAGCACCCCACAAACAGATGCCACCCCGGCGCAAGCCGGGGCCCACCGCAGCCGTGGGGCACTGCCGTGCGCCCAGAACCAGCACCCGCCTCACGCAGGCGCGCGAGGCAAGGCGCCGGAGATCACCCCGCCCCCCAGGCACACCTCACCGTCGTACAGCACGGCCGATTGCCCCGGGGTGACCGCCCACTGCGGTTCATCGAACCGCAACGCGAACGACACGGGGGTGGCTTCGCTCAGGCCACAGGCTGCATCGGCCTGCCGGTAACGGGTCTTGGCCGACAGCATCTCGCCGCCCGGCGGACGACCCGCCACCCAGCTCGTGTCGTCGGCTGTCAAATGATGCGACAGCAGCCAGGGATGGTCGTGCCCCTGCACGGCATACAAGGTGTTGGCCGCCATGTCCTTGCGGGCCACGAACCACGGCGCGGCTTCGCACTCCTTCAGTCCACCGATGCCAATGCCCTTGCGCTGCCCGAGCGTGTAGAAGCTCAGGCCGACGTGCTCGCCGATGGTGCGGCCGCGGTCGTCCTTGATGGGGCCGGGCTGGTTGGCCAGGTATCGGTTCAGGAATTCGCGGAACGGTCGCTCGCCGATGAAGCAGATGCCGGTCGAATCTTTCTTCTTCGCATTGGGCAGGCCGATGTCGGCGGCGATGCGCCGCACTTCGGTCTTCGGCAGTTCGCCGACGGGAAAGAGCGTCTTTGACAATTGCGCCTGGTTGAGCCGGTGCAGGAAGTAGCTCTGGTCTTTCAGCGGATCGAGCCCCTTGAGCAGCTGAAACTCCCCTTGCACTTCGCGCACCCGGGCGTAGTGGCCGGTGGCGATCTTCTCGGCACCCAGCCGCATGGCATGGTCGAGGAAGGCCTTGAACTTGATCTCCGCATTGCAGAGCACGTCGGGATTGGGTGTGCGGCCCGCCTGGTACTCGCGCAGGAAGTCGGCGAAGACGCGGTCCTTGTAGTCGGCCGCGAAGTTGACGTGTTCGATCTCGATGCCCAATACGTCTGCGACGCTCGCTGCATCGAGGAAATCCTGGCGGGACGAGCAGTATTCGCTGTCGTCGTCGTCTTCCCAGTTTTTCATGAAGATGCCGACCACCTCGTGGCCCTGCGCCTTCAGCAGGTGGGCGCTGACGGCCGAATCCACCCCACCACTCAATCCCACGACCACGCGTTGCTTTGCCATGCGGCGATTTTAGGCAACAGGATCCGGGTTCCCTGGGCGCGGGTTACTTCACTTCGGGATCGAAGAGGCTCGGGTCGGCGTACACGGCATCGAGCGGGAACCGCCGCCCGGCCGAAAAATCCTCGATGCACCGCAGCACGAGCCCGCTGCGGTGCCGCTCGCGGCTCGCCCGCACTTCGTCGAGGGTCATCCACACGGTTTGCACGATGCCGTCGTCGAGGGCCCGGGAAGCATCGCGTTCGCCCGCCGTGCCGCCGAAGGCCAGGCGAAGGTAGGTGACGTCCTCGCCCGTGGCCTGCCGCTGGAAGCGCGACAGGTACAGGCCCAGGAACCGGTCCGGCACGAACATGCGTGCGGTTTCCTCCAGCGCCTCGCGCACTGCACCTTGTTGGGGCGATTCACCGAGTTCGAGGTGCCCTGCGGGATTGTTGAGCCGCAGGCCCTCGGGCGTCTGTTCCTCGACGAGGAGGAACCGCCCGTGGCGTTCGATCACCGCGGCAACGGTGACGCTGGGCTTCCATCGGTCTGGCTTGTTCATGATTGGATGACAGGGCAATCGTTTCCCGGGATAACCCGTATTCACTCCGATCGGTTACGCTTGCGGCCCGTTCGTCTTTTGTAAAAGTTGGGTGGAAGTACCGGCTCACCCGCGCCTGAGGAGGCTGTCATGTTAATTGGGGTTCCGCTCGAAACGACGGCTGGGGAATCACGTGTCGCCGTCACGCCCGAGACTGCAAAGAAGCTGAAGGCTCTGGGGCACTCGATCAAGGTGCAGTCCGGCGCCGGCGTCGCCGCCAGCGTGCCGGACGAGGCCTATCTGGCCGCCGGTGCAGAAATCACCGACCAGGCCGGGGCGTTCGGGGCCGAGCTGGTGCTGAAGGTGCGCCCCCCGCTCGATTCCGAATTGAGCCTGATGGACCGCGGGGCCGTGCTGGTCGGCATGCTCAATCCGTTCGACCGTGACAACCTCGCGCGCATGGCCGGTGCCGGCATCACGAGCTTCGCACTGGAAGCCGCTCCCCGCACCACCCGCGCGCAGAGCATGGACGTGCTCAGTTCACAGGCCAACATCGCCGGCTACAAGGCGGTGATGATCGCCGCCGACCGCTACCAGCGCTTCTTCCCGATGCTGATGACCGCCGCGGGCACCGTGAAGGCCGCCCGCCTGGTGGTTCTGGGTGTCGGCGTGGCCGGCTTGCAGGCCATTGCGACGGCCAAACGCCTGGGCGCCGTGATCGAAGCAAGCGACGTCCGCCCCTCGGTGAAGGAGCAGGTGGAGTCGCTCGGCGCCAAATTCATCGACGTGCCGTACGAGACCCCGGAAGAAAAGGAAGCCGCCGAAGGCGTGGGCGGCTATGCCAAGCCCATGCCGCAGAGCTGGCTGGATCGCCAGAAGATCGAGGTCGCCAAGCGCGTGGCCGCCGCGGACGTGGTCATCACCACCGCGCTGATCCCTGGCCGGCCCGCGCCGGTGCTCGTGACGGAGGAAATGGTGTCTGCGATGAAACCGGGCTCGGTGATCGTCGACCTGGCCGCAGCGCAAGGCGGCAACTGCCCGCTGACCGAAGCCGGCAGGACCGTGGTCAAGCACGGTGTCACCCTCGTGGGCGAGACGAACCTGCCCGCGCTCGTCGCGGCCGATGCGAGTGCACTTTACGCACGCAACCTGCTCGATTTCCTCAAGCTTGTCTTCAACCCCGAAGGCAAGTTCCATGTGCCGCTGGACGATGACATCGTGGCCTCGTGCCTGATGACGCAAGGTGGTGAAATCAAGCGGGTCTGAGCGAATTCGCAAGTTGTTGTTTTCAAGTCAGTGAATTGAGAGTTTTCATGAGTAATCGAGTCATGTTGCGGGCCAAGCTGCATCGCGCCACCGTCACCGAAGCCGACCTGCATTACGAGGGGTCCTGCGGCATCGACAGCACGCTGCTGGAGGCGGCCGACATGAAAGAGTTCGAGCGCATCGAGCTCTACAACATCAACAATGGGGAACGGTTTTCCACCTACATCATCAAGGCGCCGCCGGGATCGGGCGCCATCTCGTTGAATGGCGCCGCCGCGCGCCGTGCCCAGGTGGGCGACCTGCTGATCATCTGCACTTATGCCACGATGTCCGAAGACGTGGCCGCGACATACACGCCCAAGGTGGTGCTGCTCGACGAGCGCAACGCCATCAAGGAAATTCGCAAGTTCTGATCCTCAACCAGGAGCACGTCGGATGGACATCATCTCGCCGACCATCATCAACCTCATCATCTTCGTCCTGGCCATCTACGTGGGTTACCACGTGGTGTGGACGGTGACGCCCGCGCTGCACACGCCGCTGATGGCGGTCACGAACGCCATCTCGGCCATCGTGATCGTCGGCGCAATGCTCGCGGCGGCGCTGACCGAGTCATACCTGGGCAAATCGATGGGGGTGCTGGCCGTGGCCCTGGCCGCGGTCAATGTGTTCGGTGGGTTCCTGGTCACCCGGCGCATGCTCGAGATGTTCAAGAAGAAGGACAAGAAGGCGCAGGGCAAGGAAGGCGGTGCACCATGAGCATGAACCTGGTCACGCTGCTTTACCTCATTGCGAGCATCTGCTTCATCCAGGCGCTCAAGGGCCTGAGCCATCCCACCACATCGATCCGGGGCAACGTCTTCGGCATGGTGGGCATGGGGATCGCGGTCCTGACCACGGGCGCGCTGGTCTGGCGCATTGCCGGAACCTTGCAGCACGCGCCTGCCGCAGGTGTGGCGTGGGTGCTGCTGGGTCTGCTCGCCGGTGGCACGCTCGGCACCTTGATGGCCAAGCGGGTCGAGATGACCAAGATGCCCGAGCTGGTGGCCTTCATGCACAGCATGATCGGCC
>CBIHPH010000110.1:0-14135 GCA_966212105.1 uncultured Rhizobacter sp.
GCTCGCCCACTCTGCTGTCACACCGGCGCAAGCCGGTGCCCACTGGTGCAGCGGGTACCGGCTTTCGGCAGGACGACAAGGTGGTGCTCGGCGATGTGAAGCGGGCCGAGTCGCCTCGGCAAGTGGCTTGATGTGCGGCTTCGCTGCGCTTGCCTGCCTGTCGCACGTGGTTCCGGGCGTTGCTCGCTTTGCTCGCTCGCCCACTCTGCTGTCACACCGGCGCAAGCCGGTGCCCACTGGTGCAGCGGGCACCGGCTTTCGGCAGGATGACAAGGTGGTGCTCGGCGATGTGAAGCGGGCCGAGGCGCCTCGGCAAGTGGCTTGAGGTGCGGCTTCGCTGCGCTTGCCTGCGATGCGGCCCACCACATTGCCGTTCCACTGCACCGGCGCCTCGGCATGCAGCACATAGCCCTGCTCCCAGCGCAGATCGGCCTGCATTCCCGGCAGCTGCAACGGGTGCACGATGGCACCCTGCTTCTCGGTCAGCCTTTTGGGTTGGCGCTCTGCGATTTTTCCCAAACAACCAGCGTTCGCAACACGGTTTTCGGCGGTTTGCCCAAATAGTTCCCAACATGGGTGGACTTTTGCGGGGAAGGTCCGACCCGTCCAACTGCCCGGGCGGGCTTCCCCTGGAACAAGCCTCGCGGCAGGCGATCACTTTCCCACGACGTTCGATCGGAAGTCAGCGCAAGGCGTGAAGGCGGTGGACCCCAAGCAAAGCGAGAGGAGACCTACCACGCCACCCGAAGGCCTTCCACACCACGCAGCGTGTTTCGCCGGTGCCATTCGAGGCGGTCGATGCCCAGGATTTCGAGCTGGGGCGCTCTCTCGATCAACACCTTGAGGGCTGTCTCGATTTCGATCCAGGCAAGCCGCGCCCCGATGCAGTGGTGGATGCCGCCGCCGAACGTCAGGAGCTTGGGTTTGTGCACGTCCTTGGCCAGGCGCAATTGCCCTGCATGATCGAACGCATCCGGGTCGTGGTTGGCCGAGCCGAGAAACACATACACCATGTCTCCCTTCGCAACGTGCGTTCCGCCGATCTCCATGTCTTCCAGCGCCGCGCGTCCGGTCAGTTGCACCGATCCGTCGTAGCGAAGGCATTCGTACACCACTTCGTACAGCGTGTATTCGTTGCGCAAGACCTTCGCCAGCTCCGTGGGGTGCCTGTGAAGTGCAATGAGGGCATTGCCGATCATGTGGGACGTTGTCTCGTGTCCCGCAAAGAACAGCATGACGATGTTGGCGACGATTTCATCGTCCGTCAGCCGGGTGCCGTTCTCCTCGACCAGCAACAAGAGCGAGATCAAGTCATCGCTGGGCCTCTTCCTGCGCTCGCGGAGGATTTCAAGGAAGTAGTGCTCCAACCGGTGAGCGGCGGCATTGGCCGCGGTGATCTGCACGTCGGACATGGGGGCGAGCTCGAAGGCGAAGGCCAGTGCATGCACCGCCTCGCTGAACATCGCGACATCCCGGTAGGGCACGTCCAGGAGCTTGCAAATGATCCGCAGGGACAGCGGGATGGCATAGTCCTTCATCACATCCATGCCACCGGACGAAGCCTGGCGGTCGAAAAGTTCTTCCGCGATCTCCTGGGTGATGGCATTGAACTTCTCCATCTGGGCCGCATTGAATGCGCGCATCAACAGGCCGCGGATCCGCGTGTGTTCCGGCGGGTTGATCAGCAGCATCATGCGGGAGAAGGTCTGGAAGACATCCGCCTTGGCTCGCTCCTCGCCATAGCGCAGTCTCACACCCTCGAGGTACGCGCGCCCCATTCTCCGGTCCTTCAGGATGCCTTCGATGGTGGCATGCCGGCCGCTGGCCCAGATCTTGGGCGCCAGGGGCACCAATTCGCCTTCGGCCCTCAGCCTGGCATAGGTGGGGTAGGGGTTTGTGTAGAACTCGCCCGTGGAAAAGTCGCTCATCTTCATGGTGGTCCGTCCCTTTTCTTGAATGATGAATGGCAGCGGATGTGCATTTTGCTGAAGCAGAGGATCGTGGTGTCTCTGCCGTGTGCAATCCGTCGGCCGAGGGATGTGCCGGACCCAAGCGCAGGATGTCATGCACGGAATCGACCTGGCCCGTGCTGACCGAGGTTCAGGTGCTGTCGGACGCCCAGGGCAGGCGCACCACGGCATCGAGCCCCAACAGCACGCCGTCGCGGTACCGGTTGTCCAGCGCGATGCTGCCGCCCATGCGTTGAGAGACCTCGCGGCAGATCGCCAGGCCCAGGCCGCTGCCCTCGTTGGGGTGCCCGGTGCGAAACGGTTCGAACAGGTGCGCGCGTTGGGCGGCCGACAGACCGGGGCCTTCGTCGCGCACGCACAGCACGGCGTGTTGACCGTCGCGGCGCACATGCAAGCTCACGGCCGCCCGGGCCGGGGTTTCCCGGATGGCGTTGTGCAGCAGGTTGCGGGTGAGCTCGCGCAACATCCATTCGTGGCCCACCACCCGCACCGGCGAGTCGGCCTGAAGTTCGAATGCCAGGTCCTTGTCGCCGATCAGCGGCGACAGATCGAGCGCCACCTCGCGTGCCACCTCGGACAGGTCCACGGTCGCGGGCGGATCCTGTTCGTGGACCTGCTCGACCTTGGCGAGCGCGAGCATCTGGTTGGCGAGCCGGATGGCGCGGTCGACCGTGGCGTGCATTTGCGCCAGCGTGGGGACGGCCTCGGCATCACCGGACAGGCCGTTCTGGGCCTGCAGCTTCAGCACGGCCAGCGGGGTGCGCAATTGGTGGGAGGCATCGCGGACGAACTGGCGCTGGTGCCCGATCATGCGCTGCACGCGGCGCATCAGTTCATTGATGGCGCCCACCACCGGCTGGAGTTCCATGGGCAGCCCCTTCGTGGCCACCGGCGACAAATCGTGTTCGCTGCGAACAAGAACCTCCCGGCGAAGGCCGTAGACCGGCTGCAGCGCACGGCGCACCACCACCCAAGCCACGACGATGACGATCGCGATCAGCAAGGCCTCGCGCAACAGCGTGTCGATGAGCAGGCCGCGCGCCAGCTGCTCACGCACATCCCGGGTTTCGGCCACCTGGATCAGGGCCATGCCGAGCACGTTCTGCCCTGCGACGGGCTGGTACAGCGCGGCCATGCGGACCCGTTCGCCCCGAAAGTCGGCCTCGTAGAAGTCCACGAGTGCGGCGTAGGCGCTGCGCGCGGGCATCTGGCGCGTGTAGTCCGGCAGGTCCGGGTAACCCGAAAGGAACTTGCCGTCGAGGCCGTTGATGCGGTAGTACATGCGGCTGCTGTTGCTGGCATCGAAGATTTCGAGCGCGGCATACGGCAGGTCGACCTTCAGCGTGCCGCCTTCGGTCTGCAGCAGTTCACCGATGTAGCGGGCCGAGGCCAGCAGCGAACGGTCATAGGCGGTGTTGATGGCTTCGAGCGCCCGGCGGTAGGCGCCGATGGCATCCATGATCACGAACAGCGTGATCGGGATGACGATGCCGGCGAGCAGGTAGCGCCGAAGGGAATGCGGCCGGGCCGCAGCGCGGGCCATGGCAGCGCTCAGGCCGGATCCGAGCGGAGCAGGTAGCCCAGGCCGCGCATCGTGATGAGAGACACGCCGGAGCCGGCCAGCTTCTTGCGCAGCCGGTACGCCACCACCTCGATGGCTTCGAACTGGATGTCCGTCTCCATCGGAAACACCACGCGGAACAGCTTCTCCTTCGCCACGGCGTGCCCGGGCCTGGCGATCAAGGCCTTCAGCAGGGCTTGCTCGCGCGGTGTCACATCGAGCGGACGGGCCGACAGATAGAACGCGCCGGAATTCCGTTCCAGGGTCAATGGGCCGCAGGTGAGGGTGGCCTCTTCATCTTGCCCGCCACGGCGGCGCAGCATGGCGCGGATCCGCGCTTCGAGCTCGTCGAGGTCGAACGGCTTGGGCAGGTAGTCATCCGCTCCGGCATTCAGGCCGAGGACGCGATCGCCGACGGCACCGCGGGCGGTCAGCACCATGATGGGCACGTCGATGCCGTCTGCGCGCGCCTTGTGGAGGATTTGCAGGCCGTCCATGCCGGGCAAGGTCAGGTCGAGCAGCGCGGCATCCGGCGGATGGTGACGAAGCCGCATCAGGGCCTCGCTGCCATGGGCGCAACGGGTGACGTCGAAACCGCGGCGCTCCAGTGCGATCTGGATGGCCTGGGCCATGGCCTCGTCGTCTTCCACCAGCAGCAAGTTCATGCCGTGAGTTTGCCTGCCCGGGTGGGTCGTTCGGACGAGGGTTGCCACCAACCCGACAGGCAATTGACAGCTGCCGATGCGCGGTCGACGGGCGATTGACAGCTTCACACCCGCCCTTGCGGGTTGTCCCCGAAGCCCCCTTGGGGCCCCTTCGCCACGATGCAGTCATCGCATTCAACAGGAGTTTTTCATGCGTCGACTTCTTCTCAAAACGTTCCTGGCCTCGTTGCTGCCGCTCATGATCACGGCACCCGCGGTGGCGGCCGAGAACCTGAAGATCATGATCGGCGCCAACCCCGGCGGCGGCTACGACCAGGCCGGCCGGGGCATCGGCAAGGCCCTCCAGGAGTCGGGCTTCGCCGGCAACATCACCTACGAGAACAAGGGCGGTGCCGGCGGAACCATCGGGCTGGCCCAGTTCGTCAACTCGTCCAAGGGCGATCCGAACGCGCTGGTCGTCGTCGGCGGCGTCATGGTGGGCGCGATCGTGCAGAACAAGCCGCCCATCACGCTGGACAACGCGACCCCCATTGCGAGGCTCATGGCCGAATACAACGTGATCGTCGTGCCCGCCGAATCGCCGTGGCGCTCCATGGGCGACATCCTGGCGCAGATGAAGAAGGACCCCGCGACCGTGAAGTGGGGCGGCGGTTCCAAGGGCTCCATCGACCACCTGAGCGTTGCCCTCATTGCACGTGAGGCGGGCATCGATGTGGCCAAGATCAACTACGTGCCGTTCAAGGGCGGCGGCGAAGCCACTGCGGCACTGCTGGGCGGCCATGTCTCGGTCGGAACGAGCGGATGGGCGGAACTTCAGGATTTCGTGGCGAGCGGCAAGATGCGCGCCATTGCGATCACATCGCCCGTCCGCCTCAAGGATGTCAATGTGCCGACGCTCAAGGAACAGGGCGTGAACGTCGAGCTGGGCAACTGGCGCGGTCTCTACGGCGCGCCGGGCATCTCGGCCGAGCGCCGCAAGGCCCTCGCCGATGCCGTCGCCAGGGCCTCGCAGACGCGAACCTGGAATGAGGCTCTCGCGAAGAACAACTGGTTCCCGTCCCTGCTCACAGGCCCCGAGTTCGAGCGCTTCGTCAATGAAGACCATGCGCGCCTGCGCGCGATGATGGCCAAGCTGGGCATGATCTGACGGCGTCGTCTCGTTGCCATTCGAAGGACTGTTCGACATGAACAACAAGGGTTTCACCGCCATCGGCGCAGGCGTGCTCATGCTCGCCGCGCTGCTGGCCGCTGGCGCATCATCCATCCCTGGCGAAGCGGGCTATGCCGGCGCCGGTCCTGCCGCGCTGCCATGGGCGGTCGCCGCCTCCATGGCCTTGCTCGGCATCTTGCTCATCGTCACGGCGCGGCGGGCCACCTCGCCGCTCGTGCCGTCGCCCGAGGCATCTCCCCATTGGCGTGCGATGGCGTGGGTTTCGGCCGGGCTCGTGCTGAACGCGCTGCTCCTGGAGCGCCTCGGATTCATTCCCTCGTGCGCGTTGCTGTTCGCATTGGCCGCACGCGGCTTTCGCCTCGGTGCCAACGGGCGTCCGTCATTGCTCACGAGCGCGCGGGATGTGGGCATCGGTGCGCTCATCAGCGCGCCGGTGTTCTGGTCATTCACCCGGCTGCTCGGTGTGAACCTGCCGAGCCTCATCACCGCCGGATGGATCTGAAGGACACCCATGGACACCTTGAACGCATTGCTCGGCGGGTTTGCGACCGCCGCGACTCCGGTCAACCTGATGTGGGCCCTGGCCGGGTGCCTGGTGGGCACCGCCGTGGGCGTGCTGCCGGGCATCGGCCCGGCGCTGGCGGTGGCGATGTTGCTGCCGCTGACCACGCAGGTCGAACCCACCGCATCCATGATCATGTTCGCCGGCATCTACTACGGCGGCATGTACGGCGGATCGACCACGTCGATCCTGCTCAACACCCCAGGCGAGACCGCATCGATGGTCACGGCCCTGGAGGGCAACCGGATGGCCAAGCACGGGCGGGCCGGCGCGGCGCTCGCCACCGCGGCCATCGGCTCATTCGTGGCCGGCACCATCGCCACGGTGATGCTCACGCTGTTCGCACCCTGGCTCGCTGGCGTGGCGCTGAAGTTCGGCCCGCCGGAGTACTTCGCGTTGATGGTGCTGGCCTTCATCACCGTGTCGGCGGTGCTCGGCAGCAGCGTGCTGCGCGGCATGGTGGCGCTGTGCCTCGGCCTGGCCATCGGGCTGATCGGCATCGACGAGATCTCGGGCCAGCCCCGGTACACACTGGGCGTGCCCGAACTCGTGGACCGCATCGAGGTCACCCTGGTCGCTGTCGGCCTCTTCGCCGTGGGCGAGGCCCTGTACTTCGCGCTGTACGAAGGGCGCGACGCGCCCACGCGGAACCGGATGTCGAGCCTCTACATGACCAAGGCCGAATGGCGCAGGTCGTGGCCGGCCTGGTTGCGGGGCACGTTCATTGGCTTTCCGTTCGGAACGGTGCCGGCCGGTGGCACGGAGATCCCGACCTTTCTCTCGTATGCCCTGGAGAAAAAACTGTCGAAGCACCGCGGCGAATTCGGCACCGCCGGTGCGATCGAAGGCGTCGCCGGTCCGGAGGCGGCCAACAACGCCACGGCGGCAGGCGTGCTCGTGCCGTTGATGACCCTGGGGATTCCCACGTCCACCACGGCGGCCGTCCTGTTGTCGGCCTTCCAGAACTACGGCATCACCACCGGGCCCCAGCTGTTCCAGACCTCGAGCACGCTCGTCTGGGCGCTGATTGCCTCGCTGTACATCGGCAACCTGATGCTGCTCGTGCTGAACCTGCCGCTCGTCGGCTTGTGGGTGAAGTTGCTGCTCATCCCGCGCCACTGGCTGTATGCCGGCATCCTCGTGTTCGCGACCGTCGGCGTCTACGGCATGCGGCAATCGAGCTTCGACCTGCTGCTGCTCTTCGGCATCGGCCTGCTGGGCGTGGTGATGCGGCGCTTCGATTTTCCGACCGGCCCGGTCATCGTCGGCATGATCCTGGGGCCGATGGCCGAGGCTCAGTTCCGCAACGCCATGTCGATCGGCGAGGGGCGCTTGACCGTGTTCATCGAGCGCCCGCTGTCGGCGGCCGTGCTGGCGCTGTGCGTGGCGGTGGTGGCGCTGCCATTGTGGATGCGGCGTCGCCGTGCCCGGTCGGGCGGCGAGGAGATGGCTGCAACGGCCTGAGGACCCTGGCCACCGTCCCGGGTCCGACCGGTTCAGTCGAACAGATCGTTCGCACCGGCCCGCTTCGGCGGCGTCACGCCCAGGTGCCGGTACGCGGCCAGCGTGGCGATGCGACCGCGGGGTGTGCGCTGCAAAAAACCTTGCTGGATCAGGTAGGGCTCGATGACGTCCTCGATCGTGTCGCGTTCCTCGCCGATGGCTGCGGCCACGTTGTCGAGCCCGACCGGGCCGCCGTCGAAGCGGTGGATGACGGCATCGAGCAGCTTGCGGTCCATCACGTCGAAGCCCTGCGGGTCCACGTCGAGCATCTTCAGCGCCCGGTCGGCGAGCTGCCTGTTGATGTGCCCGTCGCCTTTGACATCGGCATAGTCGCGCACCCGGCGCAGCAGCCGGTTGGCGATGCGCGGCGTGCCGCGCGAACGGCGGGCGATCTCGAAGGCGCCTTCCTCGTCGGTGCCCACGTTGAGCAGGCCCGCCGAGCGGAACACGATGCGCGCGAGTTCCTCGTCGGTGTAGAACTCGAGCCGGGCGACGATGCCGAAGCGGTCGCGCAAGGGGTTGGTCAGCATGCCGGCCCGGGTGGTGGCGCCCACGAGCGTGAAGGGCTGCAGGTCGAGCTTGATCGACCGCGCCGCGGGGCCCTCGCCGATCATGATGTCGATCTGGTAGTCCTCCAGCGCCGGGTACAGGATTTCCTCGACGACCGGAGACAACCGGTGGATTTCGTCGATGAACAGCACGTCGTTGCGCTCGAGGTTCGTCAGCAGCGCAGCCAGGTCCTTCGGTTTTTCCAGCACGGGGCCGGAGGTTTGCCGCAGGTTCACGCCGAGCTCGTTGGCAATGATGTGGCTCAGCGTGGTCTTGCCCAGCCCGGGCGGGCCGAACAACAGCACATGGTCCATGGCCTCCGAACGCTTTTTCGCGGCGCCGATGAAGATTTCGAGCTGCTCGCGCGCCTTGGCCTGGCCCACGTACTCCGCCAGCCCCTTCGGGCGCAGAGCCCGTTCGATGGCCTCCTCGTTCGGCGAGGCCGGTGCGGCGCTGACCACCCGGCGCACGGGTTCGAAATCATCGGTCTGGATGCTCATGCCCCCATTATCCGGTGGCTGCCCGGCAGGCCCACAATGCGGCCTTCATCGAAGGAATCGAAATGAACCTGAAACCCCTTGGCGCCCTCCTGCTGGCGCTGTCCGTCGGCGCTGCCTGGGCGGACATTCGTGTCGAACAACCTTACGCCCGCGCCACCGTGCCCGGCCAGCGGGCCGGGGGCGGCTACCTGCTGCTCGAGAACACCGGCAAGGCCGCCGATCGGCTGCTGTCGGTGCGCGCCGACGTCTCGGCCTCGGTGGAAATGCACACCATGTCGATGGACGGCAACGTGATGCGCATGCGCGAGCTCGACGGCATCGATGTGCCGGCCGGCCAGCGCGTCGAGCTCAAGCCGGGCGGCATGCACATCATGTTCGTGGGGCTGAAGGCGCCGTTGAAGGCCGGCGACACCTTCCCGGCCACGCTGACCTTCCAGAAGGCCGGCGAGGTCAAGGTGACCGTGACCGTCAAATGAGTTGAGGTGGGCGAGTTGACGTGGCTCAGGGGCCGGTCAACTTCACCGGGTCCAGCAAGGCTTCGAGCTGCGCGCGGTCGAGGTTCGTGTGCTCCTCGGCCACATCGAGGATGGGCCGGTCCTCCTTGTAGGCGATCTTGGCGATCTCGGCGGCCTTGAGGTACCCGATCAGCGGGTTCAGCGCGGTCACGAGAATCGGGTTGCGCGACAGTGCCCGGCGCAGTTGCGCCTCATTCACCTGAAACGTGGCGATGGCCTTGTCGGCCAGCAGCCGGCTGGCATGGGTGAGCAGCTGGATCGATTCCAGCACGTTGCGCGCGATCACCGGCAACATCACGTTCAACTCGAAATTGCCGGACTGGCCCGCCACCGTGATGGTCGCATCGTTGCCGATCACCTGCGCAGCCACCATCGCCGTGGCCTCCGGGATCACCGGGTTGACCTTGCCCGGCATGATGGACGAGCCCGGTTGCAGCGCTTCAAGCTCGATCTCCGCGAGGCCCGCCAGCGGGCCGGAATTCATCCAGCGCAAATCATTGGCGATCTTCATCAGCGCCGCGGCCGTGGTCTTGAGCTGGCCCGAGGTGGCAACCAGGGTGTCTTGCCCACCCATCACCGCAAAAAAGCTCGGGGCCGGCTTGAAGGCCAGACCCGTGGCGGTGCTGAGCTCGGCTGCGAACTTCGCTGCGAATTCAGGGGCGGCGTTCACACCCGTGCCCACGGCGGTGCCGCCCTGCGCGAGCCTTTGCAGCGAAGGCAGCATGGCCCGCAAGTGGCCGGCGGCGTCTTCCACCTGCTGGGCCCAGCCGTCAAGCACCTGGCTCAGCCGCACGGGCATCGCGTCCATGAGGTGGGTGCGGCCGGTCTTGACATGGGCGTACACCGTGCGGCCCTTGGTGCGGGCGATGGTCTTGAGGTGATCGAGCGCCGGAAGCAACTGGTGGTGCAGCGCGATGGCCGTGCTCACATGCAGCGCGGTGGGAATCACGTCATTGCTGCTCTGGCTCGCGTTCACATGGTCATTGGGGCTCACCGGAGTACCGAGCGCACGGGATGCGAGCGTGGCGATCACTTCGTTCGCATTCATGTTCGTGCTCGTGCCCGAACCGGTCTGGAACACCTCGACCGGGAAGTGCGCCATGCGCTCGTCGTCGGTCAGCGCGAGCAACTGCTGGATGGCCTCGCCGATGGCCTCGCCGGTGCGTGGCTGCAGTGCGCCGAGCGACACGTTCGCACGCGCCGCAGCGGCTTTCACGAGCAGCAGCGCCCGCACGAACGCCTCCGGCATGCGCTGGCCGCTGATGTGGAAGTTGTTGATCGCCCGCTGCGTTTGCGCACCGTACAGTGCGTCGGCCGGCACGGCGAGTTCGCCCATGCTGTCGCGCTCGATGCGCGTCTGAGGGGCGGCGGTGGAGGGGGACATGGCGGCTCCTGATTCCAGGGGAAGCTGCAGTGTCCTCCGAACGAGGTCGGCCCGTGCGGCCGGCGGCCTGAAGGCGCGGTGCCGGGGAGGCTTTTGCCAGGCCTTCGTCAGCCCGGGTTGGCCATCGCCTCACCCATGCGCACCGCATGCTGCGGGCCCCAGGCGGGATTGAAGGAAACCGGTTGGTCCGGAAACAGCAGCACCACGGTGGAGCCGAGCAGGAAGCGGCCCATCTCCTCGCCCTTCTTCAGCGACACGGATGCATCGTCGTAGCGCCATTCACGCACCTTGCGGCTGCGCGGTGGATTGACCACGCCATGCCACACCGTGGCCATGCTGCCCACGATCGTGGCGCCCACGAGCACGAGCACGAACGGGCCCCTGGGTGAATCGAAGACGCACACCACCCGCTCGTTTCGCGCGAACAGGCCGGGCACGCCCCGGGCCGTCACCGGGTTGACCGAAAACAGCGCGCCGGGCACGTGGATCATCCGGCGCAGCCGGCCGTCGCATGGCATGTGAACCCGGTGGTAATCGCGCGGGCTCAGGTAGATGGTGGCGAAGTGGCCGTTGTGGAACTGCCCGGCCAGTGCCTCATCGCCGCCGACCAGTGCAGTGGTCGAGTAGTGGTGGCCCTTGGCCTGGAAGACCTGGTCGCCCTCGATGCGTCCGTGCTGGCTTACCGCACCGTCCACCGGGCAGACGAGACCGGCCGCAGCGATGGGACGCGCCTGTGGTTTCAGCGCCCGAGTGAAGAATTCATTGAAGGTCTTGTAGGCGGTTGCATCCGCCTGCGCCGCCTCGGACATGTCGACGCGGTAGCGTCGAATGAACCATTCGATCAGGCGCGTGGTGGCCGGCCCGGCCGCCGTGGACGCGACACGCCCCCCAAATGCGGTCAGCGCCTGCTTGGGCAGCAGGTATTGCGGCAACACGGCGAGTCGATCGGACATGGAACAGAAGTGAACACTGAAGGGCCCGAATTGTATCGGCCGGTTCCCTGTTGTTGAATGCGAAGGCGCTGCCCTCAGATGAGGCCCGATGACTCGCACGATCCTGTTTGTCTTGTCCGCCATGCTGCACCTGTACCTCGGCATGCGCCTGGTGCCCGACTTGCCTGCCGCTCATGCAGCGGTGTCGGTCTGGCTTGCGGGATCGGCGCTGTTGATGCCGCTCGGCCTGCTGGCCACCCGATGGCGCGCGCGCCGTTTCGCCGACACGGCGTCCTGGGTCGGCCTGCTGCTCATGGGGCTGTTCTCTTCGGTGTTCGTGTTGAGCGTCATGCGCGACCTTGTGTTGCTGGCCGCTTGGCCGTTCGGCGGGTTGGATGCTTCATGGCGAGGCGGCACTGCCGTGGCGGTGCTCGCTGCCGGGGCGCTGGCCACGGCGGCCGGTTTCCTCAACGCCCGGCGCACCGCCTCCGTGGTGCCGGTGGATGTGCCGATCCCGGGTTTGCCGGCCGCCCTGGATGGTTTCACGATCGCGCAGATCAGCGACCTCCATGTCGGCCCCACGATCAAGTCCCGCTACGTGCAGGCCATCGTCAACCGCGTGAACAGCCTGCGACCCGACATGGTGGCCGTGACAGGCGACCTGGTGGATGGCAGCGTGGCCGAACTGGCCGACCACGTGGCACCGCTCAAGGATCTGGTCTCGCGCCATGGCACCTTCGTCGTCACCGGCAACCACGAATACTATGCAGGCGCACATGCGTGGATCGACGAACTTCGCCGCCTGGACCTCACGGTGCTGATGAACGAACATGTGGTGCTTCAACACGGCGCCGGCCAGATGGTGGTGGCCGGCGTGGCCGACTGGTCGGCCCACCATTTCGATCCGACACACCGCAGCGACCCAGTGGCCGCCATCGCAGGCGCCCCCGAACAGGCCTGCGTGCGCGTGCTGCTCGCACACCAGCCGCGCACGGCCATGCTCGCGGCCGGGGCGGGTTATCACCTCCAACTGTCGGGCCACACCCACGGCGGGCAGTTCTTTCCCTGGAACTTCTTCGTGCCGCTGCAGCAGCCGTTCACTGCCGGCTTGCACAAGCTGAATGATTTGTGGGTCTACACCAGCCGGGGCACGGGCTATTGGGGGCCGCCGAAGCGCTTCGGTGCCCCGTCTGAGATCACCTTCCTGCGGCTCAAGGCCCGTTGACACGCGATGGTCAGAGAAGGGTGCCGGTCCGCAAGAACTCGGTCATGGCGTGGATCAGCAAGCCGGCCAGGCCGCCCACCAGCGTGCCGTTGATGCGGATGAACTGCAGGTCCCGGCCGATGTTGCGTTCGAGCTCGCCGGTCATCTCGTCGGCGTTCCAGCTTGAAACGCGGTTCACGATGTAGCGGCGGATGTCTTCGCGGTAGCGGTCGATCCAGCGCGGCGCCCCGGCGAGCAGCTGCGCGTCGATCCATTGGCGCATCGCGACGTCGTCTTGCAGCTGTTGGCCGAGCGCGCGTGTTGCCGCCGCGGCGCGCGCACGCAGTGTGGAATCGTCGCGTGCGAGGTCCTGGCGCGTCCAGTCGATCACCTGGCTCCACAGCCCGTGAAGGTATGTGGCAAGTTGCGGGTGACCCAGCAGCTCGGCCTTCAGGCGTTCGCCCTTCTCGCGCATCGCCGCATCGTGTTTCAAATCGGCAATGAAACTTCGCATGAACTCATCGAACCGCTGGCGCAGCGGATGGGCGGGGTCCTCACCCATTTCGCTGACCAGGCGCACGACGCCGGCCACCATCTTCTCGGTGGCGAAGCGGCCGGCCGCCGTGTCCAGGCCCACGAACCGGAGGTACTTGACCTCGGCGGCCACCACATCGGCCACCTCCTGCTTGAGCGTTTCATCATCGAGCACACGCCCGAGCTGCCTCAGCGCAGCGTCGAGCACCTGCTGATGGCGGCCGTCGGCGGTGAGCACGTCCAGCAACTCGCCGAGCAAGCGCGTGCTGTCCACACGGCCGAGGCGTGCGAGCACGGTACTCCTGAAGAAGTGGCGCACAGGCTCGTCATCGAGCGCGCGCAGCGCATGCGAGAGCAGGGCGCCGAGGTGGATCGACACCTGCTGTGCATGATGCGGATCGGCAAGCCAGGCGGCCAGGCGATCGGCCGCACGGAATTCGCGCAGCTTGTCGAGCACCTGGGACGTGCCGAGGAAATTCGTGCAAATGAAGGCCGCCAGGTTCTCCCCGATGCGGTCCTTGTTGCTCGGGATGATCGCCGTGTGCGGAATGGGCAGCCCGAGCGGATGGCGAAACAGTGCCACCACGGCGAACCAGTCGGCCAGGGCGCCCACCATGGCTGCCTCCGCGAAGGCTGCGACATAGCCCCAGGCGGCATGCCGGGCCTGCTGGAACGAAGCCACGGCGTACACGATCGCGGCGCCGACCAGCAGCGCCATCGCGATCCACTTCATTCGGGCGAGGTCGTTGGAACGGGGTGGGGACAACGGCGGCTCCGGCAATGGGATGGGCCATTGTCAACAATTGCGGCGCAGCATGACACGTGAAGATGTCACCCCGGCGCAAGCCGTTGCCCATTGCGGACGGTGGATACCGGCGTTCGCCGGTATGACCCATCGTCTGGTGCACATGCGGTGGGGGCGCCCTTGCCAAAGCGCCCAGCGACGCGGGGGTGTCGCCCCAAAAATGTCACCCCGGTGCAAGCCGTTGCCCACTGCGGACGGTGGATACCGGCGTTCGCCGGTATGACACATCGTCTGGTGCACATGCGGTGGGGGCGCCCTTGCCAAAGCGCCCAGCGACGCG
>CBIHPH010000111.1:0-13827 GCA_966212105.1 uncultured Rhizobacter sp.
ATGGTGTACGGCCAGATGAACGAGCCGCCGGGCAACCGCCTGCGCGTGGCCCTGACCGGCCTGACCATCGCCGAATCGTTCCGCGATGAAGGCAAGGACGTGCTGTTCTTCGTGGACAACATCTACCGCTACACGCTGGCCGGTACGGAAGTGTCGGCCCTGCTGGGCCGGATGCCTTCGGCCGTGGGCTACCAGCCCACGCTGGCCGAGGAAATGGGCCGCCTGCAAGAGCGCATCACGTCGACCAAGGTGGGCTCCATCACGTCGATCCAGGCCGTGTACGTCCCTGCGGACGACTTGACCGACCCGTCGCCGGCAACCACCTTCGCCCACCTGGACTCGACCGTCGTTCTGTCGCGTGACATCGCCGCCCTGGGTATCTACCCGGCCGTGGACCCGCTGGACTCGACCTCGCGCCAGCTGGACCCGCTGGTCGTCGGCGAAGAGCACTACACGACCGCGCGCGCCGTGCAGGGCACCCTGCAGCGCTACAAGGAACTGCGCGACATCATCGCGATCCTGGGCATGGACGAACTGGCACCGGAAGACAAGCTGGCCGTGGCCCGCGCCCGGAAGATCCAGCGTTTCCTGTCGCAGCCGTTCCACGTGGCCGAAGTGTTCACCGGCGCCCCGGGCAAGTACGTGCCGCTGAAGGAAACCATCCGCGGCTTCAAGATGATCGTGGCCGGCGAGTGCGACAGCCTTCCGGAACAGGCCTTCTACATGGTCGGCACCATCGACGAAGCCTTCGAGAAGGCGAAGAAGATTCAGTGAGCGGGCTGACCGGACGCGGGGTTTGTGCCTCGCATCCGGGGTCCCTTTCTGAACCGATTCAAAACCTCCAAGGAAAACATCATGGCAACCCTGCACGTAGACGTCGTCTCCGCCGAAGAGAGCATCTTCTCCGGCGAAGCCAAGTTCGTCGCCTTGCCGGGTGAAAACGGCGAGCTGGGCATCCTGCCCCGCCACACGCCGCTGATCACCCGCATCAAGCCGGGCGCCGTTCGCATCGAGCGCACCGACGGCACGGAAGAATTCGTGTTCGTCGCCGGGGGCATCCTCGAAGTGCAGCCGGGCGCGGTCACCGTGCTCGCCGACACCGCCATCCGCGGCAAGGACCTCGATGAAGCCAAGGCCTCCGAAGCCAAGCGCCTCGCCGAGGAAGCGATGAAGAACGCCAAGAGCGACATCGACTTCGCTGCGGCTCAAAGCGAATTCGTCGCGATGGCCGCCCAGATCGCTGCCTTGCGCAAGTTCCGCAAGAAGTGATCGACGCACACGTCTGAAAGCCCGCCAGGTCCGCCTCGGCGGGCTTTTGTCATTTGGGAAGGAAGGCAACACGATGACCGCGCACCCGTTTTCATTGAACGGCCGCAATGCCCTGGTGACTGGCGCGACGGGCGGACTGGGCTTTGCGATCGCACGTGCGCTCGCCTTGGCGGGCGGCACCGTCTGGATCAACGGCCGTGACGCGGCCCGGGTGTCCGCTGCCGTGGATGCGGTTCGCGCGGACGGGGGCCTCGCCCAACCCGCCGTGTTCGACGTGACGGACGCTGCGGCCGCGGCGCCGATCATCGATGCGATGGAGGCCTCAGGCGGCTGGGACATTCTGGTCAACAACGTTGGCCAACGCAGCCGAGGCGCCCTCGCCGATTTCGCGCTGGCGGACGTTCGTTCGCTTTTCGAAGTCAATCTGGTGGCGCCCTTCCAGCTGTGCCAGGCGGCCGCGCGCCACATGGCACCTCGAGGCTGGGGCCGCATCGTCAACGTCACTTCGATCGCCGGCGACATCGCCCGCTCGGGTGACTCGGTTTACACGACAGCGAAAGGCGGCTTGGCCGCGCTGACCCGGGCGCTGGCCGCCGAACTCGGGCCGCAGGGCATCAACGTCAATGCGGTGGCTCCGGGCTACTTCGCCACCGAGCCCAACGCCGCTATGGTGGCCGATCCCGACGTGTCCGATTGGTTGCAGCGCCGCACCTCACTCGGCCGTTGGGGCCGGCCCGATGAGATCAGCGGCGCCGTGGTGTTCCTCGTCTCACCGGCGGCTTCCTATGTCACCGGCCAGGTGATTGCCGTGGATGGTGGCTACCTCGCCCACTTCTGAGGGCCGGGTTCAAAGCAACACGACGGCATCCGGCAGCTCGTTCGGGTTGTGCTCGCCCGGGGCGGCTGGAAAATGCTGCACAAGCAATGCGTGCACTTCGTCGATGGCGTCGTTCAGGCCTTGTGCGAATCGCTTGTCACGAAATGCCTCGGCCATCCGAGTGGTGAGCGTGGACCAATGGGCCTCCGGTACGAGGGCGTTCAAGCCTCTGTCGGCCACGATCTCGATGCGGTGGTCTGCCAGCAGCAAGTAAATCAGCACACCGTTGTTGTCCCGCGTGTCCCACACCCGCAGCTTGCCGAACAGCGTGATGGCCCTCTCGCGCGCTGTGGCGCGGCGGCGCAGGTACGACAGGGGCAAACCGCCTTCGACACAGATGCGGATCTCGCCGGTGTGGGCCCGCTCGCTCTCGGCCACGCGTGCCTGCAGCCGTCGCAAGCCATCGTCGCCAATGGCGCGGCGCGCATCGCCTGCATCGAGCCACCGGTGTTTGAGCACTCGGATCAGTGGATGGTCGGGCTTCTTCATCACCAGTCTCCCGAGGCGCCGCCGCCACCGAAATCACCCCCGCCACCGGAACTGAAACCGCCCCCGCCACCGCCGCCGAACAGGCCGCCACCGCTGCTGCCACCACCGCCGCCCCAGATGATCGGCACGCCGCTTCCCCGCCCGCTGCGCGAACCCACACCGAGCGCGCCGACCAGCAACAAGGCGAGCAGACCGGCGCCACCGGCGATCAAGAGGCTCGCCGTCATCCACCAGCCGATGCCGCCGACCACCCCACCCGTCAGCAGTGACCCGAGCTTGCGCCCGAAGATGGCCACGGCGATGCCCCCCAGCAGGGGCACGCCGACGAACAGCAGAACGCCTGCATCTTCCCAGTCGAACCCTTGCCGGGCCGACGGTGACGGCCGCACCGCCGGTTCAGGCAATCCTTCCCCGGCGATGCGTGCAGCGAGCTGATCGATGGCGAGCTCGAGACCCCCGGCGTAGTCGTTCCGGCGGAATGCCGGCACGATCTGGTCTTCGATGATGCGCTTGGCCACCAGATCGGGCACGGCGCCTTCGAGTGCCTTGGCTGGGGCGATGCGCACCTTGCGATCGGCCTTGGCCACGACGATGAGAAGGCCGTCGCCCACGCCGCGCCGGCCGATCTTCCATTCGTCGCCGACCCGTTGCGTGAACGAGAAGATGTCCTCCGGTGCGGTCGTGGACACCATGAGCACCACCAGCTGCGAACCGTGCCGGCGCTCGATGTCCTCGAGTTTGGACGCGATGGCGCTGCGCTGCGATTCGGTGAGCGTGCCAGTCTGGTCCATCACCCGCGCGGTGAGCGCAGGCACGGGCAGCACGTCCTGCGCGAACAGGGCCCCGCCCCACAGCGCGAGCAGCAGCGCGAACACCCGGCGCAGCAGACGGCTCAAGGTGCGGGGCTCACTTCGATGCCGGCTTGTCGAAGCTGACGGCCGGCGCCGTGGAGATTTCCGCTTCGTTCTGCACGGTGAAACTCGGCTTGATCGCGTAGCTGAACGCCATCGCGGTCAGGTTCGTGGGAAAACTCCGGGCCAGGGTGTTGTAGTCGGCCACCGCTTTGATGAAGCGGTTGCGCGCCACGGTGATCCGGTTCTCGGTACCCGCCAGTTCGGCCCGCAGGTCCTGGAACGCCTTGTTCGCCTTCAGGTCCGGGTAGCGCTCGCTGACCACCATGAGGCGGCTCAGCGCGCCCGTCAATTCGCCCTGGGCCTTCTGGAACTTGTCGAACGCCTCCGGGTTGTTCACCAGCTCCGGCGTCGCCTGGATGCTGGTGGCCTTGGCGCGGGCCTCGATCACACGCGTCAGCGTCTCCTGTTCGAACTGGGTCTCGCCTTTGACGGAGGCGACGATGTTCGGAATGAGGTCCGACCGGCGCTGATATTGGTTCACCACCTCCGCCCATGCCGATTTGACCTGTTCGTCGAGCCGCTGGAAGTCGTTGTAGCCACAGCCGCTCAAGGCGGCAACGGTTGCGAGTGCCACGGCAACAAGCCAGTGCCTGCGAATCATGGGATGTCCTCCAATCGTTAGGGGGTGAATGCTACCCCGCAGAGAAGTCGGGCCTCCCGCAAGGTTTTCAAGATGGGGGTAGCCAGGTGGCCGCCGGCACACGCCAACGCGGCCGCGGCGCGGGACGCATTTGCCCCATGACCCAGTCCACCCGGGCCGCATTGACATGGCCTTCCCGAGCCATCGTGGCGCGTTCGCGGTCGGGGTTGTGCAACAGACTCGCCAGCCAGGCGGCCTCGATGGGCGTCAGGCCCGACGGTTCCTTGCGCAGATAGTGCCGGGCCGCCCCCACCGCGCCGCACTGGCCCTCGCCCCAGGGAACCAGGGCGAGATAGAGGTTGAGCACGCGGGCCTTGCCGAGCGTGCGATCGAGTTCCACCGCGTAGAGCAGTTCGCGGAGCTTGCGTGAGGGGCTGCGGCCGTCACCCGTGTAGACGAGCTTGGCCAGTTGCTGAGACAGCGTGCTGCCACCGGCCACCACCGCACCGCGCGCCTGGTTCACGGACCACGCCGCGGCGAGGGCGTCGACGTCGAACCCGGGATGTTCATAAAAGCGCTGGTCTTCCGCGGCGATCACGGCCCGGGTCAGCCAAGTGCCGGCCGGCCCCTCCGGGCATGCCGGGCGTGCGTCGGCCAGCCGCTCCGTGCCGAGGCCCGACACCCGAAAGCCGGTCACCTTCGGCGCCACCGCCAAGGCACGTGACGGCAGACGCAGCGTGGCCTGAAGCTCCAACCGGCCCTCGATGCGGGCGCGCGTGGCTTCGGGGACCACGGTGGCCAACACGCCGTAGGCATCGGCCATCGGAACGTCGGCGAACGCCACATTGAGCTCGGCACCAGCCGGCTGCATCACGAGCGACCACCGGCCGATCATGGCGTGGGGCACATCGCCGATGGTGACGGTGCCGGACGCCCGGCCGCTGGCGTCGCGGCTCAGCGAGAACGCCAACCGCGATACCTGCAGCGCATCGGCACCCCATTCCGGCCGGTGCACCGAACAGGGGGCGCACACGACGAGCCACTGGCCTTCGCCGGGCGATGCGCTCCAGCGCACCGGGCCGAAACGGGTGTCCCAGGTGCGGCCCGCGGTCCATTCCAGCATCAGTGGATGGGTGGCGATGCGCCACAGCGCCGGCACACTGACGGCATGTGAAAAGCTGCCGATTCGCACGGTGTGAGCCCACTCACCCTCGGCCGGCCGCAGCAGGTGCAAGACCCAGGCAGCCGAGGCCAGCATCATGCCCAGGAAGATGCCGGCCCCGGCGAGCATCCATTTCAGAACGCCTTTCACAAAGCCCTCGCCACCGTGACCGCTTGCCAGGGGCCTGCCGTGCGGCCGAACTGGGCGGCCCAATACCAGCTCGAGGTGTCAGTGAATGCCTGGCCTTGCGCATCGACGATGCGTTCGCACACCCGGGTGGCGCGGCCCCCGCGCTCGGCAACAAAGCACCGCCACAGGCGCGCCTGATCGTCGGTCTCCAGTTGGGCGCTGCGGATGCGGTAGCCCAGCCCGCGGTAGCAATCCGCGGCCGGATGGAGCTGCCGTGTCGGCTCGGTCACGGTGCGCAGTACCAGCACCTGGTCGCCGTCGGTCAGTCGAGCGATGTGGCCCGGGAAGCGGCCGGCAAAGCGGAGCTCCACGGCGCTCAGCGCCAGTGGCCGCAGCGCACGGCCCTCCCAGGAGGTGGGCCACTCCGGTGATGCTGTGGGCACCGGCGACTGGCTGGCAGGACGCGCGAGCGGCAGCAGCGCGCAGGCGGCGAGCAGCAAGGCGAACAGGCCCTGCGTCCAACGGGCGCGCCGTGTCTCATGCCTGGTCATGACGCTCTCCGCCCATCACATGCGCCACGCCCCAGCACACGGCGGCCAGGACAACCAGCCCGATGCCTTGGTGCAGTGATTCCGACACCGCCACATGGCGGGCTTCCAGCCCGACCAGTACGCTGTTTCTCAGGACGTTGCCGGCGAGCACGAAAGCGCCGGCCGCGGGCAGGCGACGCAGGAACGCGCGGTCGCCCAGGCCCTGCCAGCCTGCCACCGCACAGGCGGTGAAGTACGCCATCCACACCATTTGAACGCCCGAACACGGGGCGTCGACGATCACGAGCCGGCCGTCCACCTGCATCGCGGTGCCCGTGCGCTCGGCAGCGAAGCCTGCCACCTGCAGCACCCACGTGCTGAACTGTGCCGTGACCACCCGCAGCGGAAAGCCGGCGTAGAACTGCAGCGACGACACGACCGGCAATGCGAGCACGGAGAGCCCCATCAGTGGCATGGACGCATGGCCGGAGGGCAGGAACGCACGCGCGGCGCAGGCCAGGGCCAGCGCCGCGAACACCGCACCGAGCAGCGGCGGCAGTGCGAACGTGCCTGCGGTGGCCAGTACCGTGCCCACGGCAGCGGCGAGAAGCCAGCGCGCGTCCGGCCGCGCCGTCAAGCGGCCAGCTTCTCGACCCACCAGCACGCCGAACGCCGCCAACGCGGCCAGTCCCAGCGGGTCGTCCGACCCGTCCACGACCCGGGCTGCGGCCCACCGCCAGTGCGGCCACAGTGCCGCCGCATGCAGGCCGAGCCATGCCAGCGGCGGCACCCGATCGAAGCGGGCCATCCAACGGCCCGCCTGGCTCGTGGGCAGCGCAATGCGAAGGTCACACATCGTGCTCACGGAATGGCCTCACTTTGCCCGGCGAGACATCAGCGTGGCAGCCAGGATGCCGGCCACCAGCAACAAGGCGGCCCATGCAGCAGGTTCCGGCGTGCTCGGCACCTCGGCCCCAATGGCCTGGTTGCTCACGCCCTCGGGCATCGGCGAGGGTTGGTCGACCGTGGCCGCCTGCTCCGGATTCGCATTGCGAACGATCTTGTCCACGGCAATGAAGCTCGTGTACTGCGTCAGCAGACCGTATTTCAGGCCAAGGGCCGTGATGGCCTCCTTCTGCGTGCTGCCGCCTTCCAGGGCTTCCTGGTCCGACAGCGCCGCGATGCGCTGGCGGGCCCACAAGAGGCGCAGGGCCGACGACTTCGCATCCTCCTGGCCGGCGGTGCTCATCTCGATGCGATAGGGGCCCCCCGGAGTCTGGCCGTCCACGATGACCTTGGCCTGCGCCGTGTCGCCCTTCCACTTGCCGAACACGACGACCGGGCGGCCACCGAGCACGTCGGGCAGCTGCTGCGGCTCCACATCATACGTGTCCAGCCCTTGGAAGCTCACCTTCACGTTCGTGAGCACCGGCGATTCAATCATCTTGCGCAGGCGTTCGGCCTGGGCGGCGGCCTGTTCCGGCTTGGTCACGATGAACGCCTCGCCCATGCCGGCGCGGGCAATGCCTTCGATGAGATGGCGGTTCACGCTGCTGCCGATGCCGAACGCAAACACGTTCTGCTTCGACAGGTGCTGGCGGATGTGCTGGAACACTTCGGCCTCCACGCTGACATATCCGTCCGTCACGACGATGACGCTGCGCGACACGTCCGTCGGCTTCGGCAGCTCGGCCAGGCGCTTCAGGGCCGGCACGATTTCCGTGCTGCCACTGCCGCCCATGGCGCGGATGGTCTCCATCGCCTGGTCGATGTTGGCGCGCGTGGCCGGCACCGAGGTGGGCGACAGCATGCGGTTGCTGCCGGAGAACAGCATCACGTTGAAGGTGTCGCTGGGGCGCAGGCCGCCGATCAGGTTCTGGAGCAGCACCTTGGCCGTCTCGAGCGGGTAGCCATGCATCGAACCCGAGATGTCGACGACGAAGATGTACTCCCGCGGGCTGACGTCGCGCGTCGGCACCGCCTTGGGCGGCTCGACGAGACCGAGAAAGTAGTTCTCGTCGCCCCCACGGAACAGCATCAGGCCCGTCTCGATGCGGTCACCGGCGAGCCGGTAGTCGAGCATGAAGTCGCGGTTGTTCGCAGGGCGGCTGCCTTGCGCCAATGCGACGCGCGCATGCGGCGTACCGGCCCCGTCGACCCGCACATCATGCGACGAGGAGGTCAGCTCCTTGATCGACACCGGTGCGTCGACCGACACCTTGATGTCGAACGCCGAGGCGGAGGCCTCGCCTTCATGCAGATAAGGCACGCCTGGCATGGCGCCGTTGGCGGCCGATGCCGTGGGAGAGGCATACCGCGGGCCGACCACGGTCGGGAACACGAAGCCGTAGCGGGCGTCCGTCGGCGTGAGCAGCTCCGTATAGCGCAGCTCGACACGCACGTCGTCACCAGGCAGGATGTTCGCCACATTCATTTCGAACACGTTCGGACGGTGCTGCTCCAGCAGCGCGCTCGTGCGGCCTTCTTTCTTGGCGGCTTCGTATTCGATGCGAGCGGCCTGCTTTTCCTTGATGCGTGCCGTCAACAAACGGTCGCCGAGGCGCACGTTCATCGCGTAGACGGCCGATTGCGTGGACCCCGGGAACACATAACGCGCCTCGATCGGTCGCTGCCCCTCGTTGCGATAGTGCTGGACCACCGTGACGTCCGCGATCACGCCGGAAATGCGCACGTCCACCGCGGTGGCCTTCAGCGGCAGCCGATCGACGCCCGGTTCGCTGCTGTTGACGTGGAAATACGGGCTCTCGGCCTTCACGGCCTCCGAATCATCGGCGCGAGCCTGGGGCGACCAGACCAGCAACAGCAGGGCTGCGGACACCGAGGCCGCAGCACACCACAACACCCGCCCGACATGGCTGAGCGGGCCGGGTGGGTGAAGGAACAGACGCATGACAAATCTCCTTGAGAACCGCCAAAGTGGCGGCGTGGTTCAAGGATGGATGGGTCGTGCGAAGGCGATTGGAAGACACGGCGCACTCTGTGAAGGGACCGTGAAATTCAAACGGCGAGGTTCTGCCGCGCAGGAATAACGCCCAGCATTCCAGGCTTTTTGAATGTGGTTAGACCACGAGGTGCAAAAAGGCTGCAAAAGCAGGATTTATGGGTCGCTTGCTCGATGACGAACCTATAATCCAAGAAAAGCAGGACTTATGCGCACCGTACAACCCTCTCCGCTGAGCCCTGACCCCTGGGCCACCGATGCTCAGGCTTTTGGTGCAGCGATCCGGGCGGCCCGCACGGCGTCTGGGATGAGCATTGCCGATGCTGCGGCGTCGGTGGGCATATCCAAGCAAACGCTCTCGGACCTCGAGACGGCGAGGGCCTCGGTCGGGCTATCCATAGCGCTCAAGGCGGCCCGCCAGTTTGGCGTGGCCGTATTGCTGCTGAGTCCAGAAGAACGGGAAGTGGTTCGACACTCGGTCATCCGTGCACGGCAGTCGTCGGTGGCGCAAGGAGGTGTCGATCGTGGCTGAACTCGCCGCCTGGCTCGACGACACTTTGGTGGGTCGCCTGAGCCACGCACCCGAGACGAATCGCTTTCGGTTCGAATACGAGCCGGCGTGGAAGCAGTCGACGGGCGCATTTGCCATTGGCCCGCGTATTCCCCTTGTGCGCGATCCATCAGAGACTGAAGAGACGCACAGCGCAATCGTCCGGCAATTCTTCGAGAATCTTCTCCCCGAAGGCCAGGCACTGGACGATGCTGCCCAATCCAACGGGCTTTCGACAAGCAACGTCTTTGGACTGATTGCGGCACTCGGGAAGGAGACCGCTGGTGCGCTTCGGATGGCGCTTTCCGGGGCCAATGCGCCCAGCGCCGGTCCCGTGGTACTGCGGGAAGTCACGGCCAGAGAGTTGTCCGAGCGCATCCGCAACCGACGCGATGTGCCGTTCTCCGTGTGGGACGGCAGAGTGAGGCTGTCCATCGCCGGCTTCCAGGACAAGATTGCCGTATGCGAGCGGGAAGGTCGGTGGTTCCTGGTGGACGGGCCGCCGTTGGCCTCGACGTTCATCGTCAAGCCGGTGCCGGCGCGCGAGTCCTTGGCCTCCCTGCCGGCCAACGAGTACTTCTGCATGGACCTGGCCCGTCGCGTCGGCCTCGTTGCTGCCGAGGTATCGCTGGTCGAAGTCCCTGAGCCGGTGTTGTTCGTTCGCCGATTCGACCGGGAGGAGACCGGCGAAGGCGTGCGCCGGCTGCATGTGGTGGATGCTTGCCAGGCCCTCGGGTTGGGCGTATCGATGAAGTACGAACAGCAGTACGGAAACGGAGAAGACGTGAAGCACCTGCGCGACGGCGTCTCACTGCCGAAGCTGTTCGGGTTGCTGGACTTGGTCGAGCGGCCGGCCGTTGACCGTCTCCGGTTGCTGCAGTGGGTTGTTTTCCAGGTGCTGATCGGCAACACGGACGCCCATGGGAAAAATGTCTCGTTCCACTGCGGGCCCGGTGGTCTCCGGTTGGCGCCTGCCTATGACATCGTATGCATTCCGGCGCTCGGAGACCGGTGGGTGCACGATACGCTGGCCATGGCCGTCGGCGATGCTTTCCGCGAAGCCGAGATCACGCCCTATGAGTGGGCTCACATGGCGGCCTTGTGCGGCCTGACCTTCAAGCTCGTGTCGGACACGGTTGCCAAAATGGCCCGAGCGATCCTGGATGCACTACCGGCCGCCTGCGCGGCGGCTGAACGCAACGGTGTAGGTGCCACGGTGGCCTCTGCCATCGCCAACCATGTTGCGCCAGTATCCGAGCGGCATCTGGCGATGGTGCCGGCCATCCGGCGGTTCAAGCCGGGCGACTTTTGAGCCGCCCGCGTCACCGAACGCCTCAGTCGCGAATTTCCATCGCCCGGTTCAGGCTCAGCGCTGCCAGCGTGCATGCCGCCCCGGAGAGCAGGTAGATGCTGACGAACTGCAGACCGAAGTGCGACGACAGGCCAAGCGCCACCAGCGGTGCGAAGGCGGCGCCCACGAGCCAGGCGAGGTCAGATGTCAGCGCTGCACCCGTGTAGCGGTACTTCGTGCTGAAGTTGGACGTCACGGTGCCCGAGGCCTGGCCGTATGAAAGGCCCAGCAACAGGAAGCCCAGCAGGATGAAGGTGTCCTGGCCGAGCGATCCACCACCGAGCAGGGTGGGCGCGAAGCCACTGAAGACGGCGATCAGGCAGGCCAGCGTGCCCAGCGTGCGGCGGCGGCCGAAGCGGTCTGCAATGCGGCCCGAGGCGATGATGCCGACCGCCCCCACGAATGCGCCGGCCACCTGGATGAGCAGGAACTCGCTGATCGATTGGGTGGAGTACAGCTTGATCCACGAGAGCGGGAAGACCGTGACCAGGTGGAACAGCGCGTAGCTCGCAAGTGCCGCGAAAGCGCCGATCAGGATGGTGGAGCCTTGCGAGCGGGTCAGCTCGGGCACGCTGGTGGGCTCGAGTTCATGTGCGTCGAGCAAGCGGGCATAGTCGGCGGTGGCCACGAGGCGCAGGCGGGCGAACAGGGCCACCACGTTGATCGCGAAGGCCACATAGAACGGGTAGCGCCAGCCCCAGGTGAGGAAGTCCTCACTGCCCAGGCTGCTGTACAGGTACGCGAACAGGCCGCTGGCCAAGGCGAACCCGACGGGCGCACCGAGCTGGCCCAGCATGGCATACCAGCCGCGGCGGTTCGCCGGGGCGTTGAGCGCGAGCAGCGAGGGCAATCCGTCCCAGGATCCGCCCAGCGCGAGGCCCTGGCCGACGCGCAAAAGCGACAGTGCGACGATCGAGGCAGAGCCGAGGCTGGCGTATCCGGGCAGGAAGGCCATGCCGGCCGTCGAGAAACCGAGCAGGAACAGCGCAATGGTCAGCTTGGCTTCACGCCCGAACCGCTGCTGGATGGCCATGAAGACGACCGACCCGATCGGCCGGGCCACGAACGCCAGGGCGAAGACCGCGAACGACCAGAGCGTCCCCTCCAGGGAGCCCTCGAACGGGAAGAACACCGACGGGAACACCAGCACCGCGGCGATGCCGAACACGAAGAAGTCGAAGTATTCCGAGGCTCGCCCGATGATCACGCCGACGGCGATCTCGCCGGGCGCGACCTGGTCGTGGTCGGCGCTCAGCCGCCGCGCATCGCGGCCGATCGATTCGGTGGGGGGTTCAGGGTGAGCCTGAGGGATGCTGGACATCATCAAGGTGCAAATGACAAGGGTCGGACGACAAGGCTAGTCCACGAGGTTCTCATCGTGGCGCAAATTAGGCCATAGGACAAAGCGTCCAATCCCTTTGCGGACACTTTGATCGTAGATTGTCGGACTTTGCTCCGCACAGCTCATTTTTCCGGCATGGCCCTTCTCAAGACCCTCCGCGGATTGTCGTCCCTGCTCCCGCTCGCCCTGCTGGCAGGCTGCGACACGGTGCTGCTCAACCCGTCGGGCGATATCGCTGCCCAGCAGGGCAAGCTGATCATCGTCTCGACGGTGCTGATGCTGCTGGTGATCGTGCCGGTGATCATCCTGACCCTGGTGTTCGCCTGGCGCTACCGACAATCCAACACCACTGCGCGCTACGAGCCGGACTGGGACCACTCCACGCTGCTCGAACTCATCATCTGGGCGGCCCCGCTGCTGATCATCATCGCGCTCGGCGCGGTCACCTGGATCAGCACCCACACGCTCGATCCGTACCGCAAGTTGCAGCGCATCGACGAGACCCGTCCCGTGCCGGCGGACGTCCAGCCCCTCGTCGTCGAGGTGGTGGCGCTCGATTGGAAGTGGCTGTTCATCTACCCCGAGCAGGGCATCGCCACGGTCAATGAACTGGCCGCGCCGGTGGACCGCCCTATCCTCTTCAAGCTCACGGCCACGTCCACGATGAACGCGTTCTATGTGCCGGACCTCGCCGGCATGATCTACGCGATGCCCGGCATGCAGACCGAACTGAACGCCGTCATCAACCAGCCCGGCGTGTACAAGGGCATGTCCTCGCATTACAGCGGCTCGGGCTTCTCGGGCATGACGTTCAAGTTCCACGGCTTGAGCGAGAGCGACTTTGCGCAGTGGGTTGCCAGGAACAAGTCCGAAGGCAAGCCCCTCACGCGCCAGGCCTACCTGGACCTGGTCAAGCCCAGCGAGCGCGACCCCGTGCAGCGCTTTGCCAGCGTGGAAGACGGCCTGTACGACAAGGTGCTGAACCGCTGCGTCGAGGACGGCAAGATGTGCATGCACCACATGATGTCCATCGACGAGCGCGGCGGCGAGGCCTTCATGAAGGCCCAGGGCCTGAACCTGCCCCAGGACGTCTGCACCGTGGACAACGCCGCCCAGGTGGTGGCTGCCCTCGAAGCGCGCCACGCCACGGCTTACGACCGCACCCTCTCCCGCCAATGACCCGCGCATAAGAGACTGACGAACATGTCCACCTCACCCGTTGTAACCGAACCGCATTGGGCCCTGGGCCGAATCACCTGGGACTCCATACCGATGGCGCACGAGCCCATCGTGCTGTGGACCTTCATCGCCACCTTGCTGGGCGGCCTGGCCGTGATGGCCGCCATCACCAAGTTCCGGCTCTGGGGCCCGCTGTGGCGCGACTGGATCTGCAGCATCGACCACAAGCGCATCGGCATCATGTACATGATCCTGGGCCTGGTGATGCTGCTGCGCGGCTTTGCCGACGCCGTGATGATGCGCCTGCAGCAGGCCATGGCCTTTGGCGACAACATGGGCTACCTGCCACCGCACCACTACGACCAGATCTTCACCGCCCACGGCGTGATCATGATCTTCTTCGTGGCCATGCCGCTGGTCACGGGCCTGATGAACTATGTCGTGCCGCTGCAGATCGGCGCGCGCGACGTGGCGTTCCCGTTCCTGAACAACT
>CBIHPH010000112.1:0-13470 GCA_966212105.1 uncultured Rhizobacter sp.
CGGCGAACGCCGGTACCCACCGGCCGCAGTGGGCCCCGGCTTTCGCCGGGGTGACGTCTTGTTCAAGCACCGCACGCTCCTCCCCCCAGTGTCATACCGGCGAACGCCGGTATCCACTGCCCGCAGTGGGCCCCGGCTTTCGCCGGGGTGACATTTTTTCTTGGCAGGGTTCAAACTCCAAGTTACGGAGGATGACGCCATGCCGACGCCTCACACGGAGCACGCAAAGGGCCTTGGCCTTGGCCTCGACCGCCCTCCCGCCGCGGTCGAGAAGCCGGTTGCCGCGCCGCCTGGCGATGCGCGGGAATACACCTGCCCCATGCACCCGCAAATCCGTCAGATGGGACCGGGCCATTGCCCTCTCTGCGGGATGGCGTTGGAGCCGGTGGTCGCGACCGTCGAGGCCGCAGAACGCCCGGAACTGCGCGACATGACGCAGCGCCTGTGGATCGGAACGGCACTGACGCTGCCGGTGTTCATCCTGGAAATGGGCGGGCACCTGGTGAACATGGGCCATCTGCTGGACCCGCAGTCGTCGAACTGGATCCAGTTGTTGCTGGCCACACCCGTCGTGCTCTGGGCCGGCTCGCCCTTCTTCATGCGTGCGGCATCGTCGGTCAAGCGGCGAAGCCTGAACATGTTCTCCCTCATTGCGCTCGGCACGGGCGCGGCCTGGCTCTACAGCATCGTCGGCACCGCGGCGCCCACAGCATTTCCGTCGGACTTGAGATTGGCGGACGGCGCGGTTCCCGTCTACTTCGAAGCCGCCGCCGTCATCACCGTCCTCGTCCTGCTCGGCCAGGTGCTCGAACTGCGCGCGCGAGAGAAAACTTCCGGCGCCATCAAGGCACTGCTGAGGCTGGCTCCGAAGACGGCGGTGAAGGTCCATCCGGATGGATCGGAGGAGACGGTGCAGGTGGATGCCATCCTGGTGGGTGACCTCGTGCGTGTGCGCCCGGGGGAGAAGGTCCCGGTGGACGGAGCGGTGGTCGAGGGCAAGGGCAATGTCGATGAATCGATGGTGACGGGCGAGCCTGTGCCCGTGGCCAAGGCCATGGGCTCGAGCGTCACCGCAGGCACCATGAACCAGACCGGCGGCTTCGTGATGCGGGCCGAAAAGGTCGGCGCGGAAACGCTGCTCGCCCAGATCGTCCACATGGTCGCCGCCGCCCAACGCAGTCGTGCCCCCATCCAGCGGATGGCCGACCAGGTGGCCGGCTGGTTCGTGCCGGCGGTCATCGTGGCCGCGGTGCTGACGTTGGTGGCATGGCTCTCCTGGGGACCATCACCGGCCTTGAGCTACGCGCTGGTGACGGCGGTCGCGGTTCTCATCATCGCGTGTCCATGTGCCCTGGGCCTGGCCACCCCGATGTCGGTCATGGTGGGGATTGGCCGCGGTGCGCAGCACGGCGTTTTGATCCGGGACGCCGAAGCGCTGGAACGCATGGAGAAGGTCGATACGCTGGTGATCGACAAGACGGGCACCCTCACCGAGGGGCGCCCGAGGGTGGTTCACATGGAGGCCGCACCGGGCTTCACCGCCGAGGCCGTGCTGCAAACACTCGCCAGCGTCGAACGCGCGAGTGAGCATCCTCTGGCGATGGCCATCGTGATGGAGGCACAAGCGCGAGGGCTTTCGCTGTCTGAGGTCACCGACTTCGACTCGCCCGTGGGCAAGGGGGTGATCGGCACGGTAGAGGGGCAGGACGTCGTCTCCGGCAGCGCAAGGTTCCTCGCTCAATACGCGATCGACGCGAGCAGCCTGAGCGAGGCGGCCGAGGCACAGCGTCAGCGTGCCGCGACGGTGATCTTCATCGGCATCGCGGGCAAGCTCGCCGGCTTTGCCGCGATCGCCGACCCCATCAAGGCCACGACTGAGCAGGCGCTGCAGGCACTGAAGGCCGCGGACGTGCGCATTGTCATGCTCACCGGCGACGGAACGACCACGGCGCAAGCGGTGGGTCGCCAGCTCGGCATCGATGAGGTCGTCGCGGAAGTCTTTCCGGAGGACAAGGCCTCCGTGGTTCAGCGCCTGAAGTCCCAAGGCCGGGTCGTGGCGATGGCCGGCGACGGCGTCAACGATGCCCCTGCCCTGGCCGCCGCCGATGTCGGCATTGCCATGGGAACGGGCACCGATGTGGCGATGGAGAGTTCGGGGGTCACGCTGCTGCATGGCGATCTGCGCGGCATCGTGAGGGCACGGACGTTGTCGCGCGCGACAATGCACAACATCCGGCAGAACCTGTTCTTGAGCTTTGCCTACAACGTGGCCGGCATTCCGCTCGCTGCGGGTGTTCTGTATCCGTTCTCCGGTCTCCTGCTTTCCCCTGAGGTGGCAGCGGCCGCCATGGCGTTGTCCTCCGTGAGCGTCATCGCCAATTCGCTGCGGCTTCGCACCTGGAAGGTGGCATGACGGCCGCCCGGCCGCAAAACTGAAACGCCCCCGAAGGGGCGGTTTCAGCTTTTTTCGTCAGGGCTGCTTCTGGTAGACGCGCACCCAGTCGATCTGCATTTCCTGCGGGAAAGCCGCGTCGTCGATGCCGTGGCGCCCTGCCCAGGCCCCGCCCACCGCGAAATTCAACAGGATGTGGGCCGGACCGCCGAGCTTGCCGTCGTCGTAGTTCCAGGTGGCCGCACGGGTGTAGATCTTCAGTCCGTCGATGTACAAGGTCACGGTGGTGGGCGTCCATTCGGCTCCGATGACATGGAAGTCATCACTGAAATTGAACGGGGCGCGCCAGTAGGTGTATTGGGGGTTGAAGGCCGGGTCGCTGTAGAACAGCTGGGACGGCTTGCGGTCCATCGTGACCACGTTCGAATGGATCATGTTGGACGTGTCTTCCACGCCGTTGTTGACGTATTCGAAGATGTCGATCTCGGGCGGCCAGCTCAGGCGGCCCGTCTCGGAGACGTCGGAGTTGAGCCAGAACGCTGGCCACACGCCCACGCCGGCCGGCATCTTCACGCGGGTTTCGTAGTAGCCGTAGCGTGACGTCCAGTCAGAACGGATCATGCCCGATTCGTAGTTGATGCCGTTGGGGTCCGTGGAGGACACCTTGCGCGCCACGAGGCTCAGTACGCCGTTGGCCACACGGTGGTTGTCGTTGTCACGGTAGCGCTGCTTCTCGTCATGCAGGCGGTCGGCGGTGCCGTTGTTGTAGATCATTCGGGTGTGCCACTTCGCACGGTCCAGAGCGGTCCCGTTGAATTCGTCGTTGAAGACGAGCCGGTAGTCCGCCGACGGCAGGATCGAGCCCGACAGCGTTTCGACCGATTCGGTGGTGGCGATGGCCGGGCGCATCTTCATCGAGATGGTGTCCACCACCGTGCGCGACCCGTTGGCCAGGATGCTCAGTTCGCCCTTGGTGAATACGGGAGCTGTGAATTGGAATTCGTAATCTTTCCACGCCGTGCCCGTCACCGTCGTCTGATAAGTCCGGAATGATTCGTTGTAAGGCGGGATCTGGAACTTCATCGCGACCGTGGTCGTGCCGGTCGAATTCTCATTGCGGGCCCGGAATTTGACGGTGTAGGAGGCGCCCGGCACGAGCGTGTTGTGGGCATAGCGCTGCAGTGCGCGCCAGCCCACGTTGAGCGACTTGCCACCGGGGCGCTGGGTGCTGTTGACCAGCACGGCGTCGCCCACGATCCAATTGTTCAGGCCGTCGGCGAAGAAGTTGTTGAGCACCATTTCATCCGGCACGACGTCGTAGGCCTGGACGGTGTTCTCGGTGGCCGCGAGTGTCTTGACGGGGTCGATGTTGTCGACGTGGGCGGCCTGGGGCGCCACTTCGGGAGCCGTGTCCTCACCTCCCCCACCTCCGCAGCCGGCGATCAATACCGCAGCAATCAAGGTGGAGGCCAAGGAGGTGTGAATGGACGCGCGGTGGAGCTTCATGCTGTGGATCCGATTCGTTGGACAACAAGTGGCAGTCACACGAACAGCACAAAAGGACGGCCTCTGCCTCTCATTTCGGCAAAGCAACACGGACACAACACTGCATTTCCGTAAGCGATTGCGACGTCGCCAACCGTCGGTGAGCCGCGTGACGGATGCCGCGGGCGCGGCGCGGAGGTACACTACGAACCGTCAGGAGAGAGCGCCCGTCGCGGGCGCCGCCGAAGGCGAGTCAGGGTTTCCCTGACGAGAACGCTCAGGCAAAAGGACTGACACACGCTTCGCGAACGGAAACGGGAAGGAGCGTTCCTCACTGGAGAGAGGCTGGTGACCCGGGAACGGGTGAGCCGGCCCACCGAAGGGGCAAGCGGAAGGTGTCGGCACGAACCCCCGCCAATCTCTCAGGTAAAGCGGACAGCGAGGGCATCCCCACCGAATTCGGTGGTTGCACGATCGCCCTGCCGGAGAAACGCATGTCACTGCCCGCTGTCCTGTCGAAGACCCCCCTCCACGCGCTGCACCTCGAACTGGGGGCCAAGATGGTCCCGTTCGCCGGTTACGAAATGCCGGTGAACTACCCCGGCGGCATCATTGCCGAGCACAAGCACTGCCGGGAAGCCGCCGCGCTGTTCGACGTCTCCCACATGGGCCAGGTGAGGCTGACCGGCGACGATGCCGCCAGCGCGCTCGAATCCCTCGTCCCCGTCGACATCGCCGGCCTCACCGTCGGCAAACAGCGTTACGCCTTCTTCACGAACCAGGCCGGGGGCATCCTCGACGACCTGATGGTCACGCGGCGCGAGAACGATCTGCTGCTCATCGTCAATGCCGCCTGCAAGGCTGCCGACATCCAACACCTCGTCACGCACATCGGCCACCGCTGCACGGTGCAACCGATGCCGGACCGCGCCTTGCTCGCGCTCCAGGGCCCGAAGGCCGTCGACGCGCTGCGTCGCCTGAACCCGGAAGTCGCCGGGCTCACCTTCATGACGGGCATGGCCCTTGCGCTGGCAGGGGCCGATTGTTATGTCACGCGCTCGGGCTACACGGGCGAGGACGGCTTCGAGATTTCCGTCCCGGCCGCCGATGCCGAGGCCCTGGCCCGCTCGCTGCTCGCGATGCCCGAAGTGCGGCCCGTCGGTCTGGGCGCACGGGACACGCTGCGCCTGGAAGCCGGACTGTGCCTGTACGGCCACGACATCGACGCCAACACCACGCCCGTCGAGGCCGGCCTCACCTGGGCCATCCAGAAGGTGCGCCGTGTGGGCGGGGCGCGCCACGGGGGCTACCCGGGCGCCGCGGTGATCGATGCGCAACTCGCCACGGGAACGACCAACAAGCGAGTGGGCCTGGTGGGCCTCGAGCGGCTGCCGGTGCGCGAAGGCGCCAAGCTCGTCGACGCCCAGAGCCACAAGCTGGGCCATGTGACCAGCGGGACGCTCGCGCCCTCGGTCAACCAGCCCATCGCGATGGCCTACCTCGCCACCAACCACGGCCAGCTGCATTCGGAAGTGTTTGCCGAGGTGCGCGGCAAACGCCAGCCCATGCGCGTGGTGCCGATGCCGTTCACGCCTCACCGCTACGTGCGCGGCTGAACGGTACCGGCCGCTCCCATCCCCCTTCCCTCTTTTCCCTTTTCATTGAACCAGCCCGAACCGCAGCCGTGGACCGGGCCAGCCAGGAGTTTTGATCATGACGACCCTTTTCACGGCCGAACACGAATGGATCACCACCGACACGCCCGCCACTGTGGGCATCACGGTGCATGCCCAGGATGCGCTCGGTGACATCGTGTTCGTCGACCTGCCCGCCGTGGGCGCCACCCTCAACCAGGGCGAGGTGGCCGGCGTCGTCGAATCCGTCAAGGCCGCGGCCGATTTGTACATGCCCGTGAGCGGCGAGGTCGTCGAAGTCAACGAGGCGCTGCGGGACGATCCATCGCTCGCCAACAGCGACCCGCTCAATTCCGGCTGGTTCTTCAAGGTGCGAGTGACCGACACCGCACAGTTCGACAAGCTGCTCGACGCCACCGCGTACGACGAACTCGTCAAGAACAGCTGATCCGCTCCGCTGCCGCCCTGCCCGCTCCACCCTTTGTCCAGACCTGTTTGCCATGTTGATGTCCGCCCTCAAGCCGCTCGGTGAGCTCGAAAACGCCGCTGAATTCGTTGCCCGCCACATCGGTATCGAGGATGCCGACGAACCCCTGATGCTGTCGGCCATCGGTGCGGCGTCCCGCCGTGCGCTGATCGACGCCATCGTGCCGCGTGCGATCGTGCGCCCGGCCCCGATGGTGCTGCCCGCACCGCTGACCGAAGCGCAGGCGCTGGCCGAACTCAAGGGCATCGCGGCCAGGAACAAGGTGCTCAAGAGCTTCATCGGCCAGGGCTACCACGGTACGCTGACCCCGGGCGTCATCCTGCGCAACATCCTGGAAAACCCGGCCTGGTACACGGCCTACACGCCGTACCAGGCCGAAATCTCCCAAGGGCGCATGGAGGCTCTCGTCAACTTCCAGACGATGGTGTGCGACCTCACGGGCCTGGCCATCGCCGGCTCGTCGATGCTGGACGAGGCCACCGCGGCTGCTGAAGCGATGACGCTCGCGATGCGGGTGGGCAAGAGCAAGAGCACGGTGTTCTTCGTGGCGGACGACGTTCTGCCCCAGACGCTCGAGGTGGTACAGACGCGGGCGCGCCCGCTGGGCATCTCGGTGGTCACGGGGCCGGCCGATGCCGCGGCCGAGGCCGGTGCGTTCGCCGCGCTGTTCCAATACCCCGGCGTCAACGGCGTGGTGCGCGACCTGTCCCCGCTGATCGACGCGGTTCATGCCAAGGGAGGCCTGGCCATCGTCGCGGCCGACCTGCTGGCCCTCACGCTGCTCAAGGCCCCGGGCGAGATGGGCGCCGACATCGCGGTGGGCAACACCCAGCGCTTCGGCATGCCCATGGGCAACGGCGGACCGCACGCCGCCTACATGGCGACGAAGGACGAATACAAGCGCTCGATGCCGGGCCGCCTGGTCGGGGTCAGCGTCGATGCCCAGGGCAATCCGGCGTACCGCCTGGCGCTGCAAACGCGCGAGCAGCACATCCGCCGCGAGAAAGCCACCTCGAACATTTGCACGGCGCAGGTGCTGCCGGCGGTGGTCGCGAGCATGTATGCGGTCTACCATGGGCCGGAAGGGCTCAGGCGCATCGCCCGCCGGGTGGCAAGCTATACCGCCATCCTGGCCGCCGGGCTCAAGTCGCTCGGTGCCACGCTGGTTCACGAGCAAGCGTTCGACACGCTGCAGGTGCGCACCGGCGCCGACACCGAGCGGGTGCTGGCCGCGGCCCGCGCCGCCGGCTTCAACCTGCGGCGCGCCTCGAGCGATTCCGTGGGCATCACGCTCGACGAGACCACGACGCGCGCCTGCCTGAGCGCCATCTGGTCCCTGTTTGCCGCTGGCCGCGCGCTGCCGTCGTTCGACGCGCATGAACAGGGAATTCGCGCCCTGGTGCCCGCCAGCCTCGCACGCACCAGCACGTTCCTGACGCACCCGGTCTTCAACGCCCACCATTCCGAAACCGAAATGCTGCGGTACATCCGCAGCCTGTCCGACAAGGATCTGGCGCTCGACCGCAGCATGATCCCGCTCGGCTCGTGCACGATGAAACTCAACGCCACGAGCGAGATGATCCCCATCACGTGGCCCGAGTTCGCCAACCTGCATCCGTTCGCACCGGCGGACCAGCTCGCCGGTTATGCCGAACTGGACCAGCAATTGCGTGACTGGCTGTGCCAGGCCACCGGCTACGCCGGCATCAGCCTGCAGCCCAACGCGGGCTCGCAAGGCGAATATGCCGGCCTGCTCATCATCAAGGCGTACCACGAAGGCCGCGGCGAAGGTCACCGCAACGTCTGCCTGATTCCGGAATCCGCCCACGGCACGAACCCGGCCAGCGCACAAATGGTGGGCATGCAGGTGGTGGTGACGAAGTGCGATGCCGACGGCAACGTCGACATCGACGACCTGCGTGCCAAATGCGAACAGCATTCGGCCAAGCTCGCCTGCGTGATGATCACGTACCCCTCCACCTACGGCGTGTTCGAGACCCGCGTGAAGGAGCTCTGCGCACTCGTTCACCAGCATGGCGGCCGGGTGTATGTGGACGGTGCCAACATGAACGCGCTGGTCGGCGTGGCCGCCCCCGGCGAGTTCGGTGGCGACGTGAGCCACCTGAACCTGCACAAGACCTTCTGCATCCCGCACGGCGGCGGCGGCCCGGGCGTGGGGCCTGTGTGTGTCGTCGAGGATCTCGTGCCCTACCTGCCGGCCCACCGCTCGACGGGCGTGGGGATCGACTCCCCGCGCGTGGGTGCGGTGTCCGCGGCGCCGCTGGGCAACGCCGCGGTGCTGCCGATCAGCTGGATGTACGTGCGCATGATGGGCGCCGAGGGCCTGAAGGCCGCCACGGAAGTGGCCATCCTCAGCGCCAACTACATTGCCGCGCGCCTGGCCGACCACTACGACATCCACTACAGCGGCAACATCGCCGGGGTGAAGGGTGGCGGCGTGGCGCACGAATGCATCCTCGACCTGCGCCCGCTCAAGGACACCTCCGGCATCTCCGCCGAAGATGTCGCCAAGCGCCTGATCGACTATGGCTTTCACGCACCCACGCTGAGTTTCCCAGTGGCCGGCACGCTGATGGTGGAACCTACCGAAAGCGAACCGCTCAAGGAACTCGACCGCTTCTGCGACGCGATGATCGCCATCCGCGGGGAGATCGCCAAGGTGGAGCAAGGCGTCTGGCCGCGCGAGGACAACCCGTTGAAGGCCGCCCCCCACACGGCGGAGGCACTGATGAAGGCAGACTGGCCCCACCCTTACAGCCGCGAGGAAGCGGCGTACCCGGTGCGCAGCCTGCGCCAGCAGAAGTACTGGGCCCCGGTGGGCCGAGTGGACAACGTCTATGGCGATCGCAATCTGTTCTGCAGCTGCGTGCCCGTCGGCGAGTACGAGGGCCAAAGCTGAGGCCGGGCCCCCCGGCGGGCGGCCGGGCGGCGCGGGACGCGCCACCCTGGCTGCCTGCGCCGCGATGCTGCTCCTCGGCGGCTGCATCGAGACACTCTTCTTCCATCCGAACAACCACGAGTACCGGGAACCCGCGAAGCTCGGCCTGAGGTCGGTCGACGTGTCCTTCCCTGCGGAAGACCGCTCGCCGCTGGACGGCTGGTGGCTGCCGGCCGATCCGGCGGCCGGCCCGCCGAGGTGTACCGTCGTGCACGCGCACGGCAACGCCGCCAACATTTCGCGCCACATCGAGGCGGTGGCCTGGTTGCCGCCGCTCGGCGTGAACGTGCTGATGTTCGACTACCGCGGTTTCGGCGTGTCCATGGGCAAGCCGTCGCTCGATGGGGTCGTGGCCGACACCATGGCCGCCGTGCACGCCGCCTTGACGCTGCCCGGTGCCACGCCGGGGCGGATCGTGCTGTTCGGCCAGAGCCTCGGCGGGGCCACCGCCATCCGTGCCGTCGAAGAACTCGGCCCGGACCTGGTCCAGGGGCTGATCGTCGATTCTGCGTTTGCCCGCTACAGCGACGTGGCGGAACACGTGGCCGAGGAAATCAAGGTGCTCAAGCTCATGCCGAAAATCGCCCGCAATGACTTGCCGGGCGAGGAAGAGGACCCCGTCACCGCCATCGCCCATGTGCGGGTACCCGTCTGGATCATCCACGGCGATGCCGACCGGATCGTGCCGTTCAAGCAAGGCCAGCTCCTCTATGAGGCCGCCCCAGCACCAAAGACCTGGGTGCCCGTGGCCGGGGCGCAGCACCTTCGTGCCATGCAGCGACCCGAGGTGCGGCAAGCCGTGATCGAGGCGCTTCGCGAAGTGTGTGGTCCGATCGGGGTGACCGAGCCCTGATGGCGTCGCGCCATGGGCCCGGGCTCCAACTGTTCGCTGTTTCCTGGCGGCATGCATCGTTGAGGCACACGCAATGAAACACCTGCTCTTGGTCTTCTCGCACTTGATCGCCCTCGCCGTCGGCTTCGCGTTCGGCGTCTACACGCTGCCGATCCTCATCGCTCCTGCAGCGCCTTCGTCCGCCGAAACCGCCATGCGCACGGCGTCCGCGCTCTACACAGGCCACTTCCGCCGCGACCTGAAAGACAGTGACGCGCTGCATTGGGGAGAGGGAACCGTCTCCATCGATGCCAAGACCATCACCCTGGCAGGCGAGCTGGCTCCCGGGCCGGACTACAAGTTGTACCTGTCGCCGGAGTTTGTTGAAACCGAGGACGAATTCATTCGGCTCAAGCCGCGGATGGTGCGCGTGGGGGATGTGAAGACTTTCAAGAACTTCGTCGTGCCCGTGCCGGAGTCGGTCGACCCCAACCGCTACAGTGCGGTCATTGTGTGGTGCGAAGCATTCGGCCAGTTCATCACTGCTGCGCGATACAAGTGAATGCAGCCCGTGACTTGAGGTGCGCGTGATCGATCAAAGACAGGGCAAACCCTTTTCAGGCACGACGGCAGATCAGGCTGGATCGCTGGCGCAACTTCCGAATCTCGGACCGAAATCGCAGGCGATGCTTGCATCCGCCGGCATCGTCAGCGTCGCCGAATTGAGAGCGCTGGGATCGGTGCCCGCTTACGCCCGAGTCAAGGCGGCGGTGCCATCTGCAAGTCTCAATCTTCTCTGGGCACTGGAAGGCGCACTCTCCGGCTTGCCTTGGCAAGTTGTCTCCAGGGAGCATCGCACGAGTCTTCTGTTGAGCCTGGAACAATTGCAGCGTGGGAACTGACCTTTAGCCTGAGGCCAGGTTGGTGGCCTGGTCTGGAGTGACGACGCCATGCCGCGGGTGGCGGATTCTTCGTCGACCAGCAGGGCCTCTGCCAGGAGATTCCACCTGCCTGGACGTTGCCTTCGGGGAGGAAGAAGATCCCTGGCAAGCGCCGCCGCTCGCCCTGTTCTTTCCATGGGAGCCGACCCCATCAGGCTGAAACGAGAGGAACAGTGCACAGCCCGGGCGAGACCGCTGCCGGAATGCGACCCTTGTGCGGCGCACATCTCCCGATGTCTCCTCTTCAAGCGGCAAGGACTTCTACCTGCTGCAGGCGGTTTGTACTACGAGGCGACGTTGAATGGTCCCTGGCGAGAAATCACGCCCAGCGCCATTCTCCTTCACGTTCGGAGTCAACCGCAATCAACGAAGGCAAGTCATGGGAACAGTCTCTACAGTGTCGTTCAGCAATACCCCGCAGGCCAAGGACGACCTGTTCGCCCCATTGGATTTGACCGAAGACTCGCTGAAGGTCTTCATCCTCGACGTGATGGCCAATGACCTGGGTGGCAATGCCAAATCTCTCTATTCGGTCGACGACGGCACGTGCGCCACCGGTGTCGCGTCCACAGACCTCTTGAAGCAAGACTCGACGATGAGCACGGAGCTCAGCTTCCGTGGAGCCAAGATCTGGATCACAGCGGATGGCAAGGTCGGCTATGACGCATCGACGCTGACAGCAGAATGCAAGGCCCAGTTGCAGGCGCTGAACGCTGGCGAGACGCTGACCGACAGCTTCACCTACGCGATTCGCCTGGGCAACGGCACATTGAGTTGGGCCACCGCAAGAATCAGCATCTCAGGCGTGAACGATGCCCCCGTCGTATCGGGCGTGAATCGCGGCATGTCGCAGGAAGATGGGGCCTGCGTGACCGTGAACTGCCTCGCCAATGCATCGGACGTGGACAAAGGCGCGGTGATGTACGTCGTTGGCGTGCCCAGCCACCTGCCTCCCGGCGTCAGCTACGACGCTGCGACGAAAAGCTTCCAGATCGACCCGTGTCATTCGGCGTATCAGCACCTCGCGAAGGGACAGACGACCGACGTGGTGGTGAACTATGGTGTCTCCGACGGCACCACAACCACCGCGAATGCTGTCAAGTTCGTGGTGACAGGGTCCAACGACGCTCCGGTCGTGACGGCCGCCATCACCGGTTCGGGGACCGAGGACGGTGCATCCGTCACCCTCGACGCCCTCGCCACGGCGTCCGACCTTGACGACGGCACGACACTGACGGTCGTCGATTTGCCGGCCTCGCTTCCCGACGGCATCCGCTTCGACCCACAGACCCACAGCTTCACCCTGGACCCGCGTGCCGCGGCCTTCCAGCATCTTGCGATGGGCCAGAGCGAAACGGTGACGATCGAGTACGCCGTGAGCGACGGCATCAACAAGACGCCGGCCTCCGTGACCTTCCATGTCGCTGGAATCAACGACGCACCGGTCGCGCTTGCGGATGCTGCCTCGGGCAGCGAAGACAGCGTCCTCACCGGCACGGTCGCCGGGAATGACAGCGACGTGGACGCTGGTGCTGTGCTCACCTACTCGCTCGACGCTGCGGTCGCAGGGCTGACACTGAACGCAGACGGCAGCTACAGCTTCGATGCAGGTCACGCCACGTATCAAAACCTGGCCCAAGGTGCGACGAAGGCCGTTGCTGCGAACTACACGGTCACCGACCAGCATGGTGTTTCCAGCAGCAGCACGCTGACCATCACGTTGACCGGAACGAACGACAAGCCGGTCGCGGTTGCGGACGTCAACAGCGGCTTCGAGGACAGCACCATCACTGGCAGCGTTGCTGCGAACGACAGCGACGTGGACGCTGGTGATGCGCTCAGCTACTCGCTCAACGCCTCGGTCGCCGGACTGACGCTGAACGCGGACGGCAGCTACAGCTTCGACGCGGGTCACGCCGCCTACCAGAACCTGGCCCAAGGCGCGACGAAAGATGTCGTTGCAAGCTACACCGTCAAGGACCAGCATGGAGCGACCAGCACCAGCACGCTGACCATCACGTTGACCGGCACGAACGACGCGCCGGTTGCGGCTGCCGACGTCAACGACGGCTCCGAGGACACCATGATCACCGGCAGCGTTGCGACCAACGACGGCGATGTGGACACTGATGCTTCGCTCAGCTACACGCTCGACGCCCCGGTCGCCGGGCTGACGTTGAACGCGGACGGCAGCTACAGCTTCGACGCAAGCGATGCCGCCTACCAGGACCTCGCTCAAGGCGCGACGAAGGCCGTTGTTGCGAACTACACAGTCAGCGACGAACATGGCGCAACCAGCACCAGCACGCTGACCATCACTTTGACCGGAACGAACGACAAGCCTGTCGCGGTTGTCGATGTCAACAGTGGCTCCGAGGACAGCACGATCACTGGCAGCGTTGCGACCAACGACAGCGATGTTGATGCAGACGCTACGCTCACCTACGCGCTCGACGCCCCGGTCGCCGGGCTGACGCTGAACGAGAACGGCAGCTACAGCTTCAACGCTGGTGACGTCGCCTACCAGAACCTGGCCGAAGGCGCGACGAAGGATGTCGTTGCAAGCTACACCGTCAAGGACCAGCATGGAGCGGCCATCAGCAGCACGCTGACCATCACGTTGACCGGCACGAACGACGCGCCGGTTGCGGCTGCCGAGGTCAACGACGGCTCCGAGGACGCCATGATCACCGGCAGCGTTGCGACCAACGACGGCGATGTGGACACCGATGCTGCGCTC
>CBIHPH010000113.1:0-13352 GCA_966212105.1 uncultured Rhizobacter sp.
CCGGCCGACCCGGGGTCGCCCCTCGGGGGCAGGAGGCGCCAGCCGACTGGGGGGCCTTATCTAATTGTGATGGTCGGGAATTTCGCCGAGAAATCCTTGGATCGTTGGGCGATCTTGATGGCAACTTCTCGAGCGATGTGTTTGTATTGCCGCGCGATTTCGCCTTCGGGCTCGGCCACGACGGTCGGGGCGCCGGAGTCGGCCTGGACGCGGATGCCCATGTCGAGCGGCAATGAACCCAGGTAGTCCATGCCGTACTCGGAGGCCATGCGGCGGCCGCCGTCCTGGCCGAAGATGTGCTCGACGTGGCCGCAGTTGGAGCACACGTGCATGGCCATGTTCTCCACGACGCCCAGCACAGGCACGCCCACTTTCTCGAACATCTTGACGCCGCGCTTGGCGTCGATCAGGGCGATGTCCTGCGGCGTGGTGACGATCACCGCGCCGGTGAGCGGCACCCGTTGTGCAAGCGTGAGCTGGATGTCGCCGGTGCCCGGCGGCATGTCGATCAGCAGGTAGTCGAGGTCCTGCCAGTGGGTCTGGCGCAGCAGTTGGTCGAGCGCCTGCGTGGCCATGGGCCCGCGCCAGATCATCGCATTGTCAGGCTCGACGAGGAAACCGATGGAGATGACCTGGACGCCATGGTTGCGCAGGGGCTCCATGGTCTTGCCGTCGGTGCTTTCCGGCCGTCCGCCCGCCAGCCCCATCATCGTGGGCAGGCTCGGGCCGTAGATGTCGGCGTCGAGCAGCCCCACCGAGGCGCCTTCGGCCGCGAGGGCGAGCGCAAGGTTGACAGCCGTGGTGCTTTTGCCGACGCCGCCCTTGCCGGAGGCCACCGCAATGATGTTCTTGACGTTCGGCAGCAGTTGCACCCCACGTTGAACAGCATGCGGAACGACGTTCGAGACCACCTCGGCCGACACCTGGCCCACCCCGGGCACGGTGCGCACGGCAGCTTCCAGGCGGGCGGCCAGTTCGGGCGCCAGGCTTTTCGCCGGATAGCCCAGTTCGATCCGGAAGGCCACGTCGGCGCCGGTCACGCGCAGGTCTTTCAGTTGCCGGGTACTGACGAAGTCCTTGCCGGTGTGGGGATCGGGAACGGTCTGGAGGGCGGCGGTCACCGCCTGTTCGCTGAGGGCCATGGAGAGAAACAAACGCGGTTGCGAAAAGGACAAGCACCTCAGTCTAGCGCGTGGAGGCCAGTCGGGCAGCCGGCACGCTCCATGCCTGCACCGGCGACTAGAATCAGTGCCTTCGCGCCCGTCCCGATCACCATGACCCGCAAGCTCTTCGTCACCACCGCCCTGCCGTACGCCAACGCCCCGTTCCACATCGGCCACATGATGGAGTACATCCAGGCCGACATCTGGGTGCGTTTCCTGCGGATGCAGGGGCATGAGGTGCATTTCGTCGGGGCCGACGACGCACACGGCGCGCCGATCATGATCGCGGCCGAGAAGGCCGGCAAGACGCCTCAGGCGTTCGTGGCAGAGATCGCCGCAGGCCGCAAGCAGTACCTTGACGGCTTTCGCATCGCGTTCGACAACTGGCATTCCACCGACGGCCCGGAGAACCACGAACTCGCCCGGGAGATCTACCGCGGCCTGCGCGAAGCGGGCCTGATCGCCGAACGCACCATCGAGCAGTTCTTCGACCCGGTCAAGGGCATGTTCCTGCCCGACCGCTACATCAAGGGCGAATGCCCGAAGTGCGGTGCGAAAGACCAGTACGGCGACAACTGTGAGGTGTGCGGCGCGGTGTACCAGCCCACCGATCTCAAGAACCCGTTCTCCGCACTGAGCGGCGCCACGCCCGAACTGCGCCAGAGCAAGCACTATTTCTTCCAGCTGTCCTCGCAGCGCTGCATCGATTTCCTGAAGGAATGGACCCACGCACCGGGGCGCCTGCAACCCGAGGTGCTCAACAAGATCCGCGAATGGTTCAACGAGGATGAGAACGGCAAGGCCGGCCTGTCCGACTGGGACATCAGCCGCGACGCGCCCTACTTCGGCATCCGCATCCCCGACACCGAAGACAAGTACTTCTACGTGTGGCTGGATGCGCCGGTGGGCTACCTCGCCTCGCTCAAGAACCACTTCGACAAGACCGGCCGGGACTTCGAGGCCTTCCTGCGCGATCCGTCCGTCGAACAGGTGCACTTCATCGGCAAGGACATCACCTACTTCCACACGCTGTTCTGGCCGGCGATGCTCCACTTCAGCGGACGCAAGACGCCCGACCGCATCAACGTGCACGGTTTCATCACCGTCAACGGCGGCGAGAAGATGAGCAAGAGCCGGGGCACCGGCATCTCGCCGCTGCGCTACCTCGAACTGGGCATGAACCCCGAGTGGCTGCGCTACTACATCGCCGCCAAGCTCAACGCCCGCAACGAAGACATCGACTTCAACCCCGAGGACTTCGTCGCCCGGGTCAACAGCGACCTGGTGGGCAAGTACATCAACATCGCGAGCCGCGCCGCGGGTTTCCTGACCAAGCGATTCGGCGGCACGCTGTCGGCCGAGGTGGGTGTCGAAGGCCGCATGCTGCTGGACGCCTTGCGCGCCCACCGTGTCGAGATCGAACGTCTCTACGATGAGCGCGAGTTCGGCAAGGCCCTGCGCGAGGTGATGCTGCTGGCCGACAAGGTCAACGAATACGTCGACCAGAACAAGCCGTGGGAGCTTGCCAAGCAAGCCGGGCAGGATGCCGTGCTGCACGACGTGTGCACGGTCTGCATCGAGGCGTTCCGCCTGCTCACGCTGTACTTGAAACCCGTGTTGCCGGGGCTGGCCGAACAGGTCGAAGCGTTCCTGCGCATCGCCCCGATGACCTTCGCCGATGCGGCGCGCCCACTCGGCGCGCACACCATCGGCGCGTACCAGCACGTGATGCAGCGCGTCGACCCGAAAGTGCTCGAGGCGCTCTTCGAGACCCCCGTGGTCGAGGTGCCGCCGCCAGGCGGCGAACCGCTCGCTGCCGAGGTCAAGATCGACGACTTCGCCAAGGTGGACCTGCGCATCGCCAAGATCGTCGATTGCCAGCATGTGGAAGGCTCCGACAAATTGCTGCGCCTCACGCTCGACGCCGGCGAAGGCCGCCTGCGCAACGTGTTCAGCGGCATCAAATCGGCGTACCAGCCGGAGCAACTGATCGGCAAGCTGACCGTGCTGCTCGCCAACCTTGCCCCGCGCAAGATGAAGTTCGGCGTCAGCGAAGGCATGGTGCTGGCCGCATCGCACGCCGACGAAGCCAAGCAGCCCGGCATCTTCGTGCTCGAACCGGGCGCCGGCGCGGCGCCGGGCATGCGGGTGCGCTGAACAGCGCCACATGGAACCGCAGCGGATCTTCGGCATTCCGCTCGCGCGGTTCCGGCCGCGGCTGCTGCAATCCCTTTCCAGCTACGACCGGCAGCGCTTCACGAGCGACGCCATCGCCGGCCTCACCGTCGGCGTGGTGGCGTTGCCGCTGGCGATGGCATTCGCCATTGCGAGTGGCGTCAAGCCCGAGCAGGGGATCATCACCGCCATCGTCGCGGGGTTCCTGATCTCGGCGCTGGGCGGCTCATCGGTGCAGATCGGAGGGCCCGCCGGCGCGTTCATCGTGATCGTCTACGGCATCGTCCAGCGCTACGGCCTGACGAACCTTCTGATCGCCACCGTCCTCGCGGGCGCGCTGCTGTTCGCCATGGGCGCCCTGCGGCTCGGTGCACTCGTGCGCTACATGCCGGTGGGCATCATCATCGGGTTCACGAACGGCATCGCCGTGCTGATCGCGTTGTCCCAGGTGAAGGACCTCCTCGGCCTGAAGATCCCGAAGATGCCGGCGGATTTTTTCTCGCAGATCGGCGCCATCACCGAGCACCTGGGCCAGTTCAATCCGTTCGCGTTCGGCCTCGGGGCCACCTGCGTGGCCATCCTCATGCTGTGGCCGCGACTGTTCGGCGCCGGCTCCGTCATTCCCTCCTCGCTCCTCGAAGGCCGCACGCTGCGCACTGCCGCACGGGTACCGGGGCCGCTGGTGGCGCTCGCGTCGCTCACCCTCGTGAGCTTCTGGTTCCACCTGCCGGTCGACACCATCGGCTCGCGCTTCGGCAGCATCCCGCAGGGCCTGCCCACGCTCTCGCTGCCCCCGTTCAGTTGGGAGAGTGCACAGCAATTGTTCGTCCCCACGCTGACCATTGCGCTGCTTGGCGCCGTCGAATCGCTGCTGTGCGCCCGCATCGCCGACAACCTCAGCCCCCAGCCGCGGCACGATCCGAACCAGGAACTGATGGCCCAGGGCATTGCCAACATGGTCGCCCCGCTGTTCGGCGGCATCCCGGCCACCGGCACGATCGCGCGCACCGTGACCAACCTTCGCGCCGGCGCGACGAGCCCGGTCGCCGGCATCGTGCATGCCCTGACGCTGCTGGCCGTGCTGCTCGCCGCCGCCCCGCTCGCCGCGCATGTTCCGCTGCCGGTGCTCGCGGGCATCTTGCTGTTCGTCGCATGGAACATGGGCGAATGGCATGAGTTCCGCCGCCTGCGCCATTTCAATGTTCAGTACCGCCTGATCCTGCTGGGCACGTTTTTCCTGACGGTGGTGTTCGATCTGACGGTGGCCGTGCAGGTGGGTCTGGCGCTGGCCTGTGTGTTCTTCATCTACCGGATGAGTGCGCTGTTCCGGGTGGAGCGCATCGAGGGTCCGCCCGGCGTGGCGGTGTTCCGCTTGTTCGGCGCGCTGTTTTTCGGTGCCGTCGGCAAGGTGGAAGCGGTGGGTGAAACGCTGCCACCCGGCACCCGCGTGGTCGTGCTGGAAATGCACCAGCTCGTGTCCATGGACAGCTCCGGCCTCGACGCGCTGCAGCAGCTGCATCGGGCCCTGGCACGCCGTGGCCTTCCGCTGCTGCTGTGCCACCTGAACGAGCAGCCGCTCGACCTGGTGCGCCGCAGTGGCTTCGAGGCCCTGCTCGGGCCCGGCCATGTGGCGGCGGACCTGGACACGGCATTGCGCAAGGTCGGGCCGCCCGCCCCCCCCTGATCTCGCCGTGGCGGGCCTGCGGCATGCGCTATGCTTTTTGATTCTTACAAATAACAACCAACCTCAGGAAACGATCCCGTGGGATTTCTGGATGATCTCAAACGTCAAGCCGCTGCGCTGAACAGCCAGAGCACTGTCGATGCCGCCGCGCTCGCGCGCAATGCGGCCCTGGTGGAGGCTGCGTGCAAGACCACCCTGCACTACTTCATGGAACTGGCGCCGCAGCTCAACGTGCTGCAGCTCAAGCCCCGGATCCGCTTCTCCCTGGACAGCCGCACGCCGCTGGACGGGCTGGCCCGCGGGGGGTTCACCGTCGACTCCCGGCAGCAGCGCCTGCGCGACCAGCAGGTCTTCGACCATGTCGTGATGCACGGCATGCAGACCACCGGCCAGAAGATGACGATGACCAAGGATTTCCCGCCGGAGATCGAACGTCTGGAGAGCCGACTGCGCCAGGCGGGCATCACGCCCGACGTCGACACCGTGCGCGACCCCGACAACAACCGCCTGCAACACGTCAAATTCAAGTTCGTCGCGGACATCATCATCGCCGTGAAGCTCGTGCCGGACCACGACAACGGCCGCGTGCGGTTCCAGATGTCCAACCTCGATGCGATCGAATCTGTGTCCGCCGAGTTTCCGGCCCATGCGGTGACCACCGGGCTGCTCGATGAACTGGCCCGCTGGCTGACTGGCGAGCCTCACCAGTTCCTGAAGCTGGGCGAAAACGTCAAGCGGGTCGAGGCCTGAACGGCCGGCTGGCGTTGCAGCCCGCCGGTGTCGGCGGGCCATCGTGCGCCCCGCCTCCGGCGGACGACAAGGTAAAATCGCGCGCATTGCCTCAGTGCCCGCCGGGCGCCTCTCACCATGCCGCTATTCTGGAAGCCCTACAAGTCCGACGTGACGTCGTTCATCGAGACCCTCAAGGCGCAAAAGCCCACGCTGGAAGCCGAACAGCGCCAGGGCCGCGCACTGTTGTGGGACCGCCCGTACGACGCCGCCTCGGAATCCGAGTACCGCGCATCGCGCGTGCCGCAGCAGCCTTACGTCTACCAGACCAAGCGCTGACGCGGCCCCTGCCCACCGCTCCGTGACGATGGACACCGACCTGGCCCGGTCATCACCCGACGCCATTTCCCCCAGCGTGGTCGACAACGTCGCCGTGGCCCGCCTGTACGGCGAGCCGCTGTTCGCGATGCCGACGGACCTGTACATCCCCCCGGATGCGCTGGAGGTGTTCCTCGAAGCCTTCGAGGGCCCGCTCGACCTGCTCCTCTACCTGATTCGCAAGCAGAACTTCAACATCCTCGACATCCCGCTGGCGAGCGTCACGGTCCAGTACCTCGCCTATGTCGAGCAGATCCGCAAGACCAACCTCGAGTTGGCCAGCGAATACCTGCTGATGGCGGCGATGCTGATCGAGATCAAGTCGCGGATGCTGCTGCCGCCGAAGAAGACGGCCGAGGGCGAGGAAGCGGAAGACCCGCGTGCGGAGCTGGTGCGCCGGCTGCTCGAATACGAGCAGATGAAACTGGCCGCCGCCCGGCTCGATGCGCTGCCGGTCATGGGCCGCGATTTCCTGCGTGCCCAGGTGGCGGTGGAGCAATCGCTGACCGTCCGCTTCCCCGACGTCGATCCCGGCGAGCTGCGCGCTGCCTGGCTCGACATCCTCAAGCGGGCCAGGCTGAATCAGCACCATACGATCACCCGCGAGCAGTTGAGCGTCCGTGAACACATGAGCATCGTGCTCAGGCGCCTGCAGGGCCGGCGCTTCGCCACGTTCGAGGATCTGTTCGATGTCAGCCGCGGCCCGCAGGTGCTTGTCGTCACGTTCATCGCAATGCTCGAACTTTCGCGCGAGCACCTGCTCGAAGTGACGCAGGCCGAGGCGTTTGCGCCCATCTATGTCCGGCTGGCCTACCAGCCGACCTGACCCCACTCCCCTTATTGGGCCGCGCCCTGGCGAGACCGCGCGGCCTTCCGTTCCAAAGGTCCGAGACATGCAAGAAACCGCCGTTCGCATCCTTCCCCGCGCTGAAGCCAGCCCGGTCACGCCGCAGGCAGCCCAACGCTGGTCGGTCGAAGCCATCGAGGCGCTGTTCGACCTACCCTTCCCCGAACTCATGTTCCGTGCACAGGCGGTGCACCGGGAGCATTTCGATCCGACCAACGTGCAGCTGTCCACGCTGCTGTCCATCAAGACCGGCGGCTGCCCGGAAGACTGCTCGTATTGCCCCCAGGCTGCCCGCTACGACACCGGCGTGGAAGCCAGCAAGCTGATGGGCGCCGAGGCCGTGCTCGAGGCGGCCCGTGCGGCGCAGGCGGCCGGCGCGACGCGCTTTTGCATGGGTGCGGCATGGCGCAGCCCGAAGGATCGGGACGTCGAGAAGGTTGCCGAACTCATCACCGCCGTGAAGAACCTCGGTCTGGAGACCTGCGCGACGCTCGGCATGCTCGATGAAGGCCACGCCGAACAGCTGCGCGATGCCGGCCTGGACTACTACAACCACAACATCGACACCGCCCCAGACAAATACACCGACATCATCGGAACGCGCCAGTTCGAAGACCGCCTCGACACGCTCAACAAGGTGCGCACGGCCGGCGTGAAGGTGTGCAGCGGCGGCATCGTGGGCCTCGGCGAAACGCGCACGCAGCGCGCGGGCCTGATCGCCGCATTGGCCAACCTCGATCCGTGCCCGGAATCCGTCCCCATCAACAACCTCGTGCAGGTCGAAGGCACGCCGCTCCACGGTTCGACCAAGCTCGACCCGCTCGAATTCGTGCGCACCATCGCCGTGGCCCGCATCACCATGCCGACGTCGCGCGTGCGCCTGTCGGCAGGCCGCCAGGAACTCGGCGAGGCCATCCAGGCCATGTGCTTCATGGCCGGCGCCAATTCGATCTTCTACGGGGACAAGCTGTTGACCACCGGCAACCCGGCCTTCACGGCCGACCGCGCCCTCCTCGACAAACTCGGGATGACCACGTCATGAGCGACCTCGCCACGCCACGCAAGCCCATCACGCTGCCCCGTCTGCGCGACATGCAGGCAGCAGGCGAACCCATTGCCATGCTGACCTGCTACGACGCCACCTTCGCGCGGGTGCTCGACCAGGCAGGGGTCGATTGCCTGTTGGTCGGCGATTCGCTGGGCATGGTGATCCAGGGCGAGACCAGCACGCTGCCGGTCACGCTCGAAGAGGTGGCGTACCACACGCGCGTGGTCGCGCGGGCCAACCGCACGGCCTGGGTCATCGGCGACATGCCGTTCGGCTCGTACCAGGAATCGCCCAGCCAGGCGATGCGCAGCGCCACGGTGCTGATGCAGGCCGGTGCGCAGATGGTCAAGCTCGAAGGCGGCGGCTGGACGGCCGACACCGTGCGCTTTCTCGTCGAGCGGGGCGTGCCCGTATGCGCGCACCTCGGCCTCACGCCTCAGACGGTGCATGCGCTCGGCGGCTACCGCATCCAGGGCCGCTCGGACGACGCGGTGGCCACCCTCGTGCGCCATGCGAAGGAACTGTCTGATGCAGGCGCTGCGATGTGCGTGCTCGAACTGGTGACGGCCGCCGCGGCGCGCGAAGTCACCAGCAACGTTTCCATGGCCACGATCGGCATCGGCGGCGGATCGGGCTGCTCGGGGCAGGTGCTCGTGCTGCACGACATGCTGGGCGTGACGCAAGGCAAGCTGCCGCGTTTCGTGCGCAACTTCATGGAGGGGTCCACCTCCATCTCAGGCGCCGTCTCGCGCTACGTTGCCGACGTCAAGAGCCGGCGGTTTCCCAACGACAAGCTGCACGCCTACTGACCCCCCGACATGCAGGTCCTTCACACCATCGATGCCCTGCGGGCGGCCCTTCCGGGCCCGGGCGCCTGCGCCTTCGTTCCCACCATGGGCAACCTGCACGACGGCCACCTCGCGCTCGTTCGGCAGGCCCGCACGCACGGCCTGCCGGTGGTGGTCAGCATCTTCGTCAACCGCCTGCAGTTCGCACCCCACGAAGACTTCGACACCTACCCGCGCACGCTGGAGCGAGATGCCGAACTGCTGCGCGGCGTCGGCGCCGACCTCGTCTTCGCCCCCCGTGAATCGGAGCTGTACCCTCAGCCGCAAACCTTCAAGGTGGTCCCAGACCCGGCCATCGCCGACATCCTCGAAGGGCACTTCCGGCCGGGCTTCTTCACTGGCGTGTGCACGGTGGTCATGAAACTCTTCCAGGTGGTGCAGCCCCGGGTGGCGGTGTTCGGGAAGAAGGACTACCAGCAATGGATGGTGATCCGGGAGATGGTGCGCCAGTTCGCCTTGCCCATCACCGTCGAAGGCGCGGAGACGACCCGTGCGGAGGACGGCCTTGCGCTGTCGTCACGCAATGGGTACCTGAGCGCCGTCGAGCGGCAACGGGCCACGGCCTTGTCGCAGGCATTGCGCCTCATTGCAAACCGCGTCCGCCTGGATCCCGGTGACCTCCCCGCTGCCGAGGCCCAGGCCATGGCCGACCTGAACGCCCAGGGCTGGGCGCCGGACTACCTCACGGTGCGCCGCCGGGATGATCTGCAGCCGCCCGAGGCAGACGAGCGGGCCGGCCCCCTCGTCGTGCTCGGCGCTGCCCGATTGGGCACCACTCGCCTGATCGACAACCTGGAGTTTTGAGGCTTTCCGGGCCGTCGCTGTGGTCGCATCGGTCCGGCCCACCGAAGGCCTGAGGGCTGCTTCCATCATTGACACCGTCAACGCACATGGACACCACCGCCAGGCAACTTCCAGATCAGCTGCGAACGCCGCGGCTTGTGCTGCGTGAACCTCGTGAACGTGACGCACCGCGCCTTTTCGATGCGTACACGCACGATCCGGAGGTCACCCGCTTCCTGGTGTGGCGCCCCCATGCCACGGTCGAGGACACCGAGACATTCATCGCCGGATGCATTCGAGACTGGCATGGCGATGTTCGGCGACCCTATGTCCTGGCGCTGCATGAGGATGCAGATGGGCCCATCGGCATGCTGGAGGCCCGCGTACACCTGCACACCATCGACATCGGATACGCGCTTGCCCGAGAGCATTGGGGGCAAGGTTTCATGCCGGAGGCCATTCGGGTGCTCTCCGAAGCCATCCTGTCGATGCCATCGTTCTTCCGCATCCAGGCCACTTGCGACATTGACAACCACGCATCCGCCCGCACCCTTGAGAAGTCCGGGTTTCTGCTGGAGGCCCGACTCGATCGACATGTCGTCCATCCCAACATCGGCCCGGAGCCGCGTGCCAGTTTCATGTATGCGCGCTGCAAGTAGCATGAGCGCCCCATGCATCCCCGACGCAGGACTCGGCAGCCGGTGACTCCCCCGTGAAACGTCGACACTTGGAAAGCGGCATGCGACGAGAACGAACGAAAGACGCCTTCTACCGAACCGGTGCGAGTGCCTTGGCCGCGGTCTTCGGCCTGGGAGTCGGGCTGGCCTTGGCTTTTGTGCTGGGGGCCACAGGCATGGCGGAAAACTCCATGGCCATGGTGGTGTTTGGCGGTGCCGCAGCGGGCGCAGCGACAGGCTTTCTGTTCCCCGATGCTGCGATGCGAGGGGTCGAAGCCCTGGTGCACTTTGTCATGGGCATGTTGAGCACCGAGGTGCACGAGGTGACCCCCTCCCCGGACGCCCCCAACTGGCTGACCGCCGTGTTCTTCTTTGGCGTGGCCTACGCCATTGCGTGGCAACTGCTATCCTGGTTCTGGTAATCAAAGCTGCGCCCCTGCTGCCGCGCCGAGCTCGCGGCCAGCTCCGTCTCGAATCAGAACATCATGAGGATCCTGGGCATCTCAGGCAGCTTGCGCGTTGCCTCGATCAATTCCGCGCTCCTTCGCACGGCAGCGCGTCTGGCCCCGCCAGACATCATGCTCACCGTCTTCCCCGGCGTTGGCGAGCTTCCACTGTTCAACCCCGACCTGGAAGCCGCGTTGCCGGCACCGGTGCGCACCTGGCACGCCGCCGTGGCCACTTCAGACGCCCTCCTGTTGGCCAGCCCTGAATACGCCCATGGCGTCACCGGCGCCATCAAGAACGCACTGGATTGGTTGGTGAGCTTCGAGCCCTTCGTTCACAAGCATGTGGCTGTTCTGAACGCTTCTGCCAGAGCCTCGCACGCGGATGCAGCGCTGCGCGAAACACTCAGGACCATGTCTGCACGCGTCGTGGAAGGGGCGTCTGTCACCATTCCGCTGCTCGGCGCCCGACTGACCGAAGAGGAGATGGGCCGCGAGCCTGCAGTGGCCTCTGCCATCAGGCATTCCCTTCTGGCATTGCAAGAAGCATTCTGCGCGAGCCGACCCGAGAGTCCTTGACCCCGGGTGCAGCATGACGAGTTGGCGCCTTGCCGTCAGGCGGCCGGCAACACCTTCAAGCCCAAAGCGTCGAGCAGGTGACGGGCGACCAGCTCGGATGATTGCGGGTTCTGCCCGGTCACGAACTGCCCGTCCCGCACCGCGAACGCCTGCCACAACGGCGCACCTTCGAACTTCGCCCCCAATTCACGGAGCCGGCCTTCCAGCGGAAACGGCACCACGCCGGACAGTCCCACCGCCGCCTCTTCAGCGTCCGTGAACGCGTTGATGCGCACGCCTTTCACGATGGGCGCACCATCCGGACGCCTGGCTGTGACCAGACCTGCTGCCCCATGGCACACGGCCGCGATCACCTTGCCTGCCGCAAAGGCCTTCTGCACCGCCGAGGTCACACCGGCATCGACAGGCAGGTCCCACATGGCCCCATGGCCGCCGGGAAAGAAGATCGCGTCGTACTGCGATGCATCGACCGTGCCGGCACGCTGCGATGCACCGAGCTGGGCCTGCAATGACGCATCGGCGAGAAAGCGCTCCACGATCGGCCCGTTCTCGCCCTTCGGCTTGAGGCTTGCAGGATCGACCGGGACGGGGCCACCGAGCGGTGAAGCAATGTCGACGACCACGTTTGCATCGCGCAGTGCGAAGTAAGGCACGGCAAGCTCCTCGGCCCAGAAGCCGGTGGTTTTTCCACCGTCGCCCATCCGGGCGTTGGAAGTAACGATCAACAAAACGCGACGTGTCATGGTTGCTGCTCCGAATGAAATGAAGGGATCGCCCACTCTATGCATTTATTCGTGGCTTATAAACTTGCGCGCCGGAAGTTCAGTCATTACATCGGATCATCCATGTCGCGCAACTTCGAGCCAGTGCAGCTCGGAACCATCGAATTGTTTTGCAAGGCCGCAGAACTCGCCAGCTTCACGGCGGCCGCCGAGGCGCTCGGCCTCACCCAAGGGGCGGTGAGCCGATCGATCGCGCGGCTCGAGGCGAGGCTGGGTGTCCAGCTGTTCCAGCGGTCCACGCGCAGCATCCGCCTTACCGACGACGGCGAGCTCTATCGATCTCAATGCCAGCAGGCGCTCGACCAGATCGCCGAGGCGGAACGTGCGATCACCGGGCACCAGAGCGAACCGGCCGGCACCCTGCGGATCAGCGCTCCAACGACCTACGCACACCATCGGCTCATGCCCCTGCTGCCCGGCTTCAGCGATCGCTTTCCCAAGGTCACCCTCGAAGTGAACATCTCGAACCGGAACGTGGACTTCTTCGAGGAAGGGTACGACCTGGCGATCCGGCTGGGCGAACCCAAGGACTCCCGGCTCATCGCAAGGCGGTTGGAAGATGCGAGCCTGGGGATGTTCGCCGCGCCCGGCTACCTCGAGCGCCACGGCGAGCCCCGGACACTTGAAGAACTGAAGGGGCATCAATGCATCCAGTTCGTGCGACCCAGCACCGGACGGCCATTGCCTTGGGCATTGCGCGATCGAGGGCGTGATGTGGAATTCAACTTCTCCAGCCGATTGCAAGTGCACGAGGACGTGCTCGGTGCCGTCCACTGGGCAAGGGCAGGCGGAGGCATCTTCCAGATCTACCACTTCATCGCCGACGAATTCGTTCGCCGGGGGGAACTGGTCGAAATCATGGCGGACCACGGCGGAAGGTCACGGCCCTTCTCGATTTTGTATCCGCACAACCGGCATCTCTCGGCGCGGGTGCGGGCCTTTGTTGACCATCTGTTGGAGATGACGGGGGGGCGGGGTGCTGCGGCTGCCGCTCGCGGTGCTGTCCTGCGATGAACCGTCTGTGCTGTCGGCTTGGTGGTTCGCTTTAGAGGATCTTGTTCTCTGGCGAGGCCGCGCCGGGTCTCGGCCCGGCAGCCGAATTACCTTTCTGTCGCGCCAGAAAGGTAATCCAAAGAGCGCTTTGAACACCAGCTTCCACGCATTTTGCTCAGGCGCTTCGGCTGCGAATCCCCCGCACGACCACTGTCTCCAG
>CBIHPH010000114.1:0-13292 GCA_966212105.1 uncultured Rhizobacter sp.
CATCCTGGGCGACGAGGACCACCTCGGCGACATGGACTTCAAGGTGGCCGGCACGGCCAACGGCGTGACGGCCCTGCAGATGGACATCAAGATCCAGGGCATCACCAAGGAGATCATGCAGGTCGCGCTGGCGCAGGCCAAGGAAGCGCGCATGCACATCCTGGGCAAGATGCAGGAAGCCGTGGGCGAGGCCAAGACCGAGGTCTCGCAGTTCGCCCCGCGCCTGTACACGATGAAGATCAACCCCGAGAAGATCCGCGACGTGATCGGCAAGGGCGGCGCCACCATCCGTGCGCTGACCGAAGAGACCGGTTGCACGATCGACATCGGTGAAGACGGCACCATCACCATCGCCTCGACCGACGCCGACAAGGCCGAGTTCGCGAAGAAGCGCATCACCGAGATCACCGCGGAAGCCGAGATCGGCAAGGTCTACGAAGGCCCGGTCACCAAGATCCTGGACTTCGGCGCGCTCGTGAACATCCTGCCGGGCAAGGACGGCCTGCTGCACATCAGCCAGATCGCGCACCAGCGCGTCGAGAAGGTCACCGACTTCCTGAAGGAAGGCCAGATCGTCAAGGTCAAGGTGCTCGAGACGGACGACAAGGGCCGCATCAAGCTGTCGATGAAGGCCCTGATCGACCGCGACCAGCCGCCCGCGGCGGAGTGAACGGCCTTCGCGCCTGATGCCATGAAAGCCGTCGAGATCTCCACGCACGGGGCACCCGAGGTGCTCCGTCTCACCGATCGTCCGGACCCGGTTCCGGGCGAGGGTGAGGTGTTGATCCGCGTGGCGGCATCCGGCGTGAATCGCCCCGATGTCCTGCAGCGCAAGGGGGCTTACCCGGCGCCGGCGGGGGCATCCGACCTGCCCGGCCTCGAGGTGGCGGGCAGCATCGCAGGCGGTGATGCCGCGGCGATGGCTGCTGCCGGCTTGACGGTGGGTGACCGCGTGTGTGCGCTGGTCACGGGCGGTGGGTATGCCGAATGGTGTGTCGCGCCGGTGGCGCAGTGCCTGCCGGTGCCCCGTGGGCTGAGCGACGTCGAGGCGGCTAGCCTGCCTGAAACGTTCTTCACGGTGTGGTCGAATGTCTTCGACCGCGCGCGCCTGCAGCCGGGCGAAGTGCTCCTGGTGCAGGGCGGCACGAGCGGCATCGGCGTGACCGCCATCCAGCTTGCCAAGGCCGCCGGTGCCACGGTGATCGCCACCGCCGGCAGCGATGAGAAGTGCTGCGCGTGCATCGGCCTCGGCGCCGACCACGCCATCAACTACCGCACGCACGATTTCGTGACCGAGTCCAGGCGCATCACGGGAGGGCGCGGCGTCGACGTCGTGCTCGACATGGTGGCCGGTGACTACGTGGCCCGCGAGCTCCAATGCCTGGCCGAAGATGGCCGCGTGGTGATCATCGCGGTGCAGGGTGGGGTGGATGCCAGGATCGACGCCGGCCTCGTGCTGCGCCGCCGCCTGGTCATCACCGGCTCCACGCTGCGCCCGCGGCCGGTGGCCTTCAAGGCGGCCATCGCGACATCGTTGCGCAACACGGTGTGGCCCTGGCTTGAAGCCGGCCGCATCAAACCCGTGATCCATCAGACCTTCGCCGCGGCCGATGCCGGCCGGGCGCACGCCCTGATGGAATCGAACCAGCACATCGGCAAGCTGGTTCTCACGTGGTGAATCCGATCGAACTCGAACAAGGAAAATGACGATGCGTCGCAAGCTTGTGGTGGGCAACTGGAAAATGAACGGCAACCGTGCGGCCAATGCCGAACTGATCGCCGGCCTCCGTGCCGCCGGGCCGTGGGAAGCCACGGTGGCGGTTTGCCCGCCGTTCCCGTACATCGGCGATGTGGCCCTGTCGCTGCAGGACAGCCCCATCCAATGGGGTGCCCAGGACTGCTCGGCGCAGGCCTCGGGCGCCTTCACCGGTGAAGTGTCGCCCGCGATGCTGGCCGAGTTCGGTTGCCGCTTCGTGATCGTGGGCCATTCTGAGCGCCGTGCAATGCATGGTGAATCCGACCAGGCCGTGGCCGACAAGGCCAAGGCGGCGCTGGCCTACAAGCTCACGCCCATCGTGTGCGTCGGTGAGACGCTCGCCGAGCGCGAGGCCGGTGAAACCGACCATGTGGTCAAGCGCCAGTTGTCGGCCGTCATCCACACCCTCGGCCATTGCATCTCGCAGATCGTCGTGGCGTACGAGCCGGTGTGGGCCATCGGTACCGGCAAGACGGCCACGCCGGAGCAGGCCCAGGCGGTGCATGCGCTGCTGCGCGCCCAGTTGCATGCGGCCACCACCAAGTCGGACGAGATGCTGATCCTCTACGGCGGCAGCATGAAGCCGGACAACGCGGCGCAATTGCTCGGCCAACCCGACATCGACGGCGGCCTGATCGGTGGCGCTTCTCTCAAGGCGGCGGACTTCGCCGCCATCTGCAAGGCGGCCGGCTGACGCCGTACCTTGCCCTCAGAATTTTCGGAGCTATAAGAATGCAAGCGGTATTCGCGGTCAACTGGGTGAACATTGTGTTGGCCCTCCAGATGTTGTCGGCCCTGGTGATGATCGGCCTGGTGCTGATCCAGCACGGCAAGGGCGCCGACATGGGGGCCTCGTTCGGCAGCGGTTCGTCGGGCAGCCTGTTCGGCGCCACCGGCAGTGCCAACTTCCTGTCGCGTACCACGGCCATTGCCGCCGCGATCTTTTTTTCGTGCACCTTGATCCTGGTCTACGCGTCGGATGCGACGAGGGCCAGGCCGGCGTCCGGTGGTGGTGACAGCGTGCTCGAACGGGCCGCCGCGCCGGCCGCGAGCGCACCGGTGCAGATCCCGGGGGCGCTTCCGGCTCCCGCCTCGGCCGTCGCCGTGCCTGCACCGGTTCCGGCAAGCGCTCCTGCGGTTGCTGCATCGGCTGCCTCCGGCACGAAATGAGGCCTGGAAGACACGGGCACAATGTCCTTCTAATTTTCTCTGCTGAAATCTCACGATCCCCTGTAAAAAGCACGGGAATCAGGTTAGAATAAGCGGCTGTTCGGTGAGCAAACCTCAAGCGATCCGAGCGTTCAGAAAAGTGCACCGCCGACGTGGTGAAATTGGTAGACACGCTATCTTGAGGGGGTAGTGGCGAAAGCTGTGCGAGTTCGAGTCTCGCCGTCGGCACCAGATCCTTCGACGAAGCGCGCGTTATGCGCGCTTCGTCGTTGTCTCAAGACCTGAAGCCCATCATGAATCTGGCCCCCTACCTGCCCGTCATCCTGTTCATCCTGGTCGGCGCGGCGGTCGGTGTTGCGCCCCAAGTCCTGGGTTTTCTGCTCGGGCCTCGCCGTCCTGACACGGCCAAGAATTCTCCTTATGAATGCGGGTTCGAGGCGTTCGAAGACGCCCGGATGAAATTCGATGTGCGGTATTACCTCGTCGCCATCCTCTTCATTCTGTTCGACCTGGAAATTGCCTTTCTCTTCCCATGGGCAGTTTCGCTGAAGGAAATCGGTGCCGTCGGCTTCTGGGCCATGATGGTGTTCCTGGGTGTCCTCGTCGTAGGGTTTGTCTACGAGTGGAAAAAGGGCGCATTGGACTGGGAATGATCGGGAGATAGCAGTATGGGCATCGAAGGCGTTCTCAAAGAGGGTTTCGTCACCACCAGCCTGGATACGGTGATCAACTGGTCGAAGACCGGGTCCTTGTGGCCCATGACGTTCGGCCTGGCTTGCTGTGCGGTCGAAATGATGCACGCCGGTGCGGCGCGCTACGACATCGACCGGTTCGGCATGTTGTTCCGCCCGAGTCCGCGGCAGAGTGACCTGATGATCGTCGCCGGCACCTTGTGCAACAAGATGGCGCCTGCGCTTCGCAAGGTCTATGACCAGATGGCCGAGCCGCGCTGGGTGTTGTCGATGGGCTCGTGCGCCAATGGCGGCGGCTATTACCACTACAGCTATTCCGTCGTGCGCGGATGCGATCGCATCGTGCCTGTGGATGTCTACGTGCCGGGCTGTCCGCCCACGGCCGAGGCGCTGCTCTACGGCATCTTGCAATTGCAGGCGAAGATTCGCCGCGAAAACACCATTGCTCGTTGAGGGCTGCAGCGATGAGCAAACTTGAAACGTTGAAGGCCCGCCTCGAGGCCGACTTGGGTCCGTCGATCAAATCCCTGGTGCTCGATCGTGGGGAACTGACACTCACCGTCGGCGCCGCGGATTACCTCTCGGTGGCCCAGCAACTGCGCGACCACCCGGGCTTGAAGTTCGAGCAGTTGATCGACCTGTGTGGTGTCGATTATTCGAGCTACAAGGATGAGCCTCGGGACGGCCTGCGCTTTTGCGTCGTCTCCCACCTGCTGTCGGTCACGAACAACTGGCGCCTTCGCCTGAAGGTGTTCTGCCCCGATGACGACCTGCCTTCGGTGGCGTCGGTCACCGGCATCTGGAATTCGGGCAACTGGTTCGAGCGCGAAGCGTTCGACCTGTACGGCATCCTCTTCGAAGGTCATGAAGACCTGCGCCGCATCCTGACCGACTATGGCTTCATCGGCCATCCGTTCCGCAAGGATTTTCCAGTGTCCGGCCACGTCGAGATGCGCTACGACGCGGAACAAAAGCGCGTGATCTACCAACCGGTCACGATCGAACCGCGCGAAGTCACCCCCCGCATCATCCGTGAAGACAACTACGGTGGTCTGCATTAATGGCTGAGATCAAGAACTACACGCTGAACTTCGGTCCCCAGCACCCCGCCGCGCACGGGGTGTTGCGCCTCGTTCTCGAGCTCGACGGCGAAGTGATCCAGCGTGCCGACCCGCACATCGGCCTGCTGCACCGGGCCACCGAAAAGCTCGCTGAAACCAAGACGTTCATCCAGAGCCTGCCCTACATGGACCGCCTCGACTACGTGTCGATGATGTCCAACGAGCAGGCGTACTGCATGGCCATCGAGCGGTTGCTCGGCATCGACGTGCCGCTTCGTGCGCAGTACATCCGTGTGATGTTCGCCGAAATCACGCGTTTGCTGAACCACCTGATGTGGCTCGGCGCGCACGGCCTCGACTGCGGCGCGATGAACGTGCTGATCTACTGCTTCCGCGAACGGGAAGACCTGTTCGACATGTACGAAGCGGTGTCGGGCGCGCGCATGCACGCGGCCTACTTCCGTCCGGGCGGTGTCTACCGCGACCTGCCGGACACCATGCCGCAGTACAAGGCATCGAAGATCCGCAACGCCAAGGCCATCCAGGCGCTCAACGAGAACCGGCAAGGGTCGTTGCTCGATTTCATCGACGACTTCTGCCGCCGTTTCCCGAAGAACGTCGACGACTACGAAACCCTGCTCACGGAAAACCGCATCTGGAAGCAGCGCACGGTGGGCATCGGCGTGGTGTCGCCCGAGCGGGCGCTGAACCTCGGTTTCAGCGGTCCCATGCTGCGCGGCTCGGGCATCGCCTGGGATGTGCGCAAGAAGCAACCGTACGACGCCTATGCGAGCGTCGACTTCGACGTGCCGGTGGGCACGAACGGTGACACGTACGACCGCTACCTGGTGCGCGTGGCGGAGATGCGCCAATCCAACCGCATCATCAAGCAATGCGTGGACTGGCTGCGCGCCAATCCGGGCCCGGTCATCACCGACAACCACAAGGTGGCGCCGCCTTCGCGCGTGGACATGAAGTCCAGCATGGAAGAGCTGATCCACCATTTCAAGCTGTTCACCGAAGGCTTCCATGTGCCCGAGGGTGAGGTGTATGCGGCCGTCGAGCACCCGAAGGGCGAGTTCGGCATCTACATCGTCAGCGACGGCGCCAACAAACCCTATCGCCTGAAGATCCGCCCGCCCGGCTTCGCCCACCTTGCAGCGATGGACGAAATGTCGCGTGGCCACATGATTGCCGACGCCGTGGCCGTGATCGGCACGATGGACATCGTGTTCGGCGAGATTGACAGGTAAACCCCGATGAGCTCAACCGACGCCACCCCCTCGGCAGCGACCCTCGCCCGTTTCGCCCGCGAAGTTGCGAAGTATCCTGCCGACCAACGCCAATCGGCCGTGATGGCTTGCCTTGCCATCGTCCAGCAGGAACAAGGCCATGTGTCCCCTGAAGCGGAACGCCAGATCGCTGACGTGCTCGGCATGCCGCCGATCGCGGTCCACGAGGTGACCACGTTCTACAACATGTACAACCAGCAGCCGGTCGGCACGTTCAAGTTGAACGTCTGCGCGAACCTGCCGTGCCAGTTGCGTGACGGGCAAAAGGCGCTGAACCATTTGTGCGAGAAGCTCGGCGTGGCGCAGGGCGGCACCACGGCGGACGGCCTGTTCACGGTGCAGAAGAGTGAATGCCTGGGCGCTTGTGCCGATGCGCCGGTGATGCTCGTGAACGATCGTCAGATGTGCAGTTTCATGACCCCGGAGCGTCTGGACGAACTCGTCGACACGCTGCGTGCGGCGGTCAAGTGATCGAGGGCCCCGAGATGCAACCCCAGCTCGACCTCTCCAAATTCCAGGCCAAGGGCCTGGAAACCTGTTTCCATGACCGCCACATCGGCGCGCAGATCTACGCCGGCCTCGATGGCAAGAACTGGTCCCTCAAGGACTACGAGGCCCGCGGCGGCTACCAGGCCTTGCGCAAGATCCTCACGGGCGGCAACGGCGCAGAGCCGATGACCCCTGACCAGGTCATTGCCGAAGTGAAGGCCTCCGGCCTGCGCGGCCGCGGTGGCGCCGGCTTTCCCACCGGATTGAAGTGGAGCTTCATGCCCCGGCAGTTTCCCGGGCAGAAGTACCTCGTCTGCAATTCGGACGAAGGCGAACCGGGCACGTGCAAGGACCGCGACATCCTGATGTACAACCCGCACATCGTCATCGAAGGCATGGCGATCGCCGCCTTCGCGATGGGCATCAGCGTCGGGTACAACTACATCCACGGCGAGATCTTCGAGGTGTATGAACGCTTCGAGGCCGCGCTGGAGGAAGCCCGCGCTGCCGGGTTCCTGGGCGACAACATCCTCGGGTCCGCGTTCAGCTTCCAGCTGCATGCGGCACACGGTTTCGGCGCCTACATCTGCGGCGAAGAAACCGCATTGCTCGAATCGCTCGAAGGCAAGAAGGGCCAGCCGCGCTTCAAGCCGCCGTTCCCGGCCAGCTTCGGCCTCTACGGCAAGCCGACCACGATCAACAACACCGAGACCTTCGCGGCGGTGCCGTGGATCATCCGCAACGGCGGCCAGCCCTACCTCGAGGTGGGCAAGCCGAACAACGGCGGCACCAAGATCTTCTCGGTGGTGGGCGACGTCAACAACCCCGGCAACTTCGAGATCCCGCTGGGCACGCCGTTCAGCAAGCTGCTGGAGCTGGCCGGCGGTGTGCGCAAGGGCCGCACGCTGAAGGCGGTGATCCCCGGCGGCTCGTCGGCTCCGGTGCTGCCGGCCAACATCATGATGGACCTGACGATGGACTACGACGCCATCGCCAAGGCCGGCTCCATGCTCGGTTCGGGCGCCGTCATCGTGATGGACGACTCGCGCTGCATGGTGCAGAGCCTGTTGCGCCTGTCGTATTTCTACATGCACGAAAGCTGCGGCCAGTGCACCCCATGCCGCGAAGGCACGGGCTGGCTGCACCGCATGGTGGAGCGCATTGCCCACGGGCAGGGGCGCATGGAAGACATCGATCTGTTGAATTCCGTCGCCGACAACATCCAGGGCCGCACCATCTGCGCGCTCGGTGACGCCGCGGCCATGCCCGTGCGCGCCATGATCAAACACTTCCGCGACGAATTCGTGCACCTGATCGAGCACAAGACGTCCACGGTACCCGCCTACGTCTGAGCGGCACCCGCAAGGCGACACACGACATGATCGAAATCGAACTCGACGGCAAGAAGGTGGAGGTGCAGGAGGGCAGCATGGTGATGCATGCCGCCGACAAGGCCGGCACGTACATCCCCCATTTCTGCTACCACAAGAAGCTGTCCATCGCGGCCAACTGCCGCATGTGCCTGGTCGACATCGAAAAGGCGCCCAAGCCGATGCCGGCCTGCGCCACGCCCGTCACGCAGGGCATGATCGTCCGCACCAAGAGCGACAAGGCGCTGAAGGCGCAGCAGGGCGTGATGGAATTCCTGCTGATCAACCACCCGCTCGACTGCCCGATCTGTGACCAGGGCGGCGAATGCCAGCTGCAGGACCTGGCCGTGGGCTACGGCGCTTCCTCGTCGCGCTACAACGAGGAAAAGCGCGTCGTGTTCCACAAGGACGTGGGCCCGCTGATCTCGATGGAAGAGATGAGCCGCTGCATCCATTGCACGCGCTGCGTGCGGTTCGGCCAGGAAGTGGCCGGCCAGATGGAACTCGGCATGATCCATCGCGGCGAGCACTCCGAGATCACCACGGTGGCCGGCGACACGGTCGATTCCGAACTCTCCGGCAACATGATCGACATCTGCCCGGTGGGTGCGCTGACCAGCAAGCCGTTCCGCTACAGCGCCCGCACCTGGGAGCTGTCGCGCCGCAAGAGCGTGAGCCCGCACGACAGCACCGGTGCCAACCTGATCGTGCAGGTCAAGTCGAACCGCGTGATGCGGGTCGTGCCGCTCGAAAACGAAGACGTCAACGAATGCTGGATCGCCGACCGCGACCGCTTCTCATACGAATCGCTCAACAGCGATGACCGGCTGACGCAGCCGATGGTCAAGCAAAACGGTGAGTGGCATGCCACCGACTGGACCACCGCGCTCGAGTACGTCTCCCGCAGCCTGACCGAAATCAAGCAGCAGCACGGTGCGCAGCGCATCGGCGCCATCGGCTCGGCCCACAGCACCGTGGAAGAACTCCACCTGCTGGCCAAGCTCGTGCGCGGCCTCGGCAGCGAGAACATCGATCACCGCGTGCGTCACGCCGACTTCACGGCACCCGAAGGCGTTCGCTGGCTCGGCACCTCCATCGCGTCGCTGTCGACGCTGCAGCGCGTGCTGGTCGTCGGCTCCTTCCTGCGCAAGGATCATCCGTTGTTCGCCGCGCGTCTGCGCCAGGCTGCACGCCAGGGTGCCAAGGTGCACAGCCTGCACGCCGTGCAGGACGATTGGCTGATGCCTGTGGCAAGTTCGCTGACCGTGGCTCCGAGCGGCTGGGTGCAGGCGCTGGCAGAGATCGCCGCCGCCGTCGCGGCCGAGAAGGGCGTGTCCGCACCGCTGAGCGCGAACGTCACCGATGCCGCCAAGGCCGTGGCCACCTCGCTGCTGTCGGGTGAACGCAAGGCCGTGCTGCTTGGCAACGCCGCGGCGCAGCATCCGCAGGCCAGCGGCCTGCTGTCGCTTGCCAACTGGATCGGCGAGCAGACCGGCGCCACCGTGGGCTACCTGACGGAAGCCGGCAACACCGTCGGCGCGCAGCTCGTCAACGCATTGCCGGGGCAGGGCGGGTTGAACGCCCAGCAGATGCTGACTGGTTCGTTGAAAGCCTGCCTGCTGCTCAACACGGAACCGGCGTTCGATGCGGCCAACCCCGCCGCCGCCGTGCGTTCCCTGCAGGATGCCGCCTTCGTCGTGGCGCTGACGCCGTTCAAGAACGCCGCACTCGATGTGGCCGATGTGCTGCTGCCGATCGCCCCGTTCACCGAAACCTCCGGCACCTTCGTCAACGCCGAAGGCCGTGTGCAAAGCTTCCACGGTGTCGTCAAGCCGCTGGCGGATGCACGGCCGGCCTGGAAGGTGTTGCGCGTGCTGGGCAACCTGCTGGGCCTCGGTGGCTTCGCTCAGGAAACCTCGGAAGAAGTGCGTGCCGAAGCCCTGGGTGACGTCGCCACCGTGCCGGCCCGCCTGAGCAACAAGACCTCGGCTCCGGTGAAGCCGTCGGCCGCCACCACGGCGCTGGAGCGCGTCTCCGACGTCATGATCTACGCGAGCGATTCGCTGGTGCGCCGAGCCACCTCGCTGCAGCTTACCAAGGATGCCCGTCCGCCGGTCGCGGGTCTCTCGGCCTCGCTGTGGGCCGAGCTGGGCCTGAAGGACAACGCGGCCGTGCGTCTGTCGCAAGGCGATGCCATTGCCGTGCTGACGGCCCAACTCGACCCCACGCTGGCTGCCAATGCGGTGCGCGTGCCGGCAGGCCATCCCGCCACTGCCGCCCTCGGCGCGATGTTCGGCCCGATCACCGTCGAGAAAGCCTGAGGACGCCACGACATGCTCGACACGATCACTTCTTTCGGCAGCGCAACCTTGGGCAGCTTCTGGCCGGTCGCCTGGACGCTGATCAAGATCATCGCGGTGGTGGCACCGCTGATGCTTTCCGTTGCCTACCTCACGCTGTGGGAACGCAAGGCCATCGGCTGGACGCAGATCCGTCCTGGCCCGAACCGCGTGGGTCCCATGGGGCTGCTGACCCCCATCGCCGACGCCATCAAGCTGATCTTCAAAGAGATCATCATGCCCTCGGCAGCGAACAAGGGCCTGTTCCTGCTGGGCCCCGTGATGACCATCATGCCGGCGCTCGCCGCTTGGGCGGTGGTGCCGTTCGGTCCCGACGTGGTGCTCGCCAACGTCAATGCCGGCCTGTTGCTGCTGCTGGCCATCACTTCCATCGAGGTCTATGGCGTGATCATCGCCGGCTGGGCGTCGAACTCGAAGTACGCCTTCCTCGGCGCACTGCGTGCATCGGCCCAGATGGTCAGCTATGAAATCGCGATGGGTTTCTGCATGGTCGTCGTGCTGATGGTCTCGGGCTCGCTGAACATGAGCGAGATCGTCATGCAGCAGGGCCATGGCCGGTTCGCCAGCATGGGCCTCGGGTTCCTGTCGTGGAACTGGCTGCCGTTGCTGCCCATCTTCCTGGTGTTCTTCATCTCCGGCCTGGCCGAGACCAACCGCCATCCGTTCGACGTGGTGGAAGGTGAATCGGAAATCGTGGCCGGCCACATGATCGAATACTCGGGCATGGCGTTCGCCATGTTCTTCCTGGCCGAGTACGCGAACATGATCCTGGTGTCGATCATCACCAGCACGCTCTTCCTGGGTGGCTGGCTCCCGCCGTTCGATTTCGCACCGTTCAACTGGATCCCGGGCTGGATCTGGCTCGGCCTGAAGACCTTCGTCGTCGTGACGGTCTTCCTGTGGGTGCGTGCCTCCTTCCCGCGCTACCGCTACGACCAGATCATGCGTCTGGGTTGGAAGATCTTCATTCCGGTCACGCTGGTGTGGCTGCTGGTGGTGGGTCTGTGGATCCAGTCACCGTACAACATCTGGAAGTGAGTTCCCCATGGCTGCCGTTGCCTCCATCAAGGATCTCTTCTCGAGTTTCCTTCTCGTCGAGCTGTTCAAGGGCCTGGCCCTGACCGGCCGGCATTTCCTGTCACGCAACATCACGGTGCAATTCCCTGAGGAAAAGACACCGCTGAGCCCGCGCTTTCGCGGCCTTCATGCGCTGCGCCGTTATGAAAACGGCGAAGAGCGCTGCATCGCCTGCAAGCTGTGCGAAGCCGTGTGCCCGGCGCTGGCCATCACGATCGAATCCGAAGTGCGGGACGACGGTTCGCGCCGCACCAAGCGCTACGACATCGACCTGACGAAGTGCATCTTCTGCGGCTTCTGCGAAGAAAGCTGCCCGGTCGATTCGATCGTCGAAACGCATGTCTTCGAGTACCACGGCGAAAAGCGTGGTGACCTGTATTTCACGAAGGACATGCTCCTCGCGGTGGGTGACCGCTACGAGGCCGAAATTGCCGCCAACAAGGAGGCTGACGCCCGCTACCGCTGACCGCCAGGTCGGCGTGTCAGGCCACCCCGCAGGGGTGGCCAGGCGCCATCGAACCCCATGGACATGACCACTGCGCTTTTCTACGTCTTCTCCGCCGTGTTGCTCGGCGCCGCGTTCCGTGTGATCACGGCCCGCAGCGCGGTGCATTCGGCGTTGTTCCTCGTGCTCGCCTTTGCCTCGGCGGCTTGTGTGTGGATGCTGCTTCAAGCCGAGTTCCTCGCGATCTCGCTCGTGCTCGTCTATGTCGGCGCCGTGATGGTGCTGTTCCTGTTCGTCGTCATGATGCTCGACATCAACGTCGATGGGCTTCGCGCCGGCTTCTGGAAACACTTCCCGCTGGCCGGTCTGGTCGGTGTGATCATCGCGCTGGAAATGGCCGCGGTGCTGCTGGGAGGTTTCCGCCTGAGTGAGGCCCCGGTGCCCACGGCTGCCGAACTGGCACAGGGCAACACGAAGCTGCTCGGCAAGGAAATCTACACCGAATACCTGTACCCGCTTCAGCTCGCCGCCGTGCTGCTGCTGATCGCGATCATTGCCGCCATCGCACTCACGCTGCGCCCGCGCCGCGACACCAAGTCGATGAACCCGGCCGACCAGGTGCGCGTGAAGGCGCGTGACCGCCTGCGCATCGTCAAGATGGACGCCGTGGTGGAAGCACCGGCCGCGCCCGTGGCGGAGCAGCCGGTGGCGGGAGAAACCAAATGACCAGTCTCGCCTTGGGCCCCATCACCCTCGGGCATTTCCTGTCCGTGGGCGCCATCCTGTTCGCCTTGTCGGTGATCGGGATCTTCCTGAACCGCAAGAACCTGATCGTGCTGCTGATGGCGATCGAGCTGATGCTGCTGGCGGTGAACCTGAACTTCGTCGCGTTCTCGCACTACCTGCCCGTCGTCGCCGATCGCATGGCCGGCCAGGTGTTCGTGTTTTTCATCCTGACCGTGGCTGCCGCCGAATCGGCGATCGGGCTGGCCATCCTGGTCGTGTTGTTCCGCAACCGCGCCACCATCAATGTCGACGAACTTGACGAGTTGAAGGGCTGAGATCGATGTCTGCACAACTCTCGCAAAACCTGTTGCTCGCGGTGCCGCTCGCACCGCTCGCCGGCGCCGTGATCGCCGGCTTCTTCGGCAAGGCCGTGGGTCGCCGCGGCTCGCACATCGCCACCATCCTGGGCGTGGCCATCGCCTTCGTGCTGTCGGCGATAACCCTGAAGGACGTGATCGTCGACGGCGCCCGCTTCAACGAAACCATTTACCAATGGATGGTGCTGGGCGACCTGAAGATGGAAGTCGGCTTCATGGTCGACGGCCTCACGGCGATGATGATGTGCGTGGTGACCTTCGTGTCGCTGATGGTGCACATCTACACCATCGGCTACATGGAGGAAGACGCCGGCTACCAGCGCTTCTTCTCGTACATCTCGCTGTTCACCTTCTCGATGTTGATGCTCGTGATGAGCAACAACCTGCTCCAGCTGTTCTTCGGCTGGGAAGCGGTGGGCCTCGTGTCGTACCTGCTGATCGGCTTCTGGTACACCAAGCCGACGGCCATCTTCGCGA
>CBIHPH010000115.1:0-13107 GCA_966212105.1 uncultured Rhizobacter sp.
TTGTCGCTGTCCTTCATCACGAGGCTGGCGGCCGTCTTGTTGCCGGCGAGCGCGTTCGACAGCATCGGCTTCGAATAGAACCCGCCGTGGTCGCGGCTGACGAGGACGAGCGGTGTCTCCTTGTCGAGTTTGCGGAATTCGCGGGCGAGCGTGAAACCGGCCAGGCCGGTGCCGAGGATGACGACAGAGGATGACATGGGCAAGACGTGATGAACGGACCGGTAGCCTACCGCACCCGGGCGTTGAAATTGTCCGGTGTGGCGCCCATCTGCAGGATTCCTTCACCACGGGATGCGCGCCTTGCTCACCTTGTCGATTGTCATGGGCCTGGTGGCGCTCTACGTGGGCTGGCTGGCCGCTGAACCCTGGTTCGTCGCACGGCGGCGCGCAAGGTGGCGGGCACTCCCGTTCCCGGCGGAGTGGCGTTCGATCCTGCGCCGCCGGGTGCCGTACGTGCGCGGGCTGCCGGCCGACCTGCAATTGCAGCTGAAGCAGCACATGCAAGTGTTCCTCCGGGAAAAGGCGTTCATCGGTTGCAGGGGCCTCGACATGACCGACGAGGTGCGCGTGACGATCGCCGCCCAGGCGTGCCTGCTCCTGTTGAACCGGCCGACCGGCTATTACCCGAAGCTGCGCCAGATTCTGGTCTATCCGGGTGCGTTCCTTGTCGACCGGGTGCAAGCCGATGGCAGCGGCGTCCAGCAGAACGTGCGGCAGGCCTTGTCCGGCGAATCTTGGTCTCAAGGGCAAATCATCCTGTCGTGGGACGACACGCTTGTGGGCGCGGCGCTGGCCAACGACGGCCAGAACGTCGTGATCCATGAATTTGCCCACCAGCTGGATCAGGAAAGCGGCCCTGCCAACGGCGCGCCCCCGCTCGGTCCCACGCAGAGACGCGCGCGCTGGGCGCAGGTGATGGGCGATGCGTTCGATCGACTGGTGCATCGGGTGGCCTCCGGCCAACCATCCCTGTTGAACGCTTATGGGGCGACGAATGCCGCCGAGTTCTTCGCCGTGGCCACCGAGGTGTTTTTCGAGCAACCGGCGCAGCTCGAAGCCGAGGAGCCAGCGCTTTACCGTGAACTGGCCGCGCTGTACCGGGTGGACCCGTTGACATGGCGCTGAGCACCATGGGACGAGTGAGCCAAAGCTTGCGTTGGCCAAAGCCAGGGCCGACGCTTTACAGTGGCGGTCGCCGCTTTACCCATTGCCCAACCGGAGCTTTCCATGCCCTTCCCCCGCCTTGCGGCCACCGGCCGGTTGATCGGCCGCCTTTGGTCGGTCATCGACGGTACCCGTCGCTTCTTGTTGAACGTGTTGTTCCTGCTGCTGCTCGTCGTGGTCGCCGTCGCAATGTTTCGGGGCGGCGCCGCACCCATCGCGGAGAAGACCACCCTGGTGCTCCAATTGCGCGGCAAGCTCGTGGAGCAACGGTCGATGAGAGCCCGGGACGCCGCACTGGCCCAGTTCGGCGGGAGCCCTGTGGCCGTGGACACCCAGCTGCGAGACGTCCGCACGGTGCTCGATGCTGCTGCCAAGGATCCTCAGATCCACAACGTGTTGCTCTTGCTCGACGACTTCACCGGCGCCGGCCTGCCGGCGCTGCACGAAGCGGTGGCGGCCATCGACCGCTTCCGCGCCACGGGCAAGAAGGTGATTGCCTGGGGGGGCAGCTTTGACCAGCGGCAGTATTTCCTGGCCGCACATGCGGACGAGCTGTTGTTGCATCCGATGGGCGTGGTGTTCGTCCAAGGGTACGGCGGCTATCGCAATTACTACCGCGAGGCGCTCGATCGCATCGGCGTGACGGTCAATCTGGTGCGGGTCGGCAGCTTCAAGGATGCGGCCGAAGGCTACATCGCCGACGGCCCGTCGCCGGAATCCACCGAGGCCAGCAAGGCGCTGTATGGCGGCTTGTGGGCCACCTACACCCAAGATGTCGAGAAGGCGCGGCGCCTGCCTGCCGGCGCCGTCGATGCATTGATTGGCGATCTGCCGAAGCACCTCGCCGCAGCCGACGGTGACGCGGCCAAGCTGGCGCTCGATCACAAGCTGGTCGACGGACTGAAGACCCTCGACGAGGTGCGAGAGCAACTGATCAAGGCGGGAGCGGCCACCGCGGACGGCAAGACGTTCCGGCAGGTTTCGTTCGACGCCTACCTGGCGCGCCAGGTGCCTGCGCTGGTGGGCCCTGCGATCGGTGTCGTCGTGGCCGAAGGGGCCATCGTCGACGGCACCGCGCCGGCGGGCTCCGTGGGAGGCTTGTCCACGGCCGACCTCATCCGCCAGGCTCGCCTGGACGACAGGGTCAAGGCCGTGGTGCTGCGAGTGAACTCGCCCGGTGGCAGTCCGTTCGGATCCGAGTTGATTCGCCGGGAACTCGAGCTGACGCGCGGTGCCGGCAAGCCGGTGATCGTGTCGATGGGGGATGTGGCAGCGTCGGGTGGGTACTGGATCTCGATGGCGGCCGACGAGGTGATCGCCGACCCCGCCACCGTGACCGGCTCGATCGGCGTGTTCGCGCTGCTGCCCCGCGCCGACAAGGCGCTCGACAAGCTCGGCGTTCACACGGACGGCGTGCAGACGACCTGGCTCGTGGGCGCGGGCGATGCCCGCCGGCCGCTCGATCCGCGTTTTGCCGGTGTGATGCAGGCGTACGTCAACCACACCTACAGCCAGTTCACGGTGCTGGCGGCGAAGGCCCGCAAGACCACGCCGGATGCCATCGACAAGGTGGCTCAGGGGCGCGTGTGGACAGGCGCGCAGGCGCGCGAACACGGCCTGGTCGACACGCTCGGCGGCTTCGATGCGGCGCTCAAGGCGGCGGCGAAGCACGCCAAACTGGAGGGTACGCCGAGGGTCGTGTACATCGAACCCGAACGCAGCCGTCTGGACCGGTTCGTGAGCCTGTTCGGGGGCGCGGCGGCTGAGGCGGCGGCGGAACAGTTCGAGGCGCGCATGCCGGGGTTGCGTCCGCCTGAGGCGGCGCGCCAGGCACACGATGAACTGGCCTGGCTCGTGCGGCTCGCCGACGGCACCAATCCGTTCGCTTCGCTGGCTCACTGCCTGTGTTCGCCATACTGACGCCCGCCGCCACATTCGACGGAACGGCACCGACAGACTATCCGCGCAGTGCCCCAGGGCGACCCGACTCGACGTGGAACGTGGCAGCGGTCTTCACCGTGGCGGCCGGGTCCGCCGCGTTGCTGATCACGCGCAGTCGGGCGTCGAGCCGGTGCGGCGTCAGGCGAAAGGCGACGTAGCCGCGCGCATCGCTGCGTCCATAGTGAATGTGCGGGTTCCACGCCAGTGCGGCATCGAGGGCTGCCTGTGGCTTGCCCCGGCTTGTCATCGAGGTGCCGCAGAATTCGGTGGCGATGGCCGGACCGTCTGGACGTTGTCGGAGGTCGGAGACGACGTGCATATGCACATCGCCGCTGAGCACCACTGGATTGGGCACGCGGCGCGTTGCAAGTGTTTCCAGCACACGGGCGCGGGCGCCGGGATAGCCGGACCAGCCGTCAGTCGATACGCGATTTCGATCTTCGCGCCAGGTGAGGGGTGACATCAGCGTCTGCTGCGCAATGAAGTTCCAGCGCACGTCGCCGGCCGACAAGCCCTCGGTCAGCCAGCGCTCCTGACCGGCCCCGAGAAGCGTGCGCGTGGGTTGCAGCAGTTCGGGGCATTCATCGACATTGACGACGTTGCCCCCGGTCTGCCCTGGTGGCGGGCAGGCCTGTGCATCGCGGTACTGGCGGTCGTCCAGCACATGGAAGCGGGCGAGTGCGCCCCAGCTGAAGCGGTCGAACACCTGAAGATTGGGGCCGCGGGGGCGTGTCGAAGGTGGCAGTGGCATGTTCTCCCACCATGCCTGGTAGGCCCACGCACGGCGGCTGAGGAAGGCCGGGCTCATGAATCGGGATGTCTCGCCGGCGTAATCGTTCTGGACTTCGTGGTCATCCCACGTGACGATCCAAGGGGCACTTGCATGTGCGCGCTGCAGGTCCGGGTCGCGCTTGTACTGCGCGTAGCGGGCGCGGTACTGGGCCAGGGTGCGCGTGTCGGTCAGTCCTTCATGCAGCCTCACGCTGCCGGGCACCGGCGCGTATTCGTAGATGTAGTCGCCAAGGAACAGCACCACATCCGGCGATTCGTCTGCCAAGTGGCGCCAGGCGGCGTAGTGGCCCTGATCAAAGCGCTGGCACGATGCGATCGCGAACGAAACGGGGTCCAGGTTGCCGGCGGCGGGCGCCGTGCGGGTGCGGCCGATGGGTGAGACCTGCCCCATGGCGGTGAAACGGTACCAGTACCAGCGCGCCGGTTCGAGGCCGGTGACCTGCACATGCACGCTGTGTCCCCACGTGGCCTCGGCGCGGGCGGTGCCTGCCTGGACGACGCGGTCGAAGCGGTCGTCGGTGCTCACCTCCCACTTCACAGGCACGTCCCGTTCGGGCCAGGCATCGGGATCGAGCCGCGTCCAGATGACGAGGCGATCGGGACGAGGGCATCCTGACGCCACGCCCAACCCGAAACACGGCTCGCGAGATCCGAACAAGCCGATGCCGCGGGCGAAAGCCGGCGGGGCACCCGCGGCCAGAGCGAGGCCCAAGAGATGACGACGTCGAGGATGGATCGGCATGGGCGGGGACGCTAGCACACAGTGAGACACCGGGTGATCCCGAGGGCTCGCTATGATGCCCCGCCCATCCCGTGTTCGCCCTTCTGTGCACCGCTCATGTCCGAAGCCCCTTCCCTGAACGACGCCCAAATGGCCGCCGTGCATCACCTCGACGGCCCTTGTCTCGTGCTCGCCGGGGCCGGCTCCGGCAAGACGCGGGTGATCACGCACAAGATCGGGCGGTTGCTGCAGGCGGGCTACGCCCCGGGGCAGATCGCTGCCATCACCTTCACGAACAAAGCCGCTCAGGAAATGCGCGAGCGCGCGAAGGACCTGATCGGCGGCAAGGCCGCGAAAAACCTCGTGATCAGCACGTTCCATTCGCTCGGCGTGCGTCTGTTGCGCGCTGAAGGCGCCCGCCTCGGGCTGAAGGATCAGTTCAGCATCCTCGACAGCGACGACGTGGTCGGCATCCTGAAAGATGCTGGTGGCACCACCGACGCCAACCTGGCGCGCCGTTGGCAATGGACGATCAGCCTGTGGAAGAACCAGGGCCTCGACAGCGACCAGGCCGAGGCCGCGGCGCTCGATGACGATGAGCGCGTGGCCGCACGCGTGATGAAACTCTACGAGGAGCGGCTGGCCGCCTACCAGGCCGTCGATTTCGACGACCTCATCAGCCTGCCGCAGAAGCTGCTGCAACGCGACGAGGAATGCCGCCGCAAATGGCAGGACACGCTGCGCTACGTGCTCGTCGACGAATACCAGGACACCAACGCGATCCAATACGAACTGCTGAAATCGCTGGTGGGCGAGCGGGCCATGTTCACGGCGGTGGGCGATGACGACCAGAGCATCTACGGCTGGCGTGGTGCGACCATCGAGAACCTGCGCCGCCTGCCGCAGGAGTATCCGAACCTCAAGGTGATTCCGCTCGAGCAGAACTACCGCTCCACGGGGCACATCCTGCGCGCGGCCAACAATGTGATCGGCAACAACCCCAAGCTCTTCGAGAAGAAGCTCTGGAGTGCCTTCGGTGATGGCGAACCCGTGGCGCTCGTGGAGTGCGACAACGAGGAACACGAGGCCGAACGCGCCGTGGCGCGGATTCAAAGCCTGCGCGGCCAGGGCGGCGAGGTCGCGTTCAAGGATTTCGCGGTGCTGTACCGCGCCAACCACCAGGCCCGTGTCATCGAAAAGGCGTTTCGCAAGGCCAACATTCCGTACAAGGTGTCGGGCGGCCAGAGCTTTTTCGAGCGCACGGAGATACGGGACCTGTGCGCGTGGCTGCGCCTGCTGGTCAACAACGATGACGACCCGGCATTCCTGCGTGCGGTGACCACGCCCAAGCGGGGCATCGGCCACCAGACGCTCGCCGGTCTCGGCGAGTTCGCGGGCAAGTGGAAGGTCAGCCTCTTCGAGGCATTGTTCGCCGAAAGCCTGGGCGCGTCGCTCAAACCCGCTGCCGTGGCATCGCTGCACGAATTCGGCCGCATGGTGAACGACCTCGAATACCGCGCCCGTCACACGAGCGGTTCAGAGGATGCCAAGGCGCTGCTCATGGGCTGGCTCAAGGACATCGACTACGAAAAGCATCTCTACGAAGGTGACGACAGCGAAAAGGTGGCCGCCGGCCGCTGGTCCAACGTCATGGACTTTGTCGAATGGATCGCCAAGCGCTGCGGTGGCGACATCGAAAACGACGGCGGCGCCACCTTCGAGACGGAACGCAAGACTGTGCTCGATGTGGCCCAGACCATCTCGGTCATCATCAGCCTGGCCGAACGTGGCGACGAGCAGGATGTGGTCACCTTGTCCACCCTGCATGCATCCAAGGGCCTGGAGTGGCCGCATGTGGTGCTGGCCGGCGTGAACGAAGGCCTGCTGCCCTTTCGCAGCGAAGACGATGACATGACCCCGCAACGCCTCGAAGAAGAGCGCCGCCTCATGTACGTGGGCATCACCCGCGCGCGTCGCACCCTTGCCGTCAACGTGCTGCGCCGGCGCAAGAAAGGCCGCGAATTCGTGCAGGGCGTGCCCAGCCGCTTCATCGGCGAAATGAAGCTCAACGAAGCGACTGCAAAGGAAGACCCGCGCGAGAAGCTGAAGGCTCTGCGCGCCGCTGCCGCAGCTCGCGCCGCGGCCAAGTCCGAAGCCGCGGAATAGCCATTCATCCCGGGTCATTCATGGAGCGTACCCCTGGCGATGGGCCGATCAAGTCGCTTGTCGAGGCAGGCATTGGTATCGCGGTTCTCACAGGCGCGGCAACGGCTGTTCTGGCGCTGTTGATGCTGTTCGTGAGCTTGCACTACCACCCTCACTGTGGGTTCCATTGCGAAACCGACATCCCCTGGGCCCACTGGTTGCTTTACGGCGCGGCTGCAGGCGCCTTGGGCTTCATGGCCGGATTGCCATTGTCAGTACTCATTTGGGCGTGGATGTTGTTTGCCAGGTGGCGACGGCGTCACGCTTCGCGCTCGTAGCGTCGTCGGCGACGAGGCCAGCGAGCTTGGTCGCAGGACAGGCCGCCGAAAGCGGCCTCGCCCGAGAACAGTCACGCCGCGCCAAGAATCAGACAAACCCCAGCTTCTTCGAAGAGAAGTTTTTCAGGTTCGGCAGCACGCCGAGCAACTGCGTGTCGTTGACGCCGAACCAGCTGAGCAGCGTCGCTGCGTACTGATCCACCGACGTGGTGGGAATCCAGCGCCCCTGGCGCTCCCAGGCATCGACACCCACGTCGTCGGGACCGCCCAGCGTGAGGTCTGGGTAGGTGCCATAGGTGGCGCCGCCCTTGACCGCTCCACCGACCACCAGGTGCTGGTTGCCCCAGGCGTGGTCGGTGCCGGTGCTGTTGTTCGGGGTGAATGTCCGCCCGAAATCGCTCTGCGTGAAGGCCGTGACCGACTCGGACATGCCGATGGCCTTCATGGCCGCATAGAAAGCGCCGAGCGCATCGCCGAGCTGCTTGAGCAATCGCGCGTGCTCGCCTTCGGTGGGAGCGCCCGTGACCAACTGGTTGCCGTGGGTGTCGAACCCTCCCATCTGCGCGAAGAACACCTGCCGGCTGCCCTGCACCGTGTCGCGCCGGAACACCATCTTCGCGATCTGGTACAGCTGCTTGGCCATGCCGGTTGTCAACGTGCCATCCGCCTTCCGGAGCGATGCAAACGCCGCATCAATGGCCGCGAACGCTGCGTCGCTGCCGGGCTTGACCTTCACGAGCGCGCCCAGCCGGTCCGACACGCTGAACGCATTGCGCTGCGCTGCGGTGAACGCATTGCCCAGGTCCAGTGGCTGGCGCTCGGCATACATGGCATCGATGGCCTTCTTGCGCGCGGCGTTCGGTGCGTAGCTGAGGTCGGCGGGTTGCAGGTTGTATGAGCCGAACACGTCTCCGGGCGTCTCAGGCAACACGAGGGGCGACTGGGCCTCGGACAGGCCGAAGCGAGCGCTGCCGCCCACCGAGATCACCGGGTTCGCCGTGTTCAATGCCACCGAGGCGCGACCGCCCCAACCGGTACGGGTCAGCGTATTGGTGGTGCCGTTCTCCCAGAGGTTTTGCTGGTCGGAATGGGAAAAGAGGTTGTCGGGGAGCAGGTCGGAGCTGGCCGGCGTGGCTCGGAATTCTGCCTTCGTCAGCGGCTTGTACAGCGTGCCCACATTGAAGACCGGCGCGAGCTTGCCGTCTGCCCACGCGGGAGACAGGCCTGCCAGTGCCGGATGCAGTCCATAGGAGACGCCCGACAGCGGCAACAGCTTGGCCAGCGGCAGATGCAGACTGCCGCGCACGGCCTTGTATTGATTGTGGCGGGCTGCGTCGGTGGGGACGATGGTGTTGAGCCCGTCGTTCCCGCCATACAGGAAGATGCAGACAAGCGCCTTGTAGCCTGTGGACTGCGCGGAGGCGGTGGACGCCAGCATCAGGTTGGCGAGGTGCCCGGTGCCGAGCGCACCGGCGAGGCCGGCGCTCGACCGGACGAGCCACTCGCGGCGGTTCATCGCGGTGGCTGGTGACGCGTGGTGATGATGATGCGACATGGAGGGGGCCTCAGCGTTGGATGTGGTACTGCGGCGAAGCGAACACCAGGTAGGCCGCCGCCTTGGTGCGGCTGGTGGTGCTGGTGCCGGCGGCTTCGACGGCTTTGATGACTTCGGCCCGCGATGCCGCCGGCAGCGGCCGGCCGAGAACCAGCAGGGAAAAGCGGTCCACCAGGGCTGGTGCTGACGTGGCGTCGGCCGTGAATGCCGTCAGGTTGGCTGACGTGCCGAGCCGGTCGGAGGCGGCGGAGGTGGCGGCCACCGAGCCGCCCCAGTCAATCAGGTACGTCAGGAAGTTCAGGCGTGCAAGCGCGGTATTGGCGTTGTGGATGCCAAAGGTGGGCCCCACGAGCTGCGTTCCCGGCACGGGATAGTCCGGCGAGTAGTAGTTGAAGACCGATGGCGCACGGAACATGTGCTGGCGCAGCGGATCGCCCCATTGCCAGCTCAGCGCGTCGCCGTCGGTCTGGCCGTTGAGCGCGCGCAGCACCCCGGTGAACATCAAGGCGGGGGCGCGCAGCTTGCCGGCAGATGCGGCAGGCGTTGCGGTGCGTGCTTCCTCATCAAGCAGCACGGCCGCCACCGTTGCCGCCAGGTCGCCGCGCCGCCCGGTGCCGAACGTTTTGTACTTGCCGGCGGTGAATGCTGCCGCCACGCGTCCCACGTAGGCCTTCGACGGATTGCTCGAGACCAGGTGCTGAATCAACTGCCTGCCGATGAACGGCGCCATGTTGGGGTGCGCCATCAGGCTGTCGAGCACCGTGGACAGCGCGGCATCGGCCTTGTGGCCGCTCGCAAGCGTGTGCCCGCCGAGCAGCGTGCGGGCCTCGGTGTCGTGGTACTTGTCGACCTTGACCATGTCGCCACCGTAGTACCGGCAATTCGCGCCAGAGGGGTAGCAGCCGTAAGACGTGGCACCGCCGGCCGGGTAGGTCCAGCCGGTGAGGGCGAAGGCGTACGCCCTCACCGTGTCGTTCGTGTACGTCGGCACGCACTTGCCCGTCTTCAGCGAACCGTCGGCTTCGAGCTCGCAGGTGCCGATGGAAAACAGCTGCAGCAGTTCGCGTGCGTAGTTCTCGTTCGGTGCCGCCCGATCGTTGTTCGCGTTGTTCAGGAAATCGCCCATCAGCGGCGACAGCGTCACCTTGCGGAGCACATCCCGGTAGTTGCCGAACGAGAGGTCGAGCAGATCGTTGTGGTACTTGCGGAAACCGTAAGTGCCGCTCACTTCGACGCTGCTGACCACCAGAATCTCCTGCAGCGCCAGGGCCACCCGCTGGCGAAGCTGATCGGGCTGCCCGAGCGCGTTCCGGTAGAAATCCCAGAGGAGGGGTTCGGTGGAGTACCAGTCGCGCCAGCAGGTGTTGCCTTTGCCTGAGCAGAAGTCTTCCGACGAGGTCCACTTGTGAATGTCATCGCCCAGCCCGCTCCGGTACCGTGAAGTGGCGGGCAACGCCATCTGCTCGGCCACCCACGTCGCGGGGCCCTTGGACTTGATCGTTGCGACGAGTGCTTCGGTGGGCCCGAACGACGCCTGGTCGGCCAAACGCACCGCGTCGGCCTGCGTGGTGGGCTGCGCGGCAGGCACGGGGGCGGTCGCCGTGGGAGACGGGGACGCCGGCGCGGGCGCTGGTGCGGCCGGATCGGCGGACGGTGCGGTGGTGGCGGCCGGTGCCTCAGCGGACGCGGCTTCGCTGCCACCACCTCCGCTTCCGCCGCAGCCGGTCAATGCGGCGGTGAACACTGCGACCGCCGTGACCGCATGCCAACGCGAACGCCAATGAGCCGGCTCACCCTTCGAAAAAGTTTCAGCCATGACAAACCCTGCATTGCTTATGGAAAGAAGCGCCATCGCTTGCCGGTCACACACAAGCGGAATGTCTCTCCCGATCGAGTTCGGGAGGCGGGGCGCGAAAAGCGCATTCGAGCAGGAAGGTGGACAGCCCGGTGTTACGGGATGTCAGGTCAACGCCGTGCATCGAGCACGGCATACCGGTGGCTTCACAGCCGCTTCCGGCTTGGCGATGAAGTCACGGTCTGCCCAGGTTCGGCCAGCAGGCTGGTGATGCGAACGGCACGTGACCGCAGATCCGCTACGGCGCTGGCCCATCGGTCCCAGGGCCAAACAACGTACCGACGGACACAAAATACTGCACAGAAATCGCAAGCCTGCCATGTGACAAGACCCGCTGGCATGTGGCAGATCTCATGCTCGTGTGTGCATCTTGAAGGCGAAAACGCAAACGCCCCAGGACAGGGCGCTTGTCAAGGCGAGGCCGACGACGCCTCACGGGGTGTCCGGTGCGACCGGGTGGTGGGCCATCAACTCCAGGGCGCGCACAAGCGCGGAATGGTCCAGATCCTTCATGCCGTTGGCAGCGCAGGTCTGCATCAACTGGGCCGCGCCGGCCGTTTGTGGCAGCGCAACGCCAAGCTCCCGCGCGCCAGCGAGCGCCAGGTTCAGATCCTTCTGATGCAACCGGATTCGAAAGCCCGGCGCGAACGTGCGCTTGATCATCCGTTCGCCATGCACTTCAAGAATGCGCGACGAGGCAAACCCACCCATGAGCGCCTGTCGCACCTTGGCGGGGTCCGCCCCGGCCTTGCTGGCAAAAACGAGGGCCTCGCCCACCGCGGCAATGTTCAGTGCCACGATGATCTGGTTGGCCACCTTCGTCGTCTGGCCGTCGCCGTTCGCACCCACGAGCGTGATGTTCTTGCCCAGGAGTTCGAACAGCGGCTTGACGCGCTCAAAGGCAGCATCAGGGCCGCCGACCATGATCGTCAGGCTGGCTGCCTTGGCGCCCACTTCGCCGCCGGACACCGGCGCGTCGAGGTAGTCACAGCCCAAGGCGTTGATCTTGCTCGCGAAGGCCTTCGTTTCCATCGGCGAAATGGAACTCATGTCCACCACGGTCTTGCCTGCCGACAGACCGGCTGCGACGCCTTGATCACCGAAGAGCACGGCGGCGACATCCGGCGTATCGGGCAGCATCAGGAAAATCGTGTCGGCGCGGCGGGCCACCTCCGTGGCATTTGAACAAGCGCTTGCCCCGAGCGCGACCAGATCGGCCGGCACGGCGCCCCGCGTGTGCACATGCAGCTCGTGCCCGGCCTGGATGAGATTGCGGGCCATGGGCGCACCCATGATGCCCAGTCCGATGAAACCCAGCTTGCTCATGTCTCTGTCCTGAAAAGAGAGGAAGGAGGTCAGGGAAGGAACCTGTCGCGCAAGGCCTGCGTGGCCCCGCGGAAGATGCCCAGGTCACTCCCCACTGCGACGAAGGTCGCGCCCATGTCGAGGTAGCGGCGCGCATCGACTTCGAGCGGTGCGAGGATGCCGATTGGCTTGCCATGCTGGCGTGCGGCGGCGAACACCCCGGCGATCGCCGCCTGCACTTCTGGATGATTCGCATTGCCCAGATGACCGAGGCCGGCCGCCAGATCCGACGGACCGATGAACAGGCAGTCGATGCCGTCCACCGCCGCGATGTCCGCTGCGACGGCCAACCCGGCGCGGCTTTCAATCTGGGCGATGACACAGATCTGCTCATTGATGCCGTTGAAGTACCCGGGCACCGTGCCGTAACGGTTGCTGCGCTGCGAAACCGATACGCCGCGGACGCCTTGAGGCGGATACCGCGTGGCGGCCACGGCCCGGAGTGCTTCCTCGACGCTTTCCACGAACGGCACGAGGAAGTTGTAGAAACCCGCGTCCAGCAGCCGCTTGATCTCCACCGGGTTGTTCGCGGCGGGCCGCACCACAGGGGCGCTGCGACTGTCCTTCAACGCCATCAGCTGCGGAATGAAGCTGATCACGTCGTTCGGCGAATGTTCACCGTCCAGCAGCAACCAATCGAAGCCGGCGACGCCCAGCACCTCCGTGGTGATCGGACTTGCCAGCGAACACCAGCAGCCGATGAGTTGCTTGCCCCCGAGGAGGTCGGCACGGAGCTGATTCGGGAAGCTGACATACGGGGCGGGTCTCATGAATGACCTTCATTCGGCTTGTGTTGTATGTCATCGTACAACGTGGGTGATCGGACTGCAACCGGTGTGAACCCTGTCTGTTTGGGTTTTTGCTTAGCGCGGGGCTTGTTCTCTTCGGCTCGCTTCGCATCGCAACTTTGGCTCACTGGAACCGGTGGGCCCCGGCTTTCGCCGGGGTGACATTTGTTTGAGGCCCCCCGCATGTGTTTGGGCTCCCCACATGTGTTTACGGCCCCCGCATATCTTTGCGGTCCCCCGCATGTCATACCGGCGAACGCCGGTACCCACCGCTCCGAATGGCCAAGACTGCCGCCGCAGCAACATAAGAGCGAGAGGGCGAGCGAGCAAAGCGAGCAACGCCCCGAAGCGCAAGCGACAGGCAGGCAAGCGAAGCGAAGCCGCAGACCAAGCCACCCGCGAGGCCGGCTTTGCCGGCCGACCCGGGGTCGCCCCTCGGGGGC
>CBIHPH010000116.1:0-13073 GCA_966212105.1 uncultured Rhizobacter sp.
GAGGCGAGCGAGCAAAGCGAGCAACGCCCCGAACCGCGTGCGACAGGAAGGCGAGTGAATGCGAAGCCGCAGATCAAGCGACACGCCACAACGCTTCCTCCCTCACCGCCGGGTCATCTGCGAAACCCGACCAACGGCCCCGGTGGGCACCGGCTTTCGCCGGTGTGACAAAAGCGCCAGTGCGACAGAGTGCCAGTGCGACAGACGCGGAGCGAGAGGCGAGCGAGCAAAGCGAGCAACGCCCCGACCCGCGCGCGACAGGAAGGCGAGCGAATGCGAAGCCGCAGATCAAGCCACCCGCGAGGCCGGCTTTGCCGGCCGACCCGGGGTCGCCCCTCGGGGGCAGGAGCGCGAAGCGCGACTGGGGGGCCCCATCACCCCATGTGGAGCCCACCGTTCACAGAGAAATCGGCGCCGGTGGCAAAGCCAGACTCCTCGGACGCCACCCATGCCACGATGGAAGCGATGTCTTCCGGCGTGCCGAGGCGCTTGACGGGGATGCCGGCGACGATCTTGTCGAGCACGTCCTGACGGATGGACTTGACCATGTCCGTGGCGATGTAGCCCGGGCTGACGGTGTTGACGGTCACGCCCTTGCTCGCGACTTCTTGCGCCAAGGCCATGGTGAAACCGTGCATGCCGGCCTTCGCCGCGGAATAGTTCGTCTGTCCGAACTGGCCCTTCTCGCCGTTGACCGAGCTGATGTTGATGATGCGGCCCCAGCCGCGCTCGAGCATGTCCTCGATGACTTGCTTCGTCACATTGAACAGGCTGGTGAGGTTGGTTTCGATGACGGCATCCCAATCGGCGCGGTTCATCTTGCGGAACAGGCCGTCACGGGTGATGCCGGCGTTGTTGACCAGCACGTCGATCGGACCGTGTTCGGCCTTGGCCTTCTGGAAGGCGGCGACGGTGGAGTCCCAATCGCCGACGTTGCCCACCGAGGGATAGAACGTGTAGCCCTGTGCACTCTGTTCGTCGAGCCATTTCTTGAAATCACGGCTCGGCCCGCAACCGGCGATCACCTTGAAACCATCTTTGTGCAGACGTTGGCACATCGTGGTTCCGATGCCGCCCATGCCGCCCGTGACGTACGCTACCTTCTGGGTCATTTACCTCTCCTTGTAATGGATGAATGGGGTTGGCCGAGATCTCCAAGCCTCCCCCTCTGTCGCCGACCGGTCAACCGGGTTCCCCCTCCTACCGGATTGGCGTGTACCACCTCTCGGGGGCGGACGGACCGCCCCCTTGAAAATGTGCCGCCGCGTGAACCCGCAGGCAGGCGCTCGCAATGAAATGCGGGTCAGCGCTCCACAGTCAACGCAACGCCCATGCCACCTCCAATGCACAGGCTGGCGATGCCCTTCTTCGCATCGCGACGCTGCATTTCATGCAGCAGCGTGACAAGGATGCGGCAGCCCGACGCCCCGATCGGGTGACCGATCGCGATGGCACCGCCATTGACGTTGACCTTGCTCGTGTCCCAGCCCATTTCGTTGTTGACGGCGCAGGCCTGCGCAGCGAAGGCCTCATTGATCTCGAGCAGGTCGAGGTCGGACGGCTTCCAGCCGGCGCGTTGCAGCGCCTTCTGCGAAGCAGGCACGGGCCCCATGCCCATGATGGACGGATCCAGTGCCACCGTTGCATAGCTCTTGATGCGTGCAAGCGGCGTGAGGCCCAGCTGGTCGGCCTTCTTGGCGGTCATGAGCACGACGCCGGCTGCACCGTCGTTCAACCCGGAGGCGTTGCCAGCGGTCACGCCGCCCGCCTTGTCGAACGCGGGGCGCAGGCCCGCAAGCGCTTCCGCGGTGGTCCTGCGGTTGATGAATTCGTCGGCAGCGAAGACAACCGGATCGCCCTTCTTCTGAGGAATGGTGACCGGCACGATCTCATCCTTGAAGCGGCCAGCGTCCTGAGCGGCCACGGCTTTTTGCTGCGAGGTCAGCGCGAAGGCGTCCTGGACCTCACGGCTGACGCCGTGCTTCTTGGCAACGTTTTCTGCCGTGATGCCCATGTGGTACTGGTTGTAGACGTCCCACAAGCCGTCGTTGATCATGGTGTCGACGAGCTTCCAGTCGCCCATGCGCTGGCCATCGCGCGAGTTGGGCAGCACGTGCGGCGCAAGGCTCATGTTCTCCTGGCCGCCGGCGATGACGATTTCGCTGTCACCATCGCGGATCGCCTGGGCGCCCAGCATCACGGCTTTCAGGCCAGAGCCGCATACGGCGTTGATGGTGAGCGCGGGCACGCCCTGCGGCAGACCGCTCTTGATGACACTTTGGCGGGCGGGATTCTGACCCGAGCCGGCCGTCAGCACCTGACCGAGGATCACTTCATTGATCTGGTCACCGGCGAGCTTCGCCCGGCGCAACAGATCGACGATCACGGTGGCGCCCAGTTCCGGTGCAGTGATTTTGGAAAGCGAGCCTCCGAACTTACCCACGGCAGTGCGGGCGGCAGCAACGATGACGATGTCGGTCATGAGAGTTCTCCGGGGAATGAAAGTGAATAAGTGAATGTGTGCTTCAGTGGTCAATGCGTCAAGCTGTCAGGCCTTCTGCTTGACATAGCGGCCCGGAGCCGCTTCGACCGGCGGGTAGTTGCGCGAACCGGGCCGCTTGGGTGCCGCCACCTTCGCCCCGCCGTGATGCGAAAGCCATGCCGCCCAGTCGGTCCACCAGCTGCCAGGTTGTTCGGTGGCGCGTTCGAGCCATGCTTCGGCGCTGGCGGGCGCCTTGCCGTCCTGGCCCACCCAATAGCTTCGCTTCTTGTTCGCCGGGGGGTTGATCACACCGGCGATGTGGCCGGAGGCGCCGAGCACGAACCGGGTCCGGCCACGGTTGCCGCTGAGCGCAGCCACACCGCGGTAAGCCGCATCCCACGGAACGATGTGGTCCTCCCGTGACCCGTAGAGGTAGACCGGCAGATTGAGCTTGCCGAAATCCACCGGCTCACCGCAGACGACGGCCTTGCCCGGCTTGACGAGATTGTTCTCGAGGTAGGTGTGGCGCAGGTACCAGCAGTACATGGGACCGGGCAGGTTCGTGCTGTCGCTGTTCCAGTAGAGCAGATCGAACGCTGGCGGCTTCTCTCCTTTCAGATAGTTGCCCACCACGTAATTCCAGAGCAGGTCGTTCGGGCGCAGCGAGCTGAACGTGGAGGCCAGCTCCTGGCCTTTGAGCAGACCACCGCGTGTGGGGCTCTCGGTGCCGATCGTCAATTCGCGCATCTTCACCATCGCCTCGTCAATGAACAGGTCGAGCACGCCGGTATCTGAAAAATCGAGGAAGGCGGTGAGCAGCGTCATGCTTTCTGCGGGCCGGCGATTCCGCTGGGCCAGCACAGCCAGCGCGGTAGCGAGAATGGTGCCACCGATGCAAAAACCGAGCGTGTTGATGGTCTTGGCTCGGGTGATCTCCTGCACGACCTCGATCGCGCGGATGGCACCGTCTTCGATGTAGTCGTCCCAATCGAGGTGGGCCATCGAATCATCGGCGTTGCGCCAGCTCACGACGAACAGGCGATGCCCCTGCTCGACGGCATAGCGGATCAGCGAATTCGAAGGCTGCAGGTCGAGGATGTAGTACTTGTTGATGCATGGCGGCACGATCAGCAAGGGCCGCTCATGCACTTGAGCCGTCAGCGGCTTGTATTCGAGCAGCTGGAACAGCTCGTTTTCGAACACCACATGGCCCTCGGTGGTGGCCACGTTGCGGCCCACCTCGAACACGCTTTCATCGGTTTGGGAGACGTGCCCCTTGCTGACATCGTTGAACAGGCGGGCCAGCCCGTCCTTGAGGCTTTCGCCCTTGCTCGCAAGGGCCTTCTTGATGGCTTCAGGGTTCGTTGCCAGGAAATTCGCCGGCGAGACTGCGGCCACCCACTGCTCCACGGCATAGCGCAACCGCTCCCGCTGCTTGTCATCGCCCTGCACGGCATCGGCCAGCTTGTGCAAGGTGCGGGCGTTGAGCAGGTACAGCTGAGCGCTGAATGAAGCGGCCGGGTCGGCGTGCCATTCGGGAGCGGCAAAGCGGCGGTCGCCGATCTTCGGTGGCGTATCGCCATCGGCGCCCTTCGGTGAACCCAGATTCACCCAACGGTTCCACAAGTCGGAGGCTTGTCGCAGATATTCAGATTGCAATTCGCTGAGCATGGGCAGCGGCACATTCAGGCCCGACACGGACTTCAGCATGTTGGTCGCCGTGGAGCCGAAGGCCTCCATGGCTTCGGCGACACGGGGTTCAGGGACAGCTCGGTTGTTCACAGGTATCCTTCGAGGCACAAATGTCGGAAGCTTCGGTCTGGTGCGGTGTTCCCCGCCATGCGGTACTCAAGGGCCAATGGGGCCAACGGGGCCAACGGATCTGCCTTCAATGCGCGAACCGCAGCGGTACCTCATGTCGGCGATACCTCTCGGTGAGGCAAGCAGCGGATCCATCAGTGCCGCATCGCGTGGAACACTGCACCGGGACTTGTTCACCAGCGAAAACCGATGCGAGTGAACAGTCCCTGATCCATTCTCACTCCAAAAGCGCCCACCCCGGAATCCCATGTACTTAGTCACCATTGCCTGGATGTTTGTTGTGGTGATGATGGCCCTGGCCGAGGCCATGCATCCGAACGGCACCGTGCTTGGAGCGATCTTCACGTTCCTGTTGTACGGCGCGCTGCCCCTGTCGATCGTGCGCTACGTGATGGGCACGCCACGCCGGCGGCGCGCCCGGCGTGCGGCCGAAGCGGCGGCTGCGTCAGGGGATGCGCCGATCGCCCCCGCGAGCGATCCAGACGGCCGCGGCCATGCGGCCCGTGACACCGTCGCGCCGGAACGAAAAGAACCGTGACGCATCCTCGACCGTGCACCAGCTGCCCCCACTGATGTGCCGGACACCGGCGGCGGTGAGCCGAAGGCGGGCAAGGCGCGGCAGGTCTGCCAGCCATTTTCCCGGCCGCAATGGAGCGAAGCACGCGGCCACTGCGGTGTCATCGGCCGCGCCGAATGCCTCGAGCACGTCGGAGCCCACCTCGAAGCGCCGCGGCCCGATGCATGCGCCAAGCCACACCGACACTTCCTCCGGCGAACACACGCCCGAAGCGCACACTTCACGCAGCGTGGCTTCGAGCACGCCGCCGCACAGGCCGCGCCATCCTGCATGGGCAGCGCCAACCGCACGGCCTTCAGGCGCTGCGAAAAGCGCTGGAAGGCAATCGGCCACGAGCACCGTGCAGGCCAGGCCAGGCTCGGAGGTGATGCTGGCATCGGCCTCCTCCACCGTGGCGTCGGCAGCCGCATGCTGGGCGGTCAGCCGCACGACTCGGGTACCGTGGACCTGCTTCAGGAACACCGGAACCGCTCCTCCGGCAGCCGCGCGGAAAATGGCACGGTTGCGCGTGACCACCACCGGGTCGTCACCCACTCCGCTGCCCAGGTTCAGGCGGTCGAAAGGTGGTGTGCTTTGCCCGCCGGCGCGCGTGCTCATCAGGCCACCGACGCCATCCACCGCCCAGTCGGGCTGGAGCCAATCGGGGTTCATGCGCCGGCGTCCGGGCAGGCGGACGGCTGAGCCTTCACGAAGGCATCGAGGGTCATGCAGTGGTCGACGATGCGCCGCACGGTGGGCACGTGATCGAGCCGGCAGTCCATCGCGCGGGCGTTGAAAATCTGCGGCACGAGCACGATGTCGGCGACTGTGGGGGTGTCGCCATGACAGCACAGGCCGGTGGCCGGGCTGCCGGCCACCCGGGCCTCGACCGCCGCCAGGCCGTCTTCCACCCAGTGCCGGTACCAGGTGTTCTTGGCAGATTCGTCCAGTTTCAAGTCTTGGGTCAAATAGCGCAGCACACGAAGGTTGTTGAGCGGGTGGATCTCGCAAGCCACGTCGAACGCCAATGCGCGCACGCGGGCACGGCCCGGCGCATCGGACGGCAGCAGCGGAGGCTGCGGATGTGTCTCTTCGAGATATTCGATGATGGCGACCGACTGCGTCAGCGTGTGCTCCCCGTCTTTCAACAATGGCACCAGGTGGGCGGGGTTCAGCTCGCTGAACGACGCCTCGAATTGTTCGTTCTTCCGCAGATGCACGGGCACGTAGTCGTACGCAAGGCCCTTGAGTTGGAGCGCGATGCGTACCCGAAATGATGCAGAGGATCGGAAGTAATTGAACAGCTGCAAGGGCACCTCCGACATCAACGCCCGACGATCCGCACGCGCAAGGTGCCCACGCCATCGATTCGGGCGGCAAGCGTGTCGCCCACCACCGTCTTGGCGACACCCTCCGGCGTGCCCGTGAAAATCAGGTCGCCTGGGGCCAGGTCCCAAGCGGCCGACACCTTCGAGATGATTTCGGGAACACTCCAGATCAGCTTGCCGATGACGCTGTGCTGGCGCTTGGCGCCGTTGACGTCGAGCGCGATGGCGGTGGCGGCGCTGAGATAGCACTCGGCCGCGCGACGGATGGGGCTGATGGGCGCGGACTCGTCGAACCCCTTCGAGGTGCACCACGGGCGGCCCAGCTTCTTGGCTTCGGCCTGCAAATCGCGCCGGGTCATGTCGAGGCCCACGGCGTAGCCCCACACATGGTCGAGTGCCCGGGCGACCGGGATGTCTCGTCCACCGCGACCGACGGCCACCACCAGTTCGACCTCGTGATGCAGATCGCTGGTGAGCCCCGGGTAGTGCATCTCGCCCACCGTGCCTTCCGGCACCGGCAGCACGGCATCGGCCGGTTTCAGGAAGAAGAACGGTTCCTCGCGGCCGGAGCCACCCATCTCGATCTGATGATCCACATAATTGCGACCCACGCAGTAGATGCGGCGCACGGGAAACGTGGCCGGTGCACCGGAGCCGGCGACCGGCACGGTGGCAAGGGGTGAAGGGGGCACCACATGGCTCATGGAAGGAATCTCGGCGGACGTCGGAATTTCGATGATGATGCCACGCGAAAGCGCCAACGGAGCCCTGAGCGATAGAGAGAAATGAGGCCATTTCGGAGCCGCCCGGCCTCGCGGGCGGGCGCTACACTGCCTGCCATGTTCCAACTCCGCAGCATCAAGCATTGCAAGGCCTGTGGGTCGCCCACGGTGTACAGCGTGCCGGCGGACGACTCCGTCGAACGCGCCACCTGCACGGTGTGCGGCACCATTCACTACGAAAATCCGCTCAACGTGGTGGGCACCCTGCCCGTCTGGAACGATCAGGTGCTGCTGTGCCGCCGCAACATCGAACCGCGGTACGGCCTGTGGACCCTGCCGGCCGGTTTCATGGAACTCAACGAGACCACGGAACAAGGCGCCGTCCGGGAAACCACTGAGGAGGCCGGCGCCCGGGTGGAGCTGCAAGGCCTGTACACCTTGCTCAATGTGGTGCACGTGGGCCAGGTGCACTTCTTCTACCGGGCGCGCCTGCTCGACATCGATTTCGCCCCGGGCCCCGAGACGATCGAAGCCCGGCTGTTTTCAGAAGATGACGTGCCTTGGGACGAGCTCGCCTTCCGCACCGTTCGCGAAACGCTCAAACATTATTTCGCCGACCGGCGCCGGGGTCAGTTCGAACTGCTTTGTGCCGATATCCGTTGAGCAAAGAGCCCAACCATGTCCGAACCAGGTCCTTCGACACCCTCTCCTGGCATACCCGCCGTCACGGCGGTCCCTCTGGTGACGGCCGATGCCGCCACGCAGCGGCTTCGCGAAGACCTGATCCACCCTGACCCCCTGCTCGATTGCCTCGTCGAGCTGTGCCGGCTCCATGGGCAAGCCGCATCGCGCGCGTCGCTGTCAGCCGGGCTGCCGCTCGGCGTGAGCGGCAAGGGGCAGCTCACCCTGGAGCTTGCGGAACGGGCCGCTGCACGGGCAGGCATGTCAGCCAAGCTGCAGCGCCTCGCACTGGCTGCCATCGATCCGGCGGCCCTGCCCGCCATTCTGGTGCTCAAGGACAACAAGGCCTGCGTGCTGCTCGGCTGGAACGCAGACGGCAGCGAGGCGCGCGTGCTGCTGCCCGAAACAGGTCAAGGATCGGTGGGGCTTGCCCTCGACGACCTGGCTGCCCGTTTCACCGGCGTGGTGCTGTTCGTGCGGCCCCACTTCCGCTTCGATGCGCGCACCCCTGAGGTGCGCTCGGTGCGCAACCGGCACTGGTTCTGGGGTGCCGTGCTCGAACAGCGTTTCGTGTACCGCGACGTGCTGTGGGCTGCGCTGCTCATCAACTTCTTCGCGCTCGTGTTCCCGATGTTCACGATGAACGTCTATGACCGCGTGGTGCCCAACAACGCCATCGAAACGCTGTGGACACTGGCGGTCGGCGTTGTGCTCATCATGTGCGGAGACCTGTTCATGCGGCTCCTGCGCAGCCACTTCGTCGACGAGGCCAGCGCGCGCATCGACGTGCAGTTGTCCGCGCGGCTGATGGAGCGCGTTCTTGGCATGCGGCTTGAGAACCGCCCCGAATCGGTGGGCTCGTTCGCGGCCAACCTGCGCGGCTTCGAACAGGTGCGCGATTTCATCGCATCGAGCACCGTGACCGCCCTGATCGACCTGCCGTTCGCGCTGCTGTTCGTCATCGTGCTCGCCTGGATATCTCCGTGGCTCGCGCTGCCGGTCATCGTCGCCTTCGCCATCATCCTCGTCGTGGGCTACGTGCTGCAGCACCGCCTGCATGAGCTCTCCCAGACCACTTACCAGGCGTCCGCCCAGCGCAATGCCACCTTGGTCGAAAGCCTCACCGGCATCGAGACCATCAAGTCGCTCGGTGCAGAGGGGGTCATCCAGGGCCGCTGGGAACGCGCCAACGTCTTCTTGTCGCAGACCAACGTCAAGATGCGCGCACTGTCGTCGTCGGCAAACTACGGCACCGTCTGGCTGACCCAGGCGGTCACGGTCGCCATCGTGATCATTGGCGTGTACCTGATCGGGCTGCGGGAACTGACCATGGGCGCATTGATCGCCGCATCCATGCTGGCCGGCCGCGCCCTCGGGCCCGCGGGCCAGATCGTGGGCCTGCTCATGCAATACCAGGGTGCCCGCACCGCGATGGAATCGCTCAACAAGATCATGGAGCGGCCCGTGGAGCGCCCGGCCGCCGAGAATTTCATCCAGCGCCCCCAATTGAAGGGCGACATCGAGTTCCGCAACGTCAAGTTCTCGTACCCAGGCCGCCAGGATGTCGCCCTCGACGGTCTCACGTTCAAGATCACCGCCGGTGAGCGGGTTGCGCTCATCGGCCGCGTCGGTTCAGGCAAGAGCACCATCGAGCGCCTGATCATGGGCCTGTACCAGCCCACCGAGGGCGCCGTGCTGATCGACGGCATCGACCTGCGCCAGCTCGACCCCGCCGATGTGCGCCGAAACCTCGGCTACGTGTCGCAGGACGTGACCCTCTTCTATGGCACCCTGCGCGACAACATCACCTTCGGCCTGCCGTATGCCGACGACAGCGCCATCGTGGCATCCGCCGAGCTGGCCGGCATGTCGAGCTTCATCCACCGCCATCCTCGGGGGTTCGACATGCCGGTGGGAGAACGGGGCGAATCGCTGTCGGGCGGGCAGCGCCAGGGCATTGGCCTGGCTCGCGCGGTGCTGCACAACGCGCCCATCCTGCTGCTCGACGAACCTACGAGCGCGATGGATTTTTCCACCGAGGCGCAGATCACCCAGAACATCACCAAATTCGCCGAGAACAAGACGGTGATCCTCGTGACGCACCGCACGTCACTGCTGGCAATGGTCAACCGGGTGATCGTCATCGACGGCGGCAAGATCGTGGCCGACGGGCCGCGCGACCGCATCATGGAAGCACTGTCGACCGGGCGCATTGCGCGTGCAGCATGAGCGATACCCCGAAGCTGGCTCCCCCTGCCCCTCCTGAAGGTCGCACGCACCAGATCCTGATCCGTGCGGGCCAGCGGGTGCTGGCCGTGCTTGAGCGCTTGCGTGTGATGCTCGAGCCCGTCTCCAGCCGACTGTTCGGTTCCACTGCAGCCACGGGCGATGTGGCGCAGCAGGCAGGGTTCCGGAATTTCGAGGCCGAGGCCGACGGCCTGATCACCCGCCAGGAAACGCACCGCGCGCAGACCATCGTGCGTTCGGCCGTGGTCATTCTCGTGCTGCTGCTCTTGTGGGCGGGCCTGTCGAAGGTGGATGAAGTGACGCGGGGCGACGGCAAGGTGGTGCCATCCCGCCAGCTTCAGGTGCTGCAGGCACTGGACGGCGGCGTGGTGTCCGAGATCCTGGTGCACGAAGGCCAGGTGGTGGAAGCCAAACAGCTGCTGCTGAAGATCGACGAAACGCGGGCGACGTCGGGCGTGCGCGAATCGAATGCCCAGGGCTTTGCGCTGAAAGCCCGCCTGGCGCGCCTGCGGGCCCTGGCTGACAACGCACCGTTCCAACCGCCGTCCACAGCGGCAGCAGACGCGGAAGAGCAGCGCATCTTGCTGGGCGAACGGCAGCTCTATGAGGCCAAGCGGTCTGAGTTGGCCACGCTGCTGTCCATCAACGCACAGCAGCTGCAACAGCGCCAGCAGGAACTCGCCGAGATGCGCTCGCGCAAGATCTCTGCCGATCGCGCGCTCGAGCTGGGTCAGCAAGAACTTGCCAAGACAAAACCTTTGCTTGCGAGCGGCGCCGTCTCCGAAGTGGAGATCCTGCGCCTCGAACGCGACATCTCGCGGTCGCGAGGTGAATCCGAACAGGCATCGGCCCAGATCGCCCGCGTGCAAGCGGCCATCGGCGAAGCACAGCGCAAGAGCCAGGAAACCGAAATCCAGTTCCGCAACGATGCCCGCAAGGAACTCGCCGAAGTGCTCGGCAAGCTCAACGCACTGAACGAAGGGGCGGTGGCGCTCACCGACAAGGTCGACAAGTCCCAAGTGCGTTCGCCCGTGCGAGGCCGGGTGCAGCGGCTTCTTGCCAACACGGTGGGCGGCGTGGTCACCCCCGGCAAGGACATCGTTGAGATCGTTCCCCTCGACGACGAGATGGTGCTCGAGGCGCGGATCGCCCCCAAGGACATCGCCTTCATCCGCCCCGAGCAGGACGCATTGGTCAAGTTCACCGCCTATGACTTCTCCATCTACGGCGGTCTTGAGGCCAAGGTGGAGAACATCAGCCCCGACACCGTGGTGGATGAACGGGGCAACGCCTTCTACCTCGTTCGTGTTCGCACGAAACGCGCCAATTTCAGCGAGAAGATGCCCATCATTCCGGGCATGACGGCCGAGGTCGACATCCTCACCGGCCAGAAAACCGTGCTGTCGTACCTGCTCAAACCCGTGCTCAAGGCCAAGGCCTACGCGCTTCGCGAGCGTTGACACCCATTGCCCCGCCGGCTGCGCCGGCTCTTCGGGCCCACATGCACCCCGACGGTCGTGATGCACGTCACGAGCCGCTCACGCTCACGCTCAAGGTCGTGGTCGGGGGCGAGTCTTGCCCAGGGCGCGAGAACCTCTCAAGTATTGAGCCTGCGTGCCGATGATCCGTGAAGGGCGTTCATGCCCACGGCCAGCCGGGCATTCGACGCATTTCTCCTATGCACGCCTGGAACGGCCCATCCAGTGATTCTGTTCACGGAAACACGCCCGTTCCAGCCCCATAAGGCAAGGACATCTCCGCTATTCTCCAGGGCATCCGCGCAGTATCAGCTGAGGTTCGCCCATGCCCACCTTGATTCAAACCGTCAACGGCACCGTGACCGGACTCTGGGGCGGCCTGGCCATGGTCCGCACAGCGGACGGCAAGGTCCGCGCCCTGAAGCTCGGTGATCAGGTGCACAAGGGCGACGTGATCCTGACCACGCAAGACGGCATCGTCCAGCTCACACCTGATGACGCTCCAGCTGTCACCACGGCGAATCCCACGAGCAGCGCCGACCTCGATCGCGTGATCGCTGAAGTAGACAACCCCACCGACGAAACTGCGCCGGCGGCCGGCCTGGGTGCAGGCGGCGAAGGCGGCTTGCAGCCCGGTTTGCGCGTGGACCGAATCGCAGAAACCACCGCTCCAGCTTCATTCACTCAGGCCAACGAGGCTGTACCGGTCGCGAACTTCGAGCCCATCGCCACCGCCCCCCTCTCGCCGGAGACGACCGCGCCCACGCCGGTCACTCCCCCCACGATCGATCTCGCGGCGTCGGCCGCGACGGTAGCGGAAGGCGGCACCGTCGTGTACACGGCCACCGTGTCCCAACCGGTCACGGGTTCGCCGCTCGTCGTCACGCTGACCAATGGCGCCACCATCACGATTCCTGTCGGCCAGACCTCCGGCACGTCCGCGCCCGTAGCCGTCCGTTCCGACGATGCCTATGCCCAGGCAAACCAGACGCTCACCGTCAACGTGGGAGCCACCAGTGGCGGCGATTTTCCAGCGGTAACGCCTGGCCAGCCGGCCGTCAGCACCGTCACCGACAACAACTCCGCCACCACGGTCAGCGTGACCGCATCCACGGCCACGGCCGCCGAAGGCGGCGCAGTTGCATACACGGTGTCTGTCAACAACCCGGTGACCGGCACGCCGCTCGTCGTGACACTGTCAAACGGCCAAGTCGTCACCATTCCGGTCGGCGAGAGCTCCGCCACCGGCGCGCCATTCACCGTGCGGGGCGACGACGCATACGCACAAGGTGAGCAGACGCTGAGTATCGGTGTGACCGGCACGTCCGGCGGCAACTTTGAGGCCATCACGACCGGCCCATCCGCCATCACCACCGTCTCCGACAACAGCAGCATCACGACCGTGGCCCTGTCGGCCTCCTCAGCATCAGTGACAGAAGGCGGCAGCATCATTTACACCGCCACCCTGTCGAATGCAGTGACCGGGTCGCCTGTCGTGCTGACGCTGAGCAACGGCCAGACCATCACCATCCCCACAGGCCAGAACAGCGCCAGCAGTGCCCCGTTCGCCGTGCGGGGCGACGACCCTTACGTACAGGGCGACCAAGCCCTCGTCGTCGGCGTGGCCAGCGCCAGCGGCGGCAACTTCGAATCGGTGGACACCTCGTTCACGAGCGTCACCACCACCGTGAGCGACAACGGCTCCACCGCCATCGTGTCGCTGAGCCCCTCTGCAGGGGCCGTCGTCGAAGGCGACAC
>CBIHPH010000117.1:0-12965 GCA_966212105.1 uncultured Rhizobacter sp.
GCACCCTGCCGAGCCGCAGGCATTCGGTGCTGATCTCACCTTGTGGCAGGCCATGCACGACGAGATCCGCCTCGCCGCCATGCAGCCGCTCCAGCGGGCCACCGACAGACTCGATGTCCAGGCGCAGGCGTGACGCGGGACAGTCCGAGAAAAAGCGGCCCAAGGTCTGCAGCAAGGGCGGGCGGGGGCAGAAATCTCCGAGCACGACGCGCAGCTCGCTCTCCACGCCCAGGGCGAGCTGCTGCGCATGGGTGTTCAGCAGCTCACTCTCGTTCAGCAAAGCCTGCGCGCGCTGGTGCAGCACGCGTCCAGCATCCGTGACGCGCACCCGGTAGCCAGTGCGGTCGAGCAGCGGCAGGCCGAGCTGGCGCTCCAGGCGCGCCACGGCGGCGAATACTGCCGGATGCGAGCGGTGCAGTTGTGCGGCGGCCGCCTGGAAGCCGCCGTGGCGAACGACAGCGTCGAAGCATTGCAGGTCGTGGAGCGTGAAGTTTGTTGACATGGCTGACAGAGATGGTCCATTCTTTGTAATTTCATTTTGGGCGGTCACTTCCTACGATGCAAACCATTCCAGTTCATCGAAAGGAAACAGACATGGAACAAGCCTCGTTCATCACGCTCGGCGATGGCACGCGCCTCGCCTACCGCCTGGAAGGCGCCGCGGACCAACCGGTGCTGCTGCTGTCCAACTCGATCGCCACGGACCTGCACATGTGGGACGACAACATGCCGGAGCTGGCGCAGCACTTTCGCGTGCTGCGATACGACCTGCGCGGCCACGGGCGCTCGGACGCGCCGGTGGGTGCCTATTCGATGGACCGCCTGGGGCGCGACGTGCTGGAGCTGCTGGACGCCCTGGGCATCCGGCAGGCCCACGTGCTCGGGATCTCGCTCGGTGGCCTTGTCGGTCAGTGGCTCGCCATCCATGCGCCGGAGCGCGTGCTGCGCCTCGTGCTCTCCAACACCGCCGCTGCGCTGGGCCCGGCGCACATCCACGAAGAAGCGATCGCTCAGGCGCTGAATGCGCCCGATCTCAAGGAGGCCGCCGAAGCGTTCGTGCGCAACTGGTTCCCTGCGGGTTGGGTCGATGAAGCCCGACCTGTCGTCCAGCGCTTTCGCCATGGTGTGGAGCGCACGCCGGCTGTCGGACTGGCCGGCGCCCGCGCCGCCGTGCGCGATGTGGATCTGCGGCGCACGATCGCGTTGATCGCCGCGCCCACCTTGGTGATCGCGGGCCGCAACGATCGGGTCACAACGCTTGCACACAGCCAGGAGATCGCCGCGACCGTGCCGGGCGCCCGGCTGTGCGTCCTCCCTGCGGCGCACCTCCCCAACATCGAGCAGCCTGAGGCTTTCATTTCAGCGGTGATCGAATTCCTGACCGCTGGCTGATGCCGTCACATCGGTGGTGGAAGGTCCGAGGCTGAATCTTTCCTCGGAACAACATTTGCCACCTCTGCGCGATTCGCTTTGCGGTTTGCCAGGAGGATCCGATGATGCGTGTGACTCTTCCCGCCTTGTTTCTTGCGTGCAGCACGGCGGCATGCCAGGGCATGTTTGCAGGCCGGCTCGTCGATGCGGAGACGGGCCAGCCCATCCCTTCGGCGTGGATCTGGGTCCAGAAAACCGGGGATTCGGGCTTTCCGATGTACAAGCCGCGTTGCGAACGGCTCGACATCGTTCGCACGGATGCCGACGGGAAGTTCAGGGCCCCCGTCCCGATCAGCCAGGCCGGAGCGAAGGTCGGCATCAACGCGTTTGCCCCAGGCTATGCGCGTGGCCTGCGCTGGGCGGCAGTCAAGGACGTCGACGGCCGGTTGTTCGTCGAAGCCTACATCCCCTCGGCTGCAGCGGACACCATCCTGATCACCAGGCAAAACATGACCATCACGGTGCCGGCGGACCGGCCGCCTGCCCAGCGGCAGATCGCCGAGGCGTACCCTCCCCTGCCGCCGGCCATCCGGACTGACGATGGCCTGCCGCTCTACACGCTCTGGCCCCTGCATGCAGGGAATCCCCGGAAGTCTCTCGGCGGTCTGCCGTCGACTTGCGGCGACGACCATGCCGCCTATGTTGAATCCACGCGGGCACTGCGGGAGGCCTTGCGGGATTGAAAGGCTCGGCTCAATCGCGCAGGAACTCACACCGGATCGAGTTTCGGGCTCAACAAAAGTGACGCCGTGCCGAAAGGAGGCAAACGCACGGCCTCCCGATTGCGGTGCCGTGGCCGTTTTGTTTGTCGACCGGAGACAGAGACCGCTTATGAAACTGACCCGCCACAGCACCGCCGTTCTGGCTGCCATCGCCTTCATGGTCACCGCTTGCAGCGACTCGCCCGACAACGCCGACGCCAGCGCCGCGTCAGCCGGACTTTCCGGCTCGGTGGCCGTGGGCGCTCCCATCACGGACGGTACGCTGCGCGTGGTCGATGCGACCGGCACCGTGGTGGCGAGCGGCATCACGGTGAACGAAAACGGCACCTACACGCTGCCCGAGCTGACCGGCACGGCACCGTTTCGCATCGAGGCGTGCGGGTATGCCGGGGCGAACTTCCAATGCCTTTATTCGGTGGCGCAGGGGCCGGGCACGGCCAACGTCACGCCGCTGACCACCGCAACCGTGCTGCTGGCGTCCGGCCAGTCGCCGTCCGATCTCATCAGCGGCAGCAACACCGCCTTGTCGGCGGATGCGGTGAGCAACGCACAAACCGCGCTGCGCGACGGCTTGGCCAGCGTGCTGGCGGCCGGCAATGTGCCGGCCACGTTTGATTTCGTCAGCGGCAACCTGGATGCCGGCTCGCGCACCGGGTACGACAAGGTGCTGGACGCCATCGGCGTGACCACCGGCGTGGATGCGAACAAGCCGTTCGTCCAGATCACCCCCCGCCTGGGCACGGGCAACCTCTACCTGGAGCAGGGCGTTCGAACAGGCACCGTGACGGCCGATGCCAGCGCCGGGAGCCTGTCGCTCGGTGGTCTGGAAGCGCTGTTTCGCAACATGAGCGCCGCCATCGCGAGTTCGTCGGCCTGCAGCGATCCCACGACCGGCATCCGTGCCAGCCTGGCCACCATCGCCCGCATGAACGATGAAGATGGCACGAGCGTGAGCGGCCCCGCGGACGTGGCCACCGGCCTGTGCGCGATGCTGGATGAACAGGGCATGTTCGGCTCGAAATTGCTGAGCCCCACGCTGGGCAAGTGCGATTTGAGCGGCGCCAACCCGATTTGCCGCATCGGCTTCGTGTTGCAGGGGGTCGATGGCAGCGTTGAAAAGGTCGGCAACGGCATGGGCGTGACGCAGGAAAACGGCACCTGGAAGTTTGCCGGCGACATCGACGTCATCAGCGTGTACGCCTCCGCCAAGGCCCAGCGCGATGCCCGCCTCGATGGCGACACACCGGTGTACAGCTATTCGCGCGCCATTGCGTTCGACATCCCGGCCGTGACCGGCGTGGCCTGCGCGAAGGTCACCCAGCACGACCAGGACGGACATGAGGTCACGCTCGCCTACTACAAGCGGTACCCGACCGGCACGGTCCGCCGCCTGTCCCTCTGGCAGCAGAACGCCTTCAGCAACACCCGCAGCCTGGACCGCAATGTGGGCGCGCTGCGCAGTGCCGACGATACCTGGGTGGCGCTGCCGGATGGCACCGAAGGCGATGACGTGGTGCGCAACTTCTTCCGCGGTGGCCGCACCGTCACCGTGACCACCTACAGCGATGCGAGCTGCGACACGCCGTTCGCCGCAGGCGGCCAGCCGCACACCTCGTTCGAGGTCGAAGTGGCCGGGGTGCCGCCCGTGTGGGCCGCGATGCCGAACCTGCCGTGGCCGGACCTCACCGCGGGCGCCCGTGCGAACCTGCTGTCGTTCTCGCTGGCCGCCAATGCGCAAGCCGACTTCACGGCCGCCTGGACCTTCCCGCGCGGCCCCCTGGGCCTCAACGGCTCGACGTTCTGCAGCGACCGCGCCCACTGCGGCGAGGACGATGTCGGCCGCATCGGCGGGGGCCGGGTGGCGGCCACCGCCACCTCCGCCACCGTGCACGTGCAAAACGGCAGCACGGCGCTCTTGGCAGGCGGCTACAAAATGCTCGCGCTGTACGGCCGCACGGCCGATGGCGTGGACCTGCAGGCCAACGCCATCGTCTGCCCGACGGGCACGGTAGAGTGCCACTGACCTCGGGAGAGGGGCACGTCCACTAAGGCGGCCCTGCCGAGGTACGGCAGGCCGCCGGTCCGTCAAGGCGCCGCCAGCGCCTGCCGGATCGCCGCATCGATCCGGTCTTCCGCCCCTTCCCCGACGTGGCGCAACAGCGTTCGTCCCTGGCGGTCCACGATGATCACGGTGGGCCAGGCGTTCACACGCCAGCGGTTCCAGGTGCGGTACTGCGGATCGAGGGCCACCGGGTAGCCGATGCCCAGCCGGCGCACCGCTTCCGAGACGTTGCCCGGCTCGCGCTCGAAGGCGAATTCGGGCGTGTGCACGCCGATGACCACCAGCCCCTGGTCGCGGTAGCGTTCATGCCAGGCCTTGACGTGAGGCAAGGTGTTGAGGCAGTTGACGCAGCCGAAGGTCCAGAAATCCAGCAGCACCACCTTGCCGCGCAGGGCGTCCATCGCCAGCGGCGGGCTGTTCAGCCACTGGGTGATGCCGTCGAACTCCGGGTCGGCCGTGGCCGCACGGACGGGGGATGCCGCCGATGCGGCCGGCACGGACGCGGTCCAGACCCGTGACAGCCACGCGGCCACCTGGCCATCCACATGCCAATGCATCGCAGCGGCAGTGCACAGGACGAGCGCACCGAACACGCGCCGCAGTGCACCGCTGAACCGCGCCGCCCGCGTCACCCGCCGGGCCAGCGCCTGGCCGCCGTACGCGATGGCGAGCATCGGCACCCCAGCGCCCACGGCGTATGCGAACAGCAGGGGCGCCGCCTCGGCCGGTGGCTGGGTGGATGCGAGTGCGAGGATGGATGCCAGCACGGGCCCGGCACACGGTGTCCACAGCAGCCCGAGGCTGCTGCCCAGCACGAGGCCACCCCACGGTCCGCCGCCCGCCCGGTCGCCCCAACGCAGCGCGACATCACCGAGCACGCCCAGCCAGGGCCGGCCGGCGCGGGCAGGCGCCAGCAGCACGGCACCCAGGACGGCCAGCACGACGATGCCCACCGTGCGCAGCATGTCCTGCGACAGGCCGAACACCCGGGTGGTGGCGGCAAAGGCCAGCACGACCGCCGAGAACGTCAGCACGAAACCCAGCGTGATGAACAGCGGGCGGTGGCGGCCGCCCTGCAAGGTGGCGGCGCCGAGCAGGATGGGCAACGCCGGCAGCACGCAAGGGCTGCCCACGGTGGCGATGCCGGCGCCAAAGGCCAATGCGATCTGCAGCATGACGGCGGCCTCGACTCAACGTGCAGCCGCACGGGGCCAGACCTGGGTGCCGTCGAACCCGGGCAGGTCCGTTGACACCCGCACCTGCAGCGAGTCACCGGTGGCGGTGACGTGGCAAGGGTACGTCTTGCCGTTCTCCCGGTTGTAGAGCTGCCCGGCCCAGCGGGTGGGCGTGCCATCGGGCGCCTTTTCGTCGGGCACGAGGTCGTGCAGCACGGTCATGCCAAGCGGGGGCCGGGTGTCGACGGGCTTCATCGCACCGCCGCCCGGGGTCATCGAACGGTTGCCCAGCACCCGGCTCACCGTCCCGCACCAGGCCGGCCCGCAAGGCGCGATGTCGACCTCCAGGTTGCCGCTGGCGGTGATCCAGCGGCCCTCCAATCCGGGCGCTGCCGACGCGGCGGCGGACAACAACAGGGCCGACAAGGCCCCGGCGAGGCGGGCAATGGTGTTCATCAGGCTCTCCGGTGAAAAGACAGGTTCGCATTGCACGGCGGTGATGTCTCGGCGATGTGTCCGGCCGGGCGGCGGGTGTCGCGGCGTGTGTCACACCAGGCTGCAGACAAAGAGCGATACACAGGCCGAGCGATTCCCGGGTAACGTCCCGCCATGGACACCCCGGATCACCTGCTCCTGGTCGACGACGACCGCCAACTCGTGGAGCTGCTTGCTCAATACCTGGAAGACGGAGGCTTTCGTGTCAGCACCGCGGCCAATGCCGCACAGATGCGCGCCGTGTTGGCCAGCGCCCGCATCGACCTCATCGTGCTCGATCTGATGCTGCCGGGTGAGGACGGCTGGTCCCTGTGCCGGCAGCTGCGAGAACGTGGCAAGGCACCCATCCCGATCGTGATGCTGACCGCCCGGGGCGATGAGGCCGACCGCATCCTCGGTCTCGAACTGGGGGCAGACGACTACCTGGCCAAACCGTTCGCATCGCGCGAGTTGATGGCACGTATTCGCGCCGTGCTGCGCCGCACGCGCATGCTCCCGCCGAACCTGCAACCCGTGCACCAGGCGCGCGAGCTTGTGTTCGGTGACTGGCGGCTCGACACCATCGCGCGGCACCTGCTCGACCGCGACGGCACGCTCGTGCCGTTGACCGGTGGGGAATACCGGCTGCTGCGGGTGCTGCTGGACCACCCACAGCGCGTGCTCACCCGCGACCAGTTGCTCAACCTCACGCAGGGGCGCGATGCCGACGCCTTCGATCGCTCGATCGACCTGCTCGTGAGCCGGCTGCGCCAGCGCCTGCGCGACGGGTCCCGCGAACCGCGATACATCAAGACGGTACGCAACGAGGGCTACGTGTTCTGCGCCGACGTGCAGGCGGCAGGGTCTGCATGAAGCGGCCCTGGCCTGCCACGCTGTTCGGCCGCGTGGCACTGATCGTGTGCGGCGGGCTCGCGCTGGCGCACGTGCTGACGTTCTGGATCATCCTGCGCGAACGCGGCGATGCGGGCCAGACGATGATGCGTGCCTACTTCGGGCGCGACGTGGCCGCCGCCGTGGCCATCCTCGACCGGGTGCCGCCGGCCGAGCGCCCGGCCTGGCTGCCGAGGCTGGCACGCCAGACCTACGCCTACCGGCTCACCGACGCCCCTCCTGCCGACCCGACCGGCCCCGAGGTGCAATGGATGGGCACCGCCGTGGCCGATGTGGTGGGGCCGGCGCGGGTGGGCCCTGTCGGCCGCAGCAGGGAAGGCACGCTGGTGCTTCCCTTGCGCCTCCAGGACGGTGCACCGCTCTGGCTGGAGCTGACGCCGCGCCAGGTGATCGTGTCGCGCACGACCATCGTGCTGCTCGGGCTGCAGTTTCTCTCGCTCGCGCTGGCGGCATGGTGGGCGGTGCGCATGGCCGTCAAACCGCTTGGCCGGCTTGCAGCCGCAGCGGATGCACTGATGCCCGGAGCCACCGCCGCAGGCCTCGACGACGGGCACGGCCCCCGCGAGGTGACCCAGGCCGCCCGGGCCTTCGACGCGATGCAGCGGCGCATCGACAGCCACCTGGCCGAGCGCCTGCAACTGCTCGCCGCCATCTCGCACGACCTGCAAAGCCCCATCACGCGCATGACGCTGCGCGCCGAGCGCGTGCCGGACGAGGCACTGCGCGCCCAGTTGCATGCGGACCTCGCCGCGATGCAGTCGCTCGTGGAAGAGGGCCTCGCATATGCCCGCACCGCCCATGCGTCCCGGGAAGCGCCCTGCGCGGTCGACGTCCATGCGCTGCTGGACGGGATCGTCTGCAACGCTGTGGACGCCGGGCACCGGGTCACCTTCCGGGGCGAATCGCCCTTGACGCTCGTGACCCGGGTGCAGGCGCTGCGGCGTGTCGTGACGAACCTGCTGGACAACGCCATCAAGTTCGGCGGCGATGGCGAAGCGGCCGAAGTGGCGGTCATGCGCAGGGACGACACCATCGAGATCACGGTGCGCGACCGCGGCCCGGGCATCCCGGCCGCCGAGCTCGGCGCGGTGATGCAGCCGTTCTACCGCGTCGAAGGCTCCCGCAACCGCGACACGGGCGGCACCGGACTCGGCCTGGCCATTGCGCAGCAGTTGGCCGGCGTGCTGGGGGGCGAGCTGGTGTTGTCGAACCGCGAAGGGGGTGGGCTGGAGGCACGACTGGTCCTCGTCACCGCACACGACAGGGCGTGACGATCCGTCGGCCGGCCATGAATGGCCGGACGAAGCCATTCGTCGGTGATTCACCGACATGCGTAGGCACTTCACTCACTCGTGCTGTATCGATTCTGAGCGTTTCCCGAGGAAGCCAGTAAGCTGAGTGTCACGCGGGCCCCAAACAAGACAAGCGGGAGGCTGCCATCGACATCCGACGCGTTCGCGCGGTCTCTCGCCGCACCTGCGACACCGCGGCCTCACTGCTCGCGGTGCTGCTGATTGCAGTTCCACCCGCCGCCGCTGAAGGCAGCAACGGCATCCCGTTCGATCGCCTCGCCCGCGACCCGGTGCTCGATGGTCTGATCGCCGCCGCCGTGGCCAACCATCCGGCGATCGCCGCCAAGCGCAGTGGGGTGGCCGCGGCCCGGTTCGACATCGACGCCGCCCGGGGCCAATATGCCCCCTCGCTGTCGACGCTGCTGCGCGGCGGCAGCGGCAGCAATTCGCAGTACGGCAGCACGGTGCGGGTGGACCAGCGCCTCTATGCCGGCGGCCGGCTGGATGCCGAGCTCGACAGTGCCGCCTCGCGGCGCGACGCGAGCCTGTTCGATGTGCAGCAGGCCGCGCTCACGCTTGCCGAACAGGTGGTTGGCGCGTACCAATCGCTGCAGGTGGCCGAGGCGCAGGAGCGCGCGATCGACGCCTATCGGAGCCGGCTCGAGGAGCTCGCCGCGAGCCTGGCGCGGCGGATCGACGGCGGCGCTTCGCCGCGCAGCGATGAGTCGCTGATGAACGCCCGCATGGCCGAATCGGCCACCACCTTGACGAGCGCCCGCACGGCGGCGCTGGTGGCTCAGACCGTGCTGCGCCGCCTGGCCGGCCCGGCTGCCGGCTCGGCCGCGAACGCGGCACCGGTGCCCGAGACGACGGCCCCTGCGGCCAGCGTGCCCATCTGCGCTTCGGACCCCGGCGGGGAAGCCGCGCGACGCGCCGCGGTGGATCGCCATCCCGCACTGATGCGCAGCCTGGAGGATGTCGAAGCAGCGCGCTTCGCGCTCGAAGGCCAGCGCTCGACGCTCAGGCCCAGCGTCACGCTGCGTGTGGAACGGCCGGTGGGCGGCGTGCCTGAAGGCACCCCCCGCGGCGCCCGGGTGGCGCTGGTGCTCGAATACACCACGGATGCGGCGCTCTCGGCCGCCTCGCGCATCGATGCCGGTGCGCAACGCCTCGTGGCGCTGCGCGATGAAGCCGAATCCCTGCGGCGTGAGATCGAGCAGCAGTTGCTGGCCGAATGCGCCGAATACGCCGGCATCGTCCGGCGGCTCCTGAGCCTGGCCGAGGTGCGGCGCCACACGGGCGACGTGTTGTCTTCCTACACGCGGCTCTTCGGTGCCGGCAAGCGCGCCTGGCTCGATGTGCTCAACGCCGCGCGCGAGGATTTCGAGAACGAAGAAGCTGCGTTCACCACCGCCGCCACCTTGCGTGGCTCGGCCTATCGCCTGGCGCTGCTGGGCGGTGATTTCGCGCTCGGACAGCCGGGGCCTGAGGGTCCGGCCGAACACCCCTTGCTGCGCGTCTTCGCCGGGAGTCCGCCTTGAGTTCATCGACCGACCACCGCCTCGACTGGCTCGCGCAGCAACTGCCGCGGCTCGTACCGCATGCGCGCACGCCCAGCCTGCAGCAGCGTCGCGCCCTTGGGGCCATTGGGGATGAGCGTGCCGCGCTGGCCGGGCTGTGCGCCGCGGCCGGCCTGGAGACGCCGCACTGGTCGCCCGTCGCCGATGCCAGCGCGTTGCCGCTGCTCGCGCTGCGCCAGAAAGCCGGGCCGGCGGTTGTGATCGCCGAGGCGGGTTCCGATGCCTGGCTCGTGCAAACCGAGGCCGGCACGCAGCGCCTGTCGTGCGCGGATGTCGGCGAAGCCCTGTTTTCGCCGCTGCGCGCCACCCCGGCGCCCGGCGGCGCGCCCAGCAGCGCGCGGGCGCTGTTCCGCCGCGTGCTGTCCGCGCAGCGTGCGGCCTTCGTCTATGCGGCGCTGGCTTCGCTGGCCGCCAACATCGCGGCACTGGCCGGCTCGATGTATTCGATGCAGGTGTACGACCGCGTGATCCCGACACGCGGCCTGTCCACGCTGACCGTGCTGCTGATCGGCGCGCTGATCGCCTGTGCCTTCGAGCTGGTGATCAAGCAGGCGCGCGCGGCGGTGCTCGAATCGGCCGTTCAGCGCATGGACGAGACGCTCTCGCATGCGATCTTCCAGCGCCTGCTGGCGCTGCGCATCGACCAACTTCCGCCCAACGTCGGTTCGCTCTCGGCGCAGCTGCGCGGCTATGAATCGATCCGCGCCTTCGCCATTGCGGCGACGATGTACGCGGTCATCGACGCGCCGTTCGGCCTGCTCTTTCTCGGTGTGATGGCGCTGATCGGCGGGCCGCAGCTCGTGGCCGTGCCGGCCGTTTTCTTCGTGGTGTCCGTCCTGGCGGGAAGCATGTTCCGCGCGCACATCGCGGCCCATGCGGCCGGGGCATCGATCGCGGGCAACCGCAAGGTGGGCCTGCTCGTGGAAACCATCTCGGCGGCCGAAAACATCAAGGCCGCCGGCAGCGGCTGGTCGCAGTCTGCCCGGTGGAATGCGCTCACGCGCGAGGCGATTGACGACGATCTGAAGATCAAGCACCTGAGCGAGACCGCTTCGCACACGGCCGGCTTTTTTCAACAGGCAAGCTACGTGGTGATGATCGCCGCGGGCGCGTACATCGCTTCTGCCGGTGAAGGCCTCACCTCCGGCGGCCTCATCGCCTGCTCCATCCTCTCGGGCCGGGTGCTCGGGCCGATCAGCCTGTTGCCCGGGCTGATCGTGCAATGGGCGCACGCGCGCATCGCGCTGGACAACCTGGAGCGCATTTTCACGCTCGAGGGCGACCACCACGGCGTGGCTCAGCCGCTCGTGCCCGCGTGCCTGGAAGGCCACTTCCGCGTCGAGGACGTGAAGTTCGCCTACCCGGAGCAGCCCCACGCGTTGGCACTGCCGCTGCTGCAGATCGCCGCCGGCGACAAGGTGGCCATCGTCGGCCCGGTGGGCGCGGGCAAAAGCACCTTGCTCAAGGTGATGGCCGGTCTCTACAAACCGCAGCAGGGCCGCGTGCTGATCGACGGCCTGGAAATCCAGCAGATCGCCCGCGAGCCGCTCAGCGCGCAGCTCGGCTACCTGCCGCAGGAGGTGCGGCTGGTTTCCGGCACCTTGCGCGACAACCTGGGCCTGGGCCTGCCCGATGCCGACGACGTGACGATGCTCGCCGCCTGCCGCGCCACCGGCCTGATCAGCCTCGTCACCAGCCATCCGAAGGGCCTGGATCTGCCGATCGGCGAAGGCGGCTGCGGCGTCTCCGGCGGGCAGCGACGCCTCATCGGCCTGACGCGGCTGGTCCTCGCGCGGCCCGCGGTCTGGCTGCTCGACGAACCAACGTCGGCGCTCGACGACACGACCGAACGCCAAAGCCTCGCGCTGCTGCGCGAGGCGATGCAGCCGGGGCAGACGCTGGTGGTGGTGACGCACCGGCCGCAGGTGCTGGCGCTGGTGGACCGCATCGTCGTGCTGACCCGCGGCGGCATCGCGCTGGACGGGCCGCGGGAGGCAGTGCTGCAGGCGCTGAGCCAGCCGGCGCGCACCGCAGCGCCCTCGCCAGGCCCGTCCCCCGCCCGCGCGCCGGAGGCCGTCGCATGACCTTGCTGGCCCTGCCCCTGACACCGGCGGCGGTTCGCGGCCGCCGCATCGTCATCGTGGCGGTCGCCTTGCTCGCAACGGCGTTCCTTTGGGCCGGCACTTCGGAGATCGAACAGAACGTGCGCGCCCAGGGCCAGGTGATTGCCAGCGCGCGCACGCAGGTCGTGCAGACCGCGAACGACGGCGTGATCGAACACTTCGCGGTGCGTGAAGGCGAGGCGGTGCGCAGGGGCCAGCTCCTCGTGACGCTGGAGCGCAACCAGGCCGCCGCGGCGCAAGGCGACAGTCTCTCCAAGGTGGCGGCGCTGAAGGCCCAACTCGTGCGGCTGCGGGCCGAGGTGTTCCAGCGCCCGCTCGATTTTCCGCCGGAGGTGCGCCAGCACCCGAGCTTCGTCGCCAACCAGAGCGAACTCTTCAACCGGCGCCGGCAGGCGCTGCATGCGGAACTCGCGGCGCTCGAACACAGCCGCAGCCTCGTACAGAGCGAGCTGGACGTGATGCAGCCCCTGCTCCAAAGCGGCGATGTCGGCAAGGTGGAGGTGATCCGCCTCGAGCGTCAGCTCGCCGAATTGAACGGTCAGATCGGCAACCGGCGCAACAAATACTTCCAGGACGCGCAGGCCGAGATGACCAAGGCCGAGGAAGACCTGGCGACGCAGGAGCAGCTGCTGTCCGAACGTTCGACAACACTGGAGCGCACCGAATTGCACGCCCCGGCCGACGGCCTGGTGCGCAAGCTCGCAGTCACCACGCCCGGTGCGCGCGTGCGCGCCGGCGACACCGTGCTCGAACTGCTGCCCACCGGCAGCCGGTTGATCGTCGAAGCCAAGCTCAAGCCAGCCGACCGCGGCTTCATCCGCGAGGGCCAGCCCGTGACGGTGAAGCTCGATGCCTTCGACTACGCCATCTACGGCACCCTCCCGGGCCGCGTGAGCTACCTCAGCCCCGATGCGCTCACCGAGGCGACCAAGGGCGGTGAACAGATCTACTACCAGGTGCAGGTGGTGCTCGACGACACCGCCGACCACCACGGGCGCATCCAGATCCAGCCGGGCATGACGACGACGGTGGAAATCCGCACCGGCACGCAGACCGTCCTGAAGTACCTCACCAAGCCGGTCACCAAGACCCTCTCCGAATCACTCACCGAGCGATGACCGGGGTGTCCGCGCTTCTTCCTAGGGCCTGTTAACACTACGGAAGCCAGATGCGTTGCAGCCAGAAAAGCCGTGA
>CBIHPH010000118.1:0-12782 GCA_966212105.1 uncultured Rhizobacter sp.
CTAGGGCCTGTTAACACTACGGAAGCCAGATGCGTTGCAGCCAGAAAAGCCGTGAGCAAGGCGCAAACCGCAGCCGGGGTATCCCCCGGCGAGGATTTGCAACGCCGCGCACGGCTTTTCTGGCTGCAACCCGTTCGCACTGGCTTCCGTAGTGTTAACAGGCCCTAGTCCTTGTCGGTGGACCACGATGAAACTCTCGATCAGACAAGCCAATGGCACCGAGACGCTGGTCGAGGTGGGCCCGGAGGGCCTGAAGCTCGCCGCCCAGCGCGGCTGCACCTACCGCATCGTCGACGAGTTCACGATGAAGACGCCGCGCACCGCGATCGTCAAGCGGGTCGACGACGATCTGCTGCTCGACGGCGGCACGCCGCAGGCGGAGGCGGTGCAGCTCACCGGCTTCTTCGACGAATGCCGGCCGGGCGACCGCTGCTACGCGGTGCTCGACACACCGCGCGGCAACACCGGTGAACCGGAAGGCACGGTGACGATCACGCAGGACGGCGAGCAGGCCGCCGGCGCGCTGCTGCCGGGCCAGAGCGCGTTGCTGTGGCCTGGGCAGGCGTTCATGCTCGCACCGGGGCATGCCATCGAGCGCACCACCGCGGCCGACAGCCCGGCCGCAGCCAACGAGGACAACCATTGGGGGAGGATCGCCCTGGGCGCACTCGGCCTGGGCGCGCTCGGTGGGTTGGCCGGCGGTGGCGGCGGCGGTGGGCAATCGGCGGCGCCCGAGGCGCTGACGATCAAGGGCGTCGTCGTCGCCGGTCCGATGCAGGCCAGCACCGTCGAAGTGCTGGCCTACGACAAGGACGGCGTGCTGCTCGGCCGCACGCTCGTGGGGAACTCGGGCGACTACGAGATCAGCGTCGCAGGGCGCGGCGGCTATACGGGACCGGTGCTGCTGGTCGCGCGCGATGTCGACGACAGCGCAGCCAACAACTACATCGACGAGCGAACCGGCGAGCTGACCAACCTCGGCGCCAGCCTCGCGGCGCTGGGCGTTGCGGCGGTGCCCACCAACCTGATGACGATCAACATCACGCCGTTGACGCAGCTCGCCGCCCATCAGCTCGGCATGAATGCCGACGCAGGGGGCGCCGCGCTGGCGCCGCCGACCGACACGGCTGCGATCACCGCCGCGAACAAGGCGGTCGGGGAGCTCTTCGGCGTGACGAACATCCTCGGCAACGTCGTCACGATCCTCGACCCCGGCTACCACGACGCCCATGGCGACCCGGCCGCCTATGGCGCCGCGCTCGCGCGCCTGTCGCAGATGGACGCGCACTACGGATCGATCGCCAACACGCTGGCGCATGTCTCTGACCTCATCGCGGCCGGCAACGTCGGCGACCTCACCCAACTCTCCACCTCGCGCACCTTGCCGAGCGCCACCAACCGTGCGGCCGCCGAGGCGGCGCAGGACGCGCTCGGCCTCGGCCCAGTCAACGCGACCCATGCCGACGATGCCAAGGTGGCGATGGCCTTGTCCGCCAATGCCATCGGCGGCGACATCGTTCACTTCACGGTCACAGGCCCATCCGGCAGCGTGCTGGTGGTCGAGCGGACCGTCACTGCGGACGACGTGGAACGCGGCCATGTCATCTTCACGATCGGGCGCGAGGCGCTGGCCCAGGCCGGCAGCGGCACGCTGGTGCCGAGCGTGGTGGTCACCGATTCGGAGGGCGGCAACGGCAGCCCGCTGATCGCCGGCGCGGCCTTCATCGCCGACCTGGTGCCGCCGACCGCCGTGGCGACGATCGATGGGCTCAGCAACGACACCGGCCTCGCCGGCGACTTCCGCACGACGGTGGCCGTTCAGACCGTCAACGGCCACTACAGCGGCACATTGGGCAGCGGCGAGCGCATCGAAGTGAGCGCCGATGGGGTGAGCTGGGTCACCGCGACGCTCGGCGGCGATGCGCAATGGAGCGCTGCGGGCGTGACACTGCGAGCCGGCACGCAGACGCTGCAGGTGCGCGTCATCGATGCCGCCGGCAACACCCGCGACGGCGCGAATCAGGCCTGCACCCTCGATGCTTCCCGCATCGACACCACGGCAGTGATCACGGCGGCCGACGACGACGCGCCGGTGCACCAGTCCTTCACCGGCGCCCTGTCCACGGGCAGCAGCACCGACGACACCACGCCCACCCTCCGCGGCACGCTCAGTGCGGCGCTCGCCGATGGGGACGTGCTGGCCGTCTACGACACGCAAGGCGATGTGACAGCGCGGATCGGCGAAGCCGCGGTCAACGGCACCCGCTGGACCTTTTCCACCGCCACCTTGGCATCCGGAACACACGCCTTCTTCGTGCGGGTCGAAAGGCCGGCGAGCGGTGCGAGCAGCGATGCCTCCACGGAACTGACGCTGCACGAGCAGGCGGTGACCATCGCCATCTCGGCCCAGACCAGCAGCCCGCGCCAGCCCGTCGTCGAGGGCACCCTGGCAAGCAGCATGCTCGGGGACGGTGAAGTGATCGCGGTCTACGTCGACGGCGAGCGGGTCGGCCAGGCGCAGCGCAGCAGCACGCACTGGCAATTCGCACTGCCCTCTGCGCTGGCCGACGGCACGCACACGCTGGTCGCCCGCATAGAGGACGAGGGGACGCACGAAGGCCGTGTGATCAGCAGCGCGCTCGCATGGACGGTCGGTCCCGAACCGGTCGTCGACGCGCCCGCGCTGACAGTGGCTGCCGCGAGCGGCGGCGAAGACCAGGCGATCGGCCTGTCGATCAGCGCATCGCTCGTCACCCCGGTGACCGGTGAGACGCTTGCCATCACCATCTCCGGCGTGCCGGCCGGTGCCATCCTCTCCACCGGCACGAACAATGGCGACGGCACCTGGAGCCTCACGCCGGCCCAGCTCAGCGGCCTCACGTTCACGCCGCCGGCCGACTACAGCGGCTCGATCGCCCTCACCGTGACCGCCACGGCCGGGGTCGGCGGCACACAAGCCACCAGCACAGCCAGCCTCGCGGTCACGGTCGCCCCCGTTGCCGATGCGCCTGCCCTCACGGTGGCGCCGGCCTCCGGCCTCGAAGACCAGCCGATGGCGCTGGCCATCGCTGCCGCGCTCGTCTCGCCCGCCACCGGCGAAACGCTCAGCATCACGATCTCCGGCATGCCCTCCGGTGCCGCGCTTTCCGCCGGCACCGACAACGGCGACGGCACCTGGAGCCTCACGCCCGCCCAGCTCAGCGGCCTCGCGATCACACCACCAGCCGACTACAGCGGCTCGATCGCCCTCACCGTGACGGCCACTGCCAGTGTGGGCGGCACGCAAGCCACCAGCACCGCCAGCCTCGCGGTCACGGTCGCCCCTGTTGCCGACGCGCCCACCCTCACCGTGGCACCGGCCTCCGGCCTGGAAGACCAGCCGATTGCGCTGGCCATCGCTGCCGCACTCGTCTCGCCGGCCACCGGCGAAACGCTCAGCATCACGATCGCCGGCATGCCCTCTGGTGCCACGCTTTCCGCCGGCACCGACAACGGCGACGGCACCTGGAGCCTGACCGCAGCACAACTCTCCGGCCTCACGCTCACACCACCGGCCGACTACAGCGGCTCGATCGCCCTCACCGTCACGGCCATTGCCAGCGCGGGCGGCACACAAGCCACCAGCACCGCCAGCCTCGCGGTCACGGTCTCCCCCGTTGCCGATGCGCCCACCCTCACCGTGGCGCCGGCATCCGGCCTCGAAGACCAGCCGATTGCGCTGACCATTGCTGCCGCGCTCGTCTCGCCGGCCACCGGCGAAACGCTCAGCATCACGATCGCCGGCATGCCCTCCGGTGCCGCGCTTTCCGCCGGCACCGATAACGGCGATGGCACCTGGAGCCTGACCGCAGCACAACTCTCCGGCCTCACGCTCACGCCACCGCCCGACTACAGCGGCTCGATCGCCCTCACCGTGACGGCCACTGCCGATCTCGGCGGCACGCAAGCCACCAGCACCGCCAGCCTCGCGGTCACGGTCGCCCCCGTCGCCGATGCGCCCACCCTCACCGTGGCCCCCGCCTCCGGCCTCGAAGACCAGCCGGTGGCGCTGACCATCGCTGCCGCGCTCGCCTCGCCGGCCACCGGCGAAACGCTCGGCATCACGATCGCCGGCATGCCCTCCGGTGCCACGCTTTCCGCCGGCACCAATAACGGCGACGGCACCTGGCGCCTCACGCCCGCGCAGCTCGCCGGTCTCACGCTGACCCCGCCCGCCAACTACAGCGGCTCGATCGCCCTCACCGTGACGGCCACGGCCGGTGTCGGCAGCACGCAGGCCACCAGCAGCGCCAGCCTCGCGGTCACGGTCGCCCCCGTTGCCGATGCGCCCACCCTCACCGTGGCACCCGCCTCCGGCCTCGAAGACCAGCCGATTGCGCTGGCCATCGCAGCCGCGCTCACCTCACCGGCCGCGGGCGAAACCGTGAGCATGACCGTGGCGGGGGTACCGGCCGGCGCCACGCTCTCGGCCGGCACCGACAACGGCGATGGCACCTGGACCCTCACGTCCGCCCAGCTGGCCGGTCTCACGCTGACACCACCCGCCGACTACAGCGGCTCGATCACGCTCGCCGTGTCGGCCACCTCCCAAGTCGGGGGCTCCCAGGCGACCACCAGCCACAACCTTGCCGTCACCGTGACGCCGGTACCGGATGCGCCAAGCGTGACCGTCGCACCGGCCGCGAGCATCGCCAACACGGCCACGGCACTGACCATCTCCCCGGCCTGGGAAGACACCGATGGATCGGAAGCAACATCGCTGACCATCTCCGGCGTACCTGCGGGCGCTAGCTTCAACCGAGGCAAGCTCGTCACGATTGCCGCCGACGGCAGCACCACCTGGTCGCTGACCGCTGGCGATGTGACCGGCCTCACGCTGACACCGGCGCACGATGCCTTCGGCCACTTCAGCCTGGCGGTGAACGCCATCAGCACCGAGCTGGCCAACGGTACCGAGGCGACCGCCGGTGCCGCCCTGGCCGTCACCATCGCCGACGTCCGCGGCGCACCGAACCTCAACCACGGCGACAGCACAATCGTGCTGGCATCGGCCTCCGGCCTCGAAGACCAGCCGCTCGCACTCGACCTCTCCAGTGCCATCGGTGCGCTCCGCCTCGGCGCCGAATTGCAGGCCGTGGCCATTGCCGGCCTGCCTGCCGGCGCGGTGCTGAATCACGGGGCGCTCCAGGTCGATGGCTCCTGGCTGCTGGCACCCGCCGATCTCAGCGGCCTCACGCTCACCACCGCAGCCAACGACAGCCCGAGCTTCACGCTCACGGTCTCTTACGGCGCCGGCTTCGGCGCGCAGGCGACGACGATCAACGGCACCTTGGGGGTGAGCATCGCCGGCGTGGCCGACACGCCCACACTGTCGGTATCGAACGTCAGCACCGCCTACCGCACGGCGGCGCCGCTCACGATCAGCGGCGCACTGGCCGACAGCTCGGAATCGCTCTCCTACATCATCTCCGGCGTTCCGAACGGCGCCATCCTGTCGGCCGGCCTGCAGAACGGCAACGGCTCATGGAGCCTCCTGCCTGCCCAACTGAGCGGCCTCACCATCACACCGCCGATCGGCTACAGCGGCGTCATGGCCCTCGGTGTGACGGCACAGGCCCTCGAGCCGGGCGGCAGCAGCGCTTCAGTCACCCAGACCTTGAACGTCACGGTGGCCGCCGAAGTGCCCCCGGTGCTGACGGGACTGATGTTGACCCCGGTGAGCGGCCAGGAAGACACGGCGATCACGATCGGCACCAGCCTCGTCGGAATGAACATGCTGGGCGCGCTCTCGGCCACCTTCAGCGGCGTGCCGTCCGGCGCCACACTCTCGGCCGGCACACGCAACGGCAACGGCACATGGACCGTCGGAACCTCGCTGCTCTCCACCCTGAAGCTGACCCCGGCCGCCAACGACGCCAGCGACATCACGCTGGGCATCTCGGTGAAGGTGCTCGGCATCACGACGCAGATCGGCATCCTCAACGTGCGTGTCGACGCCGTGGCGGATCAGCCGTCGGTCAGCTTCTCAGCCCCGGCCGGCACCGAGGACCAGTCCCTCGCGCTGACGATCGGCGGCAGCCTGGCCGATACCGATGGCTCGGAGTCGCTGTCCTTCGTCGTCAGCGGGCTGCCGGCAGGATCGCGCCTTTCGGCGGGCCGCTACAACGCAACCACCGGCGAATGGCTGCTGTCCAGCGCCGATCTCACCGGTCTCACCCTGCAGCCGCCGGCCAACCTCAGCGGCACCTTGGGCTTTCAGGTGGCGGCGGTGGCCACCGAGCTCGAGGGCAGTCGCAATGTGAAGACGCAGAACGTCAGCGTGACGCTGACGGCAGCCAGCGATGCACCGTTGCTGCACCTCACGGCCGCACAAGGTGCCGAAGACACGACGATCCCGCTCAGCATCGGCGCGGTACTCAGCGACACCGACGGCTCCGAAAGCATCACCGGCGTCACCATTTCCGGCCTGCCGGCCGGTGCCACGCTGAACCACGGAACGGCGCTCGGCGGCGGCGCCTACCAGCTCACCACCGCCCAGTTGAGCGGTCTGGCGCTGACGCCGCCGGCACACTTCACCGGCGACTTCAGCCTGAGCGTCTCGGCCACCAGCCAGGACGGCAGCGCGACCCCGGCCACCACCAGCGGCAGCCTGGACGTCTCGGTGGCCCCGGTCGTCCTGCCGCCGCTGCTCACCGTGCCCGAGCTCACGGTGGCGGGTGGCACCGTCGATCTCTCCGGGGTCGCCGTCTCCGGCGACGCCGGCGAATCGCTCGCGGTCACGTTCGCCAACCTGCCCACGGGCGCGGTGCTCTCGGCCGGCACGAACAACGGCAACCATTCGTGGACGGTCGGCTCGGACGAACTTGCGAGCCTCAGGATGACGCTGCCGGCGGGCTTCAACGGCCCATTGAACGTGGCGGTCGTCGCGACAGCGCATGAAGGCAGCAGCCAGGCGATCAACGGCATGTTCACCGTGTCAGGCGACCACCAATTGCTCGACCTGACACTGCTCGACGGCCAGGCACAACCGCGCACTGCCACGATCCGCCTGGGCAATCATGACAACGGTGTGAAGCTCGCCCTGGAGGACGTGCTGCAAAGCGGCAGCACCGATGCCTTCAACGCCGGCACGGGATGGAGCGGCGTGAACGGCAGCGGCAAGCAACAGGTCGTCATCGAAGGGGATTCGGGCAGCGTGACGATGACCAACGGCAGCTGGTCGCACACCGGCACCGTCAGCCACGGCGGCCAGGACTACGCCGTCTACGAGGATTCGACGCACATGGCGCAATTGCTCATCGATGCGAACCTCAGCCGGATCGGGCCCTTCGGCGTCTGATGGCTGTGCCTGACACGAGGCCTCAGATCGACATCCTCTGCCGCACCCCGTCGGCCGCCATGTCGCGGCCCAGGCCTCGCTGGACGACTTCGCCGCGCTCCATCACGAGGTACTGGTCCGCGATGTCGGCCGCGAAATCGTAGAACTGCTCGACCAGCACGATGGCCATCGTGCCGCGCTCGGCCAGCATGCGGATCACCCGCCCGATGTCCTTGATGATGCTGGGCTGGATGCCTTCGGTGGGTTCGTCGAGGAACAGCAATTTCGGCCCGGCTGCGAGCGCCCGTGCGATGGCAAGCTGCTGCTGTTGCCCGCCGGACAGGTCCCCGCCACGGCGGTGCAGCATCTGCTTGAGCACCGGGAACAATTCGAAGAGCTCCGAGGGGACGGGCGTGCCGCCAGGCCGGTACGCGAGCCCCATGCGCAGGTTTTCTTCCACCGTGAGCCGGCTGAAGATCTCGCGCCCTTGCGGCACATAGCCGATGCCCTTGCGCACCCGCTGGTAGGGCGTGTCGTGCGTGATCGGCCCACCGTCGAACTGGACGGTGCCGGTCTTGACCGGCACCACGCCCATCAGACTTTTGAGCAGCGTGGTCTTGCCGACGCCATTGCGCCCCAGCACCACCGTGACCTCGCCCAGGCACGCCTCGAACCCGACGTTGCGCAGGATGTGCGAGCCGCCGTAGTACTGGTTGATCCCCTCGACTTTGAGCATGTCGCTGTTCCTGGTTCAGCGGCCGAGATAAACCTCGACGACTTTTTCGTTCGCCTGCACATCGGCCAGCAGACCCTCGGCGAGCACACTGCCCTCGTGCAATACGGTGATCTTCTTGCCATTGCGCCCGCCCTGTGTGAGTTGACCGATGAACTTCATGTCGTGCTCGACGACCATCAGCGAATGGTTTCCTTCGAGCGACAAAAACAGCTCGGCGGTGCGTTCCGTTTCTTCATCGGTCATGCCGGCCACCGGTTCGTCGAGCAGCAGCAACTTCGGGTCCTGCATCAACAGCATGCCGATTTCGAGCCACTGCTTCTGGCCGTGCGACAGCAAGCCGGCCAGGCGCCGTGCGCTTGTTTGCAATTGGATCAGCGCCAGCATCGCGTCGATGCGGTCGTGCTGCTCACCGTTGAGCCGGAACAACATCGATGAGCGCACGCCGCGGTCCGTCTTGAGGGCCAGCTCCAGGTTTTCGAACACGGTGAGGTGTTCGAAAACCGTGGGCTTCTGAAATTTGCGGCCGATGCCCACGGACGCGATGTCGTTCTCGCGCAGGCGCAGCAGATCGATGGTGGAGCCGAAGAAGGCCTTGCCCGCATCGGGCCGGGTCTTGCCGGTGATCACATCCATCATGGTCGTCTTGCCGGCACCGTTGGGTCCGATGATGCAACGCATCTCCCCCGCACTGATGCTCATGCTCAGCGCGTTGAGGGCCTTGAACCCGTCGAAGCTCACGGTGATGTCGTCGAGGTACAGGATGGCACCATGCGTGGTGTCGACAACCCCTGGCTGCACCACGCGGCCATAGCTGGCATGGCGTCCGCCGCTCGGTCCGGCAGGCTGTTTCTCCCGTGCATCCTGCAGCGCCTTTGCGCCGGCTTCCATCAATTCGGGGGTCATGCCGTCGGCCCCGTGGATGGCTTGTCGCGGCCCAGCTTGCGCGCCAGGCCCACGATGCCCTGCGGCAGAAACAAGGTCACGGCGATGAACAAGGCGCCCAGGAAATAGAGCCAGAACTCCGGAAAGGCTTGCGTGAACCAGCTCTTCGCGCCATTGACGAAGCAGGCCCCGACGATGGGACCGACCAACGTGCCGCGTCCGCCCACTGCCGCCCAGATCGCGATCTCGATGCTGGCCGCAGGCGCCATCTCGCCCGGGTTGATGATGCCCACCTGCGGCACGTACAGCGCGCCGGCCACCCCGCACATCACCGCCGAAATCACCCAGATGGACAGCTTGTAGCGCAACGGGTCGTAGCCCGTGAACATCACCCGGCTTTCGGCATCGCGGATGGCCTGCAGCACGCGCCCGTACTTGCTGCCCACCAGCCAGCGGGCGAGCACGAACGAGCCGATGAGCGCGAGGCCCGTCAGCACGAACAAGGCCATCCGCATGGTCGGCGTGGCGATCGGCATGCCGAGAATGCGTTTGAAATCGGTGAAACCATTGTTGCCGCCGAAGCCCGTCTCGTTGCGAAAGAAGAGCAGCATCGCGGCGTAGGTCAACGCCTGCGTGATGATCGAGAAGTACACCCCCTTGATGCGGGAACGGAAGGCGAAGTAGCCGAACACGAATGCGAGCAGCCCGGGCACGAGCACCACGAGCAGCGCCGTGGCGAGGAAGCTGTCGCTGAGCGCCCAGTGCCACGGCAACGCCTTCCAGTCGAGGAACACCATGAAATCGGGCAGGTCGCTCTGGTAGTTGCCGTCACGGCCGATCTGCCGCATCAGGTACATGCCCATCGCGTAGCCGCCCAGCGCGAAGAACACGCCATGGCCGAGTGACAGGATGCCTGTGTAGCCCCAGATGAGGTCCATCGCCAGCGCGCAGATCGCGTAGCACATGATCTTGCCGGCCAGTTGAACGGCATAGTCACTCAGGTGAAACGGGCTGCCGGCGGGCACGCTCAGGTTGAGCACGGGCACCAGCACGAGCACAAGACCGAGCGCGGTGAACACGCCGGTCCAGGCCCTGGGTGTCAGAAGCCGCGTCTTCGGCCCGCGGGCCATCAGCGTCGAGGTGGGGAGAACGGCGCTCATGCCCGCAGGTCCTTCATGTCAAGGCAGATGGTCATGCTTCGGCGCTCCGGCCCTTCATCGCGAAGATGCCCTGCGGCCGCTTCTGAATGAAGATGACGATGAAGACCAGCACCATGATCTTCGCGAGAACGGCTCCCTGCCAGCCTTCGAGCAGCTTGTTCAGCACGCCCAGGCCCATCGCGGCGTACACGGTACCGGCCAGTTGGCCCACGCCGCCGAGCACCACCACCATGAAGGAATCGACGATGTAGCCCTGGCCCAGGTCCGGCCCCACGTTGCCCACTTGCGAAAGGGCACAGCCTGCCAACCCGGCGATGCCCGAACCCAGCGCGAAGGCATAGGTGTCGATGCGGGCGGTGTTGACGCCCACGCAGGAAGCCATCGTGCGGTTCTGGGTCACGCCACGCACGAACAGGCCCAGGCGGGTGCGTGCGATGAGCAGCGAGACGGCCGCCAGCACGAGGCCTGCGAAGATCACGATCGCGATGCGGTTGTACGGCAGCGTCAGGTTGCTCAGCACCTGCACGCCGCCCGACAGCCAGCCCGGGTTTTCCACTGACACGTTCTGCGCGCCGAACATGGAGCGCACGCCCTGCATGAGCATGAGGCTGATGCCCCAGGTGGCCAGCAGCGTCTCCAGCGGGCGGCCGTAGAGCCAGCGGATGACGCTGCGTTCGAGCACCGCGCCCACCCCGGCCGCGGCGAGGAAGGACACGGGCACGGCAACCACCACATAGGCATCGAACGCGCCAGGCAGGTAGGTGCGAAAAAGGTTTTGCACGACGAACGTGGCATATGCGCCGATCATCATCAACTCGCCGTGCGCCATGTTGATCACGCCCATCAGGCCGTAGGTGATCGCCAGCCCGAGCGCCACGAGCAGCAAGATGCTGCCAAGGCTCGCGCCGGTGAACAGCACCCCGAGGCGCTCGCCCCATGCAAGCCGGCTGTCGATCGCCTTCAGCGCCATCTCCAGCTGGCTGCGCACCGCCACGTCGATCTCTCCGCCTTCGGCCGCGGGCTTGAGCCGATCGACGATCAGCGTCTTGGTGGCCGGCGCGGAACTCGTGGCGAGGGTTCTGGCGGCATCCAGCCGGCGCGCCGCATCGGGCGAAGACACCATCACCGTCGCGCGGATCTGGTTGAGTTGGGCCAGGAGGTCCTGGTCCGTCTCTGCCGCAAGGGCCTTCTCGATGAGCGGCAAGCGTGAATCGTCCGCGCCATCGGCCAGCGACCGGGCCGCGGCACGCCGCTCGGCCACATCCTTCGAAAAGAGCTTCAGTGCCGCCAGTGCGCCCTCCAGTTCACGGCGCATCTGGTTGCTGTTGATGATGTCCTCGGCCCCATCGGGCAACGCCACTGCGCTGCCGGTGGCCGCATCGGTCGCCTGGGCGCCCTTCATCACGATGACCCGGTCGCCGGCCACCTTGACGGTGTCGTCGAGCATGGCCTGGATGAACGCGGCCAGGCCGTCGTCACCACGTTCGAGCGACTTCGCGAGCGCGGCGATGCGCTCGTCGTTCTCGCCCGCGGCCAGGTGACGGGCTTGTTCCAGGGTCAGCGCATGGCTGGCCGTGGCAGCGAGCGACAGCGCCAGCAGCAAGGCGATTCGGGCGGCAAGACAAGACAGCATCGAAGCGACATTCATGGGATTTCAATCGCAGGCGGACGATGCGGGGCGCACCGTCCGCCTTCAAGCGCGGCCCGGCGGGGCCGCAGCGTCACTTCTTCTCCGGCTCGTCCTTCTTCTTGTCGTTGCCCTCGATGTACGGGCTCCACGGTTTGGCTTTGACAGGCGCCGGGGTTTTCCAGACCACATTGAACTGGCCGTCGCCCTTGACTTCGCCGATGAACACGGGCTTGTGCAGATGATGGTTCGTCTCATCCATCTTCGCGACGAAACCGCTCGGAGCATTGAACGTCTGGCCCGCCATGGCGGCGACGACCTTGTCGGTGTCGGTGCTCTTGGCCTTCTCCACCGCCTGCTTCCACATGTAGATGCCGATGTACGTGGCCTCCATCGGGTCGTTCGTCAGCGGCTTGTCGGCACCGGGCAGCTTCTTGGCCTTGGCGTACGCCGCCCACTTGGCCTTGAAGCCATCGTTGGTCGGGTTCTTGATGCTCATGAAGTAGTTCCAGGCGGCCAGGTGGCCCACCAGCGGCTTCGTGTCCACGCCGCGAAGTTCCTCCTCGCCCACCGAGAACGCCACCACGGGCACATCGGTGGCCTTCAGCCCCTGGTTGCCCAGCTCCTTGTAGAACGGCACGTTCGAGTCACCGTTGATCGTGGAGATCACCGCGGTCTTGCCGCCGGCCGAGAACTTCTTGATGTCGGCCACGATGGTCTGGTAGTCGCTGTGGCCGAACGGGGTGTACTTCTCGTCGATGTCCTTGTCCGCCACGCCCTTGCTCTTGAGGAACGCACGCAAGATCTTGTTCGTGGTGCGCGGATAGACATAGTCGGTGCCCAGCAGCACATAGCGCTTGGCACCGCCGCCCGCCTTGCTCATCAGGTATTCCACGGCAGGAATGGCCTGCTGGTTCGGCGCAGCGCCCGTGTAGAACACGTTCTTGCTGAGCTCTTCGCCCTCGTACTGCACCGGGTAGAACAGCAGGCCGTTGAGTTCTTCCACCACCGGCAGCACCGACTTGCGCGACACGCTGGTCCAGCAGCCGAACATCACGG
>CBIHPH010000119.1:0-12710 GCA_966212105.1 uncultured Rhizobacter sp.
GGCCCCGGCGACATCGTGCTGATCAACGGCATCGAGGACATCGGCATCGGCGTCACCGTCACCAGCCTGACGAATCCGGCACCGCTGCCGATGCTGAAGGTCGACGAGCCCACGCTGACGATGAACTTCTGCGTCAACACCAGCCCGCTGGCTGGCCGCGAAGGCAAGTTCGTCACCAGCCGCCAGATCTGGGACCGCCTGCAAAAGGAACTGCAGAGCAACGTCGCCCTGCGCGTGAGCGAGACGGACGAAGACGGCATCTTCGAAGTGATGGGCCGTGGCGAACTGCACCTGACCATCCTCCTGGAAAACATGCGGCGCGAAGGCTACGAACTGGCCGTCAGCAAGCCGCGCGTCGTGTTCCATGACGTCGATGGCGTGAAGCATGAGCCCATCGAACTGGTGACGGCCGACATCGAAGAAGGCCACCAGGGTGGCGTGATGCAGGCGCTGGGCGAGCGCAAGGGCGAACTGGTCAACATGGAACCGGACGGCCGTGGCCGCGTTCGCCTGGAGTACCGCATTCCGGCGCGCGGGCTGATCGGTTTCTCGAACGAGTTCATGAACCTCACCCGCGGTTCGGGCCTCATCAGCAACATCTTCGACGGCTATGAGCCGCACAAGGGTGACATTGGCGGCCGCAAGAATGGCGTCCTGATCTCGATGGACGACGGCGAGATCTTCACCTACGCCCTGGGCAAACTGGATGACCGCGGCCGCATGTTCGTCAAGGCGAACGATCCGGTCTATGAAGGCATGATCGTCGGCATCCACAACCGCGACAACGATCTGGTCGTCAACGCCACCCGCACGAAGCAGCTGACGAACTTCCGCGTGTCCGGCAAGGAAGACGCCATCAAGATCACGCCGCCGATCGATCTGACGCTGGAGTACGGCGTCGAATTCATCGAAGACGACGAGCTGGTGGAAATCACGCCGAAGTCCGTGCGCCTGCGCAAGCGCCACCTGAAGGAACATGAGCGCAAGCGCGCGTCGCGCGAATGAGCGGTTCGGGGCGCCTGTGAAGGTGCCCCGGCGTGGGGGGCGGGCGGCCCGCCCCCCCCCCCCGGCGCGGTGCCCAATTGGCCGGAGCGTACGCAGCGCCCCCCCCCCCGCGCCGGGCACACACCCCGGCGGCTTCTTGATGCGATCTGCCTTGCCCTGACCGTCCTGGTGCTGTGTCTGTTGGTCGTGCTGCTCTGGCGCAGCCGCCCCGAAGATCTGCACCGCCGCCTGCGCGACGATACCCGTGCGGACACCGAACGCAACACGCGCGAGCTGCGTGATGAAGTGGCCCGCAGTGCCGTCGGCACGCGCCAGGAACTCGGCGCCACGCTGGCGGCATTCCAGCAGGTGCTGCTCACACAGCAGGGTGACACCGTCCGCACCCAGAACGAGCAGATCGACAGCTTCCGCACCCAACTGGCGGCCACGCAGCAGACGCTTGCCGAAACGCTGCGCCACGCCACAGGCACGCAGGACGCGGCCCTGGCCCGCATGACCGAACAGCAGGCCAATGCGCTGGGCCGCTTTTCCCTCACACTCAACGAGCAGCTCAAGGCGTTGACACAGGCCAACGACCAGCGCATGGCCGAGATGCGGGCGTCGGTCGAACAGAAGCTGGCTGCCATCCAGGCCGACAACGAGCGCAAGCTCGAACAAGTGCGCGCCACCGTGGACGAAAAACTGCATGCCACGCTGGAGCACCGCCTCGGCGAAAGCTTCAAGCAGGTGGCCGACCGCCTTGACCAAGTGCACAAAGGCCTCGGCGAGATGCAGACGCTCGCGCGCGACGTGGGTTCGCTGAGCCGTGTGTTGAACAACGTCAAGACTCGGGGCATCTTCGGCGAGGTTCAGCTGGCGGGCTTGCTGGAGCAGGTTTTCACGCCCGACCAGTACGCCGTCAACGTGGAAACGGTGCCTGGCACCGGTGCGCGCGTGGAATTCGCCATCCGGTTGCCGGGGCACCGGGCCGACGGGGTGCCCCTGTGGCTGCCCATCGATGCCAAGTTTCCGCGGGAAGACTATGAGCGCCTCCTCGAAGCCCAGGACTGCGCCGATCCCGTGGCGACCGAGGCTGCGGCCAAGGCCATCGAAACCCGGTTGCGCGCCGAGGCGAAGGTCGTCCGCGAGAAGTACCTGGCGCCGCCGCACACGACCGACTTCGCGATCCTCTTCGTTCCCACCGAAGGCCTTTACGCCGAGGCCCTGCGGCGGCCGGGGCTGGTGGAAGCCCTGCAGCGCGAGCACCGGGTGATGCTCACCGGGCCCACCACGCTGCTGGCCACGCTCAACAGTTTGCAGATGGGTTTTCGCACGCTCGCGCTCGAAAAGCGCTCGGTCGAGGTGTGGGAAGTGCTCGGCGCCGTCAAAACAGAGTTTCAAAAGTTTGGCGATGCCCTTGCCAAAACACGCAAGAAGCTCGACGAGGCCAGCAACAGCATCGAGATGGCCGAGCGGCGCAGCCGCGTGATGGCCCGCGAGCTGCGCGCGGTCGAAGCCTTGCCCGAAGCGCGGGCGCAGGCCCTGTTGCCCATGCCGGCCGACGACGAACTCGCCGGAGGCGAGCTGCCGGTCTGATGCCGTGAGCCGTGCGTCTTTCCGCCCGCTGCCGGCCCTGATCCTGGGCCAGATCAGCCTGCATTCGACGATGACCGGGGTGCGCCTGGCCGCCCCGCTGCAGGCGCTTCACGAAGGGCGGTCGGCGTGGTCGGTGGGCGTGCTCTTGGCCTTGTTCGCACTCGCGCCGGTGGCGCTCGCCATTCCCGGCGGGCGGCTGGCCGACCGACTCGGCTACCACCGGCCGCTTCGGCTCGCCACGGCCTTGGCTGTGGCTGGTGCGGCGCTTGCCGCCGCGGCCAACGGGCAGTACTTCATGCTCTGCCTGGCAGCGATGTTGTGCGGATGCGGCGCCAACCTCGGGCTGATCGTGGTGCAGCGGTCCGCCGGCCGAACCGCAGTCGATGCCACCCAGCGGCTGCAGGTGTTCAGCTGGCTTGGCATGGGGCCGGCCTTGTCCAACCTCTTCGGGCCCGTGTTGGCCGGCATGCTCATCGACCTCGCGGGTTTCCGGGTGGCCTTTGCCGCGCTGGCCGTGCTGCCCGGGCTTGCGCTCGCCGTCGCGCGGCTGGTGCCGGTGGAGGCGGCGCGCCCCGCTGCTGCCTCGGCGGCCGATGCACCCGCGCGGCATGTGTGGGACCTGCTGGGCCAGGCGCCGGTGCGCCGTCTGCTCTTCCTGAACTGGCTGCTGTCGTCCAGCTGGGACGCCCACAACTTCGTGGTGCCCATCCTCGGGCACCAACGCGGTTTCGATGCCACGACCATCGGTCTCGTGCTGGGCACCTTCTCTGCCGCGGTGGCCGCCGTGCGCCTGATCATCCCCGTGCTCGCCCACCGGGTGACCGAACGCCAGGTGCTGGTCGGCGCCACTTTGTGCACCAGCTGCATCCTGGTGGCCTATCCCTTCGTCTCGTCGGCTTGGGCCATGATGGCCTGTGCCGCGTTGCTGGGTCTGCCGCTGGGCTCGGTGCAGCCGATGGTGTTGTCGCTGCTGCATGAAATGACACCCGAGGACCGCCACGGCGAGGTCATCGCGCTGCGCTCGATGAGTCTGAGCCTGTCCAGCAGCGTGATGCCGCTGTGTTTCGGTGTGCTCGGCGCCGCGCTCGGTGCCAGTGCGCTGTTCTGGCTGATGGGGGCGGTCGTGGGCGCAGGCAGCCTTCAGGCGTTCAGGGTGCCGGCACGCACGCCGGTCAGAACTTGAAGCCGGATGAGGCCGGTGCTGGGGGGGCCTCGGGTGGCGGGGCAGGGCGTGCCTGCTGCGGCACGGGTGCGGCCTTCGATTCGGTCAGCGGCGTCGCGGCGGGTTCCGTGTAGTTCGACGGCAGCCGGGACTCCTTCGGGTACCCTGCCGCATCGATGTAGGACGCCAACGTGCTCGAGGCGTACCCGGTGACGACCTGGCTGCCAATGGTGATCGTGGGCAGGTCGGAACTGCCGGTGATCCGCTTCAGGGCGGCATTGTCCTCCGGGCTGCTGACAATGCGCTCGCTCACCGGCACGCCCCGTTGCCGCAGGTACTGGCGTGCGCCGTCGCATGGAGGGCAGTTCGGGGTGGTGTACAGCGTCACCGGGTACTTCTGGGCGACGACCCGGAGGTCGAACGGCAGCGATTCGGCCGTGACGCTGCCCGTGGAGGTGTTGACCGTCTCGACCTTGTTTTCCCTCGTGGTGGGGGGACGGTCGGTGTAGGTCACCTTGCCGTCCGGACCGACCACCTTGTACAAGGCGTGGGCGGGCAGCGCGGCGAGTGCCGAGGCGAACAGCGCGGCCACCGCAGCCAGGCGGGAGACACGGGGCGAAACAGCAATCATCGCGAACTCCAGGGGATCAAAAACCGCACTGTATCAAGCCATGCCCTGATGGCGTAACAGGGCGTCGATGCGCGGCTCTCGGCCGCGGAATGCCTTGAAGCTGTCGATGGCGGGTCGGCTGCCACCGGCTTCGAGGATCGCTTCGCGGTAGCGGCGGCCCGTGTCCACGTTGAGCGTGCCCGTCTCCTCGAACGCGCTCCAGGCGTCGGCGCTCAGCACCTCGGCCCATTTGTAGCTGTAATACCCGGCGGCGTAGCCGCCCGCGAAGATGTGGGAGAACCCGTGCTGGAACCGGTTGAACGCAGGCACCTTCACCACGGCCACCTCGCGGCGAACATCGTCGAGCACGGCCTGCACGGCCTCTTCGCTGCCGGGCTCCGAATGGATGCGCATGTCGAACAGCGAGAACTCGACCTGCCGCAGCGTCTGCAGGCCGCTTTGGAAGTTCTTCGCGGCGATCATCTTGTCGAACAGTGCGCGGGGCAGCGGTTCGCCGGTCTCGACGTGGGCGGTCATGTGCTTGAGCACCTCCCATTCCCAGCAGAAGTTTTCCATGAACTGGCTGGGCAGTTCGATCGCATCCCACTCGACGCCGGAGATGCCCGCCACGCCGACGTCGTCGACCTTGGTGAGCATGTGGTGCAGGCCGTGGCCGAACTCATGGAACAGCGTGGTGACGTCGTCGTGGGTGAGCAGCGCGGGCTTGCCGTTGACCGGCGAGGCGAAGTTGCAGACGAGGTGCGCCACCGGCGTCTGGGTGATGCCTTCGGGACGGGCCCAGCGGCCGCGAACGTCGTCCATCCATGCGCCGGGACGCTTGCCGGGCCGGGCGTAGGGATCCAGATAGAACTGGCCGACCAGCTGGCCCGCGCGCTCGATGCGGAAAAAGCGCACGCTGGGGTGCCAGACCGGCGCGGTGTCCGGGCGGATGCTCACTTCGAACAGCGTCTCGATGATGCCGAACAGGCCTTCGAGCACCTTGGTTTCGGTGAAATACGGCTTCACCTCCTGGTCGCTGAAGGCGTAGCGGTGCTCCTTGAGCTTTTCGCTGGCAAAGGATTGGTCCCATGCCTGCAGGTCGTCGAGGCCCAGTTCCGTGCGGGCGAATTCGCGCAGCTCGGCGAGGTCCTTCTCCGCGTACGGCCGGGCACGCCGCGCCAGATCGCGCAGGAACGCGAGCACTTCGGCCGGGGAGCTGGCCATCTTCGGCACGAGCGACACCTCGGCGAAGTTGGCGTAACCCAGCAGCCCGGCTTCTTCCTGCCGCAGCGCGAGCAGCTCGCGCATCACGGCCGAGTTGTCCACGGCCGAGGGGCCGAGGTCGCTCGCGCGGGTGGTGTAGGCCGTGTACAGGCGTTCGCGCAATGCGCGGTTTTCACCGTACTGCATCACCGGCAGGTAGTTCGGCAGGTGCAGGGTGAGCTTGTGGCCCTCCCGCCCTTCGGCTTCGGCGGCCGCCCGGGTGGAGGTTTTCACATCGTCGGGCACACCGGCAAGCTCGGCTTCGGTCACGTAGCAGGCGAAACCATCGGTGGCGTCGAGCACGTGCTCCGAGAACTGCTGCGACAAGGCGGCCTGCCGGTCCTGGATGGCCGCGTACCGTTCGCGCGCGGTGCCTTGCAGTTCGGCGCCGCCGAGCACGAAGTCACGCATCGCATTGGACAAGGCCCGTTGGCGCGCCGGGTTCAGTGACTTGGCGGCGGGGCTGTTGGCGATGGTCTTGTATTTGGCGTACAGCCGTTCATCGGCGCCGATCCGGGTGTGGAACTCGGTGACACGCGGCAGGCTTTCGTTGTAGGCCGCGCGCAATGCCGGGTTGTCGGCCACCGCGTTGAGATGGTTCACCGCGCCCCAGGAACGGCTCAGCCGTTCGGTGGCGACGTCGAGCACGGCGGACATGGCATCGTAGTCGGCCGGAACGGCATCGCTCGTGGCCCGCTCCAGCGCCACGTTCGCTTCGGTGAGCAGCTCGGCGATGGCCGGGCCCACATGTTCAGGGCGGATGTCAGCGAACAGCGGCAGTTCGGTGCGTGCGAGCAGCGGATTGATCATGCGTGGGCCTCCAGGGTGGGCGCGGTGATGTCGGCCTATTGTGCAGCGGCAGTCCGTTCCGCGGATTCGATCGTGTTCACCAGCAGCATGGTGATCGTCATCGGACCCACACCACCGGGCACCGGCGTGATGGCCGAAGCCACCTGGGAGACACCCGCGAAATCCACGTCGCCACAGAGCTTGCCTTCGTCGTTGCGGTTCATGCCCACGTCAATGACGATGGCGCCCGGCTTGACCATGTCGGCCGTCACCGTGTTGCGGCGGCCCACCGCCGCGACGATCACATCGGCCTGCCGGGTGTGGTAGCCCAGGTCCGGGGTGGCACTGTGGCAGATGGTGACCGTGGCGTTGGCCTGCAGCAGGAGCAAGGCCATCGGCTTGCCGACGGTGTTGCTGCGTCCGATCACGACGGCATGCTTGCCGCGCAGGTCGGTGCCCGTGGATTCGATCAGCTTCATGCAGCCGTACGGCGTGCAGGGCCGAAAGCCGGGCAGGCCGGCCACCAGTTCCCCTGCACTCAGCACCGAATAGCCGTCGACGTCTTTCTTCGTGTCGATGGCCTCGATCACCTTGGTGGCGTCGATGTGCTTGGGCAACGGCATCTGCACGAGGATGCCGTGGATGGTGTCGTCCTGGTTGAGCGCGTCGATGCGCGCAAGCAGGTCGGCTTCGGACAGCGTGGCCTCGTACTTCTCGAACACGGAGCGCAGCCCGTGCTCCTCGCAGGCCTTGACCTTGTTGCGCACGTACACCTGGCTTGCCGGATCTTCACCGACAAGAATCACCGCGAGGCCGGGCTGGTGGCCACGGGCGGTGAGGGCGGCAGCGCGTTGCGCCACCTCGGCGCGGATTTGCTTGGACAGGGCGGTGCCGTCGATCAATCGGGCGGTCATGGGGCGGAATCCTCGACAAAGTAAAAAGGGCCGCTCTCGAGGCGGCCCTTCGTGGGAAGGTGGAGTTCAGGTTTTCGACTGGGCGCCCAGGGCGATCTTGAGCAGGTCGGCCACGGTGTTCGCGTTGAGCTTTTCCATGATGTTGGCGCGATGGGCCTCCACCGTCTTGATGCTGATGCCCAGGTCGTCGGCGATCTGCTTGTTCAGTCGGCCGGCCACGATGCGCTCGAGCACCTGGGACTCGCGGGTGGTCAGGCGAGACAGCAGCGCATCGCGGCTGGCAGCCTCCTGGTGGTGCGAGAACGCACTGCGGGCCTGGTCGAGCATGCGTTCGACGAGGCCGAGCAATTGTTCTTCCTTGAAGGGCTTCTCGATGAAGTCCATCGCCCCTTTTTTCATCGTGGTGACGGCCATCGGCACGTCGCCATGGCCGGTGATGAAGACCACCGGCAGCGGTGACTTGCGTTCAAGCAGGCGGTCTTGGAGCTCCAGGCCGCTCATGCCGTCCATGCGGATGTCAGCGATCAGGCAGGCGACTTCGCGGGGATCGAAGCGGGACAGGAAGGCCTCAGAGGAATCGAAGCATTTGACCCGGTAATCCTTGCCCTCGAGCAGCCACTGCAGGGAATCGCGTACGGCCTCGTCATCGTCGACAACGTACACGGTTCCTTTTTTCGGGATGAGGCTCATATGCGGACTCAGGTCAGGGCCGTTTCAAGCCCGGTGGATTTGGCAGTTTCGACCGGCAGCGTGAAGCTGAAACGACAGCCGACCACGGTCGTGCCATTGTATAAGTTCTCCGCACGAATCCGGCCACGGTGACTTTCAATGATGGACCGGCACAAGCTCAGGCCGATGCCCAGGCCCTCCACCTTGGTGGAGAAGAAGGCTTCGTACAGCCTGCCGATCACTTCGTCCTTCAGGCCGGGGCCCGAATCGGTCACGGTGAACTCGATCACGCCGCCTTCGTCGGGGGTGTGGCGCGGTACCACGCGCAGCTCGATGTTGCGCCGTGGCAAGGGCAGTCCGGCGGAATCGATCGCCTCGGCGGCATTCTTCAGCAGGTTCAGCAGCACCTGTTCGATCAGGATGGGGTCCACCATCAGCACCGGCAGGCGCTGGGCCACGTAGATGTGCAGCGCCACGTTGCGCCGGCGCAATTCGATGCCGGCCAGGTCGACCGATTCATCGACGATGGTGGCGGGGTGCGACGGTTCCCGCCGGGGCTCGCTGCGTTTCACGAACGCGCGGATGCGCCGGATGATCTGGGCCGCACGCTCGGCCTGCTTTGCCGTCTTCTCGAGGGCCGCGACGAGATCGGGTTTCTCGATGGCATCGGCCTTCACGCGCGAGACGATGCCGTTGCAATAGTTCGTGATGGCGGTGAGCGGCTGGTTCAGTTCGTGGGCCACGGATGAGGCCATCTCGCCCATCGTGACGAGCCGGCTCGTGACCTGCGCCTTCTCGGCCTGCTGTTGCGCCTGCATTTCGGCATGGCGCCGGCTCGTGATGTCGGTGGCGATCAGCATCTGCGCGAGCCGCCCGTCGGTCCATTGCAGGTAACGGGCGCGCACATCGAACCACTTCTGCAGTGATTCGATGAACACCTCACGCGGGTCCGACCCGGCTTCGGTGAGTTCCTGCGTGGGCAGCCCGCCGAAGCTGTCGACCGAATCGCCATATTCGCTGCCGAATTGCGAGGGTGCCGTCTCGCCGGCCAACGCCGCATGGCCGCGCGGTTCGGCCCCGAACCACAGCCGATAAGACCGGTTGGCGAACAGCAGCTCGCCTTGCTGCACCGACAGCACCGACACGGCCGCGTCCAGGCCTTCCAGCACGGTGGTGAATCGCTCGTGGGAAGCCGAGAGCTGGTCGCGCACGCGTTTGGCCTCGGTGATGTTGGTCATCGAGGTCATCCAGCCGGTCTGCACCCCCTTCGGGTCGATCAACGGGGAGACGTACATGCGGGCATCGAACAGGGTGCCATCCTTGCGCATCGCCTTGACCTCGATGCCGCCGACCGGGCTGCGGCCCTGCAGCTCCTGCTGCAGCAGGCGGTTGTTTTCGTCGTAGCGGTCCGGCGGCCAGTGGGGGAAGGGCGGCAGGTGGCCGATCAGGTCCTGTTCGGTGAACCCCGTCATGGCGCAGAACGCGGGGTTCACATAGGTGATGCGCCCCTCGAGGTCCATGGCGCGCATGCCGGTCAGCATCGAGTTTTCCATCGCCCGGCGGAAATTCGTTTCGCTGATCAGCGTGTTCTGCATCTGCAGGCGGCGGCGCATGTGGCGCCAGGTGCCCAGCAGCATCCAGACGGTGAGCGTGCTCAGCGCGGCCACCATCCAGAAGAGCGTGTTGCTGATGAGGCCGATCGACGTGCGGTAGCCATGCACACGCAGCTTCAGGCCGTTGCCCGTGGGGGCCAGCGGCACTTCATGAACGATCGATGCCGGGCGCGAGATCTGGCCGGGCATGAGCGTGACCGTGCTGGAGAGCACCTTGTCTTGAGAATCCACCACGGTGACGACGTGGCGGTTCGATACATCGGTGGGGATGAAATAGCGCACCAGCGCCTCCACCGAGTATTCGGCGATCAACGTGCCGGAGAAGCGATTGCTGTCGATCAGTGGCACCTGGAGCTGGAACACCCACTGCCCGGCCGCGTTCTGGTAGGGGATGGAGTAGGTGGCATAGCGCATCTGCTGCGTGGCTTCGAACGCGCGTTCAGGCGCGCCTTGGCGCTGCGGCATCGGCAGTGAACGGTCGAGCTCCTCAGGTCCGCTTTCCATCTGCATGTGGATGTTGGCGCTCGAGTAGCTGGCGCGGCGCTGCCGGTTCGCATCCACCCAGGCCACGTACGTGATCTCCGGCCGTTCGCGCGCGAGGCTTGCGGCCGGTTGCGCGAAGCCGTCCGGCTTGACAGTGCGGGTGACGATCTCGCGCGCCATCCGGATGAGTTGTTCCTGGCTTTCGATCAGGCGCAGGCGCACCTGCTGCTGGGCGATTTCGCTGTCGCGCTTGACCGATTCCTGCTCGCGCTCGAGCTCCTCGTTTCGGAGGTACCAGAAGGCGGAAATGATGGCCGCGAGGAACAGCAGCACCGAGACCAGCGGTCCGAGGGTGGCGTACCGGTCCTGCCTGGAGGGCGATTGACGGCGCCACCACTTCCCGAAGAGGCGCTTTCCCCGGGTGTTGCTGGTTCGAGGGAATTGGAACGGTTCTTTGGCGCGCTGCATCGGCAGATTATCCAGCGCAGCGACTTTCAAAAGACGGTTTATCACTTCACATTACGACATGAACTGGCGCCTGGGTTTTGCGCGCTTGTTTCTCAATACGAAACCATCTTGCACAATTTGAGATTTCAGGAACGCTGTGCGACACTCCGCGCCACCTTGAAACCGTGAACTGAGGAGACTGTGATGTCGGCCCTGCCTGAATCCTTCCTTGGCGCTTCGGCGAACGACGCCGATTCGCAAGAAACCCGTGAGTGGCTGGACGCGTTGTCTGCGCTGATCGAAAGCGAAGGCAGTGACCGTGCCCACTTCCTTCTCGAGCAGCTGATCGACCATGCCCGTCAAGTGGGTATCGACATGCCGTTCTCCGCGAACACGGCCTACGTGAACACCATTCCTGCGGACCAGGAAGAACGGTGTCCGGGCAACCTCGAGATGGAAGAGCGCCTTCGGGCCTACATGCGCTGGAACGCGATGGCCATGGTGGTCCGTGCGAACCGCCTGCATCCGGCCGACGGCGGCGACCTCGGCGGGCACATCTCCTCTTTCGCGTCGGTGGCCACCATGTTCGGCGCCGGCTTCAACCACTTCTGGCACGGTGCCACCGAAGATCACGGCGGCGATCTGCTGTACATCCAGGGCCATTCGTCGCCGGGCATCTACGCCCGCGCCTTCATGGAAGGCCGAATCAGCGAAGAGCAGCTCAACAACTTCCGCCAGGAAGTCGACGGCAAGGGTGTCTCCAGCTATCCGCATCCGAAGCTGATGCCCGAGTTCTGGCAGTTCCCGACCGTGTCGATGGGCCTCGGGCCGTTGATGGCCATCTACCAGGCGCGCTTCCTGAAGTACCTGCACGCCCGGGGCATCGCCGACACCTCCAAGCGCAAGGTCTGGGTGTTCTGCGGCGACGGCGAGATGGACGAGCCGGAATCCCTCGGCGCCATCGGCCTGGCCGCGCGCGAGAAGCTCGACAACCTGATCTTCGTCATCAACTGCAACCTGCAGCGCCTGGATGGCCCGGTGCGCGGCAACGGCAAGATCATCCAGGAGCTCGAGGGCGAGTTCCGCGGCGCGGGCTGGAACGTCATCAAGCTGCTGTGGGGCAGCTACTGGGATCCGCTGCTCGCACGTGACAAGGACGGGCTGCTGCGCAAGGTGATGATGGAAACCCTCGATGGTGACTATCAGGCGTTCAAGGCGAACGACGGCGCGTTCGTTCGCAAGAACTTCTTCGGTCGCCATCCGAAGCTGCTGGAGATGGTCGCCAAGATGAGCGACGACGACATCTGGCGCCTGAACCGCGGCGGCCACGATCCGCAGAAGGTCTTCGCGGCCTACCACCGCGCGGTGAACCACCAGGGCCAGCCCACGGTGCTCCTGATCAAGACGGTCAAGGGCTTTGGCATGGGCAAGATCGGCGAAGGCAAGAACACCGCCCACCAGACCAAGAAGATGGTCGACGAGGACGTCAAGGCCTTCCGCGACCGCTTCAACATCCCCATTCCGGACGACAAGATCGCCGAGGTGCCGTTCTACAAACCCGCCGACGACACCCCGGAGATGCGTTATCTGCATGAGCGGCGCCAGGCTCTCGGCGGCTACCTCCCGCAGCGCCGTGTCAAGGCCGAGGAGCAGTTCACCGTGCCGCCGCTCGAGACCTTCAAGGCCACGCTGGAGCCCACCGCCGAAGGCCGCGAGATCTCGACCACCCAGGCGTACGTTCGTTTCCTGACGCAGCTGCTGCGCGACAAGGAAATCGGCCCGCGCACGGTGCCCATCCTCGTGGACGAGGCCCGCACGTTCGGCATGGAAGGCCTCTTCCGCCAGATCGGCATCTACAACCCGCAAGGGCAGCAGTACACCCCGGTCGACAAGGACCAGGTGATGTACTACCGCGAGGACAAGGCCGGCCAGATCCTGCAGGAAGGCATCAACGAGGCCGGCGGCATGAGCAGCTGGATCGCCGCGGCCACGTCGTACTCGACGAACAACCGGATCATGATCCCGTTCTACGTGTACTACTCGATGTTCGGCTTCCAGCGCATCGGCGACCTGGCCTGGGCAGCGGGCGACATGCAGGCGCGTGGCTTCCTGCTGGGCGGCACCTCCGGCCGCACCACGCTCAACGGCGAAGGCCTGCAGCACGAGGACGGCCACAGCCA
>CBIHPH010000120.1:0-12665 GCA_966212105.1 uncultured Rhizobacter sp.
GTCGCCCAGGTCTTCCTCGATGCGCAGCAGCTGGTTGTACTTGGCCATGCGGTCGGAACGGCTCATCGAGCCGGTCTTGATCTGGCCGGCATTGGTGCCGACGGAGATGTCCGCGATGGTCGAGTCTTCGGTTTCGCCCGAGCGGTGGCTGATCACGGCCGTGTAGTTCGAGCGCTTGGCCAGCTCGATGGCGGCGAAGGTTTCGGTCAGCGTACCGATCTGGTTGATCTTGATGAGGATCGAGTTGGCGATGCGCTTGTCGATGCCTTCGCGCAGGATCTTCGTGTTGGTGACGAACAGGTCGTCGCCCACGAGCTGCACCTTCTGGCCCAGGCGCTCGGTCAGGTGCTTCCAGCCTTCCCAGTCGCCCTCGTGCATGCCGTCTTCGATGCTGATGATGGGGTATTTGTCGACCCAGGTGGCGAGGATGTCGGTCCATTCGGGCGCCGACAGCGTCAGGCCTTCACCGCTCAGCACGTACTTGCCGTCCTTGTAGAACTCGCTCGCGGCGCAGTCCAGGCCGATGGCGACTTGTTCACCAGCGGTGAAGCCGGCCTTGTCGATGGCGTCGAGGATCAGCTGGATGGCGGCTTCGTGGCTGGCGATGCTCGGGGCAAAACCGCCTTCGTCGCCCACGGCGGTGCTCATGCCCTTGTCGTGGATGATCTTCTTGAGCGCGTGGAACACCTCGGCGCCGTAACGCACCGCTTCGCGGAAGCTCGGGGCGCCCACGGGGATGATCATCAGCTCTTGCAGGTCGAGGTTGTTGTTGGCGTGCGCGCCCCCGTTGATGACGTTCATCATCGGCACCGGCAGCTGCATGGCGCCCGAGCCGCCGAAGTAGCGGTACAGCGGCAGGCCGCTTTCCTCAGCGGCGGCGCGGGCCACGGCCATCGAGACGGCGAGGGTGGCGTTGGCACCCAGGCGGCTCTTGTTCTCCGTACCGTCGAGGTCGATCAGCGTGCGGTCGAGGAAGGCTTGTTCCGAGGCGTCGAGGCCGAGCACGGCTTCGCTGATTTCGGTGTTGATGTGCTCGACGGCGCGCAGCACGCCCTTGCCGAGGTAGCGGCCCTTGTCGCCGTCGCGCAGCTCGATCGCCTCGCGCGAGCCGGTGGACGCGCCCGACGGCACGGCCGCACGGCCCATCACGCCCGATTCCAGCAACACGTCGCATTCGACGGTGGGGTTGCCGCGGCTGTCGAGGATCTCCCGACCGACAATGTCAACAATCGCACTCATTCCAGGTTCCTTTGGTTTCGTCTAGTTTTAAAACGGGCGGCGGCGGACACCGATACGGCCAGGGGTCGCCGGCCGGAATCAGCAGGAAAAATCGTTCTCGAGCAATGGCTGCTGCTTGATCACGCGATCGAGCGCCACCAGTTGTTCGAGCAACGCCCGCATGTGTTTGAGCGGCACCGCGTTGGGGCCGTCGCTCATCGCCTTGGCCGGATCGGGGTGGGTTTCCATGAAGAGACCCGAGATGCCCACGGCCACGGCGGCGCGTGACAGCACCGGCACGAACTCGCGCTGGCCGCCGGAGCTGGTGCCCTGGCCGCCAGGCAACTGCACGGAGTGGGTGGCGTCGAACACCACCGGCGCGCCGGTCTCGCGCATGATCGCAAGCGACCGCATGTCGCTCACGAGGTTGTTGTAGCCGAAGCTCACACCGCGCTCGCAGGCGAGGAAGTTGTCTTCGGGCAGGCCTTTCTCGCGCGCGGCGTCCCGGGCCTTCTGGATGACGTTCTTCATGTCACCGGGCGCGAGGAACTGGCCCTTCTTGATGTTCACCGGCTTGCCGCTCTGGGCGACGGCGCGGATGAAATCGGTCTGGCGGCACAGGAATGCGGGCGTCTGAAGCACATCGACCACGGCGGCCACGGCCGGCACCTCGGCCTCCGAATGCACGTCGGTGATGATGGGCACGTTCAACTCGCGCTTGACCTTCGCAAGGATCTCCAGGCCTTTTTCCATGCCCGGTCCCCGGAAGGTGCTGCCCGACGACCGGTTGGCCTTGTCATAGCTGCTCTTGAAGATGAACGGAATGCCCAGCGAGGAGGTGATCTCCTTGAGCGTGCCGGCCACATCCATTTGCAATTGCTCGGACTCCACCACACAGGGGCCCGCGAGCAGGAAGAACGGCTTGTCGATGCCGATGTCGAATCCACAGAGCTTCATGCCGAGACCTTGTCCAGTGGGTGAAAGGTGCACATCAGGCCGCCACCTTGGCCGCCGAGCCGGTCTGGCGCGTCGTCTGGTGCGCGAGGGCAGCTTCGATGTACGACTTGAACAGCGGGTGGCCGTCCCACGGCGTCGACTTGAATTCCGGGTGGAACTGCACGCCCATGTACCAGGGATGCACGGTGCGCGGCAGCTCGACGATTTCGGTCAGCTTCTCGCGCTGCGTGAGGGCCGAGATGACGAGGCCGGCCTCGCTCAGGCGGTCGAGGTAGTTGACGTTGGCTTCATACCGGTGGCGGTGACGTTCGGTCACGACGTCGCCGTAGATTTCGTGGGCCAGCGTGCCGAGCTTGACGTCGGAACTCTGTGCGCCCAGGCGCATCGTGCCGCCGAGGTCGGACTGTGCGTTGCGCCGCTGGATGGAGCCGTCGGCGTCCTGCCATTCGTCGATCAGCGCGATCACGGGATGCTTCGCATCGGCGTCGAATTCGGTGCTGTTGGCGCCGTCCAGGCCGGCCATGTGGCGGGCGTATTCGATCGTGGCCACCTGCATGCCGAGGCAGATGCCGAGGTAGGGAAGCTTGTGTTCGCGCGCGAACCGGGCCGCCAGAATCTTGCCTTCCACACCGCGCTTGCCGAAACCGCCCGGCACCAGGATGGCATCGAAGCGGGCGAGCTGGCCGACGTTGTCGGCCGTCAACGATTCAGAATCGACGTACTCGATGTCGACCTTCGCATGGTTGTGGATGCCGGCGTGGCGGAGTGCTTCGTTCAGCGATTTGTATGAATCGGACAAGTCGGTGTACTTGCCGCACATCGCGATGCTGACGCGGCGCTTGGGGTTTTCCACCTCGCTGACGAGGGCGTCCCAGCGCTTGAGGTTGGCCGGCGGCGTGTTGATGCGCAGCTTGTCGCAGATCAGGCCGTCGAGGCCCTGTTCGTGCAGCATGCGCGGCACCTTGTAGATGGTGTCCACATCCCACATGGAGATCACGCCCCATTCGGGCACGTTCGTGAAGAGCGAGATCTTGCCGCGCTCTTCGTCCGGGATGGGGCGGTCTGCGCGGCACAGCAGCACGTCGGCCTGGATGCCGATTTCGCGCAGCTTCTGGGCGGTGTGCTGGGTGGGCTTCGTCTTGAGCTCGCCGGCCGCGGCGATCCACGGCACGTAGGTCAGGTGCACGAAGGCGGTGTTGTTGGGGCCGAGGCGCAGGCTCATCTGGCGCGCCGCTTCGAGGAACGGCAGGCTCTCGATGTCGCCCACGGTGCCGCCCACTTCCACGATGGCCACATCGACGCTGTTGTCGCCACCGACACCGGCGCCCCGCTTGATGAAGTCCTGGATCTCGTTGGTGACGTGCGGGATGACCTGCACGGTCTTGCCGAGGTAGTCACCGCGGCGCTCTTTCTCGAGCACGCTCTTGTAGATCTGGCCGGTGGTGAAGTTGTTGGCCTTCTTCATCCGTGTGGTGATGAAGCGCTCGTAGTGGCCGAGGTCGAGGTCGGTCTCCGCGCCATCGTCGGTGACGAACACCTCGCCGTGCTGGAAGGGCGACATCGTGCCCGGATCCACGTTGAGGTACGGATCCAGCTTGAGGAGGGTGACCTTGAGGCCGCGGGATTCGAGGATCGCCGCGAGGGATGCAGCCGCGATGCCCTTGCCCAGCGAGGACACCACACCGCCGGTGACAAAGACGTACTTGGTCATTGCTTCTGGCAATCGTTTCGACGAATGCCCTGGTGGTAAAGCGCGATTATAGGCGTGGTCAACGTGCGACCGGTGCCGCTGTGGTGCGGTTGACGCGGTGACCGCGCGGCACGCGGCCACCCAGTCACACGACCTTGTCGCCCGGGCCGTGGATCTTGCCGATGGGCTCGAAGCGCGATGGCGCCCGGATCGGGTAGGTGGCCGCGTCGGACCCCCATTGCGGTTCATCGATCGATTCGAACACCTGGCGCAGCTTCTGGCCCCAGGCGCCACGAATCATCGCGAAATACGGGTTGTGCTCGTCGATGCAGACGATCTGTTCGGTCTGCAGCGCGTTGGCCTTGTAGACGAGCAGGTCGAGCGGCAGGCCCACGGACAGGTTGGACTTCATCGTGGAGTCCATCGACACGAGGGCGCATTTGGCCGCCTCGTCGAGCGGGGTGTGCGGCGTGAGCATGCGGTCGAGCACCGGCTTGCCGTACTTCGATTCGCCGATCTGGAAATAGCAGGTCTCGCGCGTGGCCTCGATGAAGTTGCCGGCCGAATACATCAGGAACAGCCGCATCGGCTCGTCGCCGATCTGGCCGCCGAGGATCAGCGACGCATTGAACTCCACCCCGGCGTGCTGCAGCGCCCGGGCATCCTGGTCGTAGATGCGGCGGATGGCGCTGCCGAGCACGCGCGCCACGTCGAACATGCTGGTGGCGTTCCACATCGTGATCGGCGGATCCATCCCGTTGTCTAGCTTTTCCAGCTGCAAGATCTCCCGCACGGACTGGGAAATCGACAGGTTGCCGGCCGACAGCAGCACCATGAACCGGTCGCCTGGCCGTTCGTAGATCATCATCTTGCGGAAGCTGCTGATCTGGTCCACGCCCGCGTTGGTGCGGGAGTCGGACAGGAACACGAGGCCCGCGTCCAGTTTGATGCCGATGCAGTACGTCATGGCGTGGCTACCTGCCTTTGAAGGTTCTTGAGGCGATACAACGCGTCGAGCGCCTCCTTGGGTGACAGCATATCGGGGTTGATGCCTGCCAGGGCGCGGTCCACTTCCGAAGGTTCCGGCTCCGGCGCCGCCGCGGGCGCGGCGAACAGATCGACCTGGGCGCTGGCCGCTTCCTTGCCGGTCTCGAGCGCCGACAGCGTATGGCGCGCCTGGCGCACGAGGGTGGGTGGCATGCCGGCGAGCCGCGCCACCTGCACGCCGTAGCTGCGGCTTGCCGGGCCCGGCTGGATGTCGTGCAGGAACACGATGTCGTCCCCGTTCTCGGCAGCCGAAACATGCACATTGACGGCATGCGGGTGCTTCAGCGGGAATTCCGTGAGCTCGAAATAGTGCGTGGCGAACAGCGTGAAGGCCTTGTTGCGGTCGTGCAGATGGCTCGCGATGGCGCCGGCGAGCGCCAGCCCGTCGAAGGTGGACGTGCCACGGCCGATCTCATCCATCAGCACCAGCGAATGCTCGGTGGCCCCGTGCACGATGGCAGCGGCCTCCGTCATCTCCAGCATGAAGGTGGATTGCGCGTTCGCCAGGTCGTCGGCCGCCCCGATGCGGGTATGGATCGCGTCGATCGGGCCGAGGCGGCACGCGGAGGCCGGCACGAACGAGCCCATCGCTGCGAGCAGCGCAATGAGCGCCACCTGGCGCATGAACGTGCTCTTGCCGCCCATGTTGGGGCCGGTGATGACGAGCATCTTGCGCGTCGCATCGAGCCGGCAGTCGTTGGCCATGAAGTTGCCGCCGCCGGTCTCCTGAAGGCGGGCCTCGACCACCGGATGGCGACCGCCCTCGATCGAGATGCAAGGTTCACGCACGAACTGAGGGCGGCACCAGTTGAGCGTGCTGGCGCGCTCGGCCAGCGCCGCGAGGGCGTCGAGCGACGCCAGCGCCCGGGCCAGGCCCGACAGCGCCTCGAGGTGCGATTGCAGGCCGTCGATCACCTGCTCGTAGAGCAGCTTCTCCCGCGCGAGCGACCGCTCCTGGGCGGACAAGGCCTTGTCCTCGAACGCCTTGAGCTCCGGCGTGATGAACCGCTCGGCATTCTTGAGCGTCTGGCGGCGCTGGTAATCGAGCGGCACCTTCGACGCCTGACCCTGGGTGACTTCGATGTAGAAGCCGTGCACCTTGTTGAACTGCACGCGCAGGTTCGGGATGCCCGTGCGCGCCCGCTCGCGGGTTTCGAGCTCCAGCAGGAAGTCGTCGCAGTTCAGGCTGATGGCCCGGAGTTCATCGAGCTCGGCATCGAAGCCCGCAGCGATCACGCCGCCATCGCGCAACTGCACCGAGGGCTCCTCGGCGATGGCCGCGCGCAACAACGCCTCGATGGCGGGCGAGGGCGACAAAGCCTCCGCCAGCATGTCGAGCAGCACGGCGCCGCCCACGGGCACGACCTCGCGCAGCTGGGGCAGCGCCTGCAGGGTGGCGCGCAGCCCTGCCATCTCCCGCGGGCGCACCTGGCGCAGGGCGACGCGGGCGGTGATCCGCTCCACATCGCTGATGCCGCGCAGCATCTCGCGCAGCGGCGTGAGCCCCCGGCGCATCAGCGCATCGAGCGCATCATGCCGCTGGGTTGCCACCGTGCGGTCGCGCAGCGGGTGCGTGAGCCAATGGCGCAGCGCACGGCTGCCCATGCCGGTGCGACAGGTGTCGATCAGCGACAGCAGCGTCGGGGCATCCTCGCCCCGCAGCGTCTGCACCAACTCCAGGTTGCGGTGCGTGGTGGGCGGCAGGTCCACCAGGTGGCTGGCACGTTCAACCGTCAGGGTGCGGACATGGGCCAACGCCTGCCCCTGCGTGTGCTCGGCGTAGCTCAGCAACGCCGAAGCTGCGGCGTGTGCCGTGGCCAGTTCATGTGCGCTGAAGCCGGCGAGCGTGGCCACGCGCAATTGTTCGCAAAGCTTGCGCTCGCCCAGCGCCGGATCGAATTGCCAAGCGGGGCGATGCGTGACGGCGATGCGGGATTGAGCCAGCGCCGGCGGCACGGCGTCTCGGTCCACCAGCACCTCGGCGGCGTTCAGGCGTGAAAGCCAACCCGGCAACTCGCGTTCATTGCATTCGGTCAGGCCGAGCTGGCCGTTCGAGAGCCCGAGCCATGCGAGCCCGTACGTCGTCGCCCCCTTGTGCGTGCGCTGCGACAGCGCCAGCAGCAGCGCATCCCGCTTGTCCGAGAGCAGCTCCGTGTCGGTCACCGTGCCGGGGGTGACCACCCGCACCACCTTGCGCTCCACGGGCCCCTTGGACGTGGCCACGTCGCCCACCTGCTCGGCGAGGGCCACCGCCTCGCCCAGCTTGATGAGCTTGGCAAGGTAGTTCTCCACGGAATGCACGGGCACCCCGGCCATCACCACCGGCTCGCCACCGCTTTGGCCGCGGGTGGTCAGCGTGATGTCGAGCAGTCGGTTCGCGCGTCGGGCATCCTCGAAGAACAGCTCGTAGAAATCGCCCATCCGGTAGAACACGAGCGTCTCGGGGAACCCGTGCTTGATGCGCAGGTACTGCTGCATCATGGGGGTGTGGGCGCTGAGGTCGGGGAGGGTGGAGGCGTCGGTCATGCCGGGTCGAGGCAGTGGAGGAGGGGGCGAAGCCCGCTATTGTCATGCACCGGAGGCCAGGTCGGCCCCCAATGAAAAAGCCGTGCGCAAGGCACGGCTTTCTGTCACGTGCGCAGGCCGTCAGAACGACTGGCGCACGCCGATGTGGAGAAAACGCCCGCTGGAACTGGCTTTGACATCGTCGTTGTCCAATTTGAAGCGCGTGAAGTCTGCACCCGCTTCGATCGTGGTCTTCGGCGCCACACGGAAGCCCACGCCCAGGCCGAAGTACGGCTTGATCTTGGAATCGCTGCTGGACAACTCGTTGTCGCGGTACTTGAACTTGTTGGACGCCAGGCCGATGCGGCCGATGGCGGTCCACTGCGGGTGGAAGTCGTAGAAGCCGGCAGCGCCGATGCCGAACGACGTACCCGACAGGCGGGTGCCGAAGCCGTCGGAGATCTTGAGGTCGCCGTAATCGGCGTACGTGCCTTCGATCGCGACGAACTGGTTGAACTTGTAGCCACCAAACAATTTGTAGCCGGTCGGCGTGCGATCGCAGCTGATGCCAAAGCAGTCGAGGTTGTAGTGCGACTGGCCGATGGCGCCACCAACGTAGACCTCGGCGGAGGCGGTCGAGGCGGCCAGTGCGAGGGCAGCGGCAGCCAGAGACAATGAGATTTTCTTCACGTAATGAACCTTTTTAAATTTATCGGTGCTCTCCCTGAGAGCCGGCGCATGCTAGCCACTGCAAAAAGAAACAGTGTTTCAGATCGAACGATCGTTCTTTTGTGCGGAGCAGCGCTGTGGACAACCTTGTGTGAAACCTCTGGATCGGCCGTGGATTGCCTGTGGAAGGGGCTTGGTCGGGCCTGAAATGACAAAGCCGGGCGCAGGCCCGGCTTTGACGAACAACCTCTTGTGCCTGACGTCAGAACGACTGGCGCACGCCGAGGGTCAGCAGTCGGGCGGCGTAGCTGAAGCCATCAAATTCGTACCGCGTGAAGTCTGCGTTGAGTTCCACGGTGGTTCGAGGGGCCACGCGCACGCCCACGCCCAATCCGAAGTACGGTTTCCACTCCTTGTCTTTCGCCTGCACTGAGAAGTCGTCGTACGAGGCTTTGACGTTGGACCTGTTCGACGAGATGCCCAGGCGAGCCACCCCGCTCCATCTGGAGCCGAAGTCATAGAAGGCCGCCCCACCCAGACCGAACGATGTCAGGCTCGTGTTGAACTTGGACCTGGTGTCCAGCGGGTCGGTTTGCTTCGCGGCACCGAAGTCCGTGTAAGAACCTTCAACGGCGAAGAACTGATTGAATTTGTAGCCGCCGTAGAGCTTGAACCCAGCTGGGCTGCGGTCGCAATCCCAGCCTTCGCAATCGACGCGGTGGTGGGCCACCCCGAGCCCGCCGCCAACGTAGGCCTGGGCGGAGGCGCTGGTGGCCGACAGGCCGAGGAGAGGCGCGGCGGCCAGGATCAGTGCAATCTGCTTTTTCACGAGAACGTTTCTTTTGATGTGTTGGTAATTACCCCTACTCGAGGGGACGCATATGGTAGTGAGTGACCCCAGCGGAAAGGACGATTTCGGTCAAATTTGGCAATTGCCTGTGGCACAAATGCGACTGTCGGAAGCAAGCCTCGAGCGACGGAAACAAAAAAGCCGTGCCAAAGGCACGGCTTTTTCGAGAGGCGGTGTGCGGGCTCAGAACGAGTGGCGCAAGCCAAGGTTGAACTGGCGGGCCGTGACCTTCTCGTCGAGGAGTTCGAAGCGTGTCAGGTCCAAACCGGCTTCAACGGTGAGCTGAGGCGTCACGCGGAAGCCGATCGAGCCGCCGGCATAGACAGAGACGTGGTTTTCCGAGATCGAACCACTGCCGAGCCCGGGCACGCTGCCTTTGAGCTTGGCCTTGTTCTCGGCGAGGCCGGCGCGCGCGATGCCGGTCCAACGCTGGCCGAAATTGCCGATGGCGGCAACGCCGACGCCAAAGTGGCGACCTTCCCAAGAGCCGCGTACTCCCGATTGGGAGAGGGCGTCGCCCTTGCCGTAGCGCACATACTGGAGTTCAAGGGCGATGTTCTTGCTCATCGGCAGCCCGCCGATCAACTTGAAGCCCTCAGGCGTGTTGTCGCAGGAGGCGGCACCAGAGCAGTCGATCTTGCTGTAGTGGGACAGGCCGTAGGCTGCACCGAGGTACGGGCCGATGGCATTCGGATCGTCGTCGTTGGAGGCGGCGGAAACGGCGGTCGTGAGGCAGGCGAGGGCGATGGCCGCCGCCATGGATTTCTTGTTCATGTGTTTTGGAAGGATGTTTTTGTGATTCCCCGGGAGGAAATGGCATCCTACTGGCTGTCCCAATGTGGCAGCCCCCAAAACTTGTCGTGGCGTGACGTGGCGCGTGACTTTCCGGTCCCGTCGTTGACTTAATACAACGATGTCTGGCGGACCGGCGTAGTCACCGTCCTGCTTACCTGCCGGCGTCTTCTTTCCGGATGCGCACGGCGCGCTTTTTCAGCGCGGCGGCGCGTGCTTCCGGTGTTTGCGTTTCGGCCTCGGCTTTCGCGAGGGCAGCTTCCGGGCTCCAGTCGGGCAGCTCCTTTGCCTCCTGGTCGGCCGCGTCCAGCGGTTCGGCGCCGATGCCGGGCTTGGCGTCGTCGGCGATCACCCGGCTGTACTTGGACAGGAGACCCACCATCTGCGCATAGATGCGCGGGTTGCCGGCCATCACCTCGCGCTGGTAGAGGTAGTCTGACTCGCCGGTGAAGTTGCCGATCAGGCCGCCGGCCTCCGTGATCATCAGGGAGCCCGCGGCGATGTCCCAGGGATTGAGCCCCGTCTCGAAGAAGCCGTCGTACTGGCCGGCGGCGACATAGCAAAGGTCCAGCGCGGCCGCGCCGGGGCGGCGCACGCCCGCGCAGGTGACCATGATGTCCTCGAACATCTTCATGTAGCGCTTGAAGTTGTCGCCCTTGCGGAACGGGAAGCCCGTCCCGATGAGCGATTCGGACATGCGCGTGCGCCTGGAGACGCGGATGCGCTTGTCGTTGAGGAATGCGCCGCGGCCCTTGGAGGCGTAGAACAGGTCGTTGCGGGTGGGGTCGTAGACGACGGCCTGCTGGATCTGGTCGCGGTAGGCGAGCGCGATGGAGACCGCGTAATACGGAAAACCGTGAATGAAATTGGTGGTGCCGTCGAGCGGATCGATGATCCAGACGTATTCGCTGTCGGCCGCGCCGTGCGTGCGGCCCGATTCTTCGGCGAGGATGCCGTGGCCCGGGTAGGCACCGAGCAGCGTCTCGATGATGACGGCCTCCGCCTTTTGATCCACCTCCGTGACGAAGTCGTTCGGGGACTTCGCGGTGACTTTGAGCAGGTCCAGATCGAGCGAGGCCCGGTTGATCAGCGACCCGGCGGCACGCGCGGCCTTGACGGCGACGTTGAGCATCGGGTGGAGCGTTTGGGACATGGGTACACCTGCGGTATGGGGGAGGGGAAACTGGCGGGGGAAAAAGAGCGTGCAGCACGGCCATGCCGCGTGCGGATAATGCGAGAGTTTACCCTCCGCGGGCCATTCTCGTCTCGCGCCGCGCTGCGCCGGTGGCCGCGGCGCGGACGATTTCTCGCACCGACCTCCATGGACACCACCCGCTTCATCCTCGTCAACACCAGCCACCCGGGCAATGTGGGGGCCGCGGCCCGCGCGATGAAGGTGATGGGCTTTTCCGAACTGGTGCTGGTCGCCCCCCGGTTCGACGATGTGCTCTCGCATGAAGACACCGTGGCGATGGCCAGCGGCGCGGCCGACATCCTCGCGCGGGCCCGCATCGTGCCGACGCTGACCGAGGCGCTCGACGGGGTCACGTTCGCATGTGCCACGGCGATGACCCCACGGGACTTCGGCCCTCCCACCCGGGCCCCGCGCGACCTGATGCCTGAGTTGGCGGCCGGCGGCCAACGTGTGGGCTTCGTGTTCGGGTCGGAACGGTACGGCCTGTCCAACGATGACGTGTACCGCTGCCACGTGTGCCTGAGCATTCCCACTCACCCGGAATACGGATCGCTCAACCTGGCGCAGGCGGTGCAGCTTCTCGCGTACGACTGGCGGCAGGCGCTCGGCGGTTTCCCTGTGGCGCCCCGCACCACCAATCCGGCGCTGGCGGACGTGGCCGCGGTCACGGGCTTGCTGGATCACTGGCAGCGCGCGCTCACGAAGGTCGGGTTCCTCGACCCGGCCGCGCCACGCAAGCTGATGCCGCGCCTGAACCAGCTTTTCAACCGTGCGCAGCTGACCACGGAGGAGATCCACATCCTTCGGGGCATTGCGCGCGCGATGGAGAAATCGGCCTGAGGGCTGTGCCGGGGCCTGCCCTTACGCACGCGCCGGAATGGGGCCGCCGGTACACTGCGAAGCCTCATCCGTCCCATTGATTCATGTTCCAGCGCCTTCGTGAAGACATTGCCTGCATCCTGGAGCGCGACCCTGCCGCGCATTCCGCGTGGGAGGTCCTGACCTGTTACCCGGGCCTGCATGCGCTCCTGATGCACCGCTGGGCGCACGCGTGCTGGCGCCACGGTTTTCGCTGGGCGGCGCGCTTCATCTCCCAGATTGCACGTTTCCTCACCGGCATTGAAATCCATCCCGGTGCACGCATCGGCCGGCGGGTGTTCATCGACCACGGCATGGGCGTCGTGGTGGGCGAGACCGCCGAGATCGGCGACGACTGCACGATCTACCAGGGCGTCACGCTGGGCGGCACGTCGCTGTCGAAGGGGGCGAAGCGCCATCCCACGCTCGGCCGAGGCGTCATCGTGGGTGCCAACTCCCAGGTGCTTGGCGGTTTCACCGTGGGAGATGGCGCGCGCGTGGGGTCCAACGCCGTGGTGCTCAAGCCGGTACCGCCCGGCGCCACCGCGGTCGGCAACCCGGCACGCGTGCTGCTCAAGGAAGATGAAGCCCAGCGCGAAGCGGCCGCTGCCCTCATGGGCTTCTCCGCCTATGGCGTGACCCAGAACGACGACCCCCTTTCCCAGGCCATGAAAGGCCTGATCGACAACGCCGCCGGCAACGCCCACCAGATCGCCATGCTGTGGGCGGCCATTGAAAAGCTGTCGACCGTGCAACAAGGCTGCGTTCCCGCCGACGCGCAGACTACCGAAGACTTCGATGCGGAGCGGCTCAAACAGCTGATGAAATGAGGCCCCCCAGTCGGCTTGCGCCTCCTGCCCCCGAGGGGCGACCCCGGGTCGGCC
>CBIHPH010000121.1:0-12662 GCA_966212105.1 uncultured Rhizobacter sp.
ATGGCCAAGTACAACCAGCTGCTGCGCATCGAGGAAGACCTGGGCGACGTCGCCACCTACCCCGGCCGCGCCGCGTTCTACAACCTGCGCTGATCGCGCGACCGCGAAAGCTCCCTGCCCGTGCGCCTCGTCACCCTGGCACTGTTGGCCTTGCTGGCCCTCGTGCATGCCGAACTCTGGTTCGGCAAGGGAGGCGTGCCGCGGATGAGGGATCTGCAGGCGAAATTGACCGCCCAGACGGCGGACAACGATGCCGCACGGGCCCGCAATGACCAGCTCGAAGCGGAAGTGCGCGACTTCAAGGAAGGCCAGGAAATGGTCGAGGAGAAGGCGCGCTTCGAGCTGGGCATGATCAAGCCCGACGAGATCTACGTGCAGGTCAACACACCCAAGCGCTGACCTGCCCGTCTCACTGCCATCTGCCCCGATGGACACCTTGCTGCAAGTGCTGCAGCCGCTGTTCGATACGGCCTTCGCCATTCGGGGCGCGCCTGTCAGCTGGCTCGAACTCATCGGCTGCGGGCTGGCCGTTCTGATGGTGGTGTTCAACATGCGCGTGAACCCCGTCGCCTGGCCGCTGGCCATTGCCAGCTCCCTTCTCTTCTTTGCGCTTTTCTGGAACAGCCGCCTTTATGGTGAAGCCGGGCTCCAGATCGTCTTTGCGGTTGTGGCCGGCTGGGGCTGGTGGCAATGGCTGCAAGGCCATCAGCACGACGGCTCCCCCCTGCGGGTGCGCCACCTGCACCCCTCGGGCCGCATCAAGGCCTTGCTGGCGCTGGCCCTCGCCTGGCCTGTGACCGCCCTCGTCCTGACCACCTGCACCGACAGCGACGTGCCCTGGGGAGACGCCTTTCCCACCGCAGCAAGCCTCGTGGGCCAGTGGCTGCTCGGCCGCAAATACGTGGAGAACTGGCCCACCTGGGTGGCGGTCAACATCGCGAGCGTGGGCCTGTTCGCGTACAAGGGCCTGTGGTTCACCACCGCGCTGTACCTGCTGTTCGTCGCCATGTCCTTCTCCGGCTGGCGTGCGTGGCGGCGGCTGGCGCACGACCGATGAGCACACCATGGCACTGATCGTTGCACTGCTCGGCGCTGAAAGCACCGGCAAGACCACGCTGGCGCACGACCTGGGCCGCGTGCTCGCCGGCGAAGGCCGGCGCGTGGCGGTCGTGCCGGAATACTTGCGCGAATTCTGCGACACCCGCCGGCGCACGCCGCATGCCGAGGAGCAGCAAGGCATTGCCGACGAGCAGACACGGCGCATCGATGCCGCGGCCGTCGGCCACGACATCGTGATCGCCGACACCACCGCGTTGATGACGGCGGTGTACAGCGACCTGCTGTTCGAGGACCTCACGCTCTATCCTTCCGCCCTCGACGCCCTGCGCGCCTGCCGCCTGGTGCTCGTCACGGCCCTCGATTTGCCGTGGCAGGCCGATGGTCTGCAGCGTGACGGCGCCCATGTGCGTGCACCGGTGAACCGCCTCCTGCGTGCAGCGCTGGTAAGGGGCGCCGTGGACCATGCGGTCGTCTCTGGCGCAGGCGGCGATCGCCTGGCATGCGCGTTGATTGCCGTGCGCCATGCGCTGTCCACGCCGGACGCCGAACGGGAGGCCAAGGTCAACCCGCGCTGGCAATGGGCCTGCGATCGGTGCAGCGACGGTGATTGCGAGCGGCATGTCCGTCTGTTCTCTGGACGAAGTGGTTGACGCGGAGGCCGCGATGCCGGCTTTCACAGCGAAGACATATCGAATCTCTAGCCTTGATGCCTTTCGCACCACGTCCCACGAAGGCATCGCATGGCAACCGCCTCTCTCTCCGCCGCACGGTTCGTGCTCGTCGTTCTGTCCCTCCTTGCCGGATGCGGCGGAGGGAACGAGGCAACGGCACCGGAACCGCAGATCGAATCGCTGCGCCTCCTGGGCACTGCGTCCATTCCCACGGGCACGATGTTCGAGGGAGTGGAATTCGGAGGCATCTCCGGCCTCGACCGCGCCCAGGATGGCAGCTATTGGGCGATCTCTGACGATCGCGGGGGCGAGCGCGGCACACCACGCTTCTACAACCTCGGCATCGACTACGACATGAATGGCAGCGTGAGCGTGCAGATCCGTCGCCAAGTCTCCATGCTGCGCGAGGACGGCACGCCCTTTCCCGCGAACGCCCGCACGGTGGATCCGGAAGCGATGCGGGTGGCCCCGAACGGCGACTTGTACTGGTCGTCCGAAGGGAACTGGTCGGCCGACCCCGACCGGCGCTTCCAACCGTTCCTGCGGCAGATGACGGTGGACGGCGCTTTCGTGCGGGAATTCACCGTGCCCGACGAATACCACTACGTCGACAACGCCACCACCGGCGCCCGCAGCAACAAGGTCTTCGAGGCCTTGGCCGTCACGCCGGACGGCACGGTCTACATCGCCAACGAAGATGCCTTGATCCAGGACGGCCCGCTCACCACGCTGCAAGCCGGCAGCGTGGTGCGGGTCACGGCGATGGACCCGGTGACCGGCCGACCCAAGGGGCAATACGCCTACGCGCTGCCGCCCATCCCCGTCGATGCTCCACCGGGGGCCCCGTTCGGCCCCGACAACGGCTTGTCGGATCTGCTCGCGATGGGCGACCGGCAGTTCATCGCCCTGGAGCGCGCCTTCGCCTCCGGTGTGGGCAACACGATCCGGCTCGTGCTCACCGGCATCGATGACCGCACCAGCAACGTCTCCGACATCCACGGGCTCGCGGGAGCGACCTACGTGCCGATGTCCCGTCGTGTGCTGCTGGAGATGCCGCTCGTGCACGAAGGCATCAGGCTGGACAACATCGAGGGCATCACGTGGGGCAAGACCTTGCCCAACGGTCATCGCACCCTCGTGCTGGTGGCCGACAACAATTTCACGGCGGAAATCCAGGCCACGCAATTCATCGTCCTCGAGGTCGTGATGAGCTAGCTCGACAAAAAATTTCTTGGGGTGGCGAATCGAAATCGCCGGGGCGTTCCTCTTAGCGGGAGAGCGCGCCGTTGCGCTCGTCACTTCGAAGGATGTCCAGATGTTCTACAAGAAAAACGTTCCAGCCGGTGAGCGCATCGTTCGCGTGGTCGGTGGCTGTGGGATGGTGGCGTGCGGACTGTGGGGGCCGGGCCTGTCCGGTGGAATCGTGGGGCATGCGATCGCCATTTCCGGTGTCATCGCGCTGTTGACCGGTTTCATCGGGTTCTGCCCCATGTGCGCAATGGTTGGCCGTCGCCTCGACGGAAAGAAGTAACTGCCCGGCAAAATTGCCTCGGACAGCCAACGTCTCGCCGCAATAGATCCACCCGGAACGCCACAATCACGTCACCATGGACACCTCATTGCCCGTCTCGCACCTGCTGCTGGCACAAGCCAGGGCAGGCGACCACGACGCCCTCCAAGCGCTGCTGCGGCTGTGCCAGACGGACTTGCGCCGGTATGCGCGCCGCCATTGCCATGCCAACGACATCGACGAAGCCGTTCAGGATGCGCTGTGGATACTGAGCCGGCGCGTGACGGCGCTGCGGGTGTTGGCAGCGTTTTCGAGCTGGCTGTTTCAGGTGGTCAAGCGCCTTTGCCTGCGCATGCGCCGGCGCGGCGGCGTGGAGCAGGTGGAAGTGGAAGACGGTCACCCCGCGCTGGGGCAGGACCATCGAGAAACAGTGGACCTGCGAATTGATCTGGCCAGGCTTCTGGCCCAACTGCCCCCGCCTTATCGCGAGGTGCTCATCCTGATCGATGTGCAGGGCCACAGCGGTGACGAAGCGGCATCGCTGCTGAACATCTCCGTGGAGGCCACCAAGAGCCGCCTGCACCGGGCACGGATGATGTTGCGTGAGCGGCTGCGATTGCAACAACGGAGCGCCCCATGAGTTTTGCTAGCCGGAACCTCCGGACCCATTTGTTTCGCGGCACCGCCGGGCTCGGGGCGCTGGGCCTGGCGTTGTGGCTGGAGCAGACCAGCGCGTGGCTGTCACTGGCCCTGGTCCCGATCGCCATCTGGTTCTTCAGAGGCTGCCCCATGTGCTGGACGATCGGGTTGTTCGAAACCGCCGCGCAGCGGTTCCTGTCACGCCATGAGGAAGTGTCGCCGCCCACCGTTGAGGCGGCGCGTCTCGACATGGAGCGCCGCTGAGCCAGGCTCTATCGCGGCGCCGCCCTGCGCCGCCGGGCCACGCCCAACAGGCCCGCGCCGAGCCCGAACAGGGCCCATGTGGCCGGCTCCGGCACGGGCGAGGCCAGGGACAGCAGCCGGTGCGTGAAGTGGGTACCGAACCCGGCGGTGAGGAAATTGCCGCTGGGGCTGTTGAATTCATTCCGGATCACGGCCGAGACCTGCTGACCTTCCCCGAGTGGCGGGAAGGTACCGTCCCCGTGGATCGGAATCCGGTCGAGCGCATCGAGCGCGAATGGCAGGCCCAGTGTCAACCGGTAGCTCAGCGGATCGTTCGCATGCGACCGCCCGAGCAGGAAGGTCACGCTGCTCGATTCACAGTTCTGGAAGAAGTTGCACGGCGTGACGATGTCGCGCGAGAGGATCGAGCCAGTCGTACCCTCCAGCAGGATGCTGTCGCCGCCGTACGGCAGCCTGATGCCTCCGACCCGGAAGCTGACGATGCTGTTCAGGAATGAGCCAGCGCCGTCGGCCGAGGCGGCATCGTGCGCATCGCGGTTGTACACGATGGAGCCGGAACCGAACCGGCCGCTCCAGCTCAGTTCGGCAAGCGCCGCGTGCGCCGTCAGCGGCACGGACCCCGCTGCCAGGCCGGCAGCAATCAACACATGTCTGCAGGATGTCTTCATGGCGAGCCTCCCAGGTCGGACCGTGCATCACGGCATGCCGACTGTAGGCGCCTGCCCTATCCCCTTCAATCGACCGGCAGGACAGGCACAGGGCCTTTGACGCATTGCGGTCCGCGGGCCCGGATCACGCCGAAGAAACGGTCGTCTCGATCGCGGCCGAGCCGGGATAAGGCCGCACCTCGTTGCTGCCGCCGGCCTTGATTTCATGGAGCGCCAGCTCGGCCTCCCGGGTGGCCGTTTCCCAATCGATCGCGGTGTTGACGCACCGCGACACTCCCACGCTGATGGTGCACGTCACCACGCTGATGCCATCGGCCGCCACCACGAGCAGCGCCCCCACCCGCTCGTTCAACCGCCGGGCCAGCGCCAGGGCCACTTCGTGCGGTGCGTCCGCGCACCCGATCAGGAATTCGTTGCCGCCCACGCGTGCGACGAAGTCCTCCACCCGCAATTGCGATACGAGTGCGGCAGCCACGGCTTTCAGCAGCAAGTCCCCGGTCGCATGCCCATAGGCGTCGTTCACCTGCTTGAAGTTGTCGACATCGACGAGCAGCGCCGTGAGCGGGTGCGCGTTGCGCCGTTCGAAGTGCCATTTGACGCTTTCCTCGAGCCCATTGCGGTTCAGCACGCCGGTCAGCGCATCGTGGGTGGCGGCTTCGGCCAATTGGGCATGCAGCCGCAGGCAGAGCAGCCACAAGAGAGTGAGCGTGACCGTCACCACGGCGATCGACGCGTACAGGAGGAACACCTGTGAGAAGGGGCCACGCCATGCCACCGGCATGCCTGCCGCATCCGCGCCGTACGCCCCCACCAGCACGAACGCCACCATGCCGCCGAGGATCGCGGCCAGCAAACGCAAAGGCGCACGCAGGTGCATGGGCTGCTGAGGCAATGCCACGACGAGCGTCCACACGACCGAGGCACACACCGCTGCGACAGACACGCCCAACGCGAGATGCCGAACCCGTTCGCCCCCGATCAGCGCAGACGCCACCTCGCCGCCCACCATCAGGGCCAACAGCCCCGCCGTCGCCTGCCAGCGCAACGCCTCGCGCCCGACGAACTCGCGCATGCCGCCGTTGAACAGCAGCAGCGCCAGCAGCATCACGCCGTCGCAGACGTATCCCGGGACATCGATGCCCCCCCCAGGCAACAGTCGGCCGAGACAGGCCAAGCCCAACAGATAGCTCGACGCCCACCATCGGGCGAGGCCAGGGGAATTCGGCATCTTGTGCCAGACCAGGAACATGAAGCAGCCACTGCCCACGAGGTGGATGGCGAGCAAGACGGTGACGGCGATGGGGTCCATGGGGCGTGTTCAGTGCAGCGTCATTGTCGTCAGGTGGACATCAAGGATCAGAGCTGACTCCAGGTTCACCACGACCGACGCGTGAAGTAAGACCGACTTCCCTCGCGCTTCACGCGCGAGGGCACACTTCCCTCGCGCTTCACGCGCGAGGGCACACCGTGGGCACTACAGCCAATGCAGCCGGCTGACCAGGCACATTCTGACGCTTTGTAGCTATATAGTCAATCAGTTTTGCGACATCGATCACGATGGGAAGCGCCTGACCCTCACATGGAACGGCTTCATCCAGGTGGTGAACCAGTTCCCTGTGCCCGCGGTCACGCACCGATCGCCAGGTTGATGGCCACCAGCCGCGCAAGGCGAGCCGCATCCATTCGTGCACGCCCCCCTAGGAATAGGGGTACGCCGCGGGCAGGCGCTGGGCCGGCGGCCGAAATCTCCCCCGTCCGGAGGATGGCTGCAGCGCCGGCATTTACTTACCCTCCACGGCCCTCGACTCGGCGCCTCCTCGGCCTCCTCGAAAAATTCATTCCATGAAACTTCTGCACCTCTTCCGGTGGGCTTCCGCCACCGCGTCCGCCAGCGCCCTGGCCTTGACTCTCGCGGGATGCGGCGGTGGCGGCGGCGACGACACGGCCGCCGAGACAGCCAGCGCTCCGACCACCGCGGCGGCGCCCGCCACCCTCACCTACTACAACGGCCAAACGCTGCCGGGGCGGTTGATGGTCACCCGCGCGTTCGGGGACATGAACGTCTACACGCTGTCGAGCGGGACCGGCGTGAACGTCGGCAACGAATCGGACGAGGTCTTGTGGCACGGCGACACATCGCCAAACACCGTGGTGCGCTACGACCGCAACGGGCCCTTCACCGAACCGGTGCGCGTGTCCTTCTTCGACACCACGACGTGGACCAAGAAGGCACCGGACCTCACGCTGACCAGCACCTTCAATCATCCGAAGCTGTCGGTCGATGGGCGGTACCTGCTCACCTTCTGGCATGGGCCGGACGACGAGGGGAGCGTCAGCAATCCGCTGACGATCTTCGACAGCACCACGGGCCGGATCGTCAAACGAGGCTCGACCATCCACAAACGCGACTTGGATTCGGTCATCGGCAGCCCGGCCGCATGGCTTCCGGACGGCTCGTATGTCTACCTCGACGGCAACAAGCTTTATCAATCTTCGCCGACGGACTTCTTCGAGCATCCCATCGCCATCCTCGACCTGGAGGACAACCTCGCCACCGGTGGCAAGGGGTCCTTGTTTGTCCATCTGACTGCCAGCCCGGACGGCAGGCGCCTGGCCTTCACCTGGAACGGCCACATCTGGGTGGTCGATGTGAACGGCGCCAACCTGCATCGCATCACGGAGGTGCCCAGCGACAGCACGAACCAGGTGCTCGGCGCGTCGTTCGGCAGCCCGACGTGGTCGCCGGACAGCCGTTGGGTGGCCGGCGTGTTCTTCCGCGGCGGAACCAACACGGCGCCGGTGTTCCCGAATCCGGATGAGACGCTCAACCCGGCGTACCAGGTGATCGGCACGACCGGCTGCAACAGCCCGGTGTTCGTGCTGCCGGCCGACGCCGCACCGACCGCCATCTCATGGCCCAGGTGGGATCCGGACCACGGCGTGCGCGTCAAGAGCGCCAACGGCCAGTCGCTGCTCGGGCTGTTTGTCTGCAGCAGCGCGGTGTATTGGATTCCGTGACGCAGCCCATGGGCCGGCGCTGATTTGTCAGTTGCCCGTGCCCATCATCACGACAAGCACGATCACCGCACCAATCGTCAGGTTGACGGCCACCCAGCCGCGGATGGCGGTGAGCGCCTCACCGCCCGCCGGCCAATCCTGCCCGGCCACTGCGCGCTGCAGCCGCTTGTACAAGGCGAAGCGGATGTGGCCGAAGATGAGCACCATCACCACGCCGAGCACGGCCATCACCAGCCATTCGAGCGGCATGTTGAACGCCGCCCCTGTCTGCTTCGTGGTGGCCGCCACGTGCCACAGCATCCAGCCGCCCGACACGAGGATCAGCCCGATCGACGCGGCCACGGCCTGGAAGAACCGACCGAGCGCGGTGGCCATCAGCGGCACGCGCTGCGGGGGTGGCAGCGCCATGGCGGCCGGGCGCAGGCAGAAATGGGCGAAGAACATGCCACCGAGCCACACCACCACGGCCAGCAGATGGGCCGCCTTCACGAGGGCATAGGCCATGCAGGTCTCCTAGTTGAGCGCGCTGGAGCCGGGCGGCTGGTCGCGGGCCGGAATGAACAGTTCATCCACGTCGATCGCATCGAAGACGTACTGCCGGCCGCAGAAATCGCACCCCACGTCGATCTTGCCCTGCTCGGCGACGATGCCGTTGACCTCCTCGCGGCCGAGGTTGCGCAGCATGTCGCTCACGCGATCGCGTGAACAGGTGCATGCGAATCGGGGCTCGGCCGGTTCGAAGCGGCGCACATCCTCCTCCCAGAACAGGCGGCGGAGCACGGTTTCGGCATCGAGCGTCAACAGCTCCTCGCTCGTGAGCGAGGCGGCCAGGTGGGCGATGCGGTTGTACGACTCATCGAAATCGATCTCGTCTTGCTCGCGCTCGAGGTTGCGCTCACCTTCCACAGGCAGACGCTGGATCAGCAGGCCTGCGGCGATGTGGTCGTCGGCAGCGAGGATGAGCTTGGTGTCGAGCTGCTCCGATTGCAGCATGTAGTGTTCGAGCACCTCGCTGAGCCGGTGCAGCGGCTGGCGCTGGTCGCCGTGAAGCGCCACCACGCCCTGGTAGGGCTGCTGCCCGGGCACGCGCCCCTGCGGATCGAGCGTGATGGCGCATCGCCCATGGCCCTTCACGTTGACGAGCGCCTTCAGGCCCGCCTCCTCGGGCACCTCGCCCACCACCTTGGCGGTGACGCGAAAGGCCAGGTCCGGCTGCACCTCGGCCACAGCGAGCTTGACCGGCCCGTCGCCCTGCATCTGCAGCACGACGGCGCCATTGAAATTGATGTTGGACTGCATCAGCACACCGGCGGCGGCCATTTCGCCCATCAGCACCCGCACCGGGCGCGGGAACGCATCGCCCGCTTCTTCGCGGCGACGCAGCACTTCCTGCCAGCCTTCCGTCAGGCGCACGAGCATGCCGCGCACCGGCAGGCCCTCGAACAGGAACTTGTGCAATTCACTCATGGGTTCAACCGATCTTCTTCAAGCCCGTGGCAAAGCGCCGGGCATTCTCGACATAGTGCTTCGTGCCGCGCTGCATGCCGGCCATCTGCTCGGGGGTCAGGGAGCGCACGACCTTCGCAGGCGAGCCCATGATCAACGATCCGTCCGGAAATTCCTTGCCTTCGGTGACCAGCGCCCCTGCTCCGACCAGGCAGTTGCGCCCGATTTTCGCCCCATTGAGCACCACGGCCTGGATGCCGATCAGCGAGCCCTCGCCGATGGTGCATCCGTGCAGCATGGCCTGATGGCCCACGGTGACGTTGTCGCCGATGTGCAAGGGAACGCCCTGGTCGGCATGGAGCACCGAGCCGTCCTGGATGTTCGAACCCCGGCCGATGGTGATGCGGTCAGAGTCGCCTCGGGCGACGACACCGAACCAGACGCTGCTGCTTTCAGCCATCGTGACGGCACCGATCACCTGGGCACTGTCGGCCACCCATGCGGTGGGGTGGATGTCCGGCGCTTCGTCGCCCAGCTGGTAGATGGCCATGGTCCGTTCCCAAGTGCAAAGCCATAATTCTAGGGATGAACCCACGTGCGCGCGCCCTGGAAGTGCTGACCCTCGCCGATCCCGCCGAAAAAGCCCTGCAGACGCGGACGCTGTTCGAATCGCTGGCTGCCGAGGCGATCGATCCGCACACCGTGTTGAGCGATCCTGGCGGTTTGCCCGGGCGCCCTGTTCGGCCCCGCCTGCGCCCGGCGCGCGACGTGCCGTCGCGCAGCCCGTTCACCATCGAAGGGCGCGCGGCCCTCATCCATTCCATCGCCCACATCGAATTCAACGCGATCAACCTGGCGCTCGATGCCACCTTCCGCTTCGCCGGGATGCCGGTGGCATATTACGTGGACTGGCTGCGGGTGGCGAGCGAGGAAGCGCTTCACTTCGGCCTGCTGCGTGCCCATCTGCAGTCACTCGGTTTCGACTACGGTGATTTCGACGCGCACGACGGCTTGTGGCAAATGGCGCAGCGCACCGCGGGGGACGTGCTGGCGCGCATGGCCCTCGTGCCCCGCACGCTCGAGGCGCGCGGGCTGGATGCAGCACCGCCGCTGCAGGCAAAGTTCGCCAAGGCGGGCGATCAACGTGCCGTGGACATCCTGGCCATCATCTTGCGCGATGAAGTGGGGCATGTGGCCATCGGCAATCACTGGTATCGCTGGCTGTGCCGGCGAGAGGGGTTCGACCCGCTCGCTCACTATTCGGTGCTGGCCGATCGCTACGAGGCGCCGAAGATCCGGCCGCCGTTCAATGTCGAGGCGCGTGCTGCTGCGGGCTTCACGGTAGAAGAAATCGCGTTCTTGAGTGAACGGGCCTGAAGAGCAACTGCTGGCGGTCGGCGGTGACGAAGGCCAAGCCCTCGGCCCAGGTGCAGTCATTCGCAATATCGGCTCTCGGGCCAGCCACCGGGCCGGGGCACTGCGGCTGGACGTCAGTGGTAATCCTCTTCGCGCTGATGGCGCGCGCCGATCACGAGGACCAGCTCCGGCGTGCGGATGTCGAAGCGAAGGATGTACCCGGTAGAGTCGAATGGGATGATGAGTTCGCGCAACGTTGGACGTGCACCCACCTTGCGGTAGCTGTAGGGCGTGGTCGAGAGGTGGCTGTGGGCAACCGTGCGGACGACCTCGATGGCGTCGTAAGCGCGCATGGCCTCCTCCACCGTCTCGGCGCGCTCCAGCAGGAAGTCGAACAGATGATCCAGGTCAGCATCAGCCTCAGGGGTGAACTCGACCTTGAACGTCATTTGCGCAGCTGTTTCACTCGTGCTGTGACTTTTGCCTCCAGCTTCGACAGGACAACGTCCGCCGGGATGGATATCCCGGTGCGTTCGTAGTCGGCCAACGAGGCGTCGCAACGCGAGGCGAAGTCGGTTTGAACGCGTCGGAATTCAACGGCCTTGCGCACCGAGGCCTCGACAAAGTCGCTCAGGGTCTCGCCGGGCAGCAGCACGGAATCGAGATCAGCGCGCAGCTCCGGCTCGACGCGAACTTGAGGAATGACGGCGGTTTTCATTCCGAGAGTGTAGTGCAGGTGCACTACATATTCCAGCACTGTCGCTGAACGATTGCAAACTGCAAAAGGTTGTTCAACCACGAGGTGCCTGAAGGTTGCTTTCGACCTGAGCTGGCATGCGGAAGTCGATACTGGCTTCCGAGAAGCGGTCGTCCAGCGCGATCACGACAGGTTCAGCTTGTGCGGCTGGTGGCGGGGTGAGCTCCGCCGCGAATGCGGTCCTGGCGAAGAGCCTCTGACCTACACGCCGTAGGCCGCCATGAAGACCCGTACGGCCTCGCGCAGAAGAGCGCTGTTTTCCCGGGAATCCGGCATCTCGAGCTTCAGCAGTCCGCGGATGTGACCGGAGCCCAGGAACATCGACAGGAACAGGTCCGCTGCCTGAAGCGGGTTCCGCACCTTCAGCGTGCCCGCCAAGTGGGCACGGCGCAGGTATGCAGCCAGCTCGCCGTTCACACGCTCAGGGCCGTCCTTGTAGAACGCCCGGCAGACTTCCGGCTGCGCCCCCGCGACGCCGTAGACAGAGCGCAACGCGCCCTGGGCGTCGTCCCCGCGCGCCAGTGCGAGAAACCGGGCGCCGATCGCCAGGAGCGCCTTCTCCGGCTGTTCCGGGTCCAGCGCCCCGGCGCCCGGGACGCCAACCACCACCGTCGCCGTCCTGTCGCGCACGACCGCCTGGAACAGGCCCTCCTTGGAGCCGAAGTTGTTGTACACGGTCATCTTGGCAACACCGGCGTCCGCGGCGATGGCATCCACGTTGGCACGCTCCAGGCCATGCTCGTTGAAGTGCCGTTGCGCTGCTTCCAGGATGCGCCGCAAGCGCTCGGGATCGCGTGGCCGGCCGCGTTGGGGCTTGGGAGCGGGAGCTGGGGGGCGAGCCATGGGCAGATTCAGTGGAGTTGGCAGTTCACTATAGTTTCCGCATTATTGTATTTGCAGTCCAGTAACTGACGGCAACCCGAGGAGCCCTGTGACGCAGCGGACGACCGCAGCAGGGATGACGGACACCACCAGCGGCGGCAGCAGCGGGCCATTCAGCATGGTGGACTGTGGAAGATTAATTGTACTTGACAGTTCACTATCTTCGCCTCACATTACTGTACCAGAAGTCCAATAATCAATCGACCCATGACTTCCTCCTTCTGGCGCAGCCGCGCGCCGGCCCCTCTGCCCGTCTCGAGCGCGTAACGCTGGACGATATGGCGTGCCAGGCCCAGCCCAGCCTCCTCCATCCACAACACGGAGCCCATCACCATGAATGACGTCATCATCATCGGCGGCAGCTTTGCCGGCCTCGCCGCCGCCCTGCAGCT